>NZ_LT629695.1:0-680015 GCF_900099705.1 Agrococcus jejuensis
GACATCTTCCAGCCGATCTACGCCGCGACGAGCGGCATCGACGGCCGCGTGTCGATCGAGGTGTCGCCGAACCTCGCGTTCGACACCGAGGGCACGGTCGCGGAGGCCAAGGAGCTGCACGAGCGCGTCGCCAAGGAGAATGTGCTCATCAAGATCCCCGCGACGAAGCAGGGCCTCGAGGCCATCGCCGCGACGATCGGCGCCGGCATCAGCGTCAACGTCACGCTGATCTTCTCGCTCGACCGCTACCGCGACGTCATCAACGCCTACCTCACGGGCCTCGAGCGCGCGCAGCAGGCGGGCCACGACTCTCGACGATCCACTCGGTCGCCTCGTTCTTCGTGTCGCGCGTCGACACCGAGATCGACAAGCGCCTCGACGCGATCGGCACCGAGGAGGCCACGGCGCTCAAGTCGAAGGCGGGCGTCGCGAACGCGCGCCTCGCCTACGGCGTCTGGCAGGAGGCGTCTCGTCGGAGCGCGCGCAGACGCTGCTCGCCGCCGGCGCCAACGCGCAGCGCGCGCTGTGGGCCTCGACGGGCGTCAAGGACCCGTCGCTGCCCGACACGCTGTACGTCACGGAGCTCGCAGCGCCCGAGACCGTCAACACGATGCCCGAGAAGACGCTCGAGGCGCTCGCCGACCACGGCGTCGTGACGGGCGACGAGATCACGGCCAACGTCGAGTCCGCACAGGGCGTGCTCGACGCCGTCGAGGCGCAGGGCGTCTCGTACGTCGAGGTCACCGAGCTGCTCGAGCGCGAGGGCGTCGACAAGTTCATCGCCTCGTGGGACGAGCTCGTCGAGACCGTCCGCGGCCAGCTCGCGCAGGCGGGAGGTGCGGCATGAGCTTCGTGCTCCACGCCACCGGCGCCGCGCAGGAGGCCATCGACCGCGTCGTGCCGCAGCTCGTGGCCGACGGCGTCGCGGGCCGCATCGCCGCGAAGGACTCGACGCTCTGGGGCGAGGCCGCCGAGGCCGAGGCATCGAAGCGCCTCGGCTGGATCGACGCCGCCTCGAACACGCGCGGCCTCGTCGACGACGTGCTCGAGCTCAAGGCCGACCTGGCGGCGAAGGGCGTCGACCGCTTCGCCCTCGCTGGCATGGGCGGCTCGTCGCTCGCGCCCGAGGTCATCACGCGCACGTTCGGCGTGCACCTCACGGTGCTCGACTCGACCGAGCCCGGCCAGGTGCTCACGGCCCTGCGCGACGAGCTCGAGCGCACCGCGATCGTCGTCTCGTCGAAGTCGGGCTCGACGCTCGAGACCGACTCCGCGAAGCGCGTCTTCGAGCAGTGGTACCGCGAGGCGGGCATCGACCCGACCGAGCGCATCATCGTCGTGACCGACCCGGGCAGCCCGCTCGACGGCGCCGCGCGCGCGGCGGGCTACCGCGTCTTCAACGCCGACCCGAACGTCGGTGGCCGCTACTCGGCGCTCACGGCCTTCGGCATCGTCCCGTCGGCCCTCGCGGGCGTCGACGTCGCCGAGCTGCTCGACGAGGCGGAGGCGGCCCTGCCGCTCGTCTCGGAGGACGACGAGTCGAACCCGGGCCTCCAGCTCGGCGCCGTGCTCGCCGGCACGAAGCCGCTCAAGGACTACATCGGGATCGTCGCCGACGGCACGCACATCGTCGGCTTCGCCGACTGGGCCGAGCAGCTCATCGCCGAGTCGACGGGCAAGCAGGGCACGGGCGTGCTGCCCGTGGTGCTCGACGTCGACGCAGCCGAGCTCGGCGAGGACCTCGCCGACCTGCAGGTCATCCGCGTCGTCGGCTCGCGCGCCGAGGCGCGCGAGGTCGCTGCCGGCGAGGTCGAGGTCGCCGGCACGCTCGGCGCCCAGCTGCTGGTGTGGGAGTTCGCGACGGCCGTCGCCGGACGCCTGCTCGGCATCGACCCGTTCGACCAGCCCGACGTCGAGTCGGCCAAGGACGCGCGCGAGGCCTGCTGGAGGACCTCGCCCCCGGCGCCCGCGACGGTCGTCGACGGCTCGATCGAGCTGCGCGGCTCCGTCTCGGGCGACACGCTCGAGTCGTCGCTCGACGCGCTGCTCGCCGCGATCCCCGCCGACGGCTACCTCGCGGTGCACACGTACCTCGACCGCCTCGGCGAGGAGCGATTCGCGACGCTCCGCGACCTGCTCGCGGCACGCACGCAGCGCCCCGTCACGTTCGGCTGGGGTCCGCGCTTCCTGCACTCGACCGGCCAGTACCACAAGGGCGGCAAGCCCGTGGGCGTGTTCCTGCAGATCCTCGGCACCCCGCCGAGGACCTCGAGATCCCCGAGCGCCCGTTCACGTTCGGCCAGCTGCTGCAGGCGCAGGCTGGCGGCGACGCCGCCGTGCTCGCGGGCCACGACCGCCCCGTGCTCACGCTGACGCTGACCGACCTCGACGACGGGTACCGCCGCCTGGCCACCGCAGCCGCCGCATGAGCGCCGGCGGGCTGGTCGAATCCGCTGCGCGACGCGTCGGACCTCCGTCTGACGCGCATCCCCGAGCCGAACGCGCTCGTGCTGTTCGGCGTCACGGGCGACCTCGCGCAGAAGAAGCTGCTGCCGGCGATCTACGACCTCGCCAACCGCGGCCTGCTGCCGCCCGGCTTCTCGCTCGTCGGCTACGGCCGTCGCGAGTGGGATGCCGAGGCGTTCCGCGGCGTCGTCGAGAAGGCCGTGCGCGCCCACGCGCGCACGCCCTTCCGCGAGGACGTGTTCGCGCAGCTCGCCGAGGGCTTCCGCTTCGTGCAGGGAGACTTCGACGACGACGCGGCGTTCGACCGGCTCGCCGAGACGCTCCGCGAGCTCGACGACGCGCGCGGCACCATGGGCAACTACGCCTTCTACCTGTCGATCCCGCCGGGCAGTTCCCGGTCGTGACGCAGCAGCTGAAGCGCTCGGGCGTCGCGACGAGCGACGAGTCGTGGCGCCGCGTCGTCATCGAGAAGCCGTTCGGCCACGACCTCGCCTCGGCGAGGGACCTCGCGTCGGTCGTCGACTCGGTCTTCCCGCCCGACAGCGTTCCGCATCGACCACTACCTCGGCAAGGAGACGGTCCAGAACATCCTCGCCCTCAGGTTCGCGAACAACCTGTGGGAGCCGATCTGGAACGCCAACTACATCGACCACGTGCAGATCACGATGGCCGAGGACATCGGCGTGGGTGGCCGTGCGGGCTACTACGACGGCATCGGCGCCGCGCGCGACGTCATCCAGAACCACCTGCTGCAGCTCTTCGCCCTCACGGCGATGGAGGAGCCGGTGTCGTTCGACGCCGTCGACCTGCGCACCGAGAAGGAGAAGGTGCTCTCGGCCGCCCGCATCCCGGGCGACCTGGACGCCTCGACCGCACGCGGCCAGTACGCGGGCGGCTGGCAGGGCGGCACGCAGGTGACGGGCTTCCTCGACGAGGACGGCATGGCAGAGGACTCGGCCACCGAGACCTACGCCGCCATCACGCTCGAGGTCGACAACCGCCGCTGGCGGGCGTGCCCTTCTACCTGCGCGCCGGCAAGCGCCTCGGCCGACGCGTCACCGAGATCGCGATCGTCTTCAAGCGCGCGTCGCAGTACCTGTTCCCCGAGACGGCGACGCAGTCGATGGGCGAGAACGCCCTCGTCATCCGCGTGCAGCCCGACGAGGGCACCTCGCTGCGCTTCGGCTCGAAGGTGCCGGGATCCGGCATGCACGTGCGCGACGTCACGATGGACTTCGGCTACGGCCACGCGTTCACCGAGGAGTCGCCCGAGGCGTACGAGCGCCTCATCCTCGACGTGCTGCTCGGCGACCCGCCCCTGTTCCCGCAGGCGCGCGAGGTCGAGCTGTCGTGGGCGATCCTCGACCCCGTCGAGGAGCACTGGGCCGCCGTCGGCAGCCCGCTCGAGCAGTACGCACCGGGCTCCTGGGGGCCCGCGAGCGCCGACGCCATGCTGCGTCGCACCAACAGGCATTGGAGGCGCCCGTGATCGTCACGCTCGAGGGCACGACGACGAGCGCGATCCAGCGCCGACTCATCGAGATCCGCGAGGAGGGCGGCGTGCTCGCCCTCGGGCGCGTGCTCACGCTCGTCATCCACACGCATCTCGGCGAGGAGGAGGACGCGATCGCGGCCGCCAACGAGGCGAGCCGCGAGCACCCCATGCGCGTGCTCGTCGTGTCGCGGTCGATCGACGAGATCGCCGCGACCGAGGAGCCGCGCCTCGACGCCGAGATCCGCGTCGGCGGCGACGCCGGCGCCAGCGAGGTCGTGCTGCTGCAGTGCTACGGCGAGGTCGGCGCGCACCTCATCGGCGTCGTGCAGGGCCTCCTGCTGCCCGATGCGCCCGTCGTCGCGTGGTGGCCGCACCGCATGCCCGAGCACCCCGCATCCGCGCAGCTCGGCGCGCTCGCGCAGCGCCGCATCACCGACTCGGCACGCCAGGAGGACCCCCGCACGGTGCTCCGCGGCCTCGCCGAGGGCTACGAGCCCGGCGACACGGACCTCGCGTGGACGCGCGTCACGAACTGGCGCGCCCAGCTCGCGGCCGTGCTCGACCAGCCGCCGTACGAGCCCGTGATCCACGCGCGCGTCACCGGCGCGCTGCGCAGCCCGTCGGTGCACCTCATGGCGGCCTGGCTGCGCCTGCGCCTCGGCGTCGACGTCGACGTGTCGTCGCGCGCCGACGGCCCGCTCGGCTCGAGCGGCCTGTCGTCGGTCACGCTCACGCGGGCGTCGGGCGACGCGACGCTCACGCGCATCCGTCCGTCGACGGGTCTGCTGCAGATCCCCGGCCAGCCCGACCACGAGGTCGCGTTGTCGCACCGGCAGCTGCGCGACCAGCTCGCGGAGGAGCTGCGCAGGCTCGACCCCGACGAGATGTACCACCAGGTGCTCGAGGCGATCCGCATCTCGGGCACGGCGGGCACGAGCGTGCCCGCGCCCGAGGGAGGCAGCCGATGAGTCGCGAGCTCGTGATCCACGCCGACCGCGCCGCGCTCGTCGCCGAGACCGCCGACCGCTTCGCGGCGACGATCACGGCGGTGCTCGCCGAGCAGGACGAGTGCCACGTCGCCCTCACGGGCGGCTCCGTCGGCATCGAGCTGCTCGCCGCGCTGCGCGGTCGCGCGCTCGACTGGGCGCGCATCCACTGCTGGTGGGGCGACGAGCGCTTCGTCGCCGCCGCCGACGGCGACCGCAACGCGCTGCAGGCGCGCGAGGCGCTGCTCGACCACGTCGACATCCCCGCGGCGAACGTGCATGAGCTGCCCGCATCCGATGCGGGGCTCGACCTCGACGCCGCGGCGATCGCTGCGACGGCCGAGCTCGGCGATCGCGTGCTCGACCTCGTGCTGCTGGGCATGGGACCCGACGCGCACGTCGCGTCGCTCTTCCCCGGCCACGACGGCACCGACGTCGAGGGGGCGGGCGTCATCGCCGTGCGCGACTCCCCAAGCCGCCGCCCGAGCGCCTGAGCCTCACGTTCGACGCGCTCAACCGCGCCCCGCGCGTGTGGCTCGTCGTCGCGGGCGACGACAAGGCGTCGGCCCTCGCCCTCGCCATGTCGACGGCCGACCGGCACGAGGTGCCCGCAGCGGGCGTGCACGGCACGCGCGAGACGCGCTACCTCGTCGACCGCGCCGCGGCGTCGCTGCTCCCCGACGGCATGCTCGACTGAGCACCGTCCATCCGGACACGACGAAGGCCCGCATCCAGCGGATGCGGGGCCTTCGTCGTTGCGCGTGACGCGGGTCAGGAAGCCTGACCGCGGCGGGCGCGCAGCTTCTGCAGCGCCTCCTCGAGCAGCTGCTCCGCCTCCTCGGGCGTGCGGCGCTCCTTCACGTACGCGAGGTGCGTCTTGTAGGGCTCGGCCTTCGAGACCTGCGGGGGTGCATCCTTGTCGCGGCCGGCGGGCAGACCCGTCGACGGCGAGTCGATGACCTCGGGGATCTCGTCCTCGGGCAGGTCGGCCGCGAAGTAGCGCACCGTCTCGTTGCCCGCGGCGTCCCAGTAGGACACCGCCACGCGCTCGGCGTGGAAGCCGCGGTCCTGCTCGCCCATGGGGCCCGCGCCGACGCGCGAGCCGCGGATGGCGCTGCCGCCGGAGGCCATCAGCCGGCTCCGTTGAAGCGCGTGATGACGCCGAGCACCGTGATCGACGTGATCCAGGTGAGCACGAACGTCACCGTCAGGATGTTCAGGTTGCGCTCGGCGACGCCCGACGAGCCCATCGACGACGAGATGCCGCCGCCGAACATGTCGGACAGGCCGCCACCGCGGCCCTTGTGCAGCAGGATGAGCAGCGTCAGCAGCACCGACGTGATGCCGAGGATCACCTGCATGATGATCTGGAGGATCTCCACGTTCACCTCTCGTGGGAAGTCTGGACGATCGGTCAGTCTACCGCAGTGCCGGGGTCTCCCCCGGCGCCGCGGCGCGCGTCACGTGCCGACGTGATGCGTGAAGCGACTGATGGCGGCGAACTCGACCGGGTCGAGGCTCGCACCGCCGACGAGCGCGCCGTCGACGTCGGGCTGGCGCATGAAGCCTGCGATGTTCGCCGACTTCACCGAGCCGCCGTAGAGGATGCGCGTCGACTCGGCTGCCTCGGCGCCGCGGACGTCGGCGATGGCGGCGCGGATCGCGGCGCACACCTCCTGCGCCTGCTCCGCCGTCGCGGCCTGGCCGGAGCCGATGGCCCACACGGGCTCGTACGCGACGACGACGTCGCCTGCGGGCAGGTCGGCGAGGATCGTGCGGATCTGCTGCACCGGCACCGCGGAGGCGCCGTGCTGCTCGAGGTCCTCGGCCGTCTCGCCGATGCAGATGACCGGCGTCACCCCGTGGCGCAGCGCTGCAGCCGACTTGCGGCCGATGAGCTCGTCGGTCTCGCCGTGGATCTGGCGACGCTCCGAGTGGCCCACGAGCACGTACTGGCAGTCGAGACGCGCGAGGAACACGGGGCTGATCTCGCCCGTGTACGCGCCGGAGTCGTGCTCGGACACGTCCTGGCCGCCGTAGGCCAGATCGAAGCGCTCGGCCGCGACGAGCGACTGCACGCTGCGCAGGTCGGTGAAGGGCGGGAAGACCGCGACCTCCGCGTCCTTCGTGTCGTGCTTCGCGTCCTGCAGCGTCCAGGCGAGCTTCTGCACCACCCGGATCGCGTCCAGGTGGTCGAGGTTCATCTTCCAGTTGCCTGCGATGAGCGGGGTACGGGTCACCATCCGAGTGCCTCCAGTCCTGGCAGCCGCTTGCCCTCGAGGAACTCGAGGCTCGCACCGCCGCCGGTCGAGATGTGGTCGAAGTCGGAGTCTGCGAAGCCGAGCCTGCGCACCGCGGCCGCGGAATCCCCGCCGCCGACGACTCCGAGGCCATCGACCTCGGTGAGCGCCTGCGCGACGGCCTTCGTGCCCGCTGCGAACGCCGGCATCTCGAACACGCCCATCGGGCCGTTCCAGAACACCGTGCGGGATGCCGCGATGCGGGCGGCGAAGTCTGCGGCCGTGGTCGGGCCGATGTCGAGGCCGATGCCGGCGGCGCCGAAGGCGCTCGACTCGATGGCGGAGGCTTCGACGGTCTCGTGCGCGGCGTCGGCGTCGAACGCCTCCGCGACGACGACGTCCGTCGGCAGCACGATCTCGACGCCGGAGGCCTCGGCCTGGTGGAGGTAGCCGCGCACGGTCTCGAGCTGGTCGACCTCGAGCAGGCTCTTGCCGACGCCGTGGCCCTGGGCCGCGAGGAACGTGAAGAGCATGCCGCCACCGACGAGCAGCTGGTCGACGCGCGGCAGCAGGTGCTCGATCACGCCGAGCTTGTCGGAGACCTTCGAGCCGCCGAGCACGACCGTGTACGTGTGCTCGGGCGACTCGGTGAGGCGCGACAGCACGTCGAGCTCGCCCGCGACGAGGAGGCCGGCGGCGCTCGGCACGAGGCTCGCGACCTCGTAGACGCTCGCCTGCTTCCGGTGCACGACGCCGAAGCCGTCGGACACGAACGCGTCCGCGCCGTCGACGAGCTGCGCGGCGAAGGCCGCGCGTTCGGCCTCGTCCTTGCTCGTCTCCCGCGCGTCGAAGCGCAGGTTCTCGAGCAGCACGATGCCGCCGTCGGTCAGCGCGGCGCGCTTGGCGGCCGCATCCTCGCCGACGGTGTCGGTCGCGAACGCGACCGGGGTGCCGAGCAGCTCGCCGAGCCGCTCGGCGACCGGCGCCAGCGAGAACGCCGGGTTCGGCGAGCCGTCCGGACGCCCGAGGTGGGACATCGCCACGACCTTCGCGCCGGCATCCAGCAGATGGCGCAGCGTCGGCACGGAGGCCGCGATGCGGCCCTCGTCGCCGATGACGCCGTCCTTCAGCGGCACGTTGAGGTCGCACCGCACCAGCACGGTGCGGCCGGCGAGGTCCCCGAGGGACTCGAGCGTCCGGACCGGCATCAGAGCTTCGCGCCGACGTAGCTCGTCAGGTCGACGAGGCGGTTCGAGTAGCCCCACTCGTTGTCGTACCAGGACGACACCTTCACGAGGTTGCCGATGACCGACGTCAGGCCCGAGTCGTAGATCGACGAGTGCGGGTTGCCCTGGATGTCGCTCGAGACGAGCGGCTCGTCCGAGTACTGCAGGATGCCCTTGAGCGGGCCCTCGGCGGCGGCGCGGTACGCGTCGTTGATCTCCTCGACCGTGAGGCCGTCGCGCGTCACGAGCGTCAGGTCGACGATCGAGCCCGTGGGCACGGGCACGCGGTACGACGAGCCGTCGAGCAGGCCGTTGAGCTGCGGCAGCACGAGGCCGATGGCCTTCGCGGCACCCGTCGACGTCGGCACGATGTTGATCGCGGCGCCGCGTGCGCGACGGAGGTCCTTGTGCGGGCCGTCCTGCAGGTTCTGGTCGGCCGTGTAGGCGTGCGCCGTCATCATGAAGCCGCGTTCGATGCCGAAGGCCTCGTGGAACACGCCCGCGAGCGGTGCGAGGCAGTTCGTCGTGCACGAGGCGTTCGAGATGACGTGGTCGTTGGCCGGGTCGTAGTCGCCCTCGTTGATGCCCATGACGAACGTCGGGGCCGGGTCGGACGCCGGGGCCGAGATGATGACCTTCTTCGCGCCGGCCTCGATGTGCTGGCCGGCCTGGGCCACCTTCGTGAAGATGCCGGTCGACTCGATGACGACGTCGGCGCCGAGGTCGCCCCACGGCAGCGCCTTCGGGTCGCGCTCTGCGAGGGCCTGGAACGTCTGGTCGCCGACCGTGATCGACGAGCCGTCGCTGTGGACGGGGACGTCGAGGACGCCGCCGACGGAGTCGTACTTGAGGAGGTGCGCGAGCGTCGCGTTGTCGGTGAGGTCGTTCACGCCGACGATCTCGATGTCGGCGCCCTGCTCGAGCGCCGCGCGGAGGAAGTTGCGACCGATGCGGCCGAAGCCGTTGATGCCAACCTTGGTGGTCATTCCTGCTCCCTGGGGGTGGGGTGGGGGTGATGCGGGAGGCCCGGGCTCTCTCGTTCCGAGCCTCCCGCGGGGGTGGTTCAGAGGGTGATGAGGCCCTGGGTCTTCGTGCGAGCGGCCTCGAAGCGCGCCTGCGCGTCCTGCCAGTTCACGATGTTCCAGAACGCCTTCACGTAGTCCGCCTTGACGTTGAGGTAGTCGAGGTAGAACGCGTGCTCCCACATGTCGAGCATGAGGATGGGCTGCGTGCCGACGGGCACGTTGCCCTGCTGGTCGAACAGCTGGAACACGTTGAGGCGCTCGGCGAGCGAGTCCCACGCGAGCACCGACCATCCGGAGCCCTGGATGGCCGTGGCGTTCGCGGCGAAGTGCGCCTGGAACTTCGCGTAGTCCCCGAAGAACTCGGCGATCGCGGCCGACAGCTCGCCCTCGGGCTCGCCGCCGCCGTCGCCGGCCAGGTTGTTCCAGAAGATCGTGTGGTTCGTGTGGCCGCCGAGGTGGAACGCGAGGTCCTTCTCGAGCTTGTTGATGCCACCGAAGTCGCCGGCGTCACGCGCAGCGGCGAGGCCGTCGAGGGCCGCGTTGGCACCGTCGACGTACGCCTTGTGGTGCTTGTCGTGGTGCAGCTCCATGATCTTGGCGCTGATGTGCGGCTCGAGCGCTGCGTAGTCGTACGGCAGCTCGGGCAGGGTGTAGACGGTCATGCGTGTCTCCTTCGATCGTCGATGGGCATTCGCGTACGTCTCGTACAGCGATCCTAGTCGCGCGGATGTTCCCGCGACGGGGCCTTGAGATGCGGCTCAGTCGAGCTCGGGGACGCTCGCCTCGGTGTCGGGGATGCCCCGATCCTCGGCCGTCTTGTCGGCGAGCGCGAGCAGGCGACGGATGCGGCCGGCGACGGCGTCCTTCGTCATCGGCGGGTCGGCGCGACGACCGAGGTCGTCGAGCGACGCGTCGCGGTGGTCGAGACGCAGGCGACCCGCGTACGCGAGGTGCTCGGGCGTCTCGTCGCCCAGGATCTCGAGGGCGCGCTCGACGCGCGCGCACGCCGCGACCGCCGCCTGCGCGCTGCGGCGCAGGTTCGCGTCGTCGAAGTTGACGAGGCGGTTCGCGTTCGCGCGCACCTCGCGCTGCTGGCGCAGCTGCATCCACGACTCGACGGTGTCGCTCGCGCCCATGGCGGAGAGCAGGCGCGAGATCGGCTCGGTGTCGCGCACGATGACGCGGTGCACGCCGCGCACCTCGCGCGACTTCGCGGGCACGCCGAGGCGCTGCGCGGCGCCGACGATGGCCATGGCCGCCTCGCTGCCCGGGCTCGCGATCTCGAGCGCCGCCGATCGGCCGGGGTCGGTGAGCGAGCCGTGCGCGAGGAACGCGCCGCGCCACACGGCGGCGAGGTCCTCGAGCGAGCCCGTCGTGAGGCGGTTCGGCAGGCCGCGCACCGGGCGACGGCGAGCGTCGAGCAGGCCCGTCTGCCGGGCGAGCGTCTCGCCCTGCGCCACGACGCGCACGAGGTACGCGCGCTGGCGCGAGCCGCCCGAGATCACCGCGATCTCGGCACGCACCCCGTAGAGGTCGAGCAGGTCGCGTCCCAGGCGGCGCGCGATGGCGGCGGACTCGACCTCGCTCTCCACCGCCACGCGGCCGGAGATGACGTGGAGCCCGCCCGAGAAGCGCAGCAGGGAGGCGACCTCCGCTGCTCGCGCTTGCGGTCGCTGCACGCGCACGCGTGCGAGCTCCTCCTTGACGTCGTGCGTCAGGGTCACGTCACTCCCTTCCCAGGTCTCGGTGCTGCACCGTCACCGACACGCCGGAGTCGGCGAGGCGGGCGGCGAGATGCTCGGACATCGCCACGGAGCGGTGCTTGCCGCCCGTGCATCCGATGCCGAGCACGGCGTATCGCTTGTTCTCGCGGGCGTAGCCGGCCAGGACCGGCCGGAGCGCCTCGAGGTACGCGTCGGCGAACTCCGACGCGCCCTCCTGCGCGAGCACGTAGTCACGGACCGCCTCGTCGAGGCCCGTGTGCGACTTGAGCTCCGGCTGCCAGAACGGGTTCGGCAGGAAGCGCATGTCGGCGATGAGGTCGGCGTCCGGCGGCGTGCCGTACTTGAAGCCGAAGGAGAGCACGGTCAGGCGCACCTGATCCTCGCGGTCGCGCGAGAAGCGATCGCGCACGCGGTTCGTGAGCTCGTGGACGTTGATGTCGCTCGTGTCGAGCAGCACGTCGGCGACGTCGCGGATGCCCGAGAGGCGCGCGCGCTCGGTGCGGATGCCGTCGAGGATCGTGCCGTCGCCCTGCAGCGGATGCGGGCGGCGCACGGCCTCGAAGCGGCGCACGAGCGTCGCGTCGGAGGCCTCGAGGTACACGACCGTGATCGGCATCTCGGTGCGGAGCGTCTCGATGAGGCGCATGGCGTCGTCGAAGAGCACGCCACCGCGCACGTCGACGACGATCGCGAGGCGCTGCAGCTGCTCGGACGCGGCGGGCACGAGATCGACGAGCTGGCGCAGCATGACGGGCGGCAGGTTGTCGACCACGTAGTAGCCGAGATCCTCGAGTGCGTTCGCGACAGTGGATCGACCAGCACCCGACATGCCGGTGATGATGAGCACCTCGCGCGCAGTCACGATCCCCCTCGTCCTTCGTCCTCCACCGTATCGGTTCTCAGGGAGGTGAAGACCTGCTCGGCGAGCCCCGGACCGAAGCCCTGCACCTCGGCGATCTGCTCGGGCGAGGCTGCACGGACCCGCTTCGCGGAGCCGAAGTGCTTGAGCAGCCTGCGCACGCGCTCCTCCCCCAGGCCCGGGATCGCCGAGAGCTCGCTCTGGATCGCGCTCGAGCGCTGCTGGCGCTGGAACGTGATGGCGAAGCGGTGCGCCTCGTCGCGCAGGCGCTGCACGAGGTACAGCGACTCGCTCGTGCGCGGCAGGATCACGGGGTGGTCGTCGCCGGGCAGCCACAGCTCCTCGAGGCGCTTGGCGATGCCGGCGATCGCGATCGACTGGCCCGACTCCCGCACGGCGCGCGCCGCCGCGGCGACCTGCGGCTGGCCGCCGTCGACGAGCAGCAGCTGCGGCGGATACGCGAACCGCGAACGCCCCTCCGACGCCTCGGGGTCGCCGTCGACGAGGTAGCGCAGCCTGCGCGTGAGCACCTGATGCATCGCGTCGGTGTCGTCGGCCGCCTGGGCGATCTTGAACTTGCGGTACTGGTCCTTGCGCGGCAGGCCGTCCTCGAAGACGACCATCGAGGCGACGATGCCGGTGCCGCCGAGGTGCGAGACGTCGAAGCACTCGATGCGCAGCGGCGCCTCGGTCATGCCGATCGCCTCCTGCAGGTCGGCGAGCGCCGCCGACCGCGAGCCGTAGTCGCTCGTGCGCCGCGTCTTCGCGACCTGCAACGCGTGGGAGGCGTTGGCCATGGCCGAGTCGGCGAGCTGCTTGCGGTCGCCGCGCTGCGGCACGCGCAGGCGCACGGCGCCGCGCAGCCCGTGCGCCTCGCGACGCTCGCCCAGCCACGTCTCGACCTCGTCGGCGCTCTCGGGCAGCGTCGGCACGAGCACGTCGCGCGGCGGGGCGTCGTCGCCCTGGTACGCGACACGCAGCATCTGGCTCGACAGCTCGGCGGGCGTCATGTCGAGCTCGGTGTCGACGACCCACGAGCGGGTGCCGCGGATGCGGCCGCCGCGCACCGAGAACAGGTGCACCGCCGCCGACAGCTCGTCCTGCACGGTGCCGAACACGTCGGCGTCGACCCCGTCGGAGAGCACGACCGACGTCTTCGACAGCACGTTCTCGAGCGCGAGCATCTGGTCGCGCAGCGTCGCGGCGCGCTCGAACTCCTCGCGGGCGCTCGCGCGCTGCATCTGCCGGCGCACGTCGTCGACGACGCGCTCGTCGCGACCGCCCATGAACTCCGCGAGGCCCTCGGCGATCTCGCGGTGCTCGTCCTTCGTCACGCGGCCGACGCAGGGCGCCGAGCACTTGCCGATGTCGCCGAGCAGGCACGGCCGATTCGAGCGCTCGGCCTTGCGGTACACCGCCTGCGAGCACGTGCGCACCGGGAACGCCTTGAGCAGCACGTCGAGCGTCTCGCGGATCGCCCACGTCTTCGCGTACGGCCCGAAGTAGCGGGCGCCGCGGATGTCGTGGTTGCGCGTGACCATCGCCCGCGGCACGTCGTCGGCGAACGTCACCGCGAGGTACGGGTACGACTTGTCGTCGCGGAACTGCACGTTGAACGGCGGCTCGAACTCCTTGATCCACGTGTACTCGAGCTCGAGCGCCTCGAGCTCCGAGCCCACGATCGTCCATTCGACGCGCGCCGCGGACAGCACCATGCGACGCGTGCGCTCGTGCAGCGACCGCAGCGGCTGGAAGTAGTTCGAGAGCCGCTGGCGCAGGTTCTTCGCCTTGCCGACGTAGAGCACGCGCTCGTGCTCGTCGCGGAACCGGTACACGCCGGGCGTCGTCGGGATCTCGCCCGGCCGCGGCTTGTACGGGACGGTGTCTGCCATGCTCCTGCGCCCTGCGCTAGAGGATCTCGGCGAGGAACCTGCCCGTGTGGCTCGCCTCGATCGTCGCGAGGTGCTCGGGCGTGCCCTGGCCGACGAGCGTGCCGCCGCCGGAGCCGCCCTCGGGACCCAGGTCGATGAGCCAGTCCGCCGACTTGATGACGTCGAGCGAGTGCTCGATCGTCAGCACGGTGTTGCCCTTCTCGACGAGGCTCTCGAGCACGGCGAGCAGCTTGCGCACGTCCTCGAAGTGCAGGCCGGTCGTGGGCTCGTCGAGCACGTAGATCGAGCGGCCGTTCGAGCGCTTCTGCAGCTCGGTCGCGAGCTTGACGCGCTGCGCCTCGCCGCCCGAGAGCGTCGTCGCCGACTGCCCGAGGCGCACGTAGCCGAGCCCCACGTCGACGAGCGTCTTGAGGTAGCGGTGGATCGACGAGATCGCCTCGAAGAAGTCGGCGGCCTCCTCGATCGGCATGTCGAGCACCTCGGCGATCGACTTGCCCTTGTAGTGCACCGAGAGCGTGTCGCGGTTGTAGCGGGCACCGTCGCAGACCTCGCACGCGACGTAGACGTCGGGCAGGAAGTTCATCTCGATCTTGATGGTGCCGTCGCCCTGGCAGTGCTCGCAGCGACCGCCCTTGACGTTGAAGGAGAAGCGCCCGGGCAGGTAGCCGCGCGTCTTCGCCTCGGTCGTCTCGGAGAACAGCACGCGGATCTTGTCGAAGACGCCCGTGTACGTCGCGGGGTTCGAGCGCGGCGTGCGACCGATGGGCGCCTGGTCGACGTGCACGACCTTGTCGAGGTGCTCGAGGCCCGTGACGCGGCGGTGCCGTGCCGGCACCTGCTTGGCGCCGTTGAGGCCGTTGGCGAGCACCTTGTAGAGGATGTCGTTGATGAGCGACGACTTGCCGGAGCCCGAGACGCCCGTCACGGCCACGAAGAGGCCGAGCGGCACGTCGACGTCGATGCCCTGCAGGTTGTTCGCGCGAGCGCCCTCGATGCGCAGCATGCGCGCGGGATCGACGGGGCGGCGCTTCGCGGGCACCGCGATCGCCTCGCGGCCGGCGAGGAAGTCGCCCGTGATCGACCGCGGGTTCGCGAGCAGCTCGTCGTAGGTGCCCGAGTGCACGATCTCGCCGCCGTGCTCGCCGGCGCGCGGGCCGACGTCGACGATCCAGTCGGCCGTGCGGATCGTGTCCTCGTCGTGCTCGACGACGATGAGCGTGTTGCCGAGGTCGCGCAGGTTCACGAGCGACTCGATGAGGCGGCGGTTGTCGCGCTGGTGCAGGCCGATCGACGGCTCGTCGAGCACGTAGAGCACGCCCGTGAGGCCCGAGCCGATCTGCGTCGCGAGGCGGATGCGCTGCGCCTCGCCGCCCGAGAGCGTGCCGGCGGCGCGCGCGAGCGACAGGTACTGCAGGCCGACCTGGATGAGGAACGACAGTCGCGCGCGGATCTCGCGCAGCACCGCCGCGGCGATCTTCGCCTCGCGGTCGGTGAGGTCGAGCGTGTCCATGAACTCCGACGCGTCGGCGAGGCTCATGTCGGTGACCGACGAGATCGAGTGGCCGTGCACGAGCACCGACAGCACCTCGGGCATGAGGCGCGCGCCACCGCAGTCGGGGCAGGGGATCTCGCGCAGGTACTCGCCGTGCTTCGAGCGCGACCAGTCGCTGTCGGCCTCCATGAACTTGCGGTGCACGTAGGGCATGAGGCCCTCGTAGCCCGAGTTGTACGAGAGGGTGCGGCCGTAGCGGTTGCGCCACTTGACGGTGACGTTGCCCTCGGAGCCGCGCAGCACGACCTCGCGGACGTCGTCGCCGAGCTCGGCCCACGGGGTGTCGAGCGAGAAGTCGAGCTCCTTCGCGAGGCCCTTCATGAGGCGCTCGAAGTACGTGTAGAGGCCCTTGCCCGTCTGCGTCCACGGCAGCAGCACGCCCTCGGCGATCGACAGCGCCGGGTCGCCGAGCACGAGGTCCTCGTCGACGGCCATGCGCGTGCCGAGGCCGTCGCAGGTCTTGCACGACCCGAACGGCGCGTTGAACGAGAACGTGCGCGGCTCGATCTCGGTGAGCGTGACGGGGTGGCGGTTCGGGCACGAGAGCTTCTCGCTGAACGTGCGGGTGCCCGCCGCGGAGTCGTCGTCGACGAAGTCGATCGTCACGAGGCCGTCGGCGAGGCGCAGCGCCGTCTCGAGCGAGTCGGTGAGGCGCGTGAGGATGTCGGGGCCTGCGACGAGGCGGTCGACGACGACCGCGATGTCGTGCTTGACCTGCTTCTTCAGCGCAGGCGCCTCGGCGAGCTGCACGACCTCGCCGTCGATGACGGCGCGCGAGTAGCCCGTCGCGACGAGGTTGCGGATGAGGTCGGCGAACTCGCCCTTCTTCTGCTGCACGACGGGCGCGAGCAGCTGGTAGCGCGTGCGCTCGTCGAGCTCCATGAGCTCGTCGGCGATCTGCTGCACCGTCTGGCGCTGGATGCGCTCGCCGCAGACCGCGCAGTGCGGGATGCCGATGCGCGCCCAGAGCAGGCGCATGTAGTCGTAGACCTCGGTGATGGTGCCGACGGTCGAGCGCGGGTTGCGGTTCGTCGACTTCTGGTCGATCGACACGGCGGGGCTCAGGCCCTCGATGAAGTCGACGTCGGGCCGGTCGACCTGGCCGAGGAACTGGCGTGCGTACGCCGAGAGGGACTCGACGTAGCGGCGCTGGCCCTCGGCGAAGATCGTGTCGAACGCGAGCGACGACTTGCCCGATCCCGAGAGCCCGGTGAACACCACGAGAGCGTCGCGCGGGATCGCGAGGTCGACGTCCTTGAGGTTGTGGACGCGCGCGCCCTTGACGCTCAGCTGCGGCGTGTCGGGGTCCAACGAGGAGTCCACGGCGCGGTGGGAGGCGATGTCGACGGTCACCAGTCGAGCCTACGACCGACCACCGACACAACCCACCGGGTTCGCGTCGGGCGCAGCGCCTGGCATGCCGACGGGGCCGGCACTCGGCCGGCCCCGTCGAGCGTCGTCGCGACGTGCGCGATCAGGATGCTGCCTCTGCGGCGGCCGCCGCCTCGAGCTCGGTGTCGCCGGACTCCGCGGCGATCGTGCCCGTCGCGTCCTCCAGGTGCGCGCGCAGGAACCACTGGAACTGCTCGAGCCCTCGGATCTGCTCCACCGCGAGGTCCTCGGACATCGCGTCGAGCTCGCCGAGCCGGGCCTGCGCCGTGCGGTAGTCCGCGATCACGCCGTCGTACACGAGGTTGAGCGCGGCGATGTGCGCCTGCGTCGGTGCGCGGTGGACCGAGTAGTCGTCCCACGACCGCGCCGCGACGATGGCGCCGGGGAGGCCGTTCGGCGAGACGCCGAGCGTCGCGATGCGCTCGGCGAGGTCGTCGACCCAGCCGCGCACGAGGTCGATCTGCGGGTCGAGCATCTCGTGCACCGCGATGAACTGCGGCCCGACCACGTTCCAGTGGGCGTGCTTGAGCGTGAGCTGCAGGTCGTTGAGCGCGTGCAGGCGGTCCTGCAGGATCCGCGCGCTCTCGTGGCCCTCGCTGAGGGAGAGTCCGGGCACCGTGAACGCGGCCTCGTCGAGCTTCGAGCTGGTGACGTTCGTCATGGGGAAGGCTCCTTCCGTCTCGTCTGCGTCAACGCTGCCAGCGCGGCGCGGCTTCCGCCTGGCCTTGACGAGCGACGGGAGTTCGCCCACGGCGCACCCGGGACGGCCCGGGTCAGGCGATGCGGCCCAGCGCATCCCCGATCGCCGTCGTCGCGCCCTCCTCGACCGACCGCGCGAGCGTGCCTGCGCGGTGCGCGACGACCGTCGTCTCCATCTTCATGGCGTCGAGCACGGCGACGGCGTCGCCCTCGGCGACGGTCGCGCCATCGTCGACGAGCCAGCGCACGAGCGTGCCGGGCACGGGCGCCTCGAGCACCGACTCGTCGCGCGCGGCGGATGCGGGCGCTCCCGAACCTCCGTCGGCGCCGCCAGCACCCGCCGCCGCCGCGAGCAGCGCATCCGGCAGCCCCAGCACGACGCGGCGGCCGTCGACCTCGATCGCGACGCGACGCAGCGCATCCTGCGGCGCCGGCGCGGGGCGCAGCTGCGGCTCGAGGCGCGGCATGAGCTCGGCCTCGATCCACTGCGTCGACACGGCGAAGCCGTCGGTCGAGAACGCGGGCTCGTCGAGCACCGCGAGAGCGAACGACGCGACGGTCGCGACGCCGTCGACCTCGAGCTCGCCGATCGCTCGGCGCAGGCGCACGAGCGCCGCGTCGCGGTCGGGCGCGTGCACGATGAGCTTGGCGGCGAGCGAGTCGAACGCGGCCTCGACCCGATCGCCCGCCTCGACGCCCGCATCCCACCGCACGCCCGGCCCGCCGGGCACGCGCAGGCGCTCGATGCGGCCGGGGCTCGGCAGGAAGCCGCGGCCCGGATCCTCGGCGTTGACGCGCAGCTCGATCGCGTGGCCGACGGGCTCGGGCGTCTCGGCGAACGAGATGCCGAGGCCCGCGGCGATGCGCAGCTGCTCGCGCACGAGGTCGGTGCCCGTGACGAGCTCGGTCACGGGGTGCTCGACCTGCAGCCGCGTGTTGACCTCGAGGAACGCGATCGTGCCGTCGCTCGCGAGCAGGAACTCGACCGTGCCCGCACCGCGGTAGTCGACGGCGGCGCAGATGTCGTGCGCGGCCTCGTGGATGCGCGTGCGCTGCTCGGGCGTGAGGCCGGGAGCGGGCGCCTCCTCGACGAGCTTCTGGCTGCGACGCTGCAGCGAGCAGTCGCGGTCGCCCACGACGACCACGGTGCCGCGGCCGTCGCCGAGCACCTGCGCCTCGACGTGCCGCGGGTGCTCGAGGTAGCGCTCGACGAAGCACTCGCCTCGCCCGAACGCGCCGACGGCCTCGCGCGACGCCGCGTCGAACGCGTCGGGCACCTCCTCGAGCGTGCGTGCGATGCGCATGCCGCGCCCGCCGCCGCCGAACGCGGCCTTGATGACGACGGGCAGCCCGTGCTCCCGCGCGAACGCGACGGCCTCGTCGGCGCCCTCGAGCGGGCGGTCGATGCCCGGGGCGAGCGGTGCGCCGGCCGCGATGGCGATGCGGCGGGCCGAGACCTTGTCGCCGAGCTGCTCGATGCTCTCGGGCGTCGGCCCGATCCACGTGAGCCCCGCCTCCTCGACCGCGCGCGCGAACGCGGCGCTCTCGGAGAGGAAGCCGTAGCCGGGGTGCACGGCGTCGGCCCCCGAGGCGCGCGCGGCGGCGAGCAGCGAGGGGATGTCGAGGTACGTGTCGGCGGCGGTCGTGCCGTCGAGCGCGACCGCCGCGTCGGCGGCGCGGACGTGCATGGCGTCGACGTCCTGGTCGGCGTAGACCGCGACGGAGCGGATGCCCGCCTCGGCGCACGCGCGCGCGACGCGCACGGCGATCTCGCCGCGGTTGGCGATGAGCACGGTCTGGATGGTCATGCCTGGTCTCCCGGGTGGACGATGCGGAGTCGGATGCGCGCGCCGGGCGGCACCTGGCCCGCGAGGTCGAGGTCGGCGTCGACGACGGCGCCGACGATCGGATAGCCGCCCGTGAGCGGGTGGTCGGCGAGGAACAGCACGGGCTGGCCGTCGGGCGGCACCTGGATGGCGCCGGTCACGGCGCCCTCGCTGGGCAGCTCGCCGTCGACGGCGCGCTCGAGCGGCGCGCCCGCGAGGCGCACGCCGACACGGTCGGAGCGGGGTGTGACCTCCCACGCCTGGCCGACGAGCGTCTCGAGCGCCGCCGGCGTGAACCAGTCGTCACGGGGGCCGAGCACGATGCGCAGCACCGCCTCGTCGCCGGCGGCGGGCAGGGCACGAGCGGGCGCCGCCACGGGCTCGACGGCGTGCGGCGCCGTGGCTGGGCCGTGCAGCGGCAGCACGCTGCCCACGACGAGCGGCGCGGGACCGAGTCCGGCGAGCGTATCGGTGGCGAGGCTGTCGAGCACGGGCTCGAGGGCGATGCCACCGCGGATCGCGACGATCGCACGCAGTCCCTCGCGCACCGCGCCGATGCGCAGCTCGTCGCCGTCGTCGAGCGCGAACGGCGTGCCGTGGGCGGGCGTCGCGGTGCCTGCCGCGCCCTCGACGGTCGCGTCGGCGACGCCGCCGGCGAGCGCCACGACGGCAGCGCCGCGGGCGCGCAGCACGGCACCGCCGCCCGCGAGCTCGAGCACCGCGGCATCCTGGCGGTTGCCCACGGCACGGTTGGCGTCGCGCAGGGCCGTGCGGTCGGCGACGCCCGACTGGCTCACGCCCGTCGCCGCCATCGAGGGGCGACCGAGGTCCTGCACGAGCAGCTGCAGACCGGGCCGCACGACCTCGAGGGCGTGCGCCGCCTCGATGGCGGGGCGCTCGGCGGGTGCGAGGACGGCGAGCTCGCGCTCGATGCGCTCGAACCGCACGGTCGCGCCCGGCGACAGCAGCGCGGGCTCCTCGCGCTCGAGGTCCCACATGCGCGCATCCGTCGTGCCGATGAGCTGCCAGCCGCCAGGGCTCTCGCGCGGGTAGACGCCCGAGAACGCACCGGCGAGGCCGACCGATCCAGCCGGGATGCGCGTGCGCGGGCTCGATCGCCGCGGCACCTGGAACAGGTCGTCGTCGCCGACGAGGTAGCCGAACCCGGGCGCGTAGCCCGTGAACGCGACCGTCCACGTCGCCGCCTGGTGGCGCGCGACGACCCCGTCGGTCGACACCGACAGCAGGCTCGCGACCTCGTCGAGGTCCTGGCCGTCGTAGCGCACGGGGATCGTGACGACGGCGTCGCTCGCGATGCGCTCGTCGGCGGGCTCGACCGCGAGCAGCCGCTCGGCCAGTGCGTCGGCTGCCACGACGCGCGGGTCGAAGCGCACGAGGATGGTGCGGGCGGCGGGCACGAGCTCGGTGACGCCCGGCAGCGACGCCTCGCGCAGGCGCGGCAGCAGGCGCATCGACTCGTCGAGGTCCGCGGCCTCGAGCATGAGCGCCGTGTCGGCGGCGGCGAGGATGCGCGTCATGCGGCGTACGCCGCGTCGGGCACGTCGAGCAGCATCATGTGGCCGGGCGCGTGCGTGATCGCGAACGGGGGCCGCGACGCCATGATCGCCGCCTGCGGCGTCACGCCGCACGCCCAGAACACCGGCACCTCGCCGTCGCGCACCTCGGGAGCGTCGCCGAAGTCGGGGTGGTCGAGGTCGATGCCGAGCGCGGCGGGCTCCCCCACGTGCACGGGTGCGCCATGCACCGCGGGGAAGCGGCCCGAGATCGTCACGGCGTCCGCGACGCGATCGGCGGGGATCGGCCGCATCGACACGACGAGCTCGCCCGAGAGGCGGCCTGCGGGCGCGCAGTCGCGGTTGGTGCGGTACATCGGCACGTTGCGGCCGAGCTCCTGATGGCGGATGGGGATGCCGGCGTCGGCGAGACCGGCCTCGAACGTGAACGAGCAGCCGATGAGGAAGGCCACGAGCGGCTGCTCGGCCCACGCGGCGGTCGCGTCGGCGACCTCCTCGGCGAGCTCGCCGTCGCGCCACACGCGGTAGGCGGGGATGTCGGTGCGCAGGTCGGCGCCGGGCGCGAGCCGCGGCTCGAACGAGCCGGCCTCGACGACCTCGAGCACGGGGCACGGCTTCGGGTTGCGCTGCGCGAAGAGCAGCATGTCGAACGCCCAGTCCTCGGGCACCGCGATGAGGTTCGCCTGCACGAGCCCGTGGGCGACGCCGCTCGTGGGCGCCACGACGCCCGACCGGTACGACGCGCGAGCCTCGCGCGCCGAGGCGTGCTGCGCCGCGCTCGCGACCGCGGTCATCGCGCGCCCGCGAACGGCGCGATCGTCACACCGGCCGCCTCGAGCGCCGCGCGCGTCGCCTCCGCCATCGCGATGGCGCCGGGGCTGTCGCCGTGCACGCAGATCGATTCGGCGCGCACGGCGACGTCGGAGCCGTCGATCGCCTGCACGACGCCCTCCTGCGCGAGCCGCACCATGCGGGCTGCCACGGCATCCGCGTCGTGCAGCACCGAGCCCTCCTGCGAGCGCGACACGAGGTGGCCGTCGGGCGTGTACGCGCGGTCGGCGAACGCCTCCGCCGCCGTCGCGAGCCCCGCCGCCTCGGCGACGTCGAGCACGACGCCACCCGCGAGCCCCAGCAGCACGAGCGACGGATCGATCGCCTGCACGGCCGCCACGACCACGCGGGCCTGCCGCTCGTCGCGCGCGATCGTGTTGTAGAGCGCGCCGTGCGGCTTCACGTAGACCATGCGGCCGCCCGCCGACGACGCGAGCGCGCCGAGCGCGCCGAGCTGGTACTCGACGTGCGCCTGCAGCGTCGCGTCGTCGACGTCCATCTCCCTGCGCCCGAAGCCCTCGTAGTCGCGGTAGCCCGGGTGGGCGCCGATCGCGACGCCGCGTGCGACGGCCTCGACGAGCGTCGCGCGGATGCCCTCGGGGCTGCCTGCGTGGAAGCCGCACGCCACGTTGGCGCTCGTCACGACGCGCAGCATGGCCGCGTCGTCGCCCACGATGCGCTCGGGGACGTTCTCGCCGAGGTCGGAGTTGAGATCGATGGCGGGCATGCGTGCTCCTTACGCGGTGAGGAAGGCGAAGATCGGGCCGACCGACACCGCACCCATGTACCAGGTGAGCGCGGTCGCGAGCGTGCCGATGACCAGCAGCCACACCGGGTAGCGGTAGCCGCCCAGCACGTCCTTCTGCCGGAACCAGCCGATGTACATGAAGATCGTGAGGCCGATCGGCAGGATGAGGCCGTTGAAGCCGCCGACGAAGACGAGCAGCGCCGCCGGGGCCGTGCCGATGAGCAGGTACACGACGAGCGACACGACGATGAACGCGACGGTCGCGAGCTGCAGCGGCCAGCCACCCTTGAGCGTCTTCGAGAAGACCGACAGGAACGTCGCCGACGTGTAGGCGGCGCCGATCACGGAGGTGATGGCGGCTGCCCAGAAGATGAAGCCGAAGATGCGGAAGCCCGCGTCGCCCAGCACGGCGGCGAACGCTGCGCCGGCCGGGTTGGCACCCTGACCCGAGACGTCGAGCACGACGCCCGAGGCCACGACGCCGAGGATGGCGAGGAACAGCACGTAGCGCATGACGCCGGTGACGAGGATGCCCTGGAACGACGCGCGGTGCACGTCCTTCACGTGCTCGGGGCCTGTGAGGCCCGACTCGAGGTAGCGGTGGGCGCCGGCGTACGTGATGTAGCCACCGACGGTGCCGCCGACGATCGTCGTGATCGTGGCGAAGTTCAGCTCGTCGGGCACGAACGTCTGGCGGAAGGCGTCGCCGATCGGCGGGTTCGAGACGATCGCGACGACGATCGTCATCACGATCATGCCGACGCCGAGCACCATGACCACGACGTCGACGACGCGGCCCGCCCGCTTGAACAGGAAGATGCAGATCGCGAGCAGGCCCGTGACGAGGCCGCCGATCTTCGCGTCCATGCCCAGCAGGGCGTTGAGGCCGAGGCCGCCGCCGGCGATGTTGCCGATGTTGAACGCGAGGCCGCCGATGACGATGAGCACGGCGAGCACGTGGCCCGAGAACGGCACGGCGCTGTTGGCGAGGTCGCCCGCGCGCTTGCCAGAGACCGTGATCATGCGCCAGATGTTCATCTGCACCGCGAGGTCGATGAGGATCGACACGAGGATCGCGAACGCGAACGCGGCGCCGAGCGTCGCGGTGAACGTCGCGGTCTGGGTGATGAAGCCCGGCCCGATGGCCGAGGTCGCCATGAGGAAGATCGCGCCGAGGATGGGACCTCGGCGACTCTTGGCGAAGGCCTTCGCCTTCTCGGCGGAGGTCGCCTCGGTGGACTGCTGCGAATCGGTCACGAGCGTTCCCATCGTCGTCGGTGGGCTCTGGCGTCGCGGATGCGGCGCTGGGCAGAGCCTACGGTTCGTAGGACAGCATCGCAATGATTGTTCAACAATGCGTGCCGATCGTGTTTCGATCCTGTTGCAGATGCTCCGACGATCCGGCCGTCGGCGCGCGTAGCATCGGGGCATGAGCGACACGACCCTCGCCGACGCCCTGCGCGCGCGCATCATCGCGGGCGAGTTCGCGCCCGGCGAGCGCCTGTCGGAGGCCGCGCTCGCCGCACGCCTCGACGTGTCGCGCAACACGCTGCGCGAGGCCTTCCGCGTCCTCGCGCAGCACGGCCTCGTCGAGCACGTGCCCAACCGCGGCGTCTCGGTGGCCTCCCCCACGACCGCCGACGTCGTCGACATCTACCGCGCCCGCAGGCAGATCGAGTGCGGCATCCTGCGCGACGCATCCGCGCTGCACCCGAGCATCGCCGTCATGCGCGAGGAGCTCGAACGTGCAGAGGCCGGCGTCGAGGCAGGCGACTGGCCCACCGTCGCGGCCGCGAACATGGCCTTCCACCGCGCGCTCGTCGCCCTCTCCGACAGCCCGAGGCTCGAGCGCACGCACGAGCAGCTGCTCGCCGAGCTGCGCCTCGCGTTCCTCGCGATCGCCGACTTCGAGTCGCTGCACCGTCCGTTCGTCACGCGCAACCGTGCCGTGCTCGACGCGCTCGTCGACCAGGGGCCGCAGGCTGCAGCCGACGAGCTCGAGGACTACCTCACGGAGTCCGAGCGCCGCGTGCTCGGCGCGTACGCGCGCCTCGGCCGCGGCTGACCCACCTGACGCGATGCGTCAGCTCGCCTCGCGCAGCTGCCGCAGGTCGCGCTTGAGGTCGTGCAGCTCGTCGCGGATGCGCGCGGCGAGCTCGAACTTCAGCTCGCCAGCCGCCTCCGACATCTGGGCGGACAGGTCGGCGATGATCTGCTCGAGCTGCGCCGGGCCGTCGAGGCTCGAGCGATCGTTCGCGAGCCGCGGCGTGGGCGCGCCGCGCTTCGTGCCCGAGAGCAGCTCGGCCGTGTCGGCCTCCTCGCGCGCGAGCATCGCGGTGATGTCGCCGATCTTCTTGCGCAGCGGCTGCGGGTCGATGCCGTGCTCGGCGTTGTACGCCTGCTGGATCTCGCGGCGACGCTCGGTCTCCTCCATCGCCAGCTGCATCGAGTCGGTGATGGTCGAGGCGTACATGTGCACCTCGCCCGAGACGTTGCGCGCCGCGCGCCCGATCGTCTGGATGAGCGACGTCGACGAGCGCAGGAAGCCCTCCTTGTCGGCGTCGAGGATCGCGACGAGCGACACCTCGGGCAGGTCGAGGCCCTCGCGCAGCAGGTTGATGCCGACGAGCACGTCGAAGACGCCGGCGCGCAGCTGCGTGAGCAGCTCGACGCGCCGCAAGGTGTCGACGTCGGAGTGCAGGTACCGCACCCGCACGCCGGCGTCGGTGAGATAGTCGGTGAGCTCCTCGGCCATGCGCTTCGTGAGCGTCGTGACGAGCACGCGCTCGTCGCGGTCGGCGCGCACGCGGATCTCCTCGAGCAGGTCGTCGATCTGGCCCTCGACGGGCTTCACGACGAGCTTCGGGTCGACGAGGCCCGTCGGACGGATGATCTGCTCGACGATCGTGTCGGCGCGCTCGCGCTCGTATCGGGCGGGCGTCGCCGAGAGGTAGACGGTCTGGCCGACGCGGTCGAGGAACTCGTCGAACTTCAGCGGCCGGTTGTCGAGCGCCGACGGCAGGCGGAAGCCATGCTCGACGAGCGTGCGCTTGCGGCTCGCGTCGCCCTCGTACATCGCGCCGATCTGCGGCACCGTGACGTGGCTCTCGTCGATGACGACGAGGAAGTCCTCGGGGAAGTAGTCGAGCAGGCAGTCGGGTGCCTCGCCGGGCTCGCGACCGTCGATGTGGCGCGAGTAGTTCTCGATGCCCGAGCAGAAGCCGATCTGCTCCATCATCTCGAGGTCGAACGTCGTGCGCATGCGCAGCCGCTGCGCCTCGAGCAGCCTCCCCTGCCGCTCGAGGTCGGCGAGGCGCTCGTCGAGCTCGGTGCGGATGCGCTCCATCGCCCGATGCATGCGATCGGTGCCCGAGACGTAGTGGCTGCCAGGGAAGACCGAGACGGCGTCGAGCCGCTGGATGACCTCGCCCGTGAGCGGATGCAGCGTCGAGATCGACTCGATCTCGTCGCCGAACAGCTCGATGCGGATCGCGTGCTCCTCGTACATCGGGATGATCTCGATGGTGTCGCCGCGCACGCGGAACGTGCCGCGCTGGAAGGCGACGTCGTTGCGCTGGTACTGCATGCTCACGAACCGGCGCAGCAGCTCCTGCCGATCGATGCGCATGCCGACCTGCAGCGCGATCATGGCCTCGAGGTACTCGGCGGGCGAGCCGAGGCCGTAGATGCACGACACGGTCGACACCACGATGACGTCGCGCCGCGACAGCAGCGCGTTCGTCGCCGAGTGGCGCAGGCGCTCGACCTCGGCGTTGAGCGACGAGTCCTTCTCGATGAAGGTGTCCGTCTGCGGCACGTACGCCTCGGGCTGGTAGTAGTCGTAGTACGAGACGAAGTACTCGACGGCGTTGTTCGGCAGCAGCTCGCGGAACTCGTTCGCGAGCTGGGCGGCGAGCGTCTTGTTGTGCGCGAGCACGAGCGTCGGCCGCTGCACCTGCTCGACGAGCCAGGCGGTCGTCGCCGACTTGCCCGTGCCGGTCGCGCCGAGCAGCACGATGTCGGTCTCGCCGCGGTTCACGGCAGCCGCGAGCTCGGCGATGGCCTTCGGCTGGTCGCCGGAGGGCTGGTACTCGGACTCGACCTTGAACGGTCGCACGGCACGAGTGGGTTCCATGCCCTCGAGCCTAGGAGCGACCTCCGACAGAGCCTGCATCCTGGCGGTACGCCTCGAGCGATCGGGCAGGCTCGAGCCGCCAGCCGCCCGTGATGCGACGCACGGATCCCCGCGCGTCGAACTCGTAGCGGATGGGCTCGCCCACCGAGCCGTAGCCGCCGGCGTCGTCGGCGCGCAGCGTCGAGTCGTCGAGCACCGTGAGCCGCTGCGCCTCTGCCATGGGGCGTGCTGCGCCCGGCGGGATGGCGTAGAGCGCGTCGCCAAGGCGCACGACGTCGACGAGCTGCCACGGGCTCTGGAACCGGCCCGTGAAGCGCATGAGGTCGACGCGGCGCGCACCGCGCACCGGCTCCATCGACGCCGAGCCGTGCTCGGGCACGTCGTGGCCAGACGGCATGGCGAGGTCGTCGGCCTCGCGCCGCTGCGTCGCCATGAGGATCTCGACGATGCCCTCCGCGAGCTCGGCCGCAGGTCCGTCGATCGCGTTCGTGAGCACGCTCACCGCGATGCCGAGGCGCGGCTCGAAGAGCGTGCGCGTGATCTGGCCGGGCCAGCCACCGCCGTGGCCGAGCCACGTGCGACCCGCGATCTGCCGCAGCTGCATGCCGAGGCCGTAGCCGGCGGGCACGCCGTCGCGATCGACCGTCGACCACTGCTGCTGCCCCATCCACCGCTTCGAGCGGTCGTCGAGCAGCTCGTCGGAGCCGAGGAAGTGCCCGGCAGCGAACCGTACGAGCTCCGCGGCGGTCGACGTGACGCCCGTCGCTGCGGCGAGGGAGCCCGACGTGGGGCTCTCGAGCACCTCGCGCGTCATCGTCGTGTGGATGCCCGAGTGCGACGACACATGCTTCGCGCTCTTGCGCACGTCGACGTCGGGCACCGTGCGGATGAGGCCGAGCGGCTTCACGACGCCCTCGCGCACCGCATCCTCGTAGCGGCCGCCCGTGACGGCCTCCACGACGAGGCCCAGGATGCCGAAGCCGATGTTCGAGTACTTGAAGCCCGTCGTCGACGGCAGCACGTCGAGGGGCTCGGCGAGGATCGCGTCGAGCTCGATGGCGTCGGGGAACGGCTTCTGCAGCGACCAGAACGTCGTGTCGGCCGAGTCGCGCGTGATGCCCGAGCCATGGCTGAGCAGCTCGCGGATCGTCACGTGCTCGGCGCCGGTGCCCAGCAGCTGCGGCACGTGCGCGCTCGCGAGGTCGTCGAGGCGCAGGCGTCCCTGCTCGACCAGCTGCAGCACGACGGTCGCGGCGAGCATCTTCGAGTGGCTCGCGACGCGGAACTGGTGCGTCGCCGTGAGGCGCTCGCCCGTCGCGACGTCGGCGACGCCGAACGCCTTCGACATGCGCAGCCCGCCACCGAACCAGATCGCCACCTGCGCACCGGGCACGCGCGTGCGCCACACGCGGTACTCGATCCAGCTCACGAGGTAGTCGAGCGCCGCCTTCGCCGCGATCGACGCGTCGGACTCCTTCACCATGCCGTCCCCTCCTCGATCGCGCGCCAGAGCTCGTCGACCTGCGCGATCGTCTCCTCCATCGTGCCCGACGTGTCGACGACGACCGTCGCGACCGCGAGCCGCTCGTCGTCGCTCGCCTGCGACCGCACGCGCCGCTCGGCCTCCTCCTGCGCGATGCCGCGCAGCTCGACGAGCCGCGCGATGCGCTGCTCGGCGGGCGCGTGCGCCACGACGATCGCGTCGAACGCGTGCGGCACGCGCGCCTCGACGAGCAGCGGCACGTCGTAGACGACGACGGCGTCCGGGTCGTCGGCGTGCGCGGCGATGCGCTCGGCGACCCGCGCCTGGATCGCCGGATGCGTGATGCGCTCGAGGTCGCGACGCGCGTCGGCGTCGGCGAAGACGATCGCGCCGAGCGCCGGCCGGTCGAGGGCGCCGTCGACGACGACGTGCTCGCCGAAGCGCGACGCGATGCTCGCGAGGGCCGGCTCCCCCGGCTCCACGACCTCGCGTGCCACGCGATCCGCGTCGATGACGATGGCGCCGTGCTCGGCCAGCCGAGCGGCGACGGTGGACTTGCCGGCGGCGATGCCGCCGGTGAGGCCGATGAGTCGCATCGACCCATCATCCCAGGTCTCGAGCACCCCTCGGGGCTACCATCGCGATCGAGGGGGACGCTCCCCCGATGGGAGGCCCCGATGCTCGAGCTCCTCACCGGCTCCGGACTCGCCGCCGCGGCAGGCATGAACGCCTACATCCCGCTCCTGGCGGTGGGCGTCGCGAACCGCTTCCTGCCGCAGGTCCTGAACCTGCCGGAGGGCTGGCAGTGGCTGTCGAACGAGTGGGTGCTCGGCATCGTCGCCGTGCTGCTCGTCGTCGAGATCGTCGCCGACAAGATCCCCGCCGTCGACACCGTCAACGACGTGCTGCAGACGATCGTGCGCCCGACGGCCGGCGGGCTCGTGTTCGGCTCGTCGTCGACCGCGTCGACCGTCGCCGTCACGGACCCCGCAGCGTTCTTCGCCTCGAACCAATGGGTGCCGATCGTGATCGGCGCGGTCATCGCGCTGGCGGTGCACGGCACGAAGATGGCCGTGCGCCCCATCGCCAACGTCGCGACGGGCGGCACGGCCGCTCCCGTCATCTCGACATTCGAGGACGTCGGCGCCGTCGGCATGACCGTGCTCGCCATCGTCATGCCCGTGCTCGTCATCGTCGGCATCCTGCTGCTCGTCGGCGTCGCCGTCGCGATCGTGCGGCGTGGCAGGCGTGGCTCCGGCGCTCCGCTGCAGCAGCCGCCCGGGCCGACGACGGCCTAGCCGCGCCGCCGCCGCGGCGCCGCCCGCACACGCGACGAGGGCCGCATCCCCGTGGGGATGCGGCCCTCGAACGTGGGGCGGAGAGACTCAGTCGGCGCGGCCGGTGAGCTTCTCGCGGAGCGCTGCGAGCGCCTCGTCGTCGGCCAGCGTGCCGCCGCCGTTCGACTCGGACGAGTAGCTCGAGCCCGTCGACGCGCCAGCGGCCACGTCTGCGGCCTCGACCTCGCGAGCGTTCTTGACCTGCTCCTTGTGCGACTCCCAGCGAGCCTGGGCAGCCGCGTACTCGGCCTCCCATGCCTCGCGCTGGGCGTCGAAGCCCTCGCGCCACTCGTTGGTCTCGGCGTCGAAGCCCTCGGGGAACTTGTAGTTGCCCTGCTCGTCGTACTCGGCGAGCATGCCGTAGAGCGCGGGGTCGAACTCCGTGGCCTCGGGGTCGACGTCGAAGTTCGCCTGCTTGAGCGACAGCGAGATGCGGCGACGCTCGAGGTCGATGTCGATGATCTTGACGAAGACCTCGTCGTTGACCGACACGACCTGGTCGGCGGTCTCGACGTGCTTCTCGGAGAGCTCCGAGATGTGCACGAGACCCTCGATGCCGTCTGCGACGCGCACGAACGCACCGAACGTGACGAGCTTCGTGACCTTGCCCGGTGCGAGCTGACCGATCGCGTGGGTGCGGGCGAAGACCTGCCACGGGTCCTCCTGCGTCGCCTTGAGCGACAGCGAGACGCGCTCGCGGTCACGCTCGACGGTGAGGACCTCGACCGTGACCTCCTGGCCGACCTCGACGACCTCGGAGGCGTGCTCGATGTGCTTCCACGAGAGCTCCGAGACGTGCACGAGGCCGTCGACGCCGCCGAGGTCGACGAACGCGCCGAAGTTGACGATCGACGAGACGACGCCCTTGCGGATCTGGCCCTTCTGGAGCCCGTCGAGGAACTGGCTGCGCGACTCCGACTGCGTCTGCTCGAGCAGCGCACGGCGCGAGAGCACCACGTTGTTGCGGTTCTTGTCGAGCTCGAGGATCTTCGCCTCGATCTCCTGGCCGAGGTACGGCGTGAGGTCGCGGACGCGGCGCAGCTCGATGAGCGAGGCCGGGAGGAAGCCGCGGAGGCCGATGTCGACGATGAGGCCACCCTTGACGACCTCGATGACCGAACCGGTCACGACGCCGTCGGTCTCCTTGATCTTCTCGACGTCGCCCCATGCGCGCTCGTACTGGGCACGCTTCTTGGAGAGGATCAGACGACCCTCCTTGTCCTCCTTCTGGAGGACGAGCGCCTCGACGGCATCGCCGACCTCGACGACCTCCGTGGGGTCGACGTCGTGCTTGATGGAGAGCTCGCGCGAGGGGATGACGCCCTCGGTCTTGTAGCCCACGTCGAGAAGGACCTCATCGCGGTCGATCTTGACGACGGTGCCCTCGATCAGGTCGCCATCGTTGAAGAACTTCAGGGTCTTCTCGACGGCGGCCATGAAGTCGTCGGCGCTGCCGATGTCGTTCACGGCGACCTGCTTCGGGGCCTTGGTCGTTGCAGTGGTCATGTGGTGTTGGTTGCCTTCGGTTCGGACAGAGTCTGGCCCGTGGAGTCATCCTGGATGGAGTGCGCTCCGCGAGCATGCGGAAGTGAGTGCCGCCAATGGCGACGGTCCAGGCTACCGCACTCCTGCCGCTCGTGCAGTCGCGACCTGGCGATCGTCGTCTAGCGGGCGTTCGCGTAATGCGACTGGATCTCCGCGTTCGTGAGCACGCGATCGTAGATCGCGATCTCGTCGAGGTTGCCGCGGTAGTACTGACCGGCGATGTTCGTCTGCAGACGACCGAAGTCGATGCTGGCGGAGGAGTTGAGCGACTGCGTTCCGCCGGTCACGGTTCCGACGCTCCTGCCGTCGATCCAGAGCTCGACGATCCCGGTGGCGTTGCTGCGCGTCATGACGACGTGATGCCAGGCGTTGTTCGCCAGGCCGGCCTGCGAGGCGATGTTGACGTCGCCGACGCCCGGCCGCCCGACGCCCGCGATCACGCGCCCATCGGCCATGAGCGCGATGCCGAAGTCGTTCGCGACGCCCGGCCACTCGGCGTCGACGAGGCCGGCGCCGTTGTACCAGTTCGAGCCGGCGCCCTTGCCGCCGTTGTCGGAGCGGAACCAGAACTCGATCGTGAAGGAGTCCTGGATCGTGCGCTGGGTGCGGATGAAGTCGTTCGAGCCGTCGAAGAAGGCCGAGGAGCCGCCGTCGCCCGCGATCGGCGAGTCGCTGGTCGCCGTCGGTCGCGTGTCCATCGACGTCGTCGACCCGTTCGTGCCGATGGAGTTGCGGAGCACGTTCGCGGAGTCGAACGTGTACTGGCCCACGACCCCCGAGGTGCCCGACACGAGACCTTGGTACGGCGGCTTGACCTTCACGACGTTCGTGCCGGTCGACTCCAGCGTGTTGGCCACGGCGTCCGTCACGACGTAGCGGTACTGCACGCACGTGCCGACTGGCGCCGCGTCGCTCACGGTCTGCGCCCGGTTGTCGCCGAAGGTCGCGATCGCCGCCCACGAACCGTAGGTGCTGCCGCAGGCGTCGCCGGTCAACGGCGCCGTCCTGCGCTCGAGCACGCGAGTGGCGACGCCGGAGCCGTTCAAGTCGGCGACCGCGCCGACCGACACCGACACGGCGCCGGTGGATGCGGTCGCCGAGCTCGTGCGCACCGTGCCCGAGGCGTACGAGATCGCGCCGCCGGTCGGCGCCGTGTTGTCGTTGGCGAAGGTGAGCGTGCTCGCAGCGGTGTTGCCCGCGCGGTCGATGCCCGAGATGCCGAGCGTCGGGGTGCCCGTCGTCCCCGGCCCCCACGCGACGGGGTTCGAGAAGTACCGGCCATCGGTCGCCGTGCTCACCGGACCAGCCGTGTGGGACCAGCCGCTGGTGTCTCCCGTGAGCATGCCCGTGACGCTCTGCGCGGGTCCGGACAGATCGTCCGTGAGCGCGTTCACGATGCGGAGCGATCCGTTGCCGGCGCCACGGAACCAGACGGTGCTGCCGACCAGCACGGCGCGCCCCGACGTCACGTCGATCGACAGCGCGTTCGTCGGCGGGACGGTGTCCGCGATCGCGACGGCGCTCGACGCGCTCGACGGACCCGTCCAGCTCGTGGCGAAGCGCGCGACGATCGCGTAGGTCCAGCGGCCGTCGGGCACGGCGGCCTCGAGGCACGTCGTCGCGGTGCCGACGTTCGCGCATCCGCCCGTCGCGGCGAACGACGTGCCGGTGTCCGCGTTCGTGCGCGTCACGAGGTAGCCGCCGACGGCGGTGCCGTCGGCGAGCGTCGTCGCGGGCCAGGAGACCGTGACGTCGTTCCGCGACGCGACGGTGGCCGTCGGCGTGCCGACCTGCTGCACCGTCGTCGCCTGCGCCGCGCTCGAGCCGCCGCTCGTGCTCGCGCTCCAGAACGCCTCGCTGCTGGGGCTCGGCATGACGAGCGACGCGACGAGCGCGGCCACCGTGGCGCCGACGACGATCGGCACGATCGCGAGCCGGCGCATCACGAGCCGGCCTTGAGGTACACCGTCACGGTCGCGCCCTGGCAGCCCGAGGGCGCCGACGAGGTCATGGCCAGCGCGCCGGAGAGGCTGATGGTCGTCGAGCCGTTGGCGGGCACGTTCCAGCCCGCCGAGCTCTCCGAGAACGTGAACGCGGACGCAGGGCACGTGCCGGACGCCCCGGTGATGCCGAAGCCGCTGCTGCCGCGCGCCGTGTCCAGCACGAGCGAGGTGATGCGCACGTCCGCGGCGTTCGGGTTGGTCGCGGTCGTGGCGACGGCCACCGATGCACCGGGGCGCAGCGACCCCGTCGAGGCGCCCTCCGACAACGCCACCGAGGCCGACGCGGTTCCCGTCGTCGAGGTCCCGGAGCCGGAGCCCTGCGCGCTCCAGACCGCGTTCGCGGTGCCTCCGACGCCGACGATCGCGGTCACGGCGACGGCCGCGACGAGCCAGCCTCGCGTGCGTGCGCCCATCCCGGCGCGCGCCGGGATGCGGCGGTGGCGTCCGCCGATCGTGCGGTGGTGGCCAGCCGCGGCGAGCTCGGTGGCGACGTCGTCGCGCTCGCGGACGCTCATGCGGGGGTACCGACCGCGGCGTACTCGAGCGCGAGCGTCGCGCCGACGCAGCCGGCCTGGTCGACGTCGGTGTCGAGCATCGACAGCAGCGGCAGGTCAGCGGCCACGGCACCCGCACCGGTGAGCGACGACGACGACGCGCCGGCGAGCTCGAAGCCGAACGTCGACTGCTCGATCGCGAAGTCGGCGACCGAGCATCCCAGCTCCGCGGTCGCGTTCGGGGCGACGACGTCGGCGATGCGCACCGAGAGCCCGCTCACGGCGAGCGCCGCGTCGGTCTCGTTGAGGATGACGAGGTCGAGGCGCTCGCCCATCCCGGGCTGCAGCGGCACCGTGAGCGAGCCGGAGATCGACAGCGCGCCCGACGGAGCCGTGACCGACTCCTGGTCGGTGCCGCCGCCGACGACGATCACGCCGTCGCGGCCGGCATCGACGACCGCCCAGGTCGCCACCGTGCCGAGCCAGAGGAGGAGCAGCACGACGAGCGCGATCACGAGGGGGCGGCGGCGGCGAGTGCGCTCACGCTCCCCTGCTGTCGCAGTCGTCATGGTCATCCTCTCCGTCGCTCGTTCGTCTCGTCACCGTCGGGATGGGGCGGCGCGATCGCCGCCCCACGCCCGGTCAGCCGACCGTGTAGCTGAGGTTGACGGTCACGCCCTGGCAGGCGTTCTGGTTCGCGGCGCGGTTGTTGAACTGGATCGACGCGCCGGTCCATGCCTGCTGGCCGCTGGCGGGGATGTCCTGGTTCACGGCAGCGGGCTGGACGAGCGTGTAGTCGGCGGCCGTGCAGCCGGTGACGGCCGTGCCGTTCTTCGTGATGCTCGAGATCGACACCGTGACGGTCGACACGTAGAGCGCGCTCGTCGTGGTGTTCGAGATGGTGCCGGCGAGGGGCTGCGCGGCGCGGCCCGGCGCGAGCCCGCCGACCTCGGAGGTCTGCGCGACGGCGACGACGCCGGCCGTGCCGGTCGTCGCGGTGCCGGTGCCGGTGCCGGTCGTCGACCACCAGGCGTAGGCGACGCCACCGCCGGCGAGCACGAATGCAGCGGTGACGATCGCGATCAGCTTCTTGCGGTGGGTGCGACGGGTGGGCGCGTTCGTGGACATGACGAGACTCCGAGCTCTGAGAGATGAGAAGGAGGATCGCCGTGTGCGGCGCAAGAAGCTGCTCGTCGCGTGCATCGACCCTCGGCGCACGACCATACAGATTCGAGCATCCCTCACCAAATGTTCTTGTGACCGGGGTACAAACTCGTGTTCTGCAACCCGGGTTGCGCGTGAGCATCCCTCATTCTCGACGCTCGAGGCGTCTGAGATGTCCCGTCAGTCGTCGGCGAGCGCGGCCAGCCGATGCCAGTCGCCGAAGCCTCCGTCGAGCGTGAACGCCACGAGATGCGACGGGTAGAGGTCGCGGCTCACCAACCCGCGCAGGGCCGCCTCGCGGTCCACCTCGAGCGCGGCCAGCCACGCGGGATCGAGCGTCGCGCGCCACGCCGCGAGCTCGCCGGAGGTGCGGGGCTCGACGTCGTCGCGCTCGGCCCGCCACGCCTCGTAGGCAGCCTGCTGCGCGTCCCAGGCGGCACCGTGGTCGCGGGCATCGGGCACGAGCCAGCGCAGCAGGGCACCCGGCGACGCGGGACGGTGCGGCGAGGGCCGCGATGGCCGTGCGAGCTCGAGCTCGTCGAGCGCGGCACGCTGCTGCGTGACGAGCGCCACGAGGGCCGCGGCGGCGGGGTGCTCCCCCATCGCCGCGGCCTCGAGCGTCGCGAGCGTCGCGTAGTGGTCGACGAGGTCGGTCATCCGACCCGCCGCGTCGACGGCGCTCATCGGCCGCGCAGCACCGCGCCCTTGAGGGTGTCGAGGCCGACGCCGCCGATGTTCAGCACGCGCATGTGGAAGTCCTTGAGGTCGAACGCGTCGCCCTCCGCGGCCTTCGCCTCGTCGCGGATCTGCTCGAAGATGCGCTGGCCGATCTTGTACGACGGCGCCTGGCCCGGCCACCCGAAGTAGCGGTTGACCTCGAAGCGCACGAACGGCTCGTTCATGTTCACGTTCGACTTGAGGAACTCGAACGCGTAGTCGAAGTCCCACGAGCCGGTGCCGTCGAGGCGCGGCTTGCCCAGGTGCACGCCGATGTCGAGCACGACGCGCGCCGCGCGCATCCGCTGCCCGTCGAGCATGCCGAGGCGGTCGGCCGGGTCGTCGAGGTAGCCGAGCGACTCCATGAGGCGCTCCGCGTAGAGCGCCCAGCCCTCCGCGTGGCCCGACGTGCCCGCGAGGCGGCGCCACGTGTTCAGCTGCGCGCGGTTGTACGTCGCCTGCGCGATCTGCAGGTGATGCCCGGGCACGCCCTCGTGGTACACCGTCGTGAGCTCGCGCCACGTGTCGAACTCCGTGACGCCCTTCGGCACCGACCACCACATGCGGCCCGGACGCGAGAAGTCGTCGGCGGGACCCGTGTAGTAGATGCCGCCCGTCTGCGTCGGCGCGATCATGCACTCGAGCGCCTCGATGGGCTTCGCGATGTCGAAGTGCGTCGTGCCGAGCTCGGCGATCGCCGCATCGCTCGTCTCCTGCATCCACGCCTTGAGGGCATCCGTGCCGTGCAGCTTTCGCGACGCGTCGCCGTCGAGATGCGCGATCGCCTCGGCGACGGATGCGCCGGGCACGATCTCGTTCGCGATGCGCTCCTGCTCGTCGCGCATGCGGGCGAGCTCCTCGATGCCCCACTCGTACGTCTCGTCGAGGTCGACCGTCGCGCCCAGGAAGCGGCGCGACATGAGCGAGTAGAACTCGCGGCCCACCGCATCCTCCTCGCGCGCGGCGGGCAGCAGCTCGTCGCGCAGGAAGTCGCGCAGCACGCCGTAGGACAGCGTCGCCGACTGCGCGCCACCCTGCAGGTCGCTGCGCAGGCCCTGGCTGAGGTCGCCCTCGTCGGCCTTGGCGTCGTTCGCGAGCTCGTGGAAGAAGCCGGCGCCGTCGCCGAAGTCGTCGAGCTGCTCGAGCACCTGCTCGACCTGACGGCGCGCAGGCGTGTTGCCGGCCTCGATGCCGGCGCGCAGGCTGTCGACATAGCCGTCGATCGCGCCGCGCACCGTGCGCATGCGGCCCGAGATGTCGCTCCAGTGCTCCTCGGTCGCCGTCGGCATCATGTCGAAGATGTCGCGGATGCCCTGCGCCTCGGAGGCGAGGTTGTTGAGGTCGCGCTGCCACCAGCCCGACTCGATCGTCTCGACCTCGAGCTCGAGCTCACGGGTGAGGTCGGTCTTCGTGACCCAGTCGACGTCGTCGACGGGCTCCTCGGCGGCGAGGGCTGCGAGCGTGCCGCGCGCGGCCTCCAGGCGGGGCTCGATGCCCGCGCGCGAGAGGTCGCCGTACTGGGTCTTGTCGCCCTCGGCGCCGAGCCAGACGCGCGTGCGCGGCTCGAGCTCGATCTCCTTTTGCACGACCGCCTCGGCGATCGCGTCGATGGGCGTGGGGGTGCGTTCCTGCGGGGTCTCCGTCATGCTCCGACCCTACTCGCGACGGGGCGCCGCACGCCCGGGTCGCGCTCAGTCGAGCAGGGGCAGCACGGCCTCCTCGAAGGCGTCGATGCCCTCGTGGCCGTAGGCGACGTCGGGCATGTACACGACGAGGTAGTCGCACCCAGCGGCCTGCAGCGCTCGGATGCGGTCGGCCACCTGCTCGGGGCTGCCGACGGCCGCGCCCTCGGGCTTGAACGCGGCGCCTGCCTGGTCTGCGGGCAGCGTGCGATCCGTGCGCGCGTGCACCTCGTCGACGACGCGACGCGCCTCCGCCTCCGTCGCCCGCACGACGACGTTGAGGTTCGTCGAGTTCGTGATCGTGCCCGGGTCGCGGCCCACGTCGTCGCAGTGGCGGTGCAGGATGTCGCGCTTCCGGGCGAACTGCTCGGGAGTGCCGCCGAAGTTCGACGCGTCGCCCCAGCGTGCGACGTACCGCAGCGTGCGCTGCTCGCCGCCCCCCGCGATCCACGTGGGGATGTGCGGCGTGCCGTCTGGCCGGCGCTGCAGCGGCTGCGGCTGGCAGATGGCGCCGTCGACCGAGTACCACTCCCCCTCGAGCGTCGCCTCGCCCTCGTGCCACAGGCGCTGCATGATCTGCACGCCGTCGCGCAGGCGGCCGATGCGCTCGCCGGTGCCGGGGAATCCGTAGCCGTAGGCGCGGAACTCGTGCTCGTACCAGCCGGCGCCGATGCCCATCTCGACGCGGCCGCCCGAGATCGCGTCGACCGTCGCGGCGATCTTCGCGAGGTGCGCCGGGTGGCGGTAGCCCATGCACGTGCACATCTGGCCGAGGCGGATGCGGTCGGTCGCCGCGGCGAGGGCCGCCATGAGCGTCCAGGCCTCGTGCGTCGCCTCCTGCGTCGGATGCGGCGTCGTGTGGAAGTGGTCGTACACCCACACCGACTCCCACGAGCCGGCCTCGGCGCGCCTGGCGACGTCGAGCATCGTGCGCCACTGCTCGGCGGGCTCGACGTCGACGAGGTCGAGGCGCCAGCCCTGCGGCACGAACAGTCCGGTACGCAGCGTCGTCATGGCTCGCAGCCTACGCGGCGTCGGGCGTGCGGTCGGTCAGTGACCGGCGGCATCCCAGTTCGGGCCGACGCCGACCGCGACGTCGAGGGGCACGGACAGGTCGGCGGCGCCGCCCATGCCGTCGCGCACGATCTCGGTCATGCGGTCGAGCTCGCCGGGCGCGACCTCGAAGACGAGCTCGTCGTGCACCTGCAGCAGCATGCGCGACTGCAGGCCCTCGTCGATGATCTGCGCGTCGATCGCGAGCATGGCGCGCTTGATGATGTCGGCCGCCGAGCCCTGGATGGGCGAGTTGAGCGCCTGGCGCTCGGCGTTCTCGCGCAGCACGCGGTTCGCCGAGTGCAGGTCGGGGAACGGCCGGCGACGCCCGAAGATCGTCGTCGTGTAGCCGTCGTCCTTCGCCTGCATGACGACGCCGCGCAGGTAGGCGCGCACGCCGCCGAAGCGCTCGAAGTAGTCGAGCATGAGCTGCTTCGCCTCGGACTGCGGGATGCGCAGCTGCTTCGAGAGGCCGAAGGCGCTGAGGCCGTACGCGAGGCCGTACGACATCGCCTTGACCTTCGTGCGCATGAGCGGCGACACGTCGGCGGGGTCGACGCCGAAGACGCGCGAGCCGACGAAGCGGTGGAGGTCCTCGCCCGAGTGGAACGCCTCGATGAGTCCCGCATCCTCCGACAGGTGCGCCATGATGCGCATCTCGATCTGCGAGTAGTCGGCGGTCAGCAGCGTCTCGAAGCCCTCGCCGTGCACGAACGCCGTGCGGATCTCGCGGCTCACGTCGGTGCGGATCGGGATGTTCTGCAGGTTCGGGTCGTTCGACGACAGGCGGCCCGTGTTGGAGCCCGTCTGGTCGTACGTCGTGTGGATGCGGGCATCCGTCTGGATGCCCTTCTGCAGCGTCTCGATGATCTGCATGAGCTTCGTCGCCTCGCGGTGCTGCAGCAGCAGCCCGAGGAACGGATGCGGGCTCGACTCCTGCAGGTCGGCGAGCGCCTGCGCGTCGGTCGAGTAGCCCGTCTTCGTCGCACGCGTCTTGGGCATGCCGAGCTCGTCGAACAGCACGGTCTGCAGCTGCTTGGGGCTGCCGAGGTTCACCTCGTGGCCGATCTCGGCGAACGCATCCTGCGCATGCCCGTCGGCCTTCTCGCGCATCGTCGCGTGGATGCGCTCGAGCACCGACGCATCGATCGTGACGCCCGCGTTCTCCATGCGGGTCAGCACGGGCTGCAGCGGCAGCTCGATGTCGGCCTCGACGCCCTGCGTGCCCTCGTCGAGGTTCGCGGTGAGCGGGTCGGCGATGCGCGCGACGTACCAGGCGATCGTGCCGATGGCGCTCGGCTCGACGTCGGGCACGAGCTGCGTCGGATCGGGCTTCGGCATCGTCTCGCCGAGGATCGTGAAGACCTGGTGGTCGAGCTCGTACGTCTTCGCCAGCGCCGTCGGCGCCGCGAGCCACGCGGCGATGCGCGTGTCGACGACGACGCCGCCGAGGTCGAGGCCCGCCGCCCACAGCCAGCGGCGCTGCAGCTTTGCGTCGTGCAACGCCTTCGGGTGGTCGCCCGCGAGCCACTCGGCGAGCGCGACGTAGTCGCCCGTGCCCGCCTGGTACGGCACGTAGACGCTCGCCTGGTCGGTCGACAGGCCGATGCCCGTGAGCTCGTCGCCCGTGCGCTCGAGGTGCACGGCGACCTGCGCCGTCTGCCGCTCGAGCCAGGTCGCGAGCTCCTCGTCGACCATCGTGTGCACGGCGGGTGCCGCGGGGCCGCTCGCCGCGGGTGCGGACTCGCCGTCGGCGCCGCCGCCCTCCTGCGTGAGCACGCGGTCGAGCAGCGTGCGGAACTGCAGGCGCTGCGAGAACATCTCGCGCACCTTCGCCTCGTCGATCGGCTGCCTCGCGACGTCGGTCGGCCCGATCGGCAGCTCGACGTCGTTCACGAGCCGGTTCAGCCTGCGGTTCCTGACCGCGCGGTCCTGCTGCTCGCGGAGGTTGTTGCCGACGACGCCCTTGATCTCGTCGGCGTGCTCGAGGATGTTCGCGACGGTGCCCCACTGCTGCACCCACTTGACGGCCGTCTTCTCGCCGACCTTGTCGATGCCCTGCAGGTTGTCGCTCGTCTCGCCGACGAGCGCCGCGATCTCGGGGTACTGGTGCGGCTCGATGCCGTAGCGCTCGCGCACGGTCTCGGGCGTGTAGCGCTTGAGCTCGGAGACGCCGCGCGCCGACGGGTACAGCAGCGTCACATCCTCGTTCACGAGCTGGATCGTGTCGCGGTCGCCCGAGACGACCAGCACGTCCATGCCGTCCTCGACGCCCCGCCTCGCCATCGTGGCGAGGATGTCGTCGGCCTCGAAGTCCTCCTTCGAGATCGTGCGGATGCCCATCGCGTGCAGCGCCTCCTCGAGGAGCGGGATCTGCCCCTTGAACTCCGGCGGCGTCTCCGCGCGCGTGCCCTTGTACTCCGCGTACTCGCGGGTGCGGAACGAGAACCGCGAGATGTCGAACGCGACGGCGAGATGCGTCGGCCGCTCGTTCTTGAGGATGAGCAGCAGCATCGAGATGAACCCGTGGATGGCGTTCGTGTGCTGCCCCTCGCTGTTGACGAAGTTGTCGAGCGGCAGGGCGAAGAACGCCCGGAACGCCAGCGAGTGGCCGTCGATGACCATGAGGGTAGGCTTCGTGTCCGGCACGGCAGCAAGCCTAGCCAGCACCAGCGACACTGCCTTCTGGAGGCCCCTTGTCCGACGCGCCGGCACCCGCGACTCCCCCGCATCCGATCCCCTCCGACGTCGCTGCAGATCCGGGCGCGTCGTCGCTGCTCGGCGAGCGAGGCCGCGGCGAGCTCGCGGAGCGCATGGGCATCGAGTTCACGGAGCTCTCGGCGTCGCGCTCGGTCGCGACGATGCCCGCGGAGGGCAACCGGCAGCCGATCGGCCTCATCCACGGCGGGGCCTACTGCGTGCTCGCGGAGTCGCTCGGCTCGATGTCGGCGAACGCCCACGCCATCACGCTCGACCGCTACGCCGTCGGCATCGACATCAACGCGACGCACACCCGCTCGGTGCGCTCGGGCACCGTGACCGGCACGTGCACGGCCGTGCACCTCGGCTCGACGATGACGGTGCACGAGATCGTGATCACCGACGAGGCGGGCGCTCGCATCTCGACGGCGCGCATCACGAACCTGCTGCGCGAGCGCCGCTGACGCGTCCGCGTCGATCGATTGGCCACTTCCTGCGGCGATTGGCCACTTTCTGCGGTGATTGGCCCCTTTCTGTAGGTGCGGCCCAGTCGATTGGTCCACAACTGGACCAATCGATCGTCATCGAGCTCCAGAGCCTGACCGCCGGATCGCGGCGCGAACCAGCTGCACGACCTTCCGCCCGCCGTCGTCCAGATCGCGAGCCGTGACACGCACGATCGTCCAGCCGGCCTGCTGCAGACGACGATGCCGATCGATGTCGAGCGCATACTGACGATCCTCGAGGCGATGCTGCTGGCCGTCGTACTCGACGCCGACGCGGAGCGCACGCCATCCCATGTCGAGCCGCCCGATGAACTCCCCGTCGTCGGTTCGCACGACAACCTGGAGCTCTGGCGCCGGGATGCCGGCTCGAACGAGCAGCAGGCGCAACCGCGTCTCGCGCGGCGACTCCGATCCCACGCGGATCGCGCCGAGTGCGCGACCCACTCTGCTCATCCCCCGCGCCCCTCGGAAGTGCTCCGTGTGCTCGGTCAGCTCTCCGATCGTCAGTCGATTCGAGCGCCCGGTCGCCACGATGGCGTCGCCGACGACCACCAGCTCGTCGTGGTCCAGCTCGCTGGCGACGTGCACGAAGCAATCCTCGAGCGACTCGACGGCGAAGCCGGCGACCTCGACCACGCGAGCCTTGATCCGATGGCCCACGACGCCCGGCCGGCGCATCCTGGCGGTGTAGGACGGCGACGCGACGTGGATGGGTACGAGCCTGATGCGTCTCGGCAGCGGGAGTCCATGGATCATCGCGGCGGTCGAGTGCGAGAAGAACTGGCGCGGGCGCTGCACGGCGAGCAGCGCCGCGAACAAGTCGTGGGCGGTATCGCCGACCGCCGACGGCAGTCGGACGCCCCGCGTCGGGGCAGCGAGCGTGCCGTCGCGCAGCGCATGCTGCGAGAAGCCGAGGTCTACGGCCTCGTGGACGGCGAACGCATCGAGTCGATGCGGGATGCGGGGGTCCGGTTGATGCATCGCGCCAGCATGACCGCCGAGGTCGCGGTCGAGCCGACCGGCTCCGAACGCCTGACGATCCCGAGGTTGTGAGGGACGCGCAGGCCGCCAACTTCCGGGAACGCGTGACGCACCCGTAGGCGCAGACGTCGATTGGTCCAGTTTCGGACCAATCGACGGGCGGACACCGACCTGACTTGGCCAATCACCGCAGGAAGTGGCCAATCACCGCAGGAAGTGGCCAATCACCGCAGGAAGTGGCCAATCACCGCAGGAAGTGGCCAATCACCGCAGGAAGTGGCCAATCGACGCACGAAGCGTCGGCGGTGGACTCGCAGAGGAGCCCGAGGGCGTCAGCCCTTCTTGCCGTCGCCCAGCTGCTCGATGACGGCGCGGGCGACCTCGCCCATCGTCAGGCGGCGGTCCATCGACGCCTTCTGGATCCAGCGGAACGCCTCGGGCTCCGACAGGCCCATGCGCTGGCCGAGCAGGCCCTTCGCACGGTCGACGAGCTTGCGCGTCTCGAAGCGCTCGGCGAGGTCGGCGACCTCGGTCTCGAGCGCCTGGATCTGGTCGTAGCGAGCGAGCGCGATCTCGATCGCGGGCAGCAGGTCGTTCGGCGTGAACGGCTTCACGACGTACGCGAGCGCGCCGGCCTCCGACGCGCGCTCGACGAGCTCCTTCTGCGAGAAGGCGGTGAGCAGCACGACGGGGGCGATCTTGCCCTCCGACAGCTTCTCGGCCGCCGAGATGCCGTCCATCTTCGGCATCTTCACGTCCATGACGACGAGGTCGGGCTTCAGCTCGGTCGCGAGCTCGACGGCCTTCTCGCCATCGCCGGCCTCGCCGACGATCTCGAAGCCGTTGTCCTGCAGCGTCTCGACGATGTCGAGGCGGATGAGCGACTCGTCCTCCGCGACGACGACGCGGCGCCGGGTGCTGCTCGTGGCGGCCTCCGGCTCGGGGAGCTCGGGCTCCAGGAACGTGGCATCGGTCATGGGACTAGCCTATGGGATGCGCGCGCGGCTTCCGCCCGCGCCGGCATGGCGGAATTGGCAGACGCGGCGCACTCAAACTGCGCTTCCTCACGGAGTCAGGGTTCGAGTCCCTGTGCCGGCACCAGACGAGCGCAGACGCGCAACGGGGCCGCACGCGCGAACGCCCCCACCCGATCGGGTGGGGGCGTTCGTCACGAACGGGGTCGACGCGCGTCAGACCGCCGGCGTCGACGCGGCGCGGGCGCGCTCCTGCGCGACCGTCGGCACCTCGATGCGTCGCATGCCGTGGTACGCCTGCGCCGCCTCGTTGTGGGCGTCGCCGACGACGTGCACGCGCAGGTCGTTCGTCGAGCCCGAGATGCCGGGAGGGGATCCCGAGATCACGACGACCTTCTCGCCCATGGCGACGAGGCCGCGGCCGATGAGGATGTCGTCGGCGAGCGCGATCATCTCGTCGGTGTGCGTCACGCGGTCGACGAGGTACGTCTGCATGCCCCAGATGAGCTGCATGCGCGACTCGATCTCGGGGTCGGGCGTGAGCGCGATCGTCGGGATCGACGTGCGCAGGCGCGACATGCGGCGTGCCGAGTCGCCCGACTCGGTGAAGACCACGATGGCCTTCGCCTCGACGAACTCGGCGACCTCGCGGGCGGCGAGCGTGATGGCGCCACCCTGCGTGCGCGGCTTCGTGCCGAGCGGCGGGATGCGCGTGAGGCCGTGCGCCTCGGTCGACTCGATGATGCGCGCCATCGTCTGGATCGTGACGATCGGGTACGCGCCCACGCTCGTCTCGCCCGAGAGCATGACCGCGTCGGCGCCATCGAGGATGGCGTTGGCGCAGTCGGATGCCTCCGCGCGCGTCGGGCGCGGCGCGTCGATCATCGACTCGAGCACCTGCGTCGCGACGATGACGGGCTTCGCCCAGCGCCTCGAGAGCTCGACGGCGCGCTTCTGCACGAGCGGCACCTGCTCGAGCGGCAGCTCGACGCCGAGGTCGCCGCGCGCGACCATGATCGCGTCGAACGCGTCGATGATCTCGGCGAGGTTGTCGACGGCCTGCGGCTTCTCGACCTTCGCGACGACGGGCAGGCGACGGCCCTCCTCGTCCATGATCTCGTGCACGCGCTGGATGTCGGCGGCGTCGCGCACGAACGACAGCGCGATGATGTCGGCGCCCAGCTGCAGCGCCCAGCGCAGGTCCGCCTCGTCCTTCTCGGACAGGGCGGGCACGTTCACGGCGACGCCGGGCAGGTTGATGCCCTTGTTGTCGCTGACCTTGCCGCCCACGACGACCTTCGTGACGACGCGCACGCCGTCGGTCGAGATGACCTCGAGCGCGATGCGGCCGTCGTCGATCAGCAGCGGGTCGCCCGGCTTGACGTCGGCGGGCAGGCCCTTGAACGTCGTCGAGACGACGTCCTTGTCGCCGGGCACGTCCTCGATGGTGATGGTGAAGATGTCGCCGTCGGCCAGGATCTGCGGGCCGGCCGCGATCTTGCCGAGGCGGATCTTCGGACCCTGCAGGTCGACGAGGATGCCCACGGGCATCCCCAGCTCGTCGGATGCCCTGCGGATGTCCTCGTACACGGCCTCGTGCACCGGGTAGGCGCCGTGGCTCAGGTTCAGGCGGGCGACGTTGACGCCGGCCGCGATCGCGGCCTTCGTCTGCTCGTATCCCGACAGCGCCGGCCCGAAGGTGGCGACGATCTTCGCTCGTCTCATTGCTCTCTCTCGCACGTGACTCGACTGCGGCACGGATGCCGTGACGAGTCTTCCACTGTCTACGCGCGGATGGGGAGGTCGGTCGCGCGCACCGGTGCCGGCAGGGTCGTCGACCCCTCCAGGAACCGGTCCACGGCCGCTGCCACCGCGCGTCCCTCTGCGATCGCCCACACGATGAGCGATGCACCTCGACCGGCGTCGCCAGCCACGAAGACGCCTTCCGTCGAGGTCGCGTAGTCCGCGTCGCGCGTGACGGCGCCGCGGGTGAACTGGGTGCCGAGCTGACCGCCGAGGGTCTCCTGCTCCGCACCGGTGAATCCGAGGGCGAGCAGCACGAGGTCCGCGGGGATCTCGCGCTCGGTGCCCGCCTTGGGGCGTCGCACGCCGTCGACGATCTCGGTCTCGGCGACCTTGAGGGCGCGCACCTCGCCGACCTCGTTCGACACGAACTCGACGGTCGAGGCGAGGAACGTGCGCTCGCCGCCCTCCTCGTGGCTCGACTGCACCTCGAAGATCGCGGGATGCGTCGGCCACGGCTGGTGGTCGGGTCGCTCGGCGGGCGGCTGCACGCCGATCGCGAGGTTCGTGACCGACAGCGCGCCCTGGCGGTGCGCCGTGCCGATGCAGTCGGCGCCGGTGTCGCCGCCGCCGAGCACGACGACGTGCTTGCCCTCTGCCGTGATCTGGCTCGAGACGGCCGTGCCTGCGACGGCGCGGTTCTGCTGCGTCAGGTACTCCATGGCGTAGTGCACGCCCGCGAGGTCGCGGCCGGGGATCGCGAGGTCGCGCGGCACCATGGCGCCGGTCGCGACGACGATGGCGTCGAACCGCTCGCGCAGCGCATCCCACGTGATGTCGGTGCCGATGTCCACACCGGCCCGGAAGCGGGTGCCCTCTGCCGTCATCTGCGCGAGACGCTGGTCGATCGTGCGCTTCTCGAGCTTGAAGTCGGGGATGCCGTAGCGCAGCAGGCCGCCGATGCGGTCGTCGCGCTCGTACACGGCCACGGTGTGGCCGGCGCGAGTGAGCTGCTGCGCCGCCGCGAGGCCCGCGGGGCCCGAGCCGACGACCGCGACGGTCTTGCCCGTGAGGCGAGCGGGCGGGTGCGGCTCGATCCAGCCGTGCTGGAACGCGTCGGCGGCGATCGACTGCTCGACCTGCTTGATCGTCACGGCGGGCTGGTTGATGCCGAGCACGCACGACGACTCGCACGGCGCGGGGCACAGCTTGCCCGTGAGCTCGGGGAAGTTGTTCGTCGCGTGCAGGCGGTCGCTCGCCGCACGGCCCTCGCCGCGCCACGTGAGGTCGTTGAACTCGGGGATGAGGTTGCCGAGCGGGCAGCCCTGGTGGCAGAACGGCACGCCGCAGTCCATGCAGCGACCGGCCTGGCGGCGCAGCACGGCCTTGTCGCCGAGCTCGCCGATCTCCTTCCAGTCCATGATGCGCACCGAGACGGGGCGCTTGGGAGCGAGCTCTCGCTCCGTCGTCTTCAGGAATCCGCGGGGATCAGCCACCGGTCACCTCCAGGATGCGCGTCCAGATCTGGTCGGAGTCGGGATCGATGCCCGCATCCTCGGCCTGCTTGCGGATGTCCCGCACGGCAGCCCAGTCGCGGGGCACGATCTTCGTGAAGCCCGCGAGCCCGCCGCGGCCGTCGAGGAGGCGTGCGGCGACGGTCGACTCGGTGAGCTCGACGTGGCGCTCGAGGATCGCGCGGAGCTCGATCTCGTCCTCCTCGCTCAGGCGCTCGAGCAGCAGCTCGCCCGCATGCAGCGACTCGCGGTTGATGCGCGCGGCGTCGAGGTCGAGCACGTACGCGACGCCGCCGGACATGCCGGCGCCGAGGTTGCGGCCCGTCTGCCCGAGGATCACGGCGATGCCGCCCGTCATGTACTCGAGCGCGTGGTCGCCGGTGCCCTCGCACACGGCGGTCGCGCCGGAGTTGCGCACGAGGAAGCGCTCGCCGACGATGCCGCGGATGTGCAGCGAGCCGGAGGTCGCGCCGTAGCCGATGACGTTGCCCGCGATGACGTTGCGCTCGGCGACGTACGGCGCTGCCGGGTCGGGGCGCACGGTGATGAGCCCACCGGAGAGGCCCTTGCCGACGTAGTCGTTCGAGTCGCCGATCAGGCGCAGCGTGATGCCGCGCGGGATGAAGGCGCCGAACGACTGGCCGGCGGAGCCGCGCAGCGTGATGTCGATCGAGTCCGGCGGCATGCCGGCCTCGCCGTGGCGCTTCGTGACCTCGTTGCCGAGCATCGTGCCGACGGCGCGGTCGGTGTTCGCGACCGGGATGTCGAGACGCACGGTCTCGCCGGCGTGGTGCGCGCGCAGCACGTCGTCGAGCAGGCGCATGTCGAGCTGGTCGTCGAGCTCGTGGTCCTGCACGGTCGTGTTGCGTCGCTCGCCTGCACCCTCGGGCACGTCGAGCACCTTCTGCAGGTCGAGGCCGTCTGCCTTCCAGTGGTGGATGGCGTCGTCGACGTCGAGCAGCTCGGAGCGGCCGATGGCCTCGTCGATCGAGCGCAGGCCGAGCGACGCCAGCAGCTCGCGCACCTCCTCGGCGACGTACTCGAAGAACGTGACGACGAACTCGGGCTTGCCCGTGTAGCGCTCGCGCAGCGTGGGGTTCTGCGTCGCGACGCCCACGGGGCACGTGTCGAGGTGGCAGACGCGCATCATGATGCAGCCGGACACGACGAGCGGCGCCGTGGCGAAGCCGTACTCCTCGGCACCGAGCAGCGCGCCGATGAGCACGTCGCGGCCGGTCTTCAGCTGGCCGTCGACCTGCACGACGACGCGCTCGCGCAGGCCGTTGACCATGAGCGTGTGCTGCGCCTCGGCGAGGCCGATCTCCCACGGCGTGCCCGCGTGCTTCAGCGAGTTCAGCGGGCTCGCGCCCGTGCCGCCGTCGTGACCGGACACGAGCACGACGTCGGCCTTCGCCTTCGCGACGCCCGCCGCGACCGCGCCGATGCCCGACTGCGACACGAGCTTCACGTGGATGCGCGCCTCGCGGTTGGCCCGCTTGAGGTCGAAGATGAGCTGCTTGAGGTCCTCGATCGAGTAGATGTCGTGGTGCGGCGGCGGCGAGATGAGGCCGACGCCCGTCGTCGCGTGCCGCGTGCGCGCGACCCACGGGTACACCTTCGCGGGCGGCAGCTGGCCGCCCTCGCCGGGCTTCGCGCCCTGCGCCATCTTGATCTGGATGTCGTCGGCGTGCGTCAGGTACATCGACGTGACGCCGAAGCGACCCGAGGCGACCTGCTTGATCGACGAGCGGCGCTCGGGGTCGAGCAGTCGGTCGACGTCCTCGCCGCCCTCGCCCGTGTTCGACTTCGCGCCGAGGCGGTTCATCGCGATCGCGAGCGTCTCGTGCGCCTCCTTCGAGATGGAGCCGTACGACATGGCACCCGTCGAGAAGCGCTTCACGATCTCGCTGACCGGCTCGACCTCGTCGATCGGGATGGGCGTGACGCCCTCGGTCTTGAGGCGGAAGAGGCCGCGCAGCGTCTTCAGCTCGCGCGACTGCTCGTCGACGGCCGTCGAGTACTCGCGGAACACGTCGTACTGACGGGTGCGCGTCGAGTGCTGCAGACGGAAGACCGTCTCGGGGTTGAAGAGGTGCGGCGTCGAGTCGCGACGCCACTGGTACTCGCCGCCCGTCGGCAGGCCCTCGTGCGCGAACGGCGCCTTCTCTGCCGGGTACGCGATCGCGTGGCGCTGCGCGGACTCGCTCGCGAGCACCTCGACGCCGACGCCGCCGAGACGCGTGGGCGTGCCCTCGAAGTAGCGCTCGACGAGCGCCTCCGACAGACCGACCGCCTCGAACGCCTGCGCGCCCGCGTACGACCCGACCGTCGAGATGCCCATCTTCGACATGATCTTCGTCACGCCCTTGCCGAGCGCCTTGATGACGTTGTGCACGGCATCCTCGGGGCTGATGCCCGGGATGCGGCCCGTGATCGCCAGCTGCTCGGCGGTCTCCATCGCGAGGTACGGGTTGATCGCCGAGGCGCCGTAGCCGATGAGGAGCGCGACGTGGTGCACCTCGCGCACGTCGCCGGTCTCGGCGACGAGGCCCACGCGCATGCGCGTCTCGGCGTCGATGAGGTGGTGGTGCACGGCCGACACGGCGAGGAGGCTCGGGATCGGCGCGAGCTGCTCGTTCGAGTCGCGGTCCGACAGCACGACGTACTGCGCGCCCTCGGCGATCGCCTCGTCGACCTCGGCGCACATGGCGTCGAGGCGCGCGACCATCGCGTCCGCTCCCCCGTCGACCGGGTAGAGCGCCGAGATCGTCACGGTGCGGCGCGAGCCGGGCGTGCGGTCGATGTGGCGGATCTTCGCGAGCTCGTCGTTGTCGATGACGGGGAAGTCGAGGATGACCTGGCTCGCGTGCGCGGCGGAGGCGGTGAGCAGGTTGCGCACGGGGCCGAGGCCCAGCCGCATCGACGTGACGACCGACTCGCGGATGGAGTCGAGCGGCGGGTTCGTGACCTGCGCGAACGCCTGCGCGAAGTAGTCGAACAGCAGGCGCGGACGCTCGGAGAGCACCGCGATGGGCGTGTCCGATCCCATGGCGCCGAGGGGCTCGGCACCCGTCGCCGCCATGGGCGTCAGCAGGATGCGCACCTCCTCCTCGGTGTAGCCGAAGGTGCGCTGACGGCGCGTGACCGACGCGGGCGTGTGGATGACGTGCTCGCGGTCGGGCAGCTCGCTCAGGTGGATGCGGCTCGACTCGAGCCACTCGCCCCACGGCTGCGACCGTGCGAGCTCCATCTTCGTCTGGAAGTTGTCGAGCAGGCGGCCGTGCTCGGTGTCCACGAGGAACAGGCGGCCGGGCTGCAGGCGGCCGCGCTGCACGACCCGGGCGGGGTCGATCGGCAGCACGCCGGTCTCGGAGGCGACGACGACGAGGCCGTCGTCGGTCACGAGCCAGCGCCCCGGGCGCAGGCCGTTGCGGTCGAGCGTCGCACCGACGAGCGTGCCGTCGGTGAACGAGATGGCGGCGGGGCCGTCCCACGCCTCCATGAGCAGCGAGTGGTACTCGTAGAACGCGCGCAGCTCGTCGGGGAGGTCGGTGGCGTTCTCCCACGCCTCCGGCACCATCATCATCATGGCGTGCGGCAGGCTGCGGCCCGAGAGGGTCAGCAGCTCGAGCACCTCGTCGAACGAGCCGGAGTCGGAGATGCCGGGCGTGACGATGGGGTAGAGCGGCTTGAGGTCGCCGAGCAGCTCGCTGCGCAGCTGCGACTGGCGTGCGCGCATCCAGTTGCGGTTGCCCTCGACCGTGTTGATCTCGCCGTTGTGGGCGATCATGCGCAGCGGCTGGGCGAGCGGCCACGACGGGAACGTGTTCGTCGAGTACCGCGAGTGCACGATCGCGAGCTTCGTGGCGAAGCGCTCGTCGGACAGGTCGGGGTAGAACGGCTCGAGCTGCAGCGTCGTGACCATGCCCTTGTAGGTGATGGTCCGGGCAGAGAGCGACGGGAGGTAGTCGCCGACCTCGCGCTCGATGCGCTTGCGCAGGCGGAAGGTCAGGCGGTCGAGGTCGATGCCCGATGCCTGCGTGCCCGCCGAGGCGACGAAGAGCTGCTCGATGGCCGGCATCGCGGCGCGCGCGAGCTCGCCGAGCGTCTCGGGGCGCACGGGCACCTCGCGCCAGCCGAGCACCGTGAGGCGCTCCTCGCCGGCGAGGCGCTCGATGTCGCGCTTCGCCGTGGCGCGCTCGGCGTCGTCGACGGGCAGGAACGCGAGTCCCGCCGCGTAGGCGCCGGCCTGCGGCAGGGCGAAGCCCGCGACGGCGCGCAGGAACTCGTCGGGCATCTGCGTGAGGATGCCCGCACCGTCGCCGGTGCCGGCGTCGGAGCCGACGGCACCGCGGTGCTCGAGGTTGCGCAGCGCGTCGAGGGCGTGCACGACGATGTCATGGCCGGCGCTGCGGCGCAGCGTCGCGACCATGGCGAGGCCGCACGAGTCGCGATCCAGTCGCGGGTCGTACATCCCCGACTCGGGGTGGCCACCGAGGTGGCGGAGCATGGATGCCATGTCGGACCTCCGAAGAAGAGAGGGCGGCACGGAACGTCGTCGGCCCGTGTGGCGAATCAGGTGGTGGTCGTCGCGGTTCCCGCGCCCACCGCCGGCTCGGCCGTTGTGTCGGCCTCGTCGAGCTCGGAGTACGTCTCGGAGTCTACCGCGTCGTCCTCGGGCTCCCGACCAGGCTGCCACGGCGTGGGCTCGAGACCCGGGTGCCTGCGGCTCTGCACGAGCCAGATGATGACGCCGAGCACGACGGCACCGATGGCGGCCCACACGTTGACGCGGATGCCGAAGAAGACCTCGGAGGGGTTGATGCGGATCGACTCCCACACGATGCGGCCCACGCCGTACCAGATGAGGTAGAGGCCGGCCGCCTTGCCCCACTGGATGTCGCGCCGACGGTCGAGCCACAGGATCACGGCGGCGCCGACGAGGTTCCAGATGATCTCGTACAGGAACGTCGGGTGGAAGAGCGTGCCCTCGGGCAGGCCGACGGGGAACGCGGGGTTCGTCGCCTCGATCTGCAGGCCCCACGGCAGGCCGGTGGGCTGGCCGAAGAGCTCGTGGTTCACGTAGTTGCCGAGGCGGCCAGCGGCCTGCGCGATGAGCATGCCGGGCGCGAGGGCGTCGACGAACGTCGTGAAGCGCAGTCCCGTGTACTTGCAGCCGAGCCAGATGCCCAGGGCACCCGCGATGAGGGCGCCGAAGATCGCGACGCCGCCGTTCCAGACGGCGATGACGTTGTAGAGGTCGAAGTTCTCGCCCAGGTACTCGTCGGGATACGTGAGCACGTGGAAGACGCGAGCGCCGATGATGCCGAGGATGACGGCGAACACGGCGACGTCGATCACGAGGCCGCCGTCGACGCCGCGCTGACGCAGGCGGCGGGCGGTGAGCCAGGCGGCGAGGAGGATGCCGAGCAGGATGCACAGCGCGTACGTGCGGATGTCGAAGTTCGCGAGGTTGAACGTCGCGCCCCACGGCAGCGTCACGTCGTTCCCGAGGAACGGCATGAGGTTCGTCAGCCACTCGCCGACGGGGACGCCCTGCCACTCGGGCGACGGGCTGGGGATGCTCTGGAGCACGGATCCTCCGGGATCGGTGGGTCCCGACCGAATGGTCAGTGGGACTGGACGAGTGTACCCGCGGCGAGGTCGGCGACCCGCGCGCGCAGGCCCTCCTGACCTCCGTCGCGCAGGGCGGCGACGAGCGCGGAGCCCGTGATGGCGCCCTCGGCGTAGCCGAGCACGTCGGCGACCTGCGCGCCGGTCGAGATGCCGAGGCCGACGCAGCGGGGCAGGTCGAGGCCGAGCGCCGTGCGGCGCGTGTCGAGGCGGTCGGCGAGCGTGCGCGCAGCCGTGTCCATCTCGCCGCGCGCACCCGTGGTGCCCATGGTCGAGACGGTGTAGACGAAGCCGCGCGACGCCTGCAGCACGACGTCGAGGCGCTCGTCCGACGACGACGGGGCCGCGAGGAAGATGCGGTCGAGGTCGTGGTGCTCGGACGCGGCCATCCACTCGGCGCCGTTCTCGGGCACGAGGTCGGGCGTGATGAGCCCTGCTCCCCCGGCCTCCGCGAGGCGGCCGGCGAATCGGTCGACGCCCCAGCGCAGCACGGGGTTCCAGTACGTCATGACGAGCACGGGGATGCTCGTGCGGCGCGTGACCTCGGCGATGGTCTCGAAGGCCTCCTCGATGCGGAAGCCGCGGTCGAGCGTGCCCTGCGTCGCCGCCTGGATCACGGGGCCGTCGAGGCTCGGGTCCGAGTACGGCAGGCCGAGCTCGATGGCGGTGAAGCCGCCCTCGGCGAGCGCGACGCACGCGTCGACGCAGCCCTGCTGGTCGGGGTAGCCGGCCGGCAGGTAGCCGATGAGGGCGCGGCCGTTCGAGGCGTCGATCGCCTGCTGCGTGCGGCTCATGACTGCGTGGCCCCTTCGTCGAGCACGTCGAACCACTTCGCTGCGGTCGCGACGTCCTTGTCGCCGCGACCCGAGAGCGACACGAGCAGCACGGCGTCGGGGCCGAGCTCGCGTGCGAGGCGCATGGCGCCCGCGACGGCGTGCGCCGACTCGATCGCCGGCATGATGCCCTCGAGCCTCGTGAGCTCGCGGAAGGCATCCATGGCCTCGGCGTCGGAGACGGGCTGGTACTCGGCGCGGCCGATGTCGTGCAGCCACGCGTGCTCCGGGCCGACGCCCGGGTAGTCGAGGCCTGCGGAGATCGAGTGAGAGTCGAGCGTCTGGCCGTCGGCGTCCTGCAGCATGTACGACCGCGAGCCGTGGAGCACGCCGGGGCTGCCCTTGCCGATCGTCACGGCGTGCCGCTCGGTCTCGGCGCCGTCGCCGGCCGCCTCGAACCCGATGAGGCGCACGTCGGCGTCGTCGAGGAAGGCGTGGAAGATGCCCATGGCGTTCGAGCCGCCACCGACGCACGCGAGCACGGCATCCGGCAGCCTGCCTGCCTGCTCGAGCATCTGCGCGCGGGCCTCCTCGCCGATCTGGGCGTGGAAGTCGCGCACCATGACCGGGTAGGGGTGCGGGCCCGCGACGGTGCCCATGAGGTAGTGGCTCGTGTCGACGGTGCGCACCCAGTCGCGGAGGCCCTCGTTGATGGCGTCCTTGAGCGTGCGCGCGCCCGTCCTCACGGGCACGACCTCGGCGCCGAGCAGGCGCATGCGGGCGACGTTGAGCGCCTGGCGCTCGGTGTCGACCTCGCCCATGTAGATCGTGCACTCCATGCCGAAGAGCGCGGCGGCCGTCGCGGTGGCGACGCCGTGCTGGCCCGCGCCCGTCTCGGCGACGAGGCGCGTCTTGCCGAGGCGCTGCGCGAGCAACGCCTGGCCGAGCACGTTGTTGATCTTGTGCGAGCCGGTGTGGTTGAGATCCTCGCGCTTGAGGAAGATGCGCGCGCCGCCGACCGACGCCGACAGGCGCGGCGCCTCGGTGAGCAGCGACGGTCGACCCGTGTACTCGCGGCCGAGGCGTGCGAGCTCCTCGCCGAACGCGGGGTCCTGACGGGCCTCCTCGTAGGCGGCGGCGAGCTCGTCGATCGCGGCCATGAGCGGCTCGGGCATGTGGATGCCGCCGAACTCGCCGAAGTCGGGGCCGCGCTCGGCCCGCAGGCTCACGATGCGCTCCGGAACGCCGCGACGCGCGCGGCGGGCTCGCCGTCGCGCACGAGCGTCTCGCCGACGAGCACCGCGTGGGCACCTGCCGCCTTGTACGCCTGCACGTCCCCGACGGACTGCACGCCCGACTCCGCGACGGCGACGACGCCCGCCGGGATGAGCGGACGCAGCTCCGTGAATCGCTCGGGGTGCATCTCGAACGTCTTGAGGTCGCGCGTGTTCACGCCGACGATGCGGGCGCCGACCGCGAGAGCGCGGGCGACCTCGTCGGCGTCGTGCACCTCGACGAGCACCGACAGGCCGAGCTCCTCGGCGAAGCCGTGGAGGTCGGCGAGCGTCGCGTCGTCGAGCGCCGCGACGATGAGCAGCACGAGGTCGGCACCTGCCGCGCGAGCCTCGAGCAGCTGGTAGCGCGTCGAGAGGAAGTCCTTGCGCAGCACGGCGACGTCGACGGCCGCGCGCACGGCACGCAGGTCGTCGAGCGTGCCGAGGAAGCGGCGACCCTCGGTGAGCACCGAGATGACGCTCGCGCCACCCTCGGCGTACGCGGCCGCGAGGGCTGCGGGCTCGGGGATGTCGGCGATGCGACCCTTCGACGGGCTCGCGCGCTTCACCTCGGCGATGACGTGCACGCCGTCGACCGGCTGCGACAGCAGCGCGACGACGTCGATCGGGGTGCGGGAGGCACGCGCGACGGTGTCGAGCTCGTCGTACGGCAGATCGCCACGACGAGCCTCGGCATCCTCGAGCGCCCCAGCGGTGAGGGCGTCGAGCATCAGTGCTCCTTGGGGGTGTACTTCGGTCCGTTGACGCCGTAGCCGGCCTTCGCGAGGCCCCAGCCCACGAGCGCGCCGACGGGCACGAACGCGGCCGAGATCCACACGAGCGCGGGGATGTCGAGCCAGAAGAAGAGCGTGCCGGCCGCGATGGCGACGAGCATGATGATCACGGCCGCCCAGGCGGCAGGCGAGTGGCCCTCGCCAGGCTCGGCGTGCGCTTCGATGGCGGTCTGGTCGCTCACGGTGCTCCTCGAATCCATGGGTTCGGTCAGTCTATCGGTCGTGGGTGCCGCGCTCGTCCGCCCGGCCGCTCGCCGTCGGATCCTCGCCGTCGTCGAGCGCATCCCACGCGAGGCCAGACTCCGCGCGCTCGAAGCGCTGCTGCGCCTGCCTGCGCTGCCAGTGCGGCGCCGTGACGAACGCCCAGACCGCCGAGGCGAGCGCGAGCACGAGGCCCACGACCGCGAGGGCGGGCGCCGCGGTGGTCGTCGATGCAGCGTCGAGCGTCGTGACGCCCGTCGCGGCGCTCGCGGCGTCGGCGATCGTGTCGCCGAGCGTCGCGACGCGCTGCGCGAGGTGCGTCGCGCCGATGCCGACGACCGCGACGCCGAGGATCGCGAGCACGCGAGCGACGATGGGCGACGCGATCGTGAGCGCGAGGCCGAGGGCGCCGAGCGTGAGGGCGACGGGGGCGAGCGCCGGCGCGACCGTCGTGCCGTCGAGCTCGACGGACGGGGCGTCGGCCGGGACGACGGTCGCCCACACGAGCACCGAGCCCGCGAGGATGAGGGCGCCGCCGACGAGGTGCGCGAGCACCGCGACGATGCGACCCCGGGCCCTCATCGCACGATCCTGCGCATCGCGTCCGCTCGCGCCGTCGCCCGCAGCGGCGCGGCGGCCTTGCTGCGCACCTCGGCGTGCTCGGTGGCGGGCACGCTGTCGGCGACGAGGCCGGCGCCCGCCTGCACGTGCGCCATGCCGTCGACGATCGTCACGGTGCGGATCGCGATCGCGAGGTCCGCGTCGCCCGCGAAGTCGAAGTAGCCCACGACGCCGCCGTAGACGCCGCGCTGCGCGGGCTCGAGCGCGTCGATGATCTCGAGCGCGCGCGGCTTCGGTGCCCCCGAGAGCGTGCCCGCCGGGAACGTGGCGCGGAACGCGTCGACCGCGGAGGCGTCGGCGCGCATCCGCCCCTCGACCGTCGAGACGATGTGCATGATGTGGCTGAAGCGCTCGATGACCATGAACTCGGTCACGGCGACCGAGCCCGCCTCGCACACCTTGGCGAGGTCGTTGCGCGCGAGGTCGACGAGCATCACGTGCTCCGACCGCTCCTTCGGGTCGGCGAGCAGGTCGTCGGCGAGGGCGTTGTCGGCCGCCGCGTCGGCGCCGCGCGGTCTCGAGCCGGCGATGGGATGCATCGTCGCGGCACCCTCGTGCAGCGTGACGAGCGCCTCGGGGCTCGAGCCCACGACCTGGTACGGCTTGCCCGAGGCATCCTCGAGCGTCAGCAGGTAGAGGTACGGCGACGGGTTCAGGAGCCGCAGCACGCGGTACACGTCGAGCGGATGCGCGTCGAGCGGCACGTCGAAGCGGCTCGACAGCACGACCTGGAACACGTCGCCGTCGACGATGTGCTCCTTCGCGCGCTCGACCATGGCGGCGAAGCCGTCGGGCGACACGGATGCGGTCGGCTCGGGCTCGACGTCGGCGAGCGGCTCGGCGAGCCATGCGGGCGCGCCGTCGGCGAGGCGCGCCTGCATGTCGTCGAGCTGGCGCTGCGCCCCCGCCCACAGGCGGTCGGCGTCCTCGACGCCGTCGGCGAGCGCCGTCGCGATGAGCAGCGCCGTGCCCGAGCGGTGGTCGAGCACGACGAGCTCGGCGACGAACGACAGGCCGATCGCGGGCACGTCGACCTGGCGCTCCGGCGGGTTCGGCAGGTGCTCGAGCTCGCGCACGGCCTCCCAGCCGATGTGGCCGACGAGGCCGCCCGTGAGGCGCGGCAGGCCGGGGATGCGCGGCGTGCGCCACCGGTCGAGCACGTGCGCGACGGTCTCGAGGGGTGTGCGCCGGGCGTCGTCGCCCAGCAGGCGCTCGATGCTGAGGCCGTGGCTGCGCCACGACACGTCGCCCTCGTCGGCCGTGAGCTGGCCGAACGACGAGACGCCGACGAACGAGAAGCGGTTCCAGACGCCCTGCTCGGCGGACTCGAGCAGGAACGAGCCCGGGCGGTCGACCGCGAGCTTGCGGTAGACGCCGACGGGCGTCTCGGTGTCGGCGAGGATCTCGCGCACGACCGGGATCACGCGGTGCGTCGGCAGCAGCGCGTCGAACGCCTCGCGCGTCGTCGTCGCGGTCACGAGGTCACCTCGATGGGCGTGAAGAAGCACGTGCGGCTTCCCGTGTGGCACGCGGGACCCGTCTGCTGCACGCGCACGAGCAGCGTGTCGGCGTCGCAGTCGATCGCGATCGACACGGGCACCTGGACGTTGCCCGACGTGTCGCCCTTGCGCCAGTACTCCTGGCGCGACCGCGACCAGAACGTCACGCGACCCTCGGTCGACGTGCGGCGCAGCGCCTCGGCGTCCATGTAGCCGACCATGAGCACGTCGCCCGTCGCGTCGTCCTGGATCACCGCGGGCACGAGGCCGTGCTCGTCGGTCTTGAGCTCGGGCAGCGTGGTCATCGCACCGTCTTCCCCGCCGCGCGCATCGCGGCCGTCGTCTCGTCGCTCGAGGGGATCAGCACCGTCATCGCACCGTCTTCCCCGCCGCGCGCATCGCGGCCTTCACGTCGTCGATCGTGCACTGCTGCGAGTGGAAGATGCTCGCGGCGAGCACGGCGTCCGCGCCGGCGTCGACCGCGGGTGCGAAGTGCTCGGGGCCGCCCGCTCCCCCGCTCGCGACGACGGGCACGCCCGTCGCGTCGCGCACGGCGCGGATGAGCTCGAGGTCGAAGCCGGCCTTCGTGCCGTCGGCGTCGATCGAGTTCACGAGCAGCTCGCCAGCACCGCGACGGTCGACCTCGGCAGCCCAGCCGATGGCGTCGATGCCGGTGCGGCGACGGCCGCCGTGCGTCGTGACCTCGAAGCCGCTGGGCGTGTCGGTCGAGCGCAGCACGTCGAGCGACACGACGAGCACCTGCGCGCCGAACGCGGCCGAGATCTCGTCGACGACCTCGGGGCGTGCGATCGCGGCCGAGTTCACGCCGACCTTGTCGGCGCCGTGGGCCAGCAGCCGCGAGACGTCGGCGACCGTGCGCACGCCGCCGCCCACCGTCAGGGGGATGAAGACCTGCTCGGCGCAGCGCTCGACGACCTCGAGGATCGTGTCGGCGCCCTCGACCGTCGCGGTGACGTCGAGGAACGTCAGCTCGTCGGCGCCCTGGCTCGCGTAGCGCGCCGCGAGCTCGACCGGGTCGCCCTGGTCGGCGAGGTCCTGGAAGTTCACGCCCTTCACGACGCGGCCGCCGGCCACGTCGAGGCAGGGGATGACGCGCGTCGTGAGCATCAGACCCTCGCTGCGTGGATGCGCGTGACGATGATCGCCTTCGCGCCTGCGGCCTCGAGGGCATCCATGACGCGGTTCACGTCGTGCGACTCCGTCATGACGCGCACGGCGACCCAGTCGTCGTCGCGCAGCGGCGAGATCGTCGCCGACTCCTTGCCGGGGCACACGCGCACGGCGGCGTCGAGGTCCTCGCGGCGCACGTCGTAGTCGACCATGACGTAGCGGCGAGCCACGAGCACGCCCTCGAGGCGGCGGCGCAGCGTGCGCGCGCCCTCGTGCTCGCCACCCGACGAGATGAGCACGGCCTCCGACGACAGGATCGGGTCGCCGAACGTCTCGAGGCCCTGCTTGCGCAGCGTCGCCCCGGTCTCGACGACGTCGGCGATCGCGTCGGCGACGCCGAGGCGCACGGCCGACTCCACGGCGCCGTCGAGGTGCACGAGCGTCGCGTCGAGGCCTCGGGCGTCGAGCCACGAGCGCACGAGGCCCGTGTAGCTCGAGGCGATGCGCACGCCGGCGAGCTCGTCCTGCGACGAGAACGCGCCGACGGGGCCCGCGAAGCGGAAGGTCGAGCGGCCGAAGCCGAGGCCCTGCACCTCGATGGCGGGCGAGCCCGAGTCGAGCAGCAGGTCGCGGCCCGTGATGCCGACGTCGATGACGCCGGAGCCCACGTACGTCGCGATGTCGCGGGGGCGGAGGTAGAAGAACTCGACGTCGTTCGACGGGTCGGAGACGATGAGCTCCTTGCCGTCGCGGCGGCCGTGGTAGCCGGCCTCCTCGAGCATGCCGGCGGCGGTCTCGGACAGCGCGCCCTTGTTGGGCACGGCGATCTTCAGCATGGCTGGTGGTCTCTCTGGGTCTGCGGGCGAAGGGATGCGAGCGGCAGGCTCAGAGATGTCGGTAGACGTCCTGCAGGGTCAGCCCCTTCGCGAGCATGAGCGTCTGCAGGTGGTACAGCAGCTGCGAGATCTCGAGCGCGGTCTGCTCGTCGCCCTCGTGCTCGGCGGCCATCCACACCTCGGCGGCCTCCTCGACGATCTTCTTGCCGATCGAGTGCACGCCGCCCTCGACGCGCGAGAGCGTGTTGCCCTCGCGACGCTCGGCCACCGCCTGCTCGAGGTCGGCGAACAGGGTGTCGAAGGTCTTCACGATCCCAGGGTATCGGCCGTGGCGAGCACGTCGCGCAGCGCCTGGATGCGCGGAGCCGGGTCGCCGTGCCCGTAGACGGCGCTGCCGGCCACGAACGTGTCGGCGCCGGCCGCTGCCGCCTCGGCGATCGTCGCGGTCGAGATGCCGCCGTCGACCTGCAGCAGCACCTCGACGCCGGCGTCGGCGGCGGCGCGGCGCAGCGTGCCGAGCTTCGGCAGCACCTCGGGCATGAACGACTGGCCGCCGAAGCCGGGCTCGACCGTCATGACCAGCACCATGTCGAACGCGTCGATGCGGTCGGCGAACGGTGCGACGTCGGTGCCGGGCTTGATCGCGACCGACGCGGCGACGCCCGCATCCCGCAGCGTGCGCGCGAGCGCGAACGGGTCGCGGCTCGCCTCGGCGTGGAACGTGACGCTCGTGACGCCCGGCAGCACGTACTGCGGCGCCCAGCGGTCGGCGTCGTCGATCATGAGGTGCACGTCGAGCGGGACGGGCGAGACCTGGCCGATGCGCTCGACGATCGGCAGTCCGAGCGTGAGGTTCGGCACGAAGTGGCCGTCCATGACGTCGACGTGCACGGCGTCGGCCGTCGCGATCGCGTGCAGCTCGCGCTCGAGGTTCGCGAAGTCGGCGGACAGGATGCTCGGGTGGATGCGCACGGACTCGAGGCTATCGAGGCTCGGATGCATCGCCTGCCGCCGCGGGCCGGCGCAGCAGCTGCACGAACATCGCGTCGGTGCCGTTGCGGTGCGGCCACAGCTGCACGGCCGCGCCCGAGCCGCCGAGCGGCGTGCCGGGTGCGACGCGCTCGAGCACCGCGCGGGTGTCGATCGCCTCGGCGCCGTCGGCGATCGCGCCCTGCACGATCGCGCGCGTCTCGGCGAGGTGCGGCGAGCACGTGACGTAGGCGACGATGCCGCCAGGCTTCACGGCACGCATGGCGGCGCGCAGCAGCTCGCCCTGCAGGCGCGCGAGCTCGGGCACGTCGCTCGGCTGCTTGCGCCAGCGCGCCTCGGGACGGCGGCGCAGCGCGCCGAGGCCCGTGCACGGCGCGTCGAGCAGGATGCGGTCGTAGACGCCGTCGCGGTCGCCGTAGCGGCGGCCGTCGCCGACCGACACCTCCACGTCAGGGTCGACGGCGGCGAGCGCCTGGCGCACGAGGCCGGCGCGGGCGGGCACGAGCTCGTTCGCCTCGAGGTGGGCGTCGCCGACGCGCGCCTCGGCCGCGAGCAGGGCGGCCTTGCCGCCGGGGCCGGCGCAGAGGTCGAGCCAGCGCTCCCCCGCCGCGACGGGCGTCGCGCGGGTGAGCGCGAGCGCGGCGAGCTGGCTGCCGGCATCCTGCACGCGGGCACGACCGTCGCGCACCGCGGGGACGCGCCAGGGGTCGCCCGAGGGTGCGAGGCGCCCGACGGGCGACGCCGTGGGCTCGTCGCCGAGCTCCTCGGGCTCCGCGAGGCCGGGCAGCGCGACGAGCTGCACGCGCGGCGCGTCGTTGTCTGCGGCGAGCAGGTCGTCGAGCTCGGCGCCGGCGCCCTCGGCGTCGAGCGAGCGGCGCAGTGCGCGCACGACCCACGTGGGATGCGCGGCGCGCAGCGCGAGCGCGTCGTCGTCGCCCATCGTGCGGGCGATGGCGTCGACCTGGTCGTCGACGGGCGTCGCGGCGACCTTGCGCAGCACGGCGTTGGCGAAGCCGCGACGGCCGCGGTGGTCGCCGAGCAGCTCGATCGACTCGTGCACCGCGGCGTGCGCGGGCACGCGCATGCGGGCGAGCTGGTGCACGGCGACGCGCAGCACCGAGAGCGTCGTCGGGTCGATCTCGTCGATCGGGCGGCCCGCGGCGGCCGACAGGACGGCGTCGAGCTGCCCCTGCCAGCGCAGCGTGCCGTAGGTCAGCTCGGTCGCGAACGCGGCATCCTGCGCGTCGAGGCCCGCCTCGCGGATGCGCGCGGGCAGCAGCAGGTTGGCGTAGGCGTCGTCGACGTCGACGTCGCGCACGACCTCCTGCGCGACGCGACGCGGCGTCGGGCGCTCGTCGATGCGACGACGCTGCGGCGGGCGACCACCGCGCCCGCGCGACTGCTGACGATCAGGCATCGAGCACGACCTCTCCCCCGCGACCGCGCAGCCAGTCGGCTGCCCGCATCGCCTGCTTGCCCGCCGGCTGCACCTCGCCGAGCGCGAGCGCGCCCGTGCCCGTGCCGAGCACGGCATCCTTGCCCACGAGCCGCGCCGTGCCGGCCGGCAGCGGATCGGCGGCGCTGCGCGAGAGCGCGAGCACCTTCACGCGCTCGCCGCCCAGCAGCACGTGCGCGCCGGGCTCGGGCGTCACGCCGCGGAAGCGGTCGAGCACGACGGCGGCGGGCTCGGCGAGCCGCAGCCGTCCGTCGGCGAGCTCGAGCTTCGGTGCGAACGACGGCTCGCCCGTCTGCTCCTCGAACGTGGCCGAGCCATCCGCGATCGCGTCGACGGCATCCACGAGCACGCCGGCGCCGGATGCCGCGAGCTCGGCGAGCAGATCGCCCGCGGTCGCGAGCGGCGGCACCGACGACGCGACCATGCGCACGATCGGGCCGGCGTCGAGCTCGGGCACGAGGCGGAAGACGCTCACGCCCGTGTCGTGCTCGCCCGCGACGAGCGCGCGCTGCACGGGTGCCGCGCCGCGGTAGGCGGGCAGCAGCGAGAAGTGCAGGTTGATCCAGCCGTGCTCGGGCGTCGACAGCAGCGGCTCGCGCACGAGGCCGCCGTAGGCGACGACGACGCCGAGCGACGCGCCGACGGCCGTGATCGCCTCGGTCGCGGCGGCGTCGAGCCGGTTCGCCTCGAGCACGGGCAGGCCCAGGCGCTCGGCGGCGGCGGCGACGGGCGTCGGCGTCAGCACGCGCTTGCGGCCCTGCGGCGACGCGGCGCGCGTGACGACGAGCGCGACCTCGTGCCGACGGCTGAGCGCCTCGAGGCTCGGCACGGCGGCGGCCGGGCTCCCGGCGAAGACGATGCGCATCAGATCCCCTCGAACGGCTCGTGGTCGTCGACGTGCACGCGCACGGGCGCGCCCTTCGCGACGCGCGAGCGCGACTGCGTGGCCGCCCGCACGATCTCGGCGCGCAGGGCGTGCGCCACGTCGACGCCCGCTCCGTAGTCGAAGCGGACGATCGACCGTACCGCGCCGTCGCCCACGTCGACGGGACCCAGCGCATCCGTCGCGCCGATCTCGCCGACGGCGCGCACGACGCGCTCGACCTCGTCGGGGCCGCCGACGACGGAGGCGACGCGCACGGCGGGCGGGAAGCGCAGCGAGCGGCGGTCGGCGAGCTCGGCGGCGGCGAAGCCCGCGGCGTCGCGCGTCGTCATGGCGGCGGCGACGCGGCCGACGGCGCCCGTGAGCACGATCGTCGCGTCGTCGCGCGCGAGCGCACGGGCGCTCGACCAGGCGCGCACGGCGTCCTCGGCGACGCGCAGGCTCTCGCGGGCGAGCAGCCGCTCGCCGTCGAGCAGCAGCACGGCGCGGTATCCGCCGGCCGCGACGGGCTCGGCGCCGCGCGTCGCGACGACGAGGCGCGGCTGGTCGTCAACCTCGAGGCGCTCGTGCTGGCCGTCGGCGACGACGACGGGCACGTTCGGGAACGCGCGGCCCAGCTCGTCGGCCGTGCGCACCGAGCCGCGGCCGAGGTCGGTGAGCCCGCGGCCGCCGCACGACGCGCATGCCCACGCCGCGTGCACGGCACCGCACCACGCGCACGATGGCGAGGCGTCGGCGCGCGCGCGGCGCAGGGGGCCCTGGCAGCGGCGGCAGCGGGCGCGCTCGCCGCAGGTCGAGCACGCGAGCGCCGGCGCATGTCCCGGGCGTGCGACCTGCACGAGCACGGGGCCGTGGGCGATCGCCTCCTTCGCGACCTGGAACGCCATCGCCGGGATGCGGCCCTGCTGCCCCTGCTGCAGCGCCGCCGGCAGCGTGCGCGGCGGGCGGCCGCGCACGACGGCCTCGAGGAAGCCGAGCTCGACGAGGCGCTGCGCCTCGGTCGAGCGCGCGTGCCCCGCGAGCACGAGCGCGCAGCCCGACTGCTGCTGGCGCACGAGCGCGACATCCCTCGTGGTCGCGTACGGCGAGAGCGGCTCGACGTGCAGCGGATCGCCGTCGTCCCACACCGCGAGCAGGCCGAGGTTCGCCGCCGGCGCGTAGACGGCGCTGCGCGGCCCGACGATCGCCACGGGTCCGCCGTCGAGGGCGCGCAGGAAGGCGCGGTACCGGTCGGGGTTCGACTGCCGCGCGTCGAGCTCGACGACGCGGTCGCCGACGACGGCCTCGAGCGCCGCCACCAACTGGCGCTGCTCGCGGTGGTCGGGCACGACGAGGATGGCCTGCTCGCCCCGAGCGAGCGCGTCGCGTGCGAGTCCCGCGAGCTCGACGGCCCAGCGGCCCACCCAGCGCACGTCGTCGCCCTCGCCGACCGCGACGACGCCCGGCTCGGAGCGCAGCGCCACGCGGCCGCGCCGCTCGACGAGATCGGGCAGCACGCTCTCCCCCGCCTCCGGCGGCACCACCGACTCGCGGTCGGCCTTGAGCCAGGCCGTCTCGGGCCTCGCCTGCCTGCCGGGGATCGCGACGCGCAGCACGTCGACCGCCGAGCCCGCGGCACGGTCGGCGACGGCGCGCGCGAGCGCCCACACCTCCGGCTGCAGCACCGGCACGGGCGACAGCATCCGCTCCACGCGGTGCAGCTCGCCGCCGAAGTCGCTCTCGGCGGCGACCTCCACGACGTAGCCGGGCAGCATGCGGCCGCCGAACGGCACGCGCACGCGCACGCCGGGCGTCACGTCGTCGTCGGCGCGGAAGTCGAAGAGACGATCCAGCTGCGGCAGCCGCGACTCGACGACGACGCGGGCGACGCTCATGCCACGCCGGCGGCCTTGCGCAGCGCGTCGACGCGGGGCGTCTGCTCCCACGTGAAGTCGGGCAGCTCTCGACCGAAGTGCCCGTAGGCCGCGGTCTGCGCGTAGATCGGACGGCGCAGGTCGAGGTCGCGGATGATCGCCTCGGGGCGCAGGTCGAACGTGGCGAGGATCGCCTCGGTGAGCGTCGCGTCGTCGACGGTGCCGGTGCCGAACGAGTCGACGTAGAGGCCCACGGGCGTCGCCCGGCCGATCGCGTATGCGACCTGCACCTCGACGCGGCGCGCGAGACCCGCGGCGACGACGTGCTTCGCGACCCAGCGCAGCGCGTACGCCGCCGAGCGGTCGACCTTCGACGGGTCCTTGCCGCTGAAGGCGCCGCCGCCGTGGCGCGACGCGCCGCCGTACGTGTCGACGATGATCTTGCGGCCCGTGAGGCCCGCGTCGCCCTTGGGGCCGCCGACGACGAACGAGCCCGACGGGTTCACGAACGTCGTCATGCCCTCGTGCGGCAGGCCGAGCTGCGCGAGCACCGGGGCGATGACGTGCTGCTCGACGTCGGCGCGCAGCTGCGCCTGGTCGACGTCCTCGGCGTGCTGCGTCGACACGACGACGGCGTCGACGCGCACGGGCTCGTGGTCGACGTACTCGATCGTCACCTGCGTCTTGCCGTCAGGGCGGAGGTACGGGATCGTGCCGTCGCGGCGCACGGCCGTGAGGCGCTCGGCGAGGCGGTGGGCCGCCCACGCCGTCGCAGGCATGAGCGTGGGCGTCTCGTCGGTCGCGTAGCCGAACATGATGCCCTGGTCGCCCGCACCGAGCTGCGACAGCGCATCCGTCTCGCCGCCGCGCGCCTCGAGGCCCGTGTCGACGCCCGTCGCGATCTCGATCGACTGCTCGCCGATCGACACCGTGACGCCGCACGAGTTGCCGTCGAACGACACCTGCGACGAGTCGTAGCCGATGGCGACGATCGTGTCGCGCACGAGCTTCGGGATCTCGACGTAGCCCTCGGTGCGCACCTCGCCCGCCACGTGCACGAGGCCCGTCGTCACGAGCGTCTCGACCGCGACGCGCGACTGCGCGTCCTGGGCGAGCATCGCGTCGAGGATGCGATCCGAGATCTGGTCGCAGATCTTGTCGGGGTGGCCCTCGGTGACGGACTCGGACGTGAACAGCCGGGAGGTCATGCATGCTCCTGCAGGGTGGATCGGACGGAGTCGAGGATGGCGTCGGCCACCGACATCTTGGCGCCGGCGGCGGTCGCGACGACGCCGGAGGGCGCGAGGATCTCGACGGCGGTGTCGACGTCGCCGAAGCCCAGCTGCATGCCCACCTGGTTCAGGACCAGGAGGTCGCAGCCCTTGCGGGCGAGCTTCGCCTGCGCGATGGCGCGGCGGGCGTCGGCGTCGGGCTCGGTCTCGGCGGCGAAGCCCACGACGACGCCGCGCGGGGCGCGCATCGACAGCTCCGCGAGGATGTCGGGGTTCTCGACGAGCTGGAGCGTGGGGTTCGCGCCCCACGCATCCTTCTTGCGCTTGGCGTCGCTCACGTCGGCGACGCGGTAGTCGGCGACGGCGGCGGCCATGATCGTCGCGTGCGCGTCGCGGCTCGCGAGCAGCATGGCGTCGCGCAGCTCGGCGGTCGTCGACACCTCGACGAGGCGCACGCCCGCGGGGGCGGCGACCTGGAGGTTGGCGCCGACGAGCGTCACGTCGGCACCGCGGGCCGCTGCACGCGTCGCCAGGGCGACGCCGTGCGCGCCCGACGAGCGGTTGCCGAGGAAGCGCACGGGGTCGATGGGCTCGCGCGTGCCACCGGCCGAGATCGCGATGCGCATGCCCTCGAGGTCGCGCGTCGGCGCGACGACCGCGTAGGCGGCCTCGATGACGTCGTCGGGCTCGACCATGCGGCCGGGGCCCGAGTCGGTGCCGGTGAGCCGGCCGTCTGCGGGGCCGACGATCGTGACGCCGCGCTCGCGCAGCACGGCGACGTTCGCCTGCGTCGCGGCGTTGCGCCACATCTCGGTGTGCATCGCGGGGGCGACGACGAGCGGCGCCTCGGAGGCGAGGATCGTCGTGCCGAGCAGGTCGTCGGAGATGCCGTGCGCGATGCGCGCGATCGTCGACGCCGTCGCGGGCAGCACGACGATGAGGTCGGCCGACTGGCCGAGCGCCACGTGGCGCACCTCGGCGACGTCGTCGAACAGGTCGGTCGTCACCGGGTTGCGGCTGAGCGCCTCGAACGTCGGGATGCCGACGAACCGCACGGCCGACGCGGTGGGCACGACGTGCACGTCGTGCCCATCCTTGACGAGTCGCCGGATCGCGTGCGCGGCCTTGTAGGCCGCGATCCCGCCGGCGACGCCGACGACGACGCGCACTACGCCGAGGGCTGCGCGGGCTTGAGGAGGAGCTTGTCCTCCTGGATCTCGCGGAGCGCCACCGAGATCGGCTTGTCCTCGAGGGTCGCGTCGACGAGGGGGCCGACGTTGTCGAACATGCTGCCCTCGTGCAGATCCGTGTAGTAGTCGTTGATCTGCCGCGCGCGCTTCGACGCGAAGATCACGAGCTGGTACTTCGAGTCCACCTTCGCGAGCAGGTCGTCGATCGGCGGGTTGATGATGCCCTTGTCGGCCATGGGTCCTCCTCAGGACGAAAAGCTGGTGCGCTCGAGCCTCACGTGGAAGCGGTCCGCGTGAGACCGGCGCAGTGGAACAGTCTAGCGCCCGATGAGGGCCACGACCTCGGCAGCGGCCTCGGCCACGTCGCGATTGATGACGACGGCGTCGAACTCGTCCTGGCTGGCGAGCTCGACCTCGGCGGTCGCGAGGCGGCGCGAGCGCTCCTCCTCGTCCTCCGTGCCGCGGCCGACGAGCCTGCGCACGAGCTCCTCCCACGACGGCGGCGCGAGGAACACGAGCAGCGCCTCCGGCATGCGGTCGCGGATCTGGCGCGCACCCTGCAGGTCGATCTCGAGCAGCACGGAGTCGCCGGTGTCGAGCACCGACTGCACCTGCGCGCGCGGCGTGCCGTAGCGGTGCGAGTTGTGCACCTTCGCCCACTCGAGGAACGCGTCCTCCGACAGGCCCTCGTCGAACTCGGCGTCGGAGACGAACGTGTAGTGCACGCCGTCGATCTCGCCCGGGCGCGGCGCCCTCGTCGTCCACGACACGGAGTGGCGGATCCACGGGTAGTGGTCGCGCACGTGCTGCGCGACCGTGCCCTTGCCCACCGCGGTGGGGCCCGCGAGCACGATGAGGCGTGCGGGTGCCGGGTCGACGTCGAGCCACTCGCGCAGGCGCGTGCGCTGCCGCGAGCCGAGGCCGCCGACGCGCTTGCGCGGCGAGATCTCGAGGCGCTCGAGCACCCGCTCCATGCGGTGCCTCCCGATGCCGGGGATGGCGTCGACGAGCTCGGTGACGCGCAGGCCCGCCTCGACGGAGTCGGGGTGCTCCCACGCGTGCTCCGCGACATGCAGCGCCGAGCGCTCGCGCGCGTGCACCGCGCGCTTGACCTCGGCACGGGCGCGGCGCGCGCGCAGCGCGGCCTCGGCGCCGAGCGCGGGATCGAGCGTCATCGGGCCTCCTCCGTCGCCGCGTCGATCGCGTCGGCGACGCCGTCGCGCGTGCCCGTGACGCTGCGCGACACGTTCGCGAGCACGAGCGTGCCCGCCGGGTAGAGCGTGCGCAGGTCGGCGAGGCGCGCGCCCTGGTGGCCGAAGCCGGGCGCGAGGATCGGCGTGGCCGACGTGAGCGTGACGCCGAAGTCGGCCGCCGTGACGGTCGCGCCCACGACGAGGCCGATCGATCCGGCGCCGTCGGGCGCGTGGTCGACGTTCCAGGCGTCGACGCCGCGGGCGATGGAGGCCGCGACCGACTCCCCCGCCGCGTCGGCGCGCGACTGCAGGCCGGCACCCTCGGGGTTCGACGTCGCGCACAGCACGAAGACGCCCTTCTCGTTGGCCTCGGCGAGCGACAGCGCCGGCTCGAGCGAGCCGAGCCCCAGGTACGGCGACGCCGTGATCGCGTCGACCTCGAGCGGCGCGCCCGGCGTCAGCCACGCCTGCGCGTACGCATCCATCGTCGAGCCCAGGTCGCCGCGCTTCGCGTCGGCGAGCACGAGCAGGCCCTCGGCGCGGGCGACGCGGATGACGTGCTCGAGCGCCGCGAGCCCCGCGGAGCCGTGTCGCTCGTAGAACGCCACCTGCGGCTTCACGACCGCGACGCGTCCAGCGGCCGCCTCGACGACCTCGAGGCCGAACGCCTCGGCACCCGCCGCCGTGTCGGGCAGGCCCCACGCATCCAGCAGATGCGCGTGCGGGTCGATGCCGACGCACACGGGGCCGCGGTCCGCGACCGCCGCGGCGAGGCGGGTGCCGAACGTCATGCCGTCCTCCTGGCGTGGTACTCCTGCAGGCTCGTGACGTCGAACGGCGCGCGCGCCGCCTCGATCGCCGCGACGGCCGCGCCGAGCTGCGACACCGTCGTGAAGAGCGCCTTGTCGGCGCCGACGGTCGCCGCGCGGATCTCGTAGCCGTCGAGACGCGCCGCGGGACCCGTGGGGGTGTTGATGACGATGTCGACCTCGCCGCGGTGGATCGCGCCGACGATCGACGCCTCGACGCCGACCTCGTTGTGCTTCGCGATCGTCTCGACCTCGATGCCGTTGCGGATGAGGATCTCGGCGGTGCCCTCGGTGGCGAGCACGCGGAAGCCGAGCTGCCGCAGGCGGTGGATGGGCAGCACGGCCTGGCGCTTGTCGCGGTCGGACACCGACACGAACACGGTGCCCGACGTCGGCAGCCCGCCGTACGCGGCGACCTGGCTCTTCGCGAACGCGCGCGGGAAGTCGCGGTCGATGCCCATGACCTCGCCCGTCGAGCGCATCTCGGGGCCGAGCAGGCTGTCGACGAGCTCGCCGTCGCGCGTGCGGAAGCGGCGGAACGGCAGCACGGCCTCCTTGACCGCGACCGGCGCATCGAGCGGCAGGCGCGAGCCGTCCTGCTCGGGCAGGAAGCCCTCCGCGAGCAGCTCGGCGATCGTGCGGCCCGCCATCACGAGGGCGTTGGCCTTCGCGATGGGCGAGCCGAGCGCCTTCGCGACGAACGGCACCGTGCGGCTCGCGCGCGGGTTCGCCTCGATGACGTGGAGGCGGCCCGCGGAGATCGCGAACTGCACGTTGATCGGACCGCGCACGTCGAGCCCGCGAGCGATCGCGAGCGTCGCATCCCGCACCTCGTCGATCTGCGAGCGGCCGAGGCCGATGGGCGGCAGCGTGCACGACGAGTCGCCCGAGTGGATGCCCGCCTCCTCGATGTGCTCGAGGATGCCGCCGACGTACAGGTCGGTGCCGTCGAAGATGGCGTCGACGTCGATCTCCACGGCGTCGTCGAGGAAGTGGTCGACGAGCAGCGGCTTGCCGGGACCGATGATGGCCGTGTCGGCCATGCGCTCGAAGTAGCCGTGCAGGCTCTCGCGGTCGTAGACGATCTCCATGCCGCGGCCGCCGAGCACGAACGACGGGCGCACGAGCACGGGGTAGCCGATGCGCTCGGCCGCCTCGAGGGCCGCCTCCTCGGTCGTCGCCGTCGCGTTGCGGGGGGCGACGAGGCCGGCGGCGTCGAGGATCTCCTGGAACAGGCCGCGCTCCTCGGCGCGGTCGATCGCGTCGGGCTGCGTGCCGAGGATCGGGATGCCGGCAGCCTCGAGGCCGCGCGCGAGGCCCAGCGGCGTCTGGCCGCCGAGCTGCACGATGACGCCCACGAGCTCGCCGGAATGCGACTCGGCGTGGATGACCTCGAGCACGTCCTCGAGCGTCAGCGGCTCGAAGTAGAGCCGGTCGCTCGTGTCGTAGTCGGTCGAGACCGTCTCGGGGTTGCAGTTGACCATGATCGTCTCGAACCCGGCGTCGCGCAGCGCGAACGACGCGTGCACGCACGAGTAGTCGAACTCGATGCCCTGGCCGATGCGGTTCGGGCCCGAGCCGAGGATGACGACCTTGCGACGGTCCGACGGGGCGACCTCGGTCTCCTGGTCGTACGACGAGTAGTGGTACGGCGTCTCGGCGGGGAACTCGCCCGCGCACGTGTCGACGGTCTTGAACACGGGGCGCAGGCCGAGCGCCCAGCGCGCCTCGCGCACCTGCTCCTCGTCGAGGCCGCGCAGCTCGCCGATCTGCACGTCGGAGAAGCCGTGCTCCTTCGCGTGGCGCAGGATGTCCTCGTCGAGCTCGGCAGCCTCGCGGATCTCGGCAGCGACCTCCTCGATGAGCACGAGCTGGTCGAGGAACCACGGGTCGATCGCGGTGGCGTCGAACGCCTCCTCGATCGTCGCGCCCGCGCGGATCGCCTGCTGCAGCGTCACGATGCGACCGTCGGTCGGCGTGCGCGACGCCTCGAGCAGCGCAGCCTTGTCGCCGGGCTCGCCCTGCCAGTGGAACGTCGCGCCGCGGCGCTCCTGCGAGCGGAGCGCCTTCTGCAGCGCCTGCGTGTACGTGCGGCCCATGGCCATGGCCTCGCCGACGGACTTCATGGTCGTCGTGAGCGTGGGGTCGGCGGCGGGGAACTTCTCGAACGTGAACCGCGGCACCTTCACGACGACGTAGTCGAGCGTGGGCTCGAACGAGGCCGGCGTCACCTTCGTGATGTCGTTGGGGATCTCGTCGAGGCGGTAGCCGATCGCGAGCTTCGCGGCGATCTTCGCGATCGGGAAGCCCGTCGCCTTCGACGCGAGCGCGCTCGAGCGCGACACGCGCGGGTTCATCTCGATGACGATGACGCGGCCCGTCTTCGGGTCGACGGCGAACTGCACGTTGCAGCCGCCCGTGTCGACGCCGACGGCGCGGATGATGCGGATGCCGATGTCGCGCAGCTCCTGGTACTCACGGTCCGTGAGCGTGAGGGCGGGCGCGACCGTGATCGAGTCGCCCGTGTGGACGCCGACGGGGTCGACGTTCTCGATCGAGCAGATCACGACCGTGTTGTCGGCCGTGTCGCGCATGAGCTCGAGCTCGTACTCCTTCCACCCGAGGATCGACTCCTCGAGCAGCACCTCGCCGATCGTCGACGAGTGGAGGCCGTCGGCGACGATGCGCCGCAGCTCGGGCTCGTCGTGCGCGAAGCCCGAGCCGAGGCCGCCCATCGTGAACGACGGGCGCACGACGACCGGGTAGCCGTACTGGTCGGCGAACGCGATGGCCTCGTCGACGGTCTTCGCGATGACCGACGAGGCGACGTCGCCGCCGATGTCGAGCACGAGCTGCTTGAACAGCTGGCGGTCCTCGGCACGGTGGATCGCGTCGACCTTCGCACCGATGAGCTCGACGCCGTGGCGCTCGAGGATGCCCTGCTCGTGCAGCTCGATCGCGGCGTTGAGCGCCGTCTGGCCGCCGAGCGTCGGCAGGATCGCGTCGGGGCGCTCCTTGACGATGATCGTCTCGAGCACCTCGGGCGTGATGGGCTCGATGTACGTGGCGTCGGCGAAGTCCGGGTCGGTCATGATCGTCGCCGGGTTCGAGTTGACGAGGATGACGCGGATGCCGTCCTCGCGCAGCACGCGACAGGCCTGGGTGCCGGAGTAGTCGAACTCCGCCGCCTGGCCGATGACGATGGGGCCGGAGCCGATCACGAGGACCGACGAGATGTCGTCGCGCTTGGGCATCAGGCGTCCTTCCGCTCGCGCACGAGGGCCGCGAACCGGTCGAAGAGGTACATGGAGTCGTGCGGGCCGGCGGCGGCCTCGGGGTGGTACTGCACGCTGAACGCGGGCAGGTCGAGCGCGCGGAGGCCCTCGACGACCTGGTCGTTGAGCGAGTAGTGGCTCACCTGCACGCGGCCGAACCCGGCGGGGCTCTCGACGATCTCGCCGATGGGCGCGTCGACGGCGAAGCCGTGGTTCTGGCTCGTGATCTCGACGGTGCCGGTGGCGACGTCGAGCACGGGCTGGTTGATGCCGCGGTGGCCGAAGGGCAGCTTGTACGTGCCGAAGCCGAGGGCGCGGCCGAGCAGCTGGTTGCCGAAGCAGATGCCGAAGAAGGGCAGGTTCGCCCGCAGCAGCTCGCGCAGCAGCTCGACGTACTGGTCGGAGGCGGCGGGGTCGCCGGGGCCGTTCGAGTAGAACGCGGCGTCGACGCCGAGCGCGAAGACCTCGTCGGCCGTCACCGAGTGCGGCAGCACCGTGAGGTCGAAGCCCTGGGCCTGCAGGTAGCGCAGCGTGGAGGCCTTGACGCCGAGGTCGAGCACGGCGAGGTGGCCGATGCGCTCCGCCGTCGCGGGCAGCCGGTACGCCTCGGGCGTCGAGACGACGTCGGCGAGGCGCTGGCCAGCCATCTGCGGGCTCTGCAGCACCTGGTCGAGCATCTCGGCCTCGGTGCCCACGGCGTCGCCCGAGAAGATGCCGGCGCGCATGCTGCCCGCATCCCGCAGTCGGCGCGTGAGCGCACGCGTGTCGATCCCCTGGATGCCGACGATGCCGTCGCGCTCGAGGCGCGCGTCGAGCGACTCGGTCGCGCGCCAGCTCGACACGACGCGGCTCGCCTGGCGCACGGCGTAGCCGGCGACCCAGATGCGACGCGACTCGGGGTCCTCGTCGTTGACGCCGGTGTTGCCGATCTGCGGTGCGGTCTGCACGACGATCTGGCCCGCGTACGACGGGTCGGTGATGGTCTCCTGGTAGCCGGTCATGCCGGTGGCGAAGACGGCCTCGCCGAGCGTGCGGCCGGTGGCGCCGTAGGCGCGGCCGCGGTAGATCGTGCCGTCCTCCAGCACGAGGTGGGCGATGGTCATGCTGCTGCTCCTGAGGCGGTCGGGTGCGGCTGGATGTCTTGGATGGCGGCGAGCACGGGCTCGTCGCGCTCCGTGACGCGAAGGTAGGTGTCGAGCTCGCGGTCGCCGAGGCGCCACGTGATGCGGATGAGGCCGCCGGGCTCGACGACGCGGTCGATCGTCCACGTGGCGCGCTCGACGCCGAGGATGTCGGCGACGGGCACGAGCACGGCGGTGCCGGGCAGGTCGAGCACGACGCCCGATGGTCCGACGGCGATGCGCCCGCGGGCGCGGAAGCCGAGGCCGTGCACGGCGACGCGGTCGTACGGGTCGCCCGCCGTCGTCGTGGCGACGTACAGGATGGGCGCGTCGAGCACGGCCTTGAAGCCGTCGGGCGCCTGCGGCGCGACGAGGTCGCGGTGGCGGCGGCGACGCGCGAGCCAGCCGAGGACGCCTGCGCCGAGGAGCACGGCGACGAGCACCGCGCTCAGCAGGATGAAGGTCTCGTAGCTCATGCGACGACTCCATCCAACACCGTCTGGCGGCCCCGGTAGATCGTGTGCACGACGCGGCCGGGCAGCGAGTGGCCGAGGAACGGCGAGTTCGTCGAGCGGCCGTGCAGGTGCTCGGTGCCGATGGGCGCGCGGCCGGCGGGGTCGACGAGCGCGACGTGCGCGGGCGCGCCGACCTCGAGGGCGCCGCCGAAGCCGTCGAGGCGGCCGATCTGCGCGGGCGTGGAGGCCATGACGCGGGCGACGCCCGCCCAGTCGAGCAGGCCCGTCTCGACCATCGACTCCTGCACGACGGCGAGGGCCGTCTCGAGCCCGACCATGCCCATCGCCGCATCCGCCCACGCCGCCTGCTTCGTCTCGATGGGGTGCGGGGCGTGGTCGGTCGCGACGACGTCGATCGTGCCGTCGGCGAGCGCGGCGCGCAGCGCGTCGACGTCGGTCGCGGCGCGCAGCGGCGGGTTGACCTTGAAGCGCGCGTCGTAGCCGCGCACCTCCTCCTCGGTGAGGATGAGGTGGTGCGGCGTGACCTCGGCCGTGACGCGGATGCCGCGGGCCTTCGCCCAGCGCAGCACGTCGACGGTCTCGGCGGTCGAGACGTGGCACACGTGCAGTCGGGCGCCGGTCGCCTCGGCGAGCAGCACGTCGCGCGCGACGATCGCCGACTCGGCGACGGAGGGCCAACCGCCGAGGCCGAGCTCGCCTGCGAGGGGCGACTCGTGCATCTGCGCGCCGACCGTGAGCGACGGCTCCTGCGCGTGCTGCGCGATGACGCCGTCGAACGGCGCGACGTACTCGAGCGCGCGGCGCATGAGCTGCGCGTCGTGCACGCAGTGGCCGTCGTCCGAGAAGACGCGCACCTGCGCGGCCGAGCGGGCCATCATGCCGAGGTCGGCGAGCCGCTTCCCCTCGAGGCCCACGGTCACGGCACCGATGGGCTGCACGTGCGCGAGTCCCGCGCGGCGGCCGAGCTCGGCGACCTGCTCCACGACCGCGACGGTGTCGGCGGCGGGCTTCGTGTTCGCCATGGCGAAGACGGCGGCGTAGCCGCCTGCAGCTGCGGCGCGCACGCCGGTCGCGACGGTCTCGGCCTGCTCGAAGCCCGGCTCGCGCAGATGCGTGTGCAGGTCGACGAGGCCCGGCAGGGCGACGAGGCCGTCGGCGTCGAGCACCGTGGCGTCGGCCGCGGCGGATGCCGTGCCGATGGCCGTGATCGTGCCGTCGACGATCGTGAGGTCTGCGGCGTCGCCGCCGAGGATGCGCGCACCGCGCACGACGAGGGTCGTCACGAGTCGGTCCTTCCTGCCAGGAGTCGGTAGAGCACGGCCATGCGCACCGAGACGCCTGCGCGCACCTGCTCGAGCACGAGCGAGGCCGCGGCGTCGGCGGCGACCGACGAGATCTCGAGGCCGCGGTTCATGGGGCCGGGGTGCATGACGAGGGTGTCGCCGCCGAGGCGCGCGAAGCGCTCGGGCGTGAGCGACCAGCCGCCGATGTACTCGCCGGCGCTCGGCACGAACGCGCCCGTCTGCCGCTCGAGCTGCACGCGCAGCATCATGAGCGCATCCGGTCGGCTGTCGACGACCTCGTCGAAGTCGGTCGTGTGCGACGCGGCCCACGTGCCGATGCCGGGCGGCAGCATCGACGGCGGGCCGACGATCGTCACCTCGGCGCCGAGCGCGGGCAGCAGCAACGCGTTCGATCGTGCGACGCGGCTGTGCAGCACGTCACCGGCGATCGCGACGCGCACGCCGTCGAGGCCCTTGCCGCGCGACGCGTCGCCGTGGATGCGGCGGCGCAGGGCGAACGCATCCAGCAGCGCCTGCGTGGGGTGCTCGTGCGTGCCGTCGCCGGCGTTGACGACGATCTGCGGGATCCAGGAGGCGACGAGGTTCGGCGCGCCCGACGAGCCGTGGCGCATGACGATGCCGTCGACGCCCATGGCCGAGATCGTCGTGACGGTGTCGCGCAGGTCCTCGCCCTTCGAGACGCTCGAGCCCTTGCCCGAGACGTTGATGACGTCGGCCGAGAGCCACTTGCCTGCGATCTCGAACGACGAGCGCGTGCGCGTCGAGTCCTCGAAGAAGAGGTTCACGACCGTGCGGCCGCGCAGCGCGGGCAGCTTCTTCTGGTCGCGGTCGTGGATCTGGTCCATGTCCTCGGCGATGTCGAGCAGCTCGATCGCCTCGTCGCGCGTGAGCGCGGCGGTGAGCAGGTTCCTCATCGGGCGCTGCCCTCCTGGATCGTCACGGCATCCTGCCCGTCGACCTCGGCGAGCAGGATCGAGACGTGCTCGCTCGCGGCGCTCGGCAGGTTCTTCCCGACGTAGTCGGCGCGGATGGGCAGCTGGCGGTGGCCGCGGTCGACGAGCACCGCGAGGCGCACGGCCGCGGGGCGCCCGAGGTCGGTGAGCGCGTCGAGCGCTGCCCGGATGGTGCGGCCCGAGTAGAGCACGTCGTCGACGAGCACCACGGTCTGGCCGTCGATGCCGGAGGCGGGGATGCGCGTCGGCTGCGTCGGACGCGTGCCGGTGCGGGCGAGGTCGTCGCGGTGCATCGTCACGTCGAGCGTGCCGGTGCGGCCCGTGAAGTCGGTGCCGGTGATCTCGCCGAGCCTGGCGGCGATGCGCTCCGCGAGGAGGGCGCCGCGGGTCGGGATCCCGAGGATGACGAGGGACTCCGGGCCGCGATTGGCCTCGAGGATCTCGTGGGCGATGCGCGTGAGCGCGCGGGCGATGTCCGCCTCCTGCAGCACGGTGCGCGCAGGCATGCAGACCCCCTTCCTGCCTCTCTGGGCGTCACTCGCCGCCTCGCAGGACGGCTGATGAAGGATGTCGGTGCCCCAACCCTATCGAACGCCGCGTGCCGCGGCCGACGCGGCGCGCACACGAACGCGGCGCCGCGACGGGGGTCCGTCGCGACGCCGCGTGCGTCGATGCGTGGTGCCTGCTCAGCCGACCTGGCTGGCGACCTTCGCGAGGACGCCGTTCACGAACGGGCCCGAGCGGTCGGTCGAGAGCTCGCCGGCGAGGTGCACGGCCTCGGAGATCGCGACCTCCTGCGGCACGGCCGGGTTGTGCGCGAGCTCCCATGCGCCGACGCGCAGGATCGCGAGGTCGATGCGCGCCATGCGCTCGAGCGACCAGTGCTCGCTCGACTGCTCGACGAGCTCGTCGAGCTCGTCGGCGTGGTGGGCGACGCCCGTCACGAGCTCCTCGCAGTACGCGAACCACGGATGCTTCGCCCAGCCCTGGTCGAGGGCCGTGACGCGGAGCAGCTCGAGGGCGTCGCCGTCGCGCACGATGGCGCTGTAGCCGACCTCGACCGCGTGCTTGCGAGCCTTGCGACGGGAGGGGTAGACCTGCTGCGCCACGTCAGTCGGTGACGCGACCGAGGTACGAGCCGTCAGCCGTGTTGATCTTCACGCGCGTGCCCTGCTCGACGAAGAGCGGCACCTGGATCTCGGCGCCGGTCTCGACCGTCGCGGGCTTCGTGCCCGCGCTCGAACGGTCGCCCTGGAGGCCGGGCTCCGTGTACGTGATCTCGAGCACGACCGAGCCGGGCAGCTCGACCTGGAGCGCCTCCGACTCGTGCATCGTGATCTGCGCCGTCGCGCCGTCGAGCAGGAACTTCGCAGCGTCGCCGACGATCTCGGGGCTCACCTGGAACTGCTCGTACGTGTCGTTGTCCATGAACACGAAGTCGGTGCCGTCGTTGTACAGGAACTGGTAGTCGCGGCGGTCGACCGTCGCGAAGTCCATCTTCGTGCCCGCGTTGAACGTCTTGTCGACGACCTTGAGGCTGCGCACGTTGCGGAGCTTCGTGCGCACGAACGCGCCCCCCTTGCCGGGCTTGACGTGCTGGAACTCGATCACGCTCCAGAGCTGCCCGTCGATGCTGAGCACCGCGCCGTTCTTGATGTCGTTCGTCGTCGCCATGTGTCCCTCGAAAGTGGAAGTCGTCGCGGCCCTTTGGGGGCCGACAGAGCATCCTAGCCGACGGGATGCGGCACGGCCGGGAGCCTCAGGCCGCGCGAGCGAGGATCGCGAGGGCCGCGAGGCGGTAGCCGTCGATGCCGAAGCCTGCGATGACGCCGGTCGCGACGCCCGAGATCGTCGACGTGTGGCGGAACGTCTCGCGCGTGTGCGGGTTCGTGATGTGCACCTCGACGAGCGGGATGCCCGCCTTCGTCACCATGGCGCACGCATCGCGCAGCGCGTACGAGTAGTGGGTGAACGCCGCCGGGTTGAGCACGACGGGCGTGGCCGTGTCGACGGCCTCGTGGATCCAGTGCACGAGCTCGGCCTCGGAGTCCGTCTGACGCAGGTCGACCTCGACGTCGGGTCCGATCGACGCGACGACGCGCTCGACCTCGTCGAGACCCGCGGAGCCGTAGACGTCGGGCTCGCGGGAGCCGAGCCTGCCGAGGTTGGGGCCGTTGAGCACGAGGATGCGCATGGTCACGAGCCTATGCGTCAGTCCGCGAGCGACTGGTACGCCGTGAAGAGCATCGAGTCGTCGGGGCCCTCGAGCACGCGCGGGCGGGCGACGTCGTCGAGCACGATGAAGCGCAGCATCGCGCCGCGCGCCTTCTTGTCTCGCCGCATCGTCGCGAGCAGCGTCTGCCAGCGACCGATCGGGTACGTCGTGGGCAGCTCGAGCGACTCGAGGATCGCGCGGTGACGATCGACGACCGACTCGGGCAGGCGGCCCGCGAGGCGGCCGAGCTCGGCGGCGAACATGAGGCCGATCGCCACGGCAGCGCCGTGGCGCCAGCGGTAGCGCTCGGTGTGCTCGATCGCGTGGCCGAGCGTGTGGCCGTAGTTGAGGATCTCGCGCAGGCCCTGCTCGGTGAAGTCCTCGGCGACGACGTCGGCCTTCACCTGGATCGAGCGCGCGATGATCTCGGCGAACTCGGGCGTCGTCGGGTCGGTCGCAACATCGAGGTGCTCCTCGAGCAGCGTCAGGATGGCCGGGTCGGCGATGAAGCCCGCCTTCACGATCTCGGCGAAGCCCGTGAGCAGCTCGTTGCGCGGCAGCGTGTCGAGCAGCGCGAGGTCGCACACGACGCGCGCCGGGTGGTGGAAGGCGCCGACGAGGTTCTTGCCCTGCTCGGTGTTGATGCCCGTCTTGCCGCCCACGGCCGCGTCGACCATGCCGAGCACGCTCGAGGGGGCGAGCACGACGCCGACGCCGCGCAGCCACGTCGCCGCGACGAAGCCCGCGAGGTCGGTGACGGCGCCGCCGCCGAGCCCCACGACCATGTCGGTGCGGGTGAAGTCGGCCTGGCCCATGATCTGCCACAGGAACTGCGCGACCTCGATGCGCTTCGCCGCCTCGGCGTCGGGAACCTCGGCGAGCAGCACGTGGTCGCCCAGCTCGGCCTTGAGCGCATCCGCCTGCCTCGCCATCGCCGGCTGGTGCACGACGAGCACCTGCGCGGCGCCCGCGACGGCCTCGGCGATCTGCGGCAGCAGGATGTCCCGGCCGACGACGACGTCGTAGGGGCGCTCGGTGCGGACGGGGATGACGGTGGTCACGGCTTGGCCTCCAGCCAGGTGGCGATCTCGGCGACGATGTCGCTCATCTTGCGGCGCGACGCGTCGACCTCGAGGTCGGCGAGCGCGCGGTACGTGGGCTCGCGCTCGGCGAGGATGCGACGCCACGCGTCGATGCCGCCGTCGGAGAGCAGGGGGCGGGCGGAGCCGGCGATGCGCCGCTCTGCCTGCCGGTCGTCGATCATGAGCAGCACGACGTGCGCATCGGCGAGGCGCTCCTGGGTCGCGGCAGCGAGCGGTGCTCCCCCGCCGAGCGACACGACGGCGTCGTCGACGAGCGCCGCAGCGACCGTCTCGGCCTCGATGGCGCGGAACGCCGGCTCGCCCCGAGCCTCGAAGAGGTCGGCGATCGGCCCGTGCGCACGCACGATCTCGCGGTCGGTGTCGACGAACGTCGCGCCGAGGTGGCTCGCGAGCTTGCGGCCGACGCTCGACTTGCCCGCCGCCATCGGCCCGATGAGCGCGACGGGTCTCACGCGGTCGTGACCAGCGTCTCGGGGATCGCGGCGAGGTAGGCCTCGAGGTTGCGGCGCACCTCGGCGACCGAGTCGCCCCCGAGCTTCTCGATCATGGCGTCGGCGAGCACGAGCGCGACCATGGCCTCGGCGACGACGCCCGAGGCGGGCACGGCGCACACGTCGCTGCGCTGGTGATGCGCCTGCGCAGCCTCGCCCGTCGTCGTGTCGATCGTGCGCAGCGCGCGCGGCACGGTCGCGATGGGCTTCATGCCGGCGCGCACGCGCAGCACGGTGCCCGTCGACATGCCGCCCTCGGTGCCGCCTGCGCGGTCGGTGAGGCGCTCGATGCCGTCGGCGCCGGGCACGAGCTCGTCGTGCGCGACGGAGCCGCGACGACGGGTCGTCTCGAAGCCGTCGCCGACCTCGACGCCCTTGATGGCCTGGATGCCCATGAGCGCGCCGGCGAGGCGCGCGTCGAGGCGGCGGTCCCAGTGCACGTACGAGCCGAGCCCCGGCGGGAGGCCGTAGGCGCACACCTCGACGACGCCGCCGAGCGTGTCGCCCGCCGACTTCGCGTCGTCGACCTCGGCGAGCATGCGCGCGCTCGTCTCGGGGTCGTGGCAGCGCAGCGGATCGGCGTCGAGCGCATCCACGTCGTCGGGCGACGGGATGGGTGCGCCGTCGGGCACGCGCACGGGCCCGATCGCGAGCGTGTGGCTCACGAGGCGCACGCCGAGCTCGCCGAGGAACGCCTTCGCGACCGCGCCGAGCGCGACGCGTGCGGCCGTCTCACGGGCCGAGGCGCGCTCGAGCACGGGACGGGCCTCGTCGAAGCCGTACTTCTGCATGCCGACGAGGTCGGCGTGGCCGGGACGCGGTCGCGTGAGCGCCGCCGCACGGGCGCCCGTGGGCGCCTCGTCGAGCGGCGCGGGGCTCATGACGTCGGTCCACTTCGGCCACTCGGTGTTGCCGATGCGCAGCGCGACGGGCGACCCCATCGAGCGGCCGTGGCGCACGCCGCCCGAGATCGAGAGCGCATCCTGCTCGAACTTCATGCGCGCGCCGCGACCGGCGCCGAGCTTGCGGCGCTGCAGGTCGGCCTGGATGGCCTCTGCCGTCACGGGCACGTCGGCGGGGAGTCCCTCGAGGATCGCGAGGAGCTCGGGGCCATGGCTCTCGCCTGCGGTCAGCCATCGAAGCATGGGATCCATCCTTCCATCCCCCGCGGGCGTCGACGCGCACGCACGCGTCGCGCGGGCGTCAGGCGGCGGCGACCATGGCCGCCCAGACCTCGCCCTCGCGGTCGACGGGCGTCTCGGGGTCGCCGTGCACGAAGATGCGCACCTGCCGCAGCGCCTGATGCAGCAGCATCGCGAGCCCCGGCACGAGCGGCGCGACGCCCTCGTAGCGGCTCGCACCCGAGGCGTAGTCGGCGTCGAGGATCGCGCGCGGGCCCGCGAGCGCGGGCGCCGCAGCCGCCTCGGCCGGCAGCGTGCTCACGACGACGTCGCCGACGAGCGGCGGCGCGTCGGGGCCGACGAGGTGCACCGCGACGCCGAGCTCGGCGCCGAGCGTCACGAGCCGCTCGCCCTTCGCGGGCGTGCGGAGCCAGGCGTCGACGCGGATGGCGCCCATGGCGGCGAGCGCGCACACGGCCGAGACCGCCGTCGCTCCCCCGCCCACGATCGCGCCGCGGTCGACGCCGTCGACGCCCACCTCGGCGAACGCGTCGACGATGCCGGCGACGTCGGTGTTCCATGCGGCGCGCAGGTCGACGCGCAACGTGTTCGCCGCACCCGTGCGCGTCACGAGCGGGTCGACGTCGCGCGCCCACGCGGCCGCGGCCTCCTTGAGCGGCGCCGTCACCGACAGGCCGCGCCACTCGGGGCCGAGACCGTCGACGAAGCCCGCGACGGCATCCGCCGTCAGCCGCTCGCGCCCGTACGCCCAGTCGAGCCCGAGCACGGCGTAGGCGGCCGCGTGGATGCGCGGCGACCGCGAGTGCTCGATGGGATCGCCGATCACAGCCAGTCGCATCGAGCACCCTTCCATCCGGCACACGCTGCACGTGTGCCCGTCGACCGGCTTCCGAGCACCGCGAGCCGCGTCATGCGCGGCCCCGCATCAGCTGCCGTACTCGGGGTTCTCGCGCAGCCACGCCTGGAACAGCAGCACGGCCTGGTTGTGCTCCGCGAGCGTGTTCGAGAACACGGTCTCGCCCGTCGACGGGTCGATCGTGACGAAGTAGAGCCAGTCGCCCTCGGCCGGCGCGAGCACCGCATCGATCGCGGCGTCGCCGGGAGCCCCGATCGGTCCGATCGGCAGCCCAGCGTGCACGTACGTGTTGTACGGGTTGCCGGCGTCGCCGCGCTCCTCGTCGGTCGTCGTGATGACGCCGAAGTCGCCGATGCCGTAGTGCACCGTCGCATCGGACTGCATGAGCATGCCGATGTCGAGGCGGTTCTGGAACACGCGCGCGACCTGCGGGAAGTTCGCGACCGGTCCGCCCTCGCGCTCGACGAGCGACGCGAACGTGACCACGGTCTGCCACTGGTCCTCGGGCACGCCGCGCTCGGTCATCGCCTGCCGCATGCGATCGACCATCGTCTGGAGGATCTGCTGCGGCGACTCGCTGCCGTCGAACGTGTACGTGGCAGGGAACAGCCAGCCCTCGAGCGACGAGCCCGTGACGCCGTAGACGCTCGGGTCGCTCGCGGCCTGCACGATGTCGGCCTCGGGGATGCCGGTCTGCTCGGCGAGGCGCGCGTAGACCTGCTGGATGACGAAGCCCTCAGGGATCGTCACCTGGAGCACGACGCGGCTCGCCTCGTCCTGCAGCGCGTCGAGCGCCGCCTGCGACGACATCTCGAGCGCGAGGCGGTAGGAGCCCGGCTGGAAGCCGATGCTCGGGTCGGCCACGAGGAGCGCATAGAACGCCTCCTGGTCGGCGATGACGCCCTCCTCCTCGAGCATCGTCGCGACCTGCGCGCCCGTCCAGCCCGACTCGATGCGCACGACGACCTCGCCGGAGCCCGCACCCGAGAAGTCCTCGGGCTCGGAGAAGCGATCCATGATCGCGGGGCCGAACGCGAGCCAGCCGCCGCCGAAGACGGCCGCGAGGATCGCGACGAGCGCCACGATGATGACGATGCCACCGCGCTTGCCGCTGCGCTGGCGCTTGGGCTTGGCGGACTTCGCGGGTCGCGTCGTCGTGGCCTTCGGCGCACGCTCGCGCGGCGCCTCGGTCGCGGCGGCGCTCGTCGCGGTCGCCCAGGGCGTCTGCGACGTGGAGGCGCCGACGGCGTCGGCGATCGCCTCGATGCCGAGCGCGTCGTCGGGCTGCACGGATGCGACGGGCTCGGCCGGGCGCGACGTCGGCGGCTCGTGCCTGGGCAGGTCGGGCTCGGGCGCGTCGGGGGTCGGCGTGCCGAAGATGTCCTCGAACGTGGGCTCGGGGGCGGGCGGCGTCGGCGGCACGACCGGCTGCTGCACCGTCGGCGGGTCCTGGCGCGCTGGCGTCTGCCGCACGGGCTCGGGCGTCGGCGCCGAGGGCGCGGGCGCCACGGGCTCGCTCGTCGCAGGCTCAGGCGCCGAGGGCGTCGGCGGCACGGTCGGCAACGGCGGCGTCGGCGGCACGGCAGGAGTGTCCGGCGGCAGCGCAGCGTCGTCGAACGGCTGCTCGCTGCCCGGCTCGGGCATGCCCGGCGGTCTCCCCCGACGTCCCATCAGTCCTCCTCGTGGTCCACCATCATGCCGGGAACGCGCCCCGCGCGCTCGGCGTCGAGCGCGTGCTGCAGGATCACGACGGCTGCTGCCTGGTCGATCACGGCCCTCTGGCGACGCGTCGAGCGCCCCGCCTGGCGCATGGCCGACTGCGCCGTCACGGTCGACAGCCGCTCGTCGACGAGCCGCACGGGCGCGACGGTCGCGAGGGCCGCCGCCACGTCGCGCGCGTCCTGCGTGCTGGGGGTGTCGCCGCCCGAGAGCGACAGCGGCAGGCCCACGACCAGCTCGACGACGTCGAGCTCGGCGACGAGCTCGCCGACGCGGCGCACGACGCCGTCGACGTCGACCCGCTGGATCGTCTCGACCGGCGTCGCGAGCAGCCCGTCGCGGTCCGACCGTGCGACGCCGACGCGGACCCTGCCCACGTCGACGCCCAGGCGGACGCCCTGCCGCATCAGGCGAGGCCCTCCGCGATCGCACGCAGCGCCTCGGGCATGCGTGCGGCATCCGTGCCGCCGCCCTGCGCCATGTCGGGCTTGCCGCCGCCACCGCCGCCGAGCACGGCCGAGGCCGCCTTCGCGAGGGGGCCGGCCTGCACGCCTGCGTCGCGCGCCGCCTGGTTCGTCGCCACGACGACGACGGGCTTGTCGCCCACCGTCGCGCCGAGCGCGACCGTCGCGGCGTCGGCGCCGAGGCGCTCGCGCACCTGCAGCGCGAGCGAGCGCACGTCGTCGGCCGATGCGAGCGTGCCGAGGTCGGCCGCGACGAGCCGCGAGCGACCCTCGCGCGACGCGGACTGCGCGAGCTCGGGCACGCGCAGCGCGAGGCGCTGCGCCTCGAACTCGGCGACCTTGCGCTCGGCGACCTTCAGCGACGCGACGAGGTCGTCGATGCGCGCCGGCAGCTGGTCCTTCGGCGTCTTGAGGCTCTGCGAGATCGACTGCACGAGCGCGCGCTCCGCGGCGAGCTCGCGGAACGCGTCCTGGCCGACGATCGCCTCGATGCGGCGGTTCGTCGCACCGACGCTCGACTCGCCCGTGATGGCGACGAGGCCGATCTGGCCCGACGACGCGACGTGCGTGCCCGCGCAGAGCTCGCGCGACCACGGGCCGCCGATGTCGACCATGCGCACGGTGTCGCCGTACTTCTCGCCGAAGAGCGCCATCGCGCCCGCCTCGCGCGCCTCGTCGAGGCCCATGATGCGCGTCTCGACCGCGAGGTCGTCGGCGATCGCCGACGAGGCGATCTCCTCGAGCTCCGAGCGCGTGTCGGCGCTCAGCGGGTTCGACCACGAGAAGTCGAGGCGCATGTAGCCGGCCTTGTTGTACGAGCCCGACTGGTGCGCGTCCTGGCCGAGCACCTGGCGCAGCGCCGCGTGGATGACGTGGGTCGCCGAGTGCGCCTGCGTCGCACCGCGGCGGTAGGCGACGTCGACGATCGAGTGCGCGCGGTCGCCGATGCCGACCTCTCCCGAGACGATCGTGACGGTGTGGCTCGTGAGGCCCGGCACGGGGCGCTGCACGTCGACGACGTCGGCCTCGAACGCGTCGCCCACGAGGCGGCCCTGGTCGGAGTCCTGGCCGCCCGACTCCGCGTAGAGCGCCGTGGCGGTGAGCATGAGCTCGACGGTCTCGCCCGCGGCGGCGCGCTGCACGCTGACGCCGTCCTTGAGGATGCCCACGACGGCGCCGTCGGCCTCGAGCTCCTCGTAGCCGAGGAAGGCCGTCTCGCCCGCCGCGCGGAACTCGCCGTAGACCGACTTGTCGGCGAGCGCGCCGCGCTTCGCCTTCGCATCCGCCTTCGCGCGCGAGCGCTGCTCGCCCATGAGGCGGTCGAACGCGGCGCGGTCGACCGTGAGGCCCTGCTCCTCGGCGATCTCGAGCGTGAGGTCGATGGGGAAGCCGTACGTGTCGTGCAGCAGGAAGGCGGTGTCGCCGGCGAGCTGCACGCGGCCATCGCCCTTCGTCGTCTCGAGCGCGCCGTCGAGCACGGACGAGCCGGCCTCGAGCGTCTTGAGGAAGGTCTCCTCCTCGGCGAACGCGAAGCGCGACAGGCGCGACCACTCGGTGCCGAGCTCGGGGTACGAGGCCTGCATCGCGTCGCGCGACGCGGCGAAGAGCGTCGGGAACGTCGGCTGGTGCACGCCGAGCAGGCGCATGGCGCGGATGGCGCGGCGCATGAGGCGGCGCAGGATGTAGCCGCGACCCTCGTTGCCGGGCGTCACGCCGTCGGAGAGCAGCATGAGCGACGAGCGCACGTGGTCGGCGACGACGCGCATGCGCACGTCGTCCTCGTGGTCGGCGCCGTACTCGCGGCCCGACAGCTGCGCCGCGAGGTCGAGCACGGGACGCACCTGGTCGATCTCGTACATGTTCTCGACGCCCTGCTTGAGGAACGCGATGCGCTCGAGGCCCATGCCGGTGTCGATGTTCTTCGCGGGCAGGTCGCCGACGATGCGGAACTCCGTCTTCGACTTCACGTCGGTGATCTGGTCCTGCATGAAGACGAGGTTCCAGATCTCGACGTAGCGGTCGTCGTCGGTGGCGGGGCCGCCGTCGATGCCGTACGCGGGGCCGCGGTCGAAGAAGATCTCGGAGCAGGGGCCGGCGGGACCGGGCTGGCCCGTCGACCAGTAGTTCGTGTCGCGGCCGAGGCGCTGGATGCGCTCCTCGGGCAGGCCCGCGATCTCCTTCCAGAGCGCGACGGCCTCGTCGTCGGTCTCGAAGACCGTGACCCACAGGTCGTCGGGCGAGAAGCCGAGGTTGCCGTCGGCCTCCGAGCCGGTGAGGAACTCCCACGCGTACTCGATGGCGCCGCGCTTGAAGTAGTCGCCGAACGACCAGTTGCCCGTCATCTGGAAGAAGGTGCCGTGGCGCGGCGTGCGCCCGACCTCCTCGATGTCGTTCGTGCGGATGCACTTCTGCACGTCGGCCGCGCGCGGGTAGGGCGCGGGCTCCTGACCGGTGAGGTACGGGATGAACGGCACCATGCCGGCGATCGTGAACATGATCGTCGGGTCGTCGCTGACGAGCGACGCCGACGGCACGATGGTGTGGTCCTTGCGCTCGAAGAAGCGCAGGAAGCGGTCATGGATCTCGGCGGTCTGCATCTGGATCACGTCTCTCGATGCCCATGCGGGCGCTGCGGCCGCACGCAGGCGGCCGGGTCGTGCTGGTGAGGAGGGCGGCTACTCGCCGCGCAGCTCGCGGTCGCGGCTCGAGTAGCCGTCCTTGACGGCGTCGGTGAACTCGCGCACCCTCGCGTCGGCCGCGTCGAGGATCTCCTTGCCCTTGGGCGTCTGCTGCATGCGCGTGACGACGACGGCGCCGGCGATGGCACCGACGGCGAGCAGGGCGATGGTCCTCATGGCAGGTCTCTCCTCGTGGGAAGTGGACGGCCAGTCTATCGACGGCGCGCGCGGAGACGGACGAAGGCCGCCCGGGAGTCCCGGACGGCCTTCGTGCACCGTGCGATCAGCGCGCGGCGTAGTACTCGACGACGAGCTGCACGTCGCAGACGATGGGCACCTCGGCGCGCTTCGGGCGGCGCAGCAGCACGGCCTGGAGGCGGTCGAGGGTGACCTCGAGGTAGCCGGGGACCGGGGGCAGCACCTGGGCGTGACCGCCGGCCGCTGCGACCTGGAAGGGCTCCATGCCCTCGGAGCGCTCATGCACGCCGATGGTCTGGCCCTCCTTGACGCGGAACGAGGGGCGGTCGACGCGCTGGCCGTCGACGACGATGTGGCGGTGCACGACGAGCTGGCGAGCCTGCGCCATCGAACGGGCGAAGCCCGCGCGCAGCACGAGCGCGTCGAGACGCATCTCGAGCAGCTCGACGAGGTTCTCACCCGTCAGGCCGGCCTGGCGGCGGGCCTCGTTGAACGTGAGGCGCAGCTGCTTCTCGCGGATGCCGTACTGGGCGCGCAGACGCTGCTTCTCGCGGAGGCGGACGGCGTAGTCGCTGTCGGCCTTGCGCTTGGTGCGGCCGTGCTGGCCGGGGCCGTACGGACGCTTCTCGAGGTACTTGGCGGCCTTCGGGGTGAGGGCCACGCCGAGCGCACGCGACTTGCGCGTGATGCTGGTCTTGGTGGTCATGCGTTGCTTCCTTCGCATCGCGGCTGCGCGAGCAGCCAGCCGGTCTCCCGGCAAAAGGATGGGTGGATGGTCCGAGCGGACCGTCGTTCAGGCTACCAGAAGGTCGCGCCGCACCGCTCGCGGCGTCAGTCGCCGCGCAGGATGGCGCGGATGCGCTCGAGCCGCGCAGCGACCTCGCGCTCGTAGCCGTGCGCGCCCGGGTCGTAGTACACGGTGCCCACGAGCTCGTCGGGCAGGTACTGCTGCGTCGCGACGCCGTGCGGCGCGTCGTGCGCGTAGCGGTAGCCCTTGCCGTGGCCGAGGCGCTTGGCCCCCGGGTAGTGCGCGTCGCGCAGGTGCGTCGGCACGCGACCGAACGCACCGCGGCGCACGTCGGCGATCGCCGCATCCACGCCCTTGTACGAGCGGTTCGACTTCGGGGCGGTCGCGAGGTAGACGGTCGCCTCGGCGAGCGGGATGCGGCCCTCGGGCATGCCGATGAGCTGCACGGCCTGCGCGGCGGCGGTCGCGATGACGAGGCCCTGCGGGTCGGCCATGCCGACGTCCTCGGACGCGAGGATGATGAGGCGCCGCCCGATGAAGCGCGCGTCCTCCCCCGCCTCGATCATGCGGGCGAGCCAGTGCAGCGCGCCGTCGGGGTCGGAGCCGCGCACCGACTTGATGAAGGCGCTGATGACGTCGTAGTGCTCGTCGCCCTGCCGGTCGTAGCGCAGCAGCGCGGCGTCGACGCTCTCGGCGACGATCGCGTCGGTGACGACGGGCAGGACGTCGACGTCGAGGTCGGCGTCGACCTCGCTCTCGTCCCCGTCCTCGTCGTCCTCGGACTCCTCCGGTGCCGTCGCCGGCACCGCGAGCACGTGCGACCCCGACGCCTCGAGGATCGTGAGCGCGCGGCGGGCGTCGCCCGACGCGAGCCGCACGATCGACGCCCGCGCGGCGTCGTCGAGCACGACCCGGCCGCCGAAGCCCCGTGGGTCGGCGACGGCGCGATCGAGCAGACCGCCGAGCTCGTCGTCGGGCAGCTGCTCGAGCGTGAGCAGCAGCGAGCGCGACAGCAGCGGGCTGATGACGCTGAACGACGGGTTCTCGGTCGTCGCCGCGATGAGCGTGACCCAGCCGTTCTCGACGCCGGGCAGCAGCGCATCCTGCTGCGCCTTCGTGAAGCGGTGGATCTCGTCGAGGAACAGCACGGTCTGCGAGTCGTAGAGGTCGCGCGTCGAGAGGGCCTCCTCCATGACCTGACGCACGTCCTTCACGCCGGCCGTCACTGCGCTCAGCTCGACGAAGCGACGATCGCTCGACGCGGCGATCGCCTGCGCGATCGTCGTCTTGCCCGTGCCGGGAGGACCCCAGAGGATGACGGACTGCCCGCTCCGCGCACCAGGAGTCGCGAGCCTGCGCAACGGCGAGCCGTCGCGCAGCAGATGCCGCTGCCCCACGACCTCGTCGAGCGAGCGCGGTCGCATGCGCACCGCGAGCGGCGCGGTCGACGATCCGAGCCCCGCATTCGCCATGCCTCGATCGTAGGGCCGACCACCCACGCGCCCGCGCGAGCGCGCGTCCATGAGGCACAGGCGCACGCGTTACGCTCGTGCGAGCATCCAGACGGGAGACGGATCGGTGACGAGCACCAAGGAGCAGCAGCGGCGCGTCCGCGACTACCGCGCACGCCGCACGGTGCACGAGGGCAAGCAGCGCAGGCTCAAGCGCGACAACGTCATCGCCATCGCCGCGGTCGTCGTCGTCGGCACCCTCGCCGGCCTCGGCCAGTGGTGGTACGCCGACTCGCAGCCCACCGACGACGCCGCCAGCGCCTCGGAGTCCCCGGCCCCCACCGACGAGGCCACGGCCTCGGAGGCCGTGCCCGACCCGTCGCTCGCCGAGGGTCGCGAGTGGACGGGCTCCCTCACGATCAACGGCGTCGAGCTCGGCATCCAGCTCGACGGCGCCGCGGCGCCGCAGGCCGTCTCGGCCGTCATCAACGACATCCAGACCGGCTACTACGCCGGCAAGACGTGCCACCGCCTCACGACGGCCGACCGCTTCGAGGTGCTGCAGTGCGGCTCGCTCGACGGCACGGGCGCCGGCGACCCCGACTACCAGTACGGCCCCATCGAGAACGCGCCCGCCGACGACGTCTACGTCGCGGGCACGATCGCGATGGCGCGCGCGGGTGGCGACGCCAACTCGAACGGCCACCAGTTCTTCATCGTCTACGGCGACACCGACATCCCGGCGGACGCCGCGGGCGGCTACACCGTGATCGGCTCCGTCACGAGCGGTCTCGACCAGCTCGTCACCGACGTCATCTCGGCGGGCACGACGCCCGATCCGACCACCGGCGTCGCCCCCGAGGACGGCGCTCCGCTGAACCCGGTGACGATCGATGCCGCGACCGTCGAATGACGGCCGCCGCGTGAAGTAGCCTTAAGGCCATGGACGCGAACCCGTGGGGCCGCGTCGACGAGCATGGCACCGTCTCCGTCCGTGAGGGCGAGCAGTGGCGTGAGGTCGGCCAGTACCCCGACGCGAGCCCCGATGAGGCGCTCGCCTACTTCCAGCGCAAGTACGCAGATCTCGAGGGGCAGGTGCGCCTGCTCGAGCAGCGGTCGCGCGCCGGTGCCTCGGCGACCGACGTGCAGAAGGCCGCGAGGCATCTGCGCGAGTCGGTCACCGGAGCGAACGCCGTCGGCGACCTCGAGGCCCTGCTGACTCGCATCGACGCCCTCGCGGGCAAGCTCGAGGAGCTGAGCGCCGAGCAGAAGGCGGAGGCCGAGCAGCAGTCGCAGGCGGCCATCGCCGACCGCGAGGCCATCGTGGCCGCCGCCGAGGCGCTCGCGGCTCGCGACCCGAAGCAGGTGCAGTGGAAGCAGGCGAGCTCCGAGCTCGACGCCCTCTTCCAGCGCTGGCAGACGGCGCAGAAGGATGGGCCGCGCATCCCCAAGTCGGCAGGCGACGCGCTGTGGAAGCGATTCCGCGACGCGCGTCAGACCGTCGAGCAGGGTCGCCGCGCCTTCTTCTCCGACCTCGACTCGCAGCACAAGGATGCGCGCAGCCGCAAGCAGGCGCTCGTCGAGCGTGCGCAGGCGCTCGCGCCCAAGGGTGCGGACGGCATCCCGGCGTACCGGTCGCTGCTCGACGAGTGGAAGGCCGCCGGCCGCGCGGGCCGCAAGGTCGACGACGCGCTCTGGGCCGACTTCAAGGCCGCCGGCGACGTGCTCTTCCAGGCGAAGTCCGAGGCCAACGCGATCGTCGACGGCGAGCAGGGCGAGAACCTCGCCGCGAAGCGCGCCATCCTCGAGGAGGCGACGCCGCTGCTGCAGGTCACCGACCGTGCGAAGGCTCGCGACGCGCTCACGGCGCTGCAGCGTCGCTGGGACGAGATCGGCCGCGTGCCGCGCGAGGCGCTGCGCGAGGTCGAGGACGGCATGCGCCGCATCGAGGCGCACGTGCGCAAGCTCGACGACGACCACTGGGACCGCACGAACCCCGAGCGCAAGGCGCGCTCCGAGGGGCTCGCGGGCCAGCTCGAGGAGTCGATCGAGCAGCTCGAGGCAGCGCTCGAGGCCGCGAAGGCGTCGAAGGACAAGGGCAAGGTCGCCGGCCTCGAGGCCGAGCTGCAGACGAAGCGCGAGTGGCTCGCGGTCGTCGCCGCCGCCCGCTGACGCTCTCCACAGCCAGACGACGAGGCGCCGCTCTCCACAATCGTGGGGGTCGGCGCCTCGTCGCATGCGCGGCATGCTGCACCCTCGCCGGCATGCTCTCCATCGCAGAACGCTCCGCCATGCGGCTCGACGGCGACCTCGTCGACCTCGCCCACTCCGCCAGGCACGTCGACCGCGTCGACTCCCCCGCCGACCGCCTCCGGTCGCTGCGGCTGCCGCTCACGTCCGCGCACATCGTCTCGGGCCTCGCGGCAGCGTGGGTGCACGGCGCCGCTCCCCTGCCCGACGTCATCGACGTCGCGACGCTGCGACATCGTCGGGCCGAGGTGCCCGCCGGCTGCCGCGCCCTCATCCGTCGCGTGGCGCTGCACACGTGCCTCGACGTCGACGGCGTGCGCGTCACGTCGCCGCTGCGCACGGCCGTCGACCTGCTCGCCGACGACCGCGACGACGACGTGACCCGCACGGCCATCCGGCTGCTCGCCGACGATCCGCGCGAGCTGCGCTGGGCGATCCCGGGATCGGGCCGCAGCCGCATCGAGCGATCGCTCGCGCGACTCGAGGGGCTCGACCTCGTCAGCCGCCGGTGACGCGGTACACGTCGTAGACGGCGTCGATGCGCCGGACGGCGTTGAGCACGCGGTCGAGGTGCGTCGTGTCGCCCATCTCGAAGACGAAGCGGCTGATCGCCAGGCGGTCGGTGCCCGTCTGCACCGACGCCGACAGGATGTTGACGTGGTGCTCGCTGAGCACGCGCGTGACGTCGGAGAGCAGGCCCGAGCGGTCGAGCGCCTCGACCTGGATGTGCACGAGGAAGACGCTCTTCACGTTCTCGGCCCACGTGACCTCGATCATGCGCTCGGGCTCCGCGAGCAGGCCCTGCACGTTCGGGCACGTGCGCTGATGCACGCTCACGCCCTGGCCGCGCGTGACGAAGCCGACGATGTCGTCGCCGGGCACGGGCGTGCAGCACTTCGAGAGCTTCACGAGGATGTCGTCGGCGCCGCGCACGAGCACGCCCGACGACGAGGGGCGCGACTGCACGCCGCGCGACGGGCTCACGGGGATGAACTCGTCCTCGTCGACCGTGCCCTGCAGGCCGGCGACGACCTTCTCGAGCACCGACTGCGTCGACACGTGGCCCTCGCCGACGCCGGCGTAGAGGCCGTTGACGTCGTCGTAGCCCATCGACGAGGCGACCTCGACGAACGACTCCCGGCTCATGAGCTGCTGCAGCGGCAGGTTGTGCCTGCGCATGGCCTTCGCGATCGCGTCTCGACCCTGCTCGATCGCCTCGTCGCGACGCTCGCGCGTGAACCACTGGCGGATCTTGTTGCGGGCGCGCGCGCTCTGCACGAACGACAGCCAGTCCTGGCTCGGCCCCGCATCCGGGTTCTTCGACGTGAAGACCTCGACGACGTCGCCCGTCTGCACCGCGGTGTCGAGGGGCACGAGGCGGCCGTTGACCTTCGACCCCATCGTGCGGTGGCCGACCTCGGTGTGCACCGCGTAGGCGAAGTCGACGGGCGTCGCACCCTTCGGCAGGCCCACGACCTTGCCCTTGGGCGTGAAGACGTAGACCTCCTTCGCGCCGATCTCGAAGCGCAGGGAGTCGAGGAACTCGCCCGGGTCCTGCGTGTCGGCCTGCCAGTCGTTGAGGTGGGCGAGCCACGCCATGTCCTCGCCCGTGACGGCCTGGCCGCCACCCTGCTTGTACTTCCAGTGCGCCGCGACGCCGTACTCGGCACGGCGGTGCATCTCCTCGGTGCGGATCTGGATCTCGACGTGACGACCCTCGGGACCGATGACCGTCGTGTGCAGCGACTGGTAGAGGTTGAACTTCGGCGTCGCGATGTAGTCCTTCATGCGACCCGGCATGGGCTTCCAGCGCGCGTGGATCTGACCGAGCACCGCGTAGCAGTCGCGCACGCTCGGCACGATGACGCGCACGCCCACGAGGTCGTAGATGTCGGAGAACTCGTGGCCCCGCACCTGCATCTTGGTGTAGATCGAGTAGTACTGCTTCGGTCGACCCGTGACGCGGCCCTTGATGCGGGCGCCGCGCATGTCGTCGACGAGCGCCTGCACGACCTCCTCCATGTAGCGGTCGCGCTCGGGCGCCTGCCCCTCGACGAGGTTCTTGATCTCGACGTACACCTTGGGGTTGAGCACGGCGAACGAGAGGTCCTCGAGCTCGGTCTTCATCGCCTGGATGCCGAGGCGGTGCGCGAGCGGCGCGTAGATCTCGATCGTCTCGCGCGCCTTGCGCTGCGCCGACTCGCTCGAGACGAAGCCCCACGTGCGCGCATTGTGCAGGCGGTCGGCGAGCTTGATGACGAGGACGCGGATGTCCTTCGCCATCGCGACGACCATCTTGCGCATCGTCTCGGCCTGCGCGGCGTCGCCGTACTGCAGCTTGTCGAGCTTCGTGACGCCGTCGACGAGCATCGCGACCTCGTCGCCGAAGTCGGCGCGGCACTGGTCGAGCGTGTAGTCGGTGTCCTCGACGGTGTCGTGCAGCAGCGCCGCCGCGATCGTCACTGGACCGATGCCGAGGTCGGCGAGGATCTGCGCGACCGCGACGGGATGCGTGATGTACGGCTCGCCCGACTTGCGGAACTGCCCCTGGTGGGCGCGCTCGGCGACGATGTACGCCCGCTGGATCAGGCCCGTGTCGGCCTTCGGGTGATGGCCCTTGACCGTGCGGATGAGGTCATCGATCGCACCCGCACGGTTCGACCGCGAGAACAGGAAGGGCAGCAGGGTGCGAAACGCGCCGGTGGTCTGCGTCTCGCTCATGCGTCCATCCTGCTCCCGCGGGCGTGCCGTCAGACGACTGCGCCGCGCTCCGAGGGCCGCTTGGCCTTCGCCTCGCCGATCGCGTCGCCCTGGCGCATCTGCGCGTAGAGCGGCGCGGAGACGAAGAGCGTCGCCCACGCGGCGACGACCGTGCCGATGAGCAGCGCGAGCGAGATGTCGCGCAGCGTGCCCGCACCGAGCAGGAACGCGCCGATGAAGAGGATCGCCGCGGTCGGCAGGGCTGCGATCACCGTCGTGTTGATGGAGCGCACGAGCGTCTGGTTCACCGCGAGGTTGATGTTGTCGAGGAACGACCCCGACGTGCCCGGCGCGGTCTGCTCGCGGATCTTGTCGAACACCACGACGACGTCGTACAGCGAGTACGACAGGATCGTGAGGAAGCCGATGACCGCCGCGGGCGTGATCTCGAAGCCGACGGTGCCGTACACGCCGAGCGTCACGACGAGCGTGAAGAACAGCGAGGCGAGCGCCGCGACCGACATCTTCCAGGTGCGGAAGTAGAAGGCCATGACGATCGCCGCGAGCAGCACGAAGGCGATGAGGCCCACGATCGCCTGGCGCGTGATGTCCTGACCCCACGAGGGGCCGACGAACGACGACGTGATCTCGTTCGTCTCGACGTCGAGCGCCGCGGCGAGGGCGTCGCGGATGGCGACGGTGTCGTCGTCGGACAGCTGCTCGGTCTGCACGCGCAGGCCGTCCTGGCCGATCTGCGCCACGTTCGGCACCTGCGCGGCGCCGAGCACGCCCGTCACGGCATCCTGCGCCGCCTGCTCGTCGACCTGCTCGATGCCCGTGACGCGGAACTCGCTGCCGCCGCGGAACTCGATGCCGAACTCGAAGCCACCGCGGAGGATGGGGCCGACGACGCACACCACGAGCACCACGAGGGCGACGAGGAACCACGTCTTGCGACGCGCGACGAACGGGAAGGACGTCTCGCCCGTGTAGAGGCGGTTGCCGAACTGGGTGAGGGATGCCATCACCGCTCCTGCTCTGCCGAGGCGGATGCCTTGCGCTCGGCGATCGACTGGCGGCGCTGCGCCTCGCGCGAGCTCGTCGCGCCCTTGCCTGCTGCGACGGGGTCGCGGAACTGCGCACGACCGCGGTACACGGCTCCGAGCGCCTTCGGGTCGAGACCCGACATGGGGTGCCCGCTCGAGAAGAACCGCGTGCGTGCGACGAGCTGCAGCATCGGATGCGTGAACAGCGCGACGACGATGAGGTCGATGATCGCCGTGATGCCGATCGTGAACGCGAAGCCGCGCACGTTGCCGACCGCGACCAGGTAGAGCACGACGGCGGCGAGCAGGTTGAGGGCCTTCGACGCGAGGATCGTGCGCCAGGCGCGGCGCCAGCCGGCCTCGACGGCGCTCGTGAGCGCGCGTCCGTCGCGCAGCTCGTCGCGCACGCGCTCGAAGTACACGATGAACGAGTCGGCGATGAGGCCGATCGAGATGATGAGGCCCGTGACGCCGGCGAGCGAGAGGCGGTAGCCCTCGGCCGACGACAGCCACGTGATCACGAGGTACGACAGGCCCGCGGCGATGAAGAGCGACGCGATCGTGACCGACGCGAGCGCCCGGTACTGGAAGATCGAGTAGCCGATGACGAGCAGCAGGCCGATGAGGCCGGCGATGATGCCCGCCTGCAGCTGGCTCTCGCCGAGCGTCGCGGCGATGGTCTCCTCGGACTGCACCTCGAAGCCGATCGGCAGCGAGCCGAACTTCAGCTGGTCGGCGAGCGACGATGCGGCGGCCTGCGTGAAGCCGCCGGTGATCGACGCCTCGCCGTTCGTGATGACGGCGTTCGAGGCGGGCGCGATGACGACGGCGCCGTCGAGCACGACGCCGAACTGGTTGCGCGGGCTCTCGAGGCTCGTGATGCGGCTGGTGACCTCGTCGAACGCCTCGGTGCCCTGGCTGTCGAACTGGAGGCGGACCTCCCACTCGCCCGTGGGCGCACCGGTCGACGTCGTCGCCTGGCCGAAGCTGGCGTCGGAGATGTCGGAGCCCTCGACCTCGACGGGGCCGAGGAGGTAGCGGGCGGTGCCGTCCTCCGAGCACGTGATGAGCGGCTCGTCGGTGGGCTGCTCGCCGCGCTCGGGATCCTGCAGCGCTGCGCAGTCGAACGTGTCGTACGCGGCCTGCAGCGTGGGGGTGATCCACGCGAGGTCGGAGGCGTCGGCGGGCGTCGCCGCGGCGGGGTCGTCGACGGGCGGCGTCGCCTCCTGGGCGGCCTGGTTCGTCGCGATCTCGTCGGGCGTGAGGGCTGCCGCGACCGTGAGGACGGGGCGGAACTCCATGCGGGCGCTGGACTGCAGGCGGTCCATCGTGGCGTCGTCGACCTCGCCGGGGATGGCGACGACGATGTTCTGGCCACCCTGCGTCGTGATCTCGGCCTCCGAGACGCCCGACGCGTCGACGCGCTGTCGGATGATCTCGACGGCCTGGTTCAGCTGCTCCTCGGTGACCTGCTCACCCTCCTGCAACTGCGGCTCGAGGATGACCTGCGTGCCGCCCTCGAGGTCGAGGGCCAGGCGCGGGGTCCAGGATCCGCCCTGCGTGGCGACGCTCGCCCAGTTCAGCCCCGCGAAGACGGCGCCGATGGCGACGAGCCAGATGAGTGCGCGCCCCCAGCGCGCCCGCGCCTTCGCCACTACGGGCGCTCGGTGGTGCTGTCGCCGCTGGTCTCGGCGTCGTCGGCGGGCGACTCCTCGGCGGGGGTCTCGTCCTCGACGACGCGTGCGAGCGTCTGGCGGTGCACGCGCAGCGTCACGCCGGGCGAGACCTCGACGAGCGCCTCGTTCTTGTCCTCGTCGATGTGCAGCAGCGTGCCGAACACGCCGAAGTTCGTCATGACCTCGGCGCCGGCGACCATCTTGTCCTGCAGCTCGGCCTGCTGCGCCTTGCGCTTCCTGCTGTTGCGGAACATGAAGAAGATCAGCACCGCGAGGATCAGCAGCATGCCGATCGTCAGCGGGTCGAACGGGATCCCGCCGGTCTGGGCGTTGTCGCTTGCGGACTGGGTGAGGAGATGCATGGTGGAGATCGCTTCAGTCGAAGATCGGGTGGGTCGGCTCGCAGGCGCGCAGGCGCGCGGGCACGAACCCTGCGATCATAGCCGCTCGTCCAATGTCGGATGCACGACGACACCCGCGTGGGCGAGGCCCTCCGGCGTGGCGATGCGACCGCGCGGCGTGCGCGCGAGCAGGCCCTCGCGCACCAGGTAGGGCTCGACGACCGCCTCGATGGTGTCGGCCTCCTCGCCCACCGACGCCGCGAGCGTCGACAGGCCGACGGGGCCGCCGCGGAAGCGGTGGGCGATCGTGTGCAGCACGGCCCGGTCGAGACGGTCGAGGCCGGCCTCGTCGACGTCGTAGAGGCGCAGCGCCTCGCGCACGCCCTCGAGCTCGCCGCTGCCGGGGTGCACGAGCAGCCAGTCGCGCACGCGGCGCAGCAGGCGGTTGGCGATGCGCGGCGTGCCTCGGCTGCGCCGCGCGAGCTCGACGATCGCCTCGTCGGGCAGCGGCACGCCGAGGAGGCTCGCCGAGCGGTGCAGCACGCGCTCGAGGTCGGCGGGGTCGTAGAACTCGAGGTGCGCCGTGAAGCCGAAGCGGTCGCGCAGCGGGCTCGGCAGCATGCCGGAGCGCGTCGTGGCCGCGACGAGCGTGAAGGGCGCGAGCTCGAGCGGGATCGACGTGGCACCGGCGCCCTTGCCGACCATGATGTCGATGCGGAAGTCCTCCATCGCGAGGTAGAGCATCTCCTCGGCGGAGCGCGCCATGCGGTGGATCTCGTCGACGAACAGCACGTCGCCGGGCGTCAGGGCCGAGAGCACGGCCGCGAGGTCGCCCGCGTGCTGGATCGCCGGGCCCGACGAGAGGCGCACGGCGCGGCCCGTCTCGGTGCCGATGATCATGGCGAGCGTCGTCTTGCCGAGGCCCGGAGGGCCCGCGAGCAGGATGTGGTCGGGACTGCGGTCCTGCAGCGCCGCGGCGCGCAGCAGCACCTCGAGCTGCCCGCGCACCTTCGGCTGGCCGACGAACTCGGCGAGCGAGCCGGGACGCAGGGCGCCCTCGAAGGCGATCTCGTCGCCCGTCGCCTCCGGCTGGATGAGGTCGTCGGTCATCCGCGCGGTCCCAGCTCGGCGAGCGCCGCGCGCAGCAGCGAGCCGGCGTCGGGCTGCGCGCCGACGGCGTCGAGGGCGGCGCGGGCCTGCCGCTCGGGCCAGCCGAGGCCCGTGAGCGCGACGAGCACGTCGGCACCCGCATCCGACGGCGTCGCCGCCGAGGGCGCCGAGGCGTGGAGCTTGCCCGCGAGCTGCACGATGATGAGCCTCGCGGTCTTGGGGCCGATGCCGCTCACGGCCTTGAACGCCCGCTCGTCCTCGCGCGCGACGGCGTCGGCGAGCTGGTCGGGCGTCATGTGGCTCAGCACGCCGAGCGCCGACTTCGGGCCCACGCCCGAGACGCTGCGCAGCAGGTCGAACGCGTCGAGCTCCGCCTGCGTCGCGAAGCCGTAGAGCGACAGGTCGTCCTCGCGCACGATGAGCGTCGTGTGCAGCGCGATCGCCGAGCCGACGGCGGCGACGAGCGACTGCTGCGGCGTGACGGCGACGGCGAGGCCGACGCCGCCGACGCCCACGACGAGGCGGCTGCCCGTCGCCCCCAGCACCGTGCCGTCGAGCCTCGCGATCATGGGCTCCAGCCTAGGTTCGACGGGTGACGCGGACCGGCCGCCGCGCCGTCGTGCGGCGCCCGCTCCCCCGTCAGCGCCTGCTGGCGCGCTCGGCGGCCTGCCACGCGCGCTGCGCGGGGGTGAGCGCCGCGGTGGGTGCGGCGCTGCGCGCGCTCCACGCGTGGCAGATCGCGATGGCCAGCGCATCCGCGGCATCCGCCGGCTTCGGCACCGACTCGAGGGCGAGGATGCGCTGCACCATCGCGCCGACCTGCCGCTTGTCGGCCTGGCCGTAGCCCGTCACGGCCGCCTTGACCTCGCTGGGCGTGTGCAGCTCGACGGCGATGCCGTTCGCAGCCGCCGCGCGCAGCACGAGTCCCGAGATCTGCGCCACGCCCATGACGCTGCGCACGTTGTGCTGAGCGAACACGCGCTCGAGCGCCACGGCATCCGGCCGGTGCTCGACGATCGCCGCCTCGACGCCCGACGCGATGCGGTGCAGCCGCTGCTCGAGCGGCTCGTCGGCGGCCGAGCGCAGCACGTCGACCGCGACGAGCCGCACCGCGCGTCCCTCGGCGTCGACGACGCCCACGCCGCAGCGCGTGAGGCCGGGGTCGATGCCGAGGATGCGCACGGTGCGGCTCCTCGCGCTGCCTAGTCCTCGTCCTCGGCGTCGAGCTCGGCCTGCGCCTCGGGCGTCAGGGCGTAGTTCGTGAAGACGTTCTGCACGTCGTCCGAGTCCTCGAGCGCGTCGATGAGGCGCATGACCTTGCGCGCCGTCTCGGCGTCGACCTCGATCTTGAGGTCGGCGACGAACTCGGCCTCGGCCGAGTCGTAGTCGATGCCGGCGTCGACGAGCGCCGAGCGCACGGCGACGAGGTCGGTGGGCTCGGAGAGGATCTCGAAGCCGCCGCCCTGGTCGACGACGTCCTCCGCGCCGGCGTCGAGCACGACGAGCAGGATGTCGTCCTCGGTGACGTCGTCGGTCTTCGTGACCGACACGACGCCCTTGCGGTGGAAGTTGTACGCGACCGAGCCGGGGTCTGCCATCGTGCCGCCGTTGCGGCTCATGGCCGTGCGCACCTCGGCGGCTGCACGGTTCTTGTTGTCGGTGAGGCACTCGACCATGAGCGCGACGCCGCCACCGGCGTAGCCCTCGTACATGATCGTCGTGTACTCGATCGACTCGCCCGAGATGCCGGCGCCGCGCTTGATGGCGCGATCGATGTTGTCGTTCGGCACCGACGTCTTCTTGGCCTTCTGCACGGCGTCGTACAGGGTCGGGTTGCCGGCGAGATCGGCGCCGCCGAGCTTCGCGGCCACCTCGATGTTCTTGATGAGCTTCGCGAACGACTTCGCACGGCGCTGGTCGATGACCGCCTTCTTGTGCTTGGTCGTCGCCCACTTGGAATGTCCGGACATGCTGCCTTCCCGGTTCTGATCGACGATCCAGACTACCGGCGTCCGCTGGGGGCCGCGGCCCCGGCCGGACGCTGCCGCACGCCCGCCGCCGAGAGCTCGAGGCTCGCGAGCGCGTCGAGCACGGCGTCGTCGCCGTCTCGGATCGCGCGCAGCGGGTCGGGCGCGACGGCCTGCAGCTCGGGCAGCGGGCGGGCGACGAGGGCACGCAGCGCGAGCAGGTCGCGGCCGGCGGGCGTCGCGGCGACGCGGGCCGTCTCGGCCGAGCGCAGCGCGAAGCGGATGCGCGGCACGAGCCACACGGCGATCAGCACGAGCGCGGGCACGACCCACACCGCGGCGCCGACGCCTGCGGCGAGCGCGTGGATGGCGCTCTCGAGCGCCGTGCCCGCCGTCGTGAGCCCCTCCGCCGCCGACGCCGCCTCGACGAACGGCGCGCCGAGGCCCGAGCCGACGAGCGGGATGCCCTCGAGCCCGTCGGCGGCGCCGAGGAGCGTGTCCGACAGCGCCGATCCCGTGTCCTGCATCTGCACGCCGAACCGCGCGAGCGAGTCGATCGAACGCGTGACCTCGCCCGAGAGCCAGATGGCGACGACGAGCACGCCGATCGCGACGAGGTCGCCGACGATCTGCCATGCGCGACGGTCGGGACGGGCCGAGTAGAGCTGCATGTCGCGAGGCTACCGGCGGCGCGCATCCAGGACCGGGTGCCACGATGCGTGCATGCCTCGCACCCGCATCCTCGCCATCGCCATCGCCGCCCTCAGCACCGCAGCCCTCTCCGGCTGCATCGTCTCGCCGCCCGCGGCGGCGCCCGTGCAGCCCCAGCCGTCGGCGCCGGCGGCGTCGGACCCCGCGCCGACCGACCCGACGACCGACCCGACGCCGACCGACCCGGCGCCCACCGACGGTGGCAGCGGCGGCACGGACACCGGCTCGACCGTCACGATCGACGGCCAGCCCGCGGGCGCGTGGGCAAGCACGGTCGACTGCTGGATCGCCGGCGACGGCGCGCTGCTGACGAGCACGGCCGACGATGGCAGCGGCAGCCTGCTCGGCACGCTCGCGAACACGGGCGGCACGTGGACCGCCGAGGGCATCCTCGTGACGACCGACACCGAGCTCTACGTGCAGCAGGACGAGTCGGTGCCCGCGACGATGTCGGGCTCGTCGTTCTCGACGGAGTTCGTCGCGACGACGATCTCGGGCGGCACCGTGACGATCGCCGTCACCGCGGAGTGCACGTCCTGACGAGTCCGACGGATGGGCGGCCGGGCATCGCCGGGCTCAGGAGACCCAGCGCTCCGCGAGCTCGGCCCGCACCTCCTCGAGCAGCCGCGGCAGCGCCTTCGTCTGCGCGATGATCGGGAAGAAGTTCGCGTCGGTCGCCCACCTGGGCACGATGTGCTGGTGCAAGTGATCGGCGATGCCGGCCCCCGCGACCCGTCCCTGGTTCATGCCGATGTTCACGCCGTCGTTGTTCGAGACGAGCGAGATCGTGCGCATCGCCTGCTGCGTGAGCAGGGCGATCTCGGCCGTCTCCTCCTCGGTCGCGAGGTCGTACGTCGCGACGTGGCGGTACGGGCAGACCATGACGTGACCCGTGTTGTACGGGTAGAGGTTCATGATCACGAACGCCGTGGTGCCGCGGTGCACGACGAGGCCGTCGGCGTCGGGCAGCGTCGGCGCGACGCAGAACGGGCACGCCGGCTGCTCGGGCTGCTGCCCCTGCTGGATGTACGCCATCCGATACGGCGTCCACAGCCGCTGGTAGCGGTCGGGCACGCCGGCGAGCTCCGACGACATCCACGTCGGTGCCCCGGCCTCGCGCGTCGGGTCGTCGGCCCCTGGGAAGTCCTCGGGGCCGCGACCGTCGGCGCTCGGCATCAGGCGACCAGGTCGGTCTGGCGCGACGCGATGGCGGCGACGATGCGCGCGATGGCGTCGTCGACCGGCACGCCGTTCTCCTGCGTGCCGTCGAGGAAGCGGAACGAGACGCTGCCCGCCTCCGCGTCCTTGCCGCCCGCGATGAGCTGGAACGGCACCTTCGCGAGCGTGTGCGTGCGGATCTTCTTCTGCATGCGCTCGTCGGAGTGGTCGACGTCGATGCGCACGCCCTGCGCGCGCAGGCGGCCGGCGATCTCGTCGAGGTAGTCGCCGAAGTCGGCCGCGACGGGGATGCCGACGACCTGCACGGGCGCGAGCCACGCGGGGAACGCGCCAGCGTAGTGCTCGAGCAGGATGGCGAAGAAGCGCTCGATCGAGCCGAACAGGGCGCGGTGGATCATCACCGGGCGCTGCTTCGAGCCGTCGCGGTCGGTGAACTCGAGGCCGAAGCGCTCGGGCAGGTTGAAGTCGATCTGCACCGTCGACAGCTGCCAGGTGCGGCCGATGGCGTCCTTCGTCTTCAGGTCGATCTTCGGACCGTAGAAGGCGGCCTCGCCGGGCACCTCGGTGAGCGAGAGACCGCTCGACTGCGCGACGCGGCGCAGCGCATCCGTCGCCTCGGCCCACTGCGCCTCGTCGCCGATCCACTTCGACTTCTCGTCGTCGCGCATCGACAGCTCGAGCGAGAAGTCGGTGAGGCCGAAGTCGCGCAGCAGCGACAGCACGAACTCGAGCACCTTGCCCGACTCGGCCTCGAGCTGGTCGGGGGTCACGAACAGGTGCGCGTCGTCCTGCGTGAAGCCGCGCACGCGAGTCAGGCCGTGCAGCGCGCCCGAGAGCTCGTTGCGGTAGACCGTGCCGTTCTCGGCGAGGCGCATCGGCAGGTCGCGGTACGACCGTGCGCGCTCCTTGTAGATGAGCACGTGCATCGGGCAGTTCATGGGCTTGAGGTAGTAGTCGGCGCCCTGCTTCACGATGGCACCGTCGGCGTCGACGACCTCGTCCATGTGGATGGGCGGCCAGATGCCCTCGGCGTAGGTCTGCAGGTGGCCCGAGACCGAGAAGAGGTCGGACTTCGCGATGTGCGGCGTGTAGACGTACGAGTAGCCGCCCTCGAGGTGGCGACGGCGCGCGTGCTGCTCCATCTCCTGACGCACGATGCCGCCGCGCGGGTGCCACACCGACAGGCCTGAGCCGACCTCGTCGGGGAACGAGAACAGGTCGAGGTCCTTGCCGAGGCGACGGTGGTCGCGCTTCGCGGCCTCCTCGAGGCGTGCCTGGTACGCGCGCAGCTCGTCCTTCGTCGGCCACGCGGTGCCGTAGATGCGCTGCAGCTGCGGGTTCGTCTCCTTGCCGCGCCAGTAGGCGGCGGCGATGCGCATGAGCGCGGCGCCGTTGCCGACCATGCGGGTCGACGGCAGGTGCGGGCCGCGGCAGAGGTCCTTCCAGACCGTCTCGCCCTCGCGGTTCACGTTGTCGTAGATCGTCAGCTCGCCGCCGCCGACCTCGACCGACGCCTCGTCGTTCGGACCCTTGAGGCCGATGAGCTCGAGCTTGTACGGCTCGTTCGCGAGCTCGGCGCGCGCCTCGTCCTCCGTGACGACGCGGCGCGTGAAGCGCTGGCCCTCGCGGATGATGCGGTCCATCTCCTTCGAGATGCCCTTGAGGTCCTCGGGGGTGAACGGCTCGGCGACGTCGAAGTCGTAGTAGAAGCCGTCGGTGACGGGCGGGCCGATGCCCAGGCGCGCCTCGGGGTTGATGCGCTGCACCGCCTGCGCGAGCACGTGCGCGGCCGAGTGACGCAGGATGGCGAGGCCATCCTCCGAGTCGATCGTCACGGGCTCGACCGTCTGCGTGTCCGTGATCTCGCGTGCGAGATCCTGGAGCTCGCCGTCGACGCGCATGGCGACGACGGCACGGTCGGAGAAGCGATCGAATCCGGTGGTCACCCATCGATCCTAGGCGCGGTCGGCGCCCACGACCGCACGCGTCAGGCTGCTGCGGCGAGCGGCTGCGCTCGGCGGCTGATCGCGATCGACAGGATCGCCGCGATGGCGCAGAGACCTGCGGCGCCGAACCAGGCGAGCGTGTACTCCCCCGACACGTCGCGGATGGTGCCGGCGACGGTCGCGGCGATCGCCGCGCCGATCTGGTGCGCGGCGAAGACCCAGCCGAAGACGACAGGGCCGTCGGCGCCGAAGAGCTCGCGGCACAGCGCGACCGTGGGCGGCACCGTGGCGACCCAGTCGAGGCCGTAGATGACGACGAAGAGGATGAGCGGCGGGCTCACGGAGTCCGAGAGCAGCAGCGGCAGGATCGCGAGGCCGATGCCGCGGCCCGCGTAGTAGACGCCGAGCAGGATGCGAGGGTTCACGCGGTCGGTGAGCCAGCCCGACGCGATCGTGCCGACGATGTCGAAGATGCCGACGAGCGCGAGCAGGCCCGCGGCGGTCGTCGTGGCCATGCCGTGGTCGTGCGCGCTCGGGATGAAGTGCGTGCCGACGAGGCCGTTCGTCGTGGCACCGCAGATGGCGAAGCCGGCGGCGAGCGCCCAGAACGTGCGGGACCTGCTGGCGCGGCGCAGCGTCGAGAGCGCCGTGCGCACGGCGTTGCCGCTCGAGCGCACGGGCGGCGTCCACCCCTCGGGCGCGCCGTAGGGCGTCGTGCCGAGGTCGGCGGGGCGGTTGCGCAGGAAGAGCAGCACGAGCGGCACGACGACGAGCGCACCCGCGGCGACGAGGAGCGACGCCTGTCGCCAACCTGCGCCCTCGACGAGCAGGGCGATGAACGGCAGGAAGACGAGCTGGCCCGTCGCCGAGCCGGCGGTGAGCACGCCGACGACGAGACCGCGGCTGCGCACGAACCACTGGTCGGCGACGGTCGCGGCGAACACGAGCGCCATCGAGCCCGTGCCGAGCCCGATCATGACGCCCCACGTCGCCACGAGCATCGCCGGCGTCGTCGCGAGCACCGACAGCGCCGCACCGCCGGCGACGAGCAGCAGCGCCACGGTCGTGACGCGACGCATGCCGAAGCGCGCCATGAGCGCGGCCGCGAACGGCGCCGTGAGGCCGAAGAGCACGAGGTTCACGGTGACGGCGAGCGACAGCTCGGTGCGCGTCCAGCCGAACTCCTCCTCGAGCGGCACCATGAGGGCGCTCGGCGCGGCACGGAACCCAGCGGCACCCACGAGCGCCAGGAACGCCACGGCGGCGACGATCCAGGCGGGGTGGATGAGGCGGCGGCGCTGGCCGTCGGAAGTCTGCACGGTGCGAGTCTGCACGCTCGCGCGCGCCGCGCACGCCATCCAGCCGTCGAGATCCGGCCCGGTGCCGTCGAGATGCTGCCGTTCGCTCGCGCCGACCGCGCCCGGGAACGACAGAAGCCCCGGTCCTCGGACCGGGGCTTCTCATGTGGTGGGCGATACTGGGATCGAACCAGTGACCTCTTCCGTGTCAGGGAAGCGCGCTACCGCTGCGCCAATCGCCCTCATGCGAGGTGGAGACGGGATTCGAACCCGCGTAGACGGCTTTGCAGGCCGCTGCCTGACCACTCGGCCACCCCACCCTGTCGGTGGCTCCCGGCGAACCGGGGGCGACCTTCGAGATGATCTCTCGAGCGGATGACGAGATTCGAACTCGCGACCCTCACCTTGGCAAGGTGATGCGCTACCACTGCGCCACATCCGCATGTCTCTCGGGGTCTCCCCCTCGGACTTGACCAACAGTAGCCCACCGTTCGACGCTCGGCAAATCGAGCGACGACACACGGTCACATCGTTGTGATTCCGCGGATCTCGACATGCCGATCGAGGCACATGGGCCTGTTCGAGCGCCACGCACGCGACCCCGCGCACGACGATCGACTCGGATGGCGGCTCGCGCAGATGGTCACGGGACCCCTCCGACCTGTGGCAGGATGGAGCGGTCGAGGGCGATTGGCGCAGTTGGTAGCGCGCTTCCTTCACACGGAAGAGGTCATCAGTTCGAGTCTGGTATCGCCCACCACGCACGAGGCCCCGGTCCCCACGGACCGGGGCCTTCGTCGTTCCCGCACGGATGCCGCGAGCGTCGCCCCGCGCGCCGTAGGCTCGGATGCGAGCGGGACGCGCAGCGGGCGCGGCGATCGCAGGAGGGGGCCGACGTGATCTTGCCCTTCCGTCGCCACCGCGAGGAGCCCGCTCCCCCGCCCACCGACGACGAGCTGGCGACGCAGGTCGACGAGGGTCTGCTCATCGTCATGACGGGCCTGCGCCTCACGACGCGCAACCGCATCGTGCTCGAGGCGCTGCGCGACCGCGACGACTTCGACGAGGATGCCGTCGTCGCCGGCGTGCGCGAGGACGCTGCGGCGATCGTCGCCGAGCAGCGCGCCGCGATCGCCTTCATCGACCGCACGCGCGCGCAGGCGGCCCGCAGGCACGGCCACGCGCTGCACAGCGCCGACTTCCGACGCCGCGACGTCGCACCCCTCGAGCGGCGGGCGCGCATCGCGGCGCTGCTCGTCGAGCGGCTCGAGGAGCGCGTCGCCGACGAGCAGGTCGTGCGCGACCTCGTGCGCGCCGCCCGCCGCAGCGCCATGGACGACATGTTCGACTCCGCGCTGCGCATCCTCGACGTCGCGCCCGACGTCGTCGACCCCGATCGCGACGACCGCCTCGCCTCGCTGCACGAGGAGCTGCGCACGCTCGGGCTCGACCCCGCGCATCCCGACGCTCCCGCGCACGACTGACGCGCCGACGGCACCGGAACGGCGCCCGCGACCCGCGCATGCGGAAGGGCCCGGATCCTCTCGGATCCGGGCCCTCCTGCGTGCTCAGGCGATCGTCGGGACGATCAGACCTTCTCGATCTCGTACGCGTACGCGTCCTCGCCGTGAACGATCGAGTCGACGCCTGCGAGCTCGTCCTCCGACTTCACGCGGAAGCCGATGGTCTTCTCGATCGCGAAGCCGACCACGAAGGCCACGATGAACGCGTAGACCATGGCGCCGAGCGCCGCGATGAGCTGCACGATGAGCTGGCCGATGCCGCCACCGAGGAACAGGCCCGTGTCGGTCGCGAAGAAGCCGAGGTACAGCGTGCCGATGAGGCCGCCGACGAGGTGGATGCCCACGACGTCGAGCGAGTCGTCGAAGCCGAGCTTGAACTTCAGCTCGATCGCGATGGCGCAGACGGCACCGGCGATGACGCCGAGCAGCAGCGCCCAGCCGGGCGTGAGGTTGGCGCAGGCCGGCGTGATGGCGACGAGGCCCGAGACGGCACCCGATGCGGCGCCGACGGCGGTGGGCTTGCCGTCCTTGATCTTCTCGACGACGAGCCATGCGAGCACGGCAGCCGCGGTCGCACCGATCGTGTTGATCGTGATGAGGCCGGCGTTGCCCATCTCATTGAGCCACTCGGCGCCGACGTTGAAGCCGAACCAGCCGAACCACAGGATCGCGGCGCCCAGGAGGACGAACGGGACGTTGTGGGGCTTGTGCGAGCCCTTGGCGAAGCCGACGCGCTTGCCGAGCACGAACGCGAGGGCGAGTGCTGCCGCACCTGCGTTGATGTGCACCGCGGTGCCACCGGCGTAGTCGATGACGCCCGGGAGGCCCATCATGTCGCCGAGGCTGTAGATCCAGCCGCCGCCCCAGACCCACGCTGCGATCGGGAAGTAGCCGAGCGTTGCGAAGACGCCCGCGAAGAGCATCCAGGCACCGAACTTGGCGCGGTCTGCGATGGCACCCGAGATGAGCGCGACCGTGATGATGGCGAACGTCGAGCCGTACGCGACGCCGACGAAGTCCGTGTTCGCGGTCTCACCGGCGGCGAGGCCTGCGAGGCCGAAGTCGGAGAACGGGTTGCCTGCGAAGGCGAACGGGCTGTCGACGGCCGACATGTTGTAGCCGTAGAGGATCCACAGCACGCCGATGAGGCCGAGGGATCCGAACGACATCATCATCATGCTGATGACGCTCTTCGCGCGGACGAGGCCGCCGTAGAAGAACGCGAGGCCGGGCGTCATGAACAGCACGAGGGCCGTCGCTGCGACGCCGAAGGCGATGCTTCCTGCATCCATGGAATGGACTCCTTGGGGGTGTTCCGGTCAGGGATTGCGTTCAGCCTGAGCGAACGTCATTTCGGCAGCCCGCGCGGCGTGTTTCCACGACGTAACGAAACCCGCCGCGATGTTGCGGGGATGTTTCGACGCAAGGGGCTGCCGCGGCGCTGGTTGGATGGATGCCGTGACGTGGATCCGCAACCCGCAGGTGGCCGCAGCGATCCTCCTGGCAGCAGCCGTGCTCGGCCTCGTGGCGGCGAACTCGCCGCTCGCCGCCGGCCTCGACGCCCTCAAGCACTGGCATCCGACGCCGTTCGGCGGCGTCGACCTCTCGGCGGCCCACTGGGTGACCGACGGCCTGCTCGCCATCTTCTTCTTCGTCGCGGCGATCGAGCTGCGCTACGAGCTCACGCAGGGCGAGCTCGCCGATCGTCGCAAGGCGCTCGTGCCCGCCATCGCAGCAGTGGGCGGCGTCGCAGCCCCCGCGCTGCTGTTCGTGGCGCTCGTGCCCGCCGACCTCGCGAGCGGCTGGCCCATCCCCACGGCGACCGACATCGCCTTCGCGCTCGGCGTGCTCGCGATCGTGGGCCGCAACCTGCCCGTGGCCGTGCGCGCGCTGCTGCTCGCGCTCGCGGTGATCGACGACCTCATCGCCATCGGCCTCATCGCCATCCTCTTCACGACCGACCTGCAGGTCTGGGCGCTCGTCGGCGCGGCCGCGATGGTCGTCGTCGTGTGGGCGCTCGGCCGCCTCTACCGCTCGCGCCGCGGCTCGTGGCCGCTGCGCATCGCCATCGCCGTCGCGTGCATCGCGCTGTGGTGGCTCGTGCTGCAGTCGGGCGTGCACGCCACGATCGCGGGCGTCGCCGCCGGCCTCGTGCTCGCGCCGGCACCCGCCGAGTCGGCGCGGCACCGTCTCGAGCCGTTCGTCAACGCGATCGTGCTGCCGCTCTTCGCGTTCGTCGCGGCGAGCGTCGCCATCCCGCAGGTGCCGCTGGGCGAGCTTAGCCCCGTGTTCCTTGCCATCGCGGTCGCGCTGCCCGTCGGCAAGCTCGTGGGCATCACGGCGGCCGGATGGCTCGGGCAGGTCGCGCTGCGCACGCCGCGCGCCGAGCGGATGCCGCTCGGCGACATCGTCACGGTCGCGCTGCTCGGCGGCATCGGCTTCACGGTCTCGCTGCTCATGAACGAGCTCGCGCATCGCGACGCCGAGGAGCTCATCGTCGACGGCACGCTCGGCGTGCTCGTGGGCTCGCTCGTCTCGGTGCTCGTCGGTGGCACCGTCGCGGCCATCCGCAGCGCACGCCTCGCGCCCGTCGATGCCGCGACGCGGCGCGCCGGCGACCTCGAGGACGAGCGCCGCCGCACCGACGGCGAGTGACGTCGCCGAAGGCGGGCGCTACGCCTGGCCGGTCGTGAGCGCGATGAGGCGGGAGATCGCGCGCAGGTACTTCTTGCGGTAGCCGCCGCCGAGCATGTCGTCGGAGAAGACGTGGTTGAGCGGCACGCCCGACGACACGATCTGCACCTGCGCGTCGTAGAGGCGGTCGACGAGCGCCACGAGCCGCAGCGCGGGGCTCTGGTCGGTGAGCGTGCGCACGCCGCGCCAGCCCACGGCGTCGAGGCCCGAGACGAGGTCGACGTAGCGCGAGGGATGCACGGAGGCGAGGTGCGCGACGAGGTCGTCGAAGTCGTCGAGCGCCACCGACTCGCCGCGCTCGGCGAGCGTCGACTCCACGGCGTCGTCGTCGACGACGGGCGCCTCGCCCGTCACGTCGCGCTGACGGTAGTCGTCGCCGTCGATGCGCATGATCTCGAAGCGGTCGGAGATCGCCTGGATCTCGCGCAGGAAGTCCTTGGCGGCGAAGCGGCCGTCGCCGAGCGCGTTCGGCGGGGTGTTGCTGGTCGCGGCGATCTTCGTGCCACCCGCGACGAGCTCGCCCAGCAGGCGCGTCATCACCATCGTGTCGCCCGGGTCGTCGAGCTCGAACTCGTCGATGCAGACGATCGTCGAGCCCGACAGCGCCTTCACGGCGCCCTGGTAGCCGAGCGCGCCGACGAGCGCCGTGTACTCGATGAACGTGCCGAAGTGCTTGCGTCCCGGCATCGTCTTCCACAGCGACGCGAGCAGGTGCGTCTTGCCGACGCCGAACCCGCCGTCGAGGTAGATGCCCGGCTTCACCTGCGGCGCCTTGCGGAACAGCCCCTTGCGCCCGCCGCCGCGCCACACGGTGGCGAGCTCCTGCATCCGCTCGACCGCGTGCTGCTGCGAGGGATGCGACGGGTCGGTCACGTACGACTCGAACGTCGCGCCGTCGAACTGCCGCGGCGGCCGCAGGTTCGCGACGATGCGGGCGGCGTCGGTCGTGGGCTGGCGGTCTGCGATGCGCGTGAGCGTGGGCACGTCGGGAGGCTTTCGAACGAAGGGTGATGCGCTGGCATGGCCGGGCGCACGGGTGGAAGGATCGGCGTCGTCGCCGCGTTCCAGGGTAGACGAGCGGCCGTGCCCCGATCGGCGCGGCCAGGATGAGGAGTCGAGAGATGTCGAGCACGACCGAGCCCGAGGCGCAGTTCGCCGAGTACGCCCACCCCGAGCGGCTCGTGTCGACCGCGTGGCTCGCGGAGCACCGCGGCGACGCCGGCCTCGTCGTCGTGGAGTCCGACGAGGACGTGCTGCTGTACGAGACGGGCCACATCCCCGGCGCCGTGAAGCTCGACTGGCACACCGACCTCAACGACCCCGTCACGCGCGACTACCTCTCCCCCGAGGCGTTCGCCGAGCTCATGCGCCGCAAGGGCATCGGCCGCGACGACACGATCGTGCTCTACGGCGACAAGTCGAACTGGTGGGCGACGTACGCGCTGTGGGTGCTCGCGCTCTACGGCCACCACGACACGCGCATCCTCGACGGCGGCCGCGACCTGTGGGTCGCCGAGGGCCGCGAGATGACGCGGCATGCCACCCAGCGCCCCGCGACCGACTATCCCGTGGTCGAGCGCGACGACTCGACGCTGCGCGCCTTCCGCGACGACGTGCTCGCCCACATCGGCAAGCCGCTCGTCGACGTGCGCAGCCCCGAGGAGTACTCGGGCGAGCGCACGACGGCGCCCGCCTACCCCGAGGAGGGCGCGCTGCGCGCCGGCCACATCCCCACGGCGGCGAACGTGCCGTGGGGCAAGGCCGTGCGCGAGGACGGCACGTTCCGCTCTCGCGCCGAGCTCGAGGCGATCTACCGCGACGGCGCGGGCCTCGGCGACGCCGACGACGTCGTGGCGTACTGCCGCATCGGCGAGCGCTCGAGCCACACGTGGTTCGTGCTCGCCCACCTGCTCGGCTACCCGCACGTGCGCAACTACGACGGCTCGTGGACCGAGTGGGGCTCGCTCGTGCGCGTGCCGATCGCGATCGGCGCCGAGCCGGGCGAGGTGCCCGCTCGATGAGCCTCACGCCCACGCTGCAGGAGTTCGTCGACGACTTCGCCGCCGTCGGCGAGCAGGACCGGCTCATGCTGCTGCTCGACCACGCCGACGCGCTGCCCGGGCTGCCCGCCCGCTACGCCGACCACCCCGACCTGCTCGAGCGCGTGCTCGAGTGCCAGTCCCCCGTCTTCCTCTTCGTCGAGGTCGATGGCGGCGCGGTGCACGTGCACGCGACCGCGCCCGAGGAGGCTCCGACCACGAGAGGCTTCGCGTCGATCCTCGTGCGCGGCCTCGACGGCGCGACGGTCGACGAGGCGCTCGCGGTGCCCGCCGACCTGTCGTCGATGCTCGGCCTCGAGCGCGCGGTGTCGCCGCTGCGGCTGCGGGGCATGTCGGGCATGCTCGGCCGCATCCAGCGGCAGATCCGCGAGCGGACCGCCGGCTAGCTCGCGCCGCCTGGCTTCCCCGCGAGCCCCGTGCGGTCGAGCCAGCCGTGCACGATCTCGCGGTAGCGCGGCTCGTCGAGGTTCCACAGCTTGCAGTGCTTCGCGCCGTGCCACTCGTGGTACTCGACGATGTCGGGGCGCGCCTCGGCGAACGCGCGCGACGCATCCGGCGGCACGAACCCGTCGTCGGCCGAGTGCTGCAGCAGGATCGGCACGGCGTAGGAGTCGGCGTAGGCGATGCCGTCGAGCTCGCCGAAGTCGAGCGCGTCGCCGCCCGCGAGCCGCGCGGCGGGCGACTCGAGCAGCGCCGTCGCCGTGTGCACGAGGGCGACGGGCACGCGCGCGAGGCGCGTGTGGAAGAGCAGCGTCGGCCCCCAGGACACGACGGGAGAGTCGAGCAGGATGCCGACGATGCGGCGGCGGTGCCGCGAGCGGCGCGCGAGCTGCAGCACGATCTGCCCGCCCATCGACCAGCCCATGAGCAGGATGCGCTCGGCGCCGGCTGCCACGGCCACGTCGATCGCGGCATCCACGTCGCGCCACTCGTCGAGCCCGAGTCGGTAGGTGCCGTCGGACGTGCGCGGTGCCTCGCCATCGTTGCGGTACGCGACGCACATCGACGGGATGCCGCGCTCGGCGAGGATCGGCACGGCGCGCAGCGGCTCGCGGCGGTTGACGCCGCGACCGTGCACCTGGATGCACCACGTCGTCGACGACTCGTCGCCGATGATCCACGCGGGCGAGGGGCCGAGCTCGGTGTCGACGATGACCGAGCGGAACGGCAGCTCGAGGTCGCGCGGCCGATAGAGGTGGTAGCCCGAGAAGCGGGCGCTCGCGCGACCGCCGATCCGCACGCGGCCCTTGCCCGTGATCTCGCGCAGCACCGTCGTCTCGTCCTCGTCGACGATCTCGCCGATGCGCACGAGCCGGTCGCCGATCCACAGCGCGTAGCGGCCGGGCAGCTCGGTGTCGGGCGTGCGCACGAGGCGGATGCCCTCGGGCCCGATCGAGACGATCTCGACGTCGTCCTTGTGCCTCGGCGGGGTGATGAGCGTGCGTGCCAGCACGGCTGAGAGGCCCGTGACGATCGCGGCGCCCGCGGCGATGCCGACGGCGGCGAGGGCTGCGGCGCGCCTCGCTGGTCTGCTCACGGCGTCAGCCTAGTCTTTCGACGTGGACACAGGCTCGGAGTCGGCCGAGGCGCCGGCGATCTTCCTCGCCGCCGTCGAGCGGATGCGCAGCGCCGACACGCGCGGCGAGCTCACCGTGCGCGAGATCCCCGCTCCCGGGCGCATCGCGCCCTGGTCGTACGCGGTGGCAGCCGACGTGGGATCGCCCGAGCACGGTCGCGACTCCGACCGCGGCACCGGCCGGTTCATCCTCATGCACGATCCCGAGGAGCCCGAGGCGTGGGGCGGCGCGTTCCGCGTCGTCACGTTCACGCAGGCGACGCAGGACCTCGACATCGCACCCGACCCCATGCTGCCCGAGGTCACGTGGTCGTGGCTGCTCGAGGCGCTCGACCAGCGCGACGCCGGCTACCACTCCGCCTCTGGCACGGCGACGCGCGTGCTGTCGACCGGATTCGGCGAGCTCGCCGAGCAGGGCGAGGGCGCCCAGCTCGAGCTGCGTGCGTCGTGGACGCCGACGTCGCACGACATCGAGCGGCACCTGGCCGCGTGGTGCGACCTCGTGTGCGCCTCCGCCGGCATGCCGCTGCAGCCCGGCGCCATCAGCCTCGACGCACGGAGGCTCCAGCGGTGACCGACGCCACCCAGTCCGTCCCCGAGCAGAGCGACGCTGCGCAGACCGACGCGCCGCAGCGCGAGCTCGTCGACGCCGTGCCCGTCGGCCCGCTCGAGACCGTCGTCGACGACGAGGGCCTCCGCGCCGCGATCCAGCGTCTGCTCGCAGGCACGGGCCCGATCGGCGTCGACGCCGAGCGCGCCAACGGGTTCCGCTACTCATCGCGCGCCTACCTCGTGCAGCTCTACCGCCGCGGCTCCGGCACGGTGCTGCTCGACCCCATCGGCATCACGGCGTGGTCGGAGCTGCAGGATGCGATCGGCGACGAGGAGTGGATCCTCCACGCCGCCTCGCAGGACCTCCCGTGCCTGCGCGAGCTCGGCCTCGAGCCCGGCTCCCTCTTCGACACCGAGCTCGGCGCTCGCCTCGCGGGCTACGAGCGCGTCGGCCTCGCCGCCGTCGTCGAGCGGCTGCTCGGCATCCGGCTCGCGAAGGAGCATGCGGCATCCGACTGGTCGAAGCGACCGATCGAGCCCGCGCTGCTCGCCTACGCCGCGCTCGACGTCGAGCTCATCGTCGACCTGCGCGACGCCATGGCCGCCGACCTCGAGGTCCAGGGCAAGGCGGAGCTCGCGCGCCAGGAGTTCGAGGCGGCGCGCACGCGCCTGCCGAAGCCTCCGGCGGCCGAGCCCTGGCGTCGCCTCTCGGGCCTGCACTCGGTGAAGGACCGCCGCACGCTCGCGATCGCCCGCGCACTGTGGATGGCGAGGGATGCGTACGCGCAGGAGATCGACGGCGCCCCCGGCCGCCTCATCCCCGACTCGGCGCTCATGGCGGCCGCGACGAGCGGCGCGCGCACGAAGGCGCAGCTCGGCTCGACGAGCGGCTTCCACGGCCGCGCGTCGCGCTCGCAGATGGACCGGTGGCTCGCCGCCCTCGAGGAGGGCCGCGCGTCCGAGGACCTGCCCGTGCTGCGCACGCCCGCCGACGGCCCGCCGCCGCCGCGATTCTGGAAGCAGAAGCGCCCGGAGGCCGCCGCGCGGCTGCAGCGCGCCCGCGCAGCGGTGCAGGCGGTCGCCGACGGCTTGACGATGCCGAACGAGCAGCTGCTGACGCCCGACACCCTGCGCCGGCTCACGTGGGGGTTCCGCGGCGAGCCGACCGCCGATGCCGTCGGCGAGGGGCTCGCCGCCCTCGGCGCCCGCCCGTGGCAGGTTGACGCGACCGCACAACGAATCGCCGCTGCATTTGTAGAGGCTGACCAAACGCCCGACGAGGCGTCGGACGCCGACTCGTAGGGAATCCGCAACCGCCTGCCCAGGCGCAGCGACCCTCCCTAGGCTCGTGCTGCACCGTGACGTGCATCCACCCATGCAGGAGGCTTCAGTGGCACACGACGTCGTGTTCGTCGACGGCGTTCGCACCCCGTTCGGGCGTGCGGGCGAGAAGGGCATGTACTGGCAGACGCGGGCCGACGACCTCGCCGTGAAGGCGCTCGTCGGGCTCCTCGAGCGGAACCCGTCGCTGCCGACCGATCGGATCGACGAGGTCGCCATCGCGGCGACGACCCAGACCGGCGACCAGGGGCTCACGCTCGGTCGCACGGTGGGCATGCTCGCCGGCCTGCCGAAGTCGGTCCCCGGCTACGCGATCGACCGCATGTGCGCGGGCGCCATGACGGCCGTGACGGCCGTCGCCGGCGGCATCGCGCTCGGCGGCTACGACGTGGCGATCGCGGGCGGCGTCGAGCACATGGGGCGTCACCCGATGGGCCTCGATGCCGACCCGAACCCGCGCTTCGTCGCGGAGCGCATGGTCTCGGCCGACGCCCTGAACATGGGCAAGACGGCCGAGCGCATCCACGACCGGTTCCCGCACCTCACGAAGGAGCGTGCCGACCGCTACGCGCTGCGCAGCCAGCAGAAGTACGCCGCGGCGCTCGCCGCGGGCGACATCTCCCCCGACCTCGTGCCCGTCGCGCTGCAGACGGCCGAGGGCTGGGGCCTCGCGACCGCCGACGAGGCGCCGCGTCCCGAGACGACGATGGAGGGCCTCAGCACCCTCAAGACGCCGTTCCGCGAGTTCGGCCGCGTCACCGCCGGCAACGCATCCGGCCTCAACGACGGCGCGACGATGTCGATCCTCGCGTCGTCGGATGCTGCGAAGGAGCTGGGCCTGCAGACGCGCATGCGCCTCGTCTCGTTCGGCTTCGCGGGCGTCGACCCCGAGATCATGGGCATCGGCCCCGTGCCGAGCACCGAGAAGGCGCTGCGCAAGGCGGGCCTGTCGATCGACGACATCGGCCTGTTCGAGCTCAACGAGGCCTTCGCGGTGCAGGTGCTGTCGTTCACCGACCACTTCGGCATCGACGACGACGACCCGCGCGTCAACCCGTACGGCGGCGCGATCGCGATCGGCCACCCGCTCGCATCGAGTGGCGTGCGCCTCATGCTGCAGCTCGCGCGCCAGTTCGAGCAGCACCCCGAGGTGCGCTACGGCCTCACCGCCATGTGCGTGGGCCTCGGCCAGGGCGGCACCGTCATCTGGGAGAACCCCCACTTCACCGGAAGGAAGCGCAAGTGAGCATCGCCGACGAGTTCCCGCGCCTCGCAGCCGCGCAGTTCGACGAGGTCGTCACGCACTCGTACGTGCGCGACGTGGCCCTCGCATCCGGTCGCACGATCGCGCTCGTGACGCTCGACAACGGGCGCGACCACACGCGGCCGTCGACGCTCGGCCCCGCGACGCTCTTCGAGCTCGGCGACGTGCTCGAGGCGCAGCGCGGCCGCGCCGCCGCCGGCCAGATCGACGCGATCGCCGTCACGGGCAAGCCGTACTTCCTCGCCGCCGGCGCCGACCTGTCGAACGTCGGGCTGCTGCCCGACCGCGAGACGGGCGCGGAGCTCGGCCGCCTCGGCCACCGCGTGCTGGGCCTGCTGCACGAGGCCGGCGTGCCGACGTTCGTGTTCATCAACGGCCTCGCCCTCGGCGGCGGCCTCGAGATCGGCCTCAACGCCGACTACCGCACGATCAACGCCACGGCCCCAGCCGTCGCGCTGCCCGAGGTCTTCCTCGGCCTCATCCCCGGCTGGGGCGGCGCGTACCTGCTGCCCAACCTCATCGGCATCGAGCACGCCCTCAAGGTCGTCATCGAGAACCCGCTGAAGCAGAACCGCGTGCTGAAGCCCGAGCAGGTGCTCGAGCTCGGCATCGCCGACGCCATGTTCGGCGCGCCCTCGTTCCTCGAGCAGTCGCTCGCGTGGGCGGACGGCGTGCTGGGCGGCGCGAAGGTCGAGCGCCCGAACGTGCCCGGCCGCCTCGAGCGCGCCGTGAAGTGGGACGTGGCGATCGGCATCGCGCGCAAGTCGCTCGAGTCGAAGATCGGCACGGTCGCCCTCGCGCCCTACAAGGCGCTCGAGCTGCTGCAGGGGGCGAAGAAGGCGTCGCGCGCCGAGGCGTTCGCCGCCGAGGACGCCGCGCTCACCGAGCTCATCGCCTCCGACCAGTTCCACGCGTCGATCTACGCGTTCGACCTCGTGCAGAAGCGTGCGAGGCGCCCAGCGGGGGCGCCCGACAAGGAGCTCGCCCGCCCGGTCACGAAGGTCGGCATCATCGGCGCCGGGCTCATGGCGACCCAGTTCGCACTGCTGTTCCTGCGCCGCCTGCAGGTGCCCGTCGTCATCACCGACCTCGACCAGGGTCGCGTGGATGCGGCCCTCGCGGGCATCCGGAAGGAGCTCGCGGGGCTGCAGGAGAAGGGTCGCCTCGACGGCGACACCGCCAACCGCCTCTCGGGGCTGCTGTCGGGCACGGTCGACAAGGCCGACTTCGCCGACTGCGACTGGGTCATCGAGGCCGTCTTCGAGGAGCTGGGCGTCAAGCAGCAGGTCTTCGCCGAGGTCGAGCCGCACCTGAGCCCCGAGGCGATCATCGCGACGAACACGTCGAGCCTCTCGGTCGAGCAGATCGGCGCACGTCTCGCGCATCCCGAGCGCCTCGTCGGCTTCCACTTCTTCAACCCCGTGGCCGTCATGCCGCTCATCGAGGTCGTGCGCACGCCGGCGACCGACGACGCGGCGCTCGCGACGGCGATGCGCGTGGCGAAGGACCTCAGGAAGACCGCCGTCATCACGCGGGACACCCCCGGCTTCGTGGTGAACCGCGTGCTCGCGAAGCTGCTGGGCGAGGCGATGCACGCCGTCGAGCAGGGCACGCCCTTCGAGACGGTCGTCGCGGCGCAGCAGCCGTTCGGCCTGCCGATGGACCCGTTCGTGCTGCTCGACCTCGTGGGCCTCAAGGTCGGCGCGCACGTGCTCGACACGCACCACGGCGCGTTCCCCGACCGCTTCTTCGAGTCGAAGGCGCTGCACGAGCTCGCCGAGGCGAACGTGCTGCTCGAGAAGGACCGCAAGGGCGAGGCGAAGGGCATCGACAAGAAGGCCATCGCGATCGTCAAGCGGCACACGCCGAAGGATGCGACGCCGTACACGGCCGAGCAGCTGCGTGAGCGGCTCGAGGTCGGCCTCGCCGACGAGATCCACCGCATGCTCGACGACGAGGTCGTCGTGGGGGCCGAGGACATCGACCTCTGCATGATCCTCGGCGCCGGCTGGCCGTTCCAGATGGGCGGCATCACCCCGTACCTCGACCGCGTCGGAGCCTCGGAGCGCGCGTTCGGCGCCGCGTTCCACGAGCCGCGCATCGCGGGCCCGGCCGCCTAGGTGGATCGCGCCCTCGTCGACGCCCTCGCCCACGACCTGGCAGCCGCCGGGTACGCGGGCGGGGGCGTCTCCGCGCGCATCGGCGCGGATGCGTCGGATGCGCTCGCGCGCATGGTCGCGACACCGGCGCGCCGCGCGCTCGGCGACGCCACCGATCCGCTCGCGACGCTCGTGCGGCTGCTGTGGCTCGGCGACGCCGTGCGACCCGACGCGCTCGACGCGGCGCTGCCCACCGTCGGCATCGATGGCGCAGCGGCGCTCGGCGTCGTCGAGGTGGCCGACGGCACCGCCCTTCCTCTGCTGACGATCCGTCCGTACGCGTTCCGCGACGCGCTCGGCGCGGGCGAGTGGTGGATCGCGAGCGACCTCGACGAGCTCTCGGGCATGCATCCGCTGCGCCCCGACCACGTGCTCGGCGTCGGCGGCGCCGCACGCACGCTCGCGGCGATCCTGCCGCCCGTGCGCGCCGGGTCGGCCCTCGACCTCGGCTCGGGCTGCGGCATCGTCTCGCTGCACCTCGCGCGCCTCGCCGACCGCGTGGTCGCGACCGACCTCTCCGAGCGCGCGCTGGCCATGACGCGCCTGACGTGCGCGCTCAACGGCGTCGACCACGTCGAGACGCGGCAGGGCGACCTGTGGGCGCCCGTCGCCGGCGAGCGCTTCGACCTCGTGGCGTCGAACCCGCCGTTCGTCATCACGCCGCGCGCCGAGGGCGTGCCCGCCTACGAGTACCGCGACGGGGGCCGCACGGGCGACGCGCTCATGCAGGAGGTCGTCGAGGGCCTGGGCGCGCACCTCGCGCCCGGCGGTGCCGCGCGCCTGCTCGGCAACTGGGAGTCGCTCGCAGGCGGCGCGGGGCTCGACCGCGTGCGCGGCTGGCTCGCCGCCGGCGACGTCGACGGCTGGGTGCTCGAGCGCGAGTCGCTCGACGTCGTGCGCTACGCCGAGCTGTGGCTGCGCGACGGCGGCACGCGACCGGGCGACGCCGACCACGCTCCCCTGCTCACCGCGTGGCTCGACGACTTCGCCGCCCGCGACGTGCGCTCGATCGGGCTCGGCTGGGTCGCGGCACAGGCACGCGAGGGCGATGCTGCGCCGCGCATCCGCGTCGAGCACGTCGGCCACGCGCTGGTGCTCGAGCACGCCGGCGTGCACGTCGCGACGTCGCTCGAGGTGCAGGATCGCGCTGCCGCGCTCGACGACGACGACCTGCGCGGCGTGCATCTCGTGACGCAGGCCGACGTCACCGAGCTGCGGCACCTGCGGCCCGGCGCATCGGGCCCCACGGTCATCGAGCTCACCCAGGGCGGTGCGCTCGGCCGCACGACGCAGGTCGACACCGCCGTCGCCGCCCTCGTGGGCGCGTGCGACGGCGAGCTGTCGGTCGGCGCGATCCTCGATGCCATCGCGTCGCTGCTCGACGTCGACGCCCAGGCGCTCTCGGCCGAGGCGCTGCCCGCCGTGCGCGAGCTGTGGATCCGCGGCTACCTCGTGGAGGCGGGGTCCGAGACCGACTGAGCGTCGGCGAGCACCGTGCGCACGACGCCGGCGACGTGCTCGGCGACCTCGAGCGCGACGAGCGGCCCACCGAGCGACGCCCGCGCGCCGGCCTCGCCGTGCAGCCAGGCGGCCGTCGCGCCGAGGTCGACGAGACATGCGGCGTCGGCGAGCACGGCATCGGCGTGCGCCGCGAGCAGCGCGCCCGCGATCCCCGCGAGCACGTCTCCCGTGCCCGCGGTCGCGAGCCAGTGCGTCGGTGCCTCGACGACGGCGACGCGGTCGCCGTCGGTCACGACGGTGCGGGCGCCCTTGAGCAGCACCGTCGCACCCGTGCGCGTCGCCGCCTCGCGCGCCCATCGCTCGGGATCCGCGGCGATCGCCGCGCGCTCGACGTCGACGCCGAGCGCCGCCAGCAGCGTGCGCAGCTCGCCCGCATGCGGCGTCAGCAGCCGCGGCCCCGCGCCGACGCGCACGAGGTCGAGCGCGCCCGCGTCGAGCACGCCCGGCACGCCCTCGGCGAGCGCGGCGTGCAGCGTCGCGCGCAGCGACGGCGACCGGTGCGACGCATCCGTGCCCGAGCCGAGCGCCCAGGCCTGCACGCGCCCCGTGCCCGCGACCGTCTCGGGGCGCCTGGCGAGCACGTGGTCGGCCGCGCGCCGCGGCCCCACGTACCGCACCATGCCGGCGCCCGCGCGATGCGCGGCCTCGACGCCCAGCACGGCAGCGCCCGGGTAGGCGTCGGAGCCCGTCACGAACCCCACGACGCCACGCGCGTACTTGTCGTCGGTGGCCTGCGGCACCCGCATCCACGCGCGCACGTCGTCGACGCTCCAGCCCACGGTGACCTCCCCGTCGGAGGCTACGGCACGCGGCGCACGCGGATGCGCGGCGCGTCGACGACGTCGCCCTCGATGCGGCGCCGCCTGGTGCCCTTGACCTCGTCGACCTTCACGTCGTCGCCCTGCACCGGCGCGGCAGCGATGTGCGTCTCGTGCTCGAAGACGTGCGTCTTGTCCTGGTTGCGGTAGCGCCGGTAGACGGTCGTGTAGATCGCGATGCCCACGGCCGGTCCCGCCGCGAGGAGCGCGAGCAGGAAGCCCTCGCCGTCCGACGACGCGACGACGGCCGCGACCTGGCCGAGCCCATCCATGCCCATCATCGGACGAATCCCGAGAACAGCACGGCGCCGACGATCGGCACGACGAGCGCCTCCACGAGCAGGCCCACGCCGATCGCGACGGCCAGCAGCTTGCCCTTCGCGAGCGGGATGCTGCCCATCGTCTCGCCCGTGCGCCCGTTGACGGCCACGTAGTGGACCATGCCCTGGCCGCCCTCGACGTGGTGGTACGAGTACAGCCACACCGGCAGGTACATCGCGACCCAGCGCGTGCCGTGCACGTCGAGCGCCTCGGTCTCCCACCGCACGCCGCGGTCGAAGGCGCTCAGCGTGCCGCGCACCTGCGTGCGGCCGATGGACATGAGCTGGTCCTCGAGCCGCGGATGCATCGCCCGCACGTCCTGGTCGCGACGCTCCGACGTGAAGCCCGCGAGATATGCGGCGTTCCAGTCGACGGCGTTCTTCGTGTCGAACGGCAGGATCGAGTTCACGATGTTGTTCGTCGAGCGGTGCACGTCGAGGTTCGAGCGCTCGGCCGACGACTCGAACGTGAGGTCGTCGACGGTGAAGTCGACCGCTCGCCGCACGCGCACGACGTCGGCGTCGTAGTACGTGCGCCGGTTGTTCTTCGTGCCGCGCGTGTAGCGGCGCGTCTCGACCTCGCCGAGCCCCTCGAGCCGCGTCGACGCGTGCGCGTCGACCACCATGTACGGCAGGTAGACGCCGACGACGTTCTCGGGGGCGAACTCCGCCTTGAACTGCGAGTGCGCGAACCCGCGCCGCGCGTCGGCGAACGCGCGGATGCGCGCGACGGCCTCCGCGTGCGGCAGCGCGAACGGCAGCACGGCATCCGGCACGGCGCCGTTCGGGATCTGCCGGTTGACGTCGAGCCGCTGCCTGCACCAGTGGCAGCGCGCGCTCATGGCGTCGTTCGTGTCGATGACGACCTCGGCGCCGCAGCCGGCGCACGCGATCGTGAGGATCGTCGAGACGTCGGGCCGGATGTCCTGCGCACCCGACGCGACGAGCGTGCCGCGCAGGTCGCGGATGCCCTCGCCGAGACCCAGGCGCTCCTCGACCCGCTCCTCCGACCACTCGTTGCGGCAGTAGCCGCAGCGCAGCATGCCGCCCTGCATCGCGAGGCGGATGTCGGTCGAGCCGCACCTCGGGCAGCGGTTGATGCCGTCCTGCAGCCGCTCGTTCTGCGTCTGCGGGCCCTGCGGCGGCAGCGCGAGCTCCGTCGGCACGTGCGGCGCGGCCGCGGCCGCGGCGGGTGCGGACATGCGCTGCTCCGGATTCGGCGGCGGCAGCGGCTGGCGCGGCACGACGGGCACGGCGCGCGGATGCGGTGGATGCGGCTGCGGCGCGCCGCCCGAGGGTCCGGGCGGCGGCGCCTGCGGCGGCGGAGGCAGCGTCATGCGTGGAGGCTGGGCGTCGGAGGGCTCGGCGTCAGAGCCCGAGGGCCTTCGCCTTCGCCGCCTCGTAGTCCTCGGGCGTGATGAGACCGGCGTCGAGCATGGCCTTCGCGCGCGTCAGCACGGCCATGGGGTCCTCGCCGCCGCCCTGCGCCGCCGGCGCGGCGGCCGGTGCCGGCGCCGCCTGCTGCGGCGCCTCCTGCGCGGGCACGGGCTGCTGCAGCCCGCCGAGGCCCGTGGCGCCCGCCGCCATGCCCATGCCGAGGATGCCGGTCGTGCCCGACTGCTCGCCCGCCGACTCGAAGCCCTGCGCGACCGACGCCTGCAGGTTCGAGTTGCCACGCTGGCCCGACAGCGCATCCGCACGCTGCACGTTGCGCAGCAGCTCGCGGGTCTGCGCGTCGTACTCGATCGCGACGATCGCGGTCTTCACGATCGTGATGCCGCGGTCCGACGACCAGCGGTAGCCCTGCTCGACGGCTGCCGAGAGGCTCTGCGCGAAGCCGAGCGAGTCCTGCTGGATGCGGGTGATGCGGTTCCCCTTCGCGGGGTCGTTCGTGTACATCGAGAACGCGGGCGCCAGCGAGGCCACGACCTCGTTGAAGAGCTGCGCCGCGGCGTCGTTGTCGATGTCGGCGAAGTCGAACACGACGCCGGGGCGCAGGTACGAGGCCGGCACGAACGACTTCACGAAGAGGATGGGGTCGACGATCTGCAGCGTGTACGTGCCGCGCGTCACGGCGCCGACCTGCGCGCCCATGTACGCGTCGTCCCAGTAGATCTCCGACTGGGTGCCGAAGCGGTTGTTCGGCAGCTCCTTGAGGCTCACGAAGAACGCCTGCTGCTGCGCGGCCGGACGGCCGCCGAACTTGAAGCGCTCCCACGACGTGCGCACGAGAGAGCCGATGAGGTCGTCGCCGGCGAAGATCGACTGCGACTCCTGCGCGTCGGTGCGCCACTCGTAGCCGCCGGGCATCGAGGCGAAGCCCGTGATGGCGCCCTCCTGCATGAGCAGCAGGCCGTAGCCCTCGGGCACGACGATGCGCGAGCCGTTCGTGATGATGCCGTCGGAGCCCGACGTGTTCGAGCCGCGGCCCGCGTTCTGGCCGCGCGGCACGGCGGCGAAGAGCGCCGCGGTGGGGCTGAGGCCCTCGGGGACGGTGTAGAAGTCCTTCCACTGGTCGGCGAGCACGCCGCCCGCCGCGTCCAGCGCTGCCCTGAAGAGGCCCATGTCGTCTCCCTCGCTCGTGCGCGGCCGTCGCGCACGCCACCACGGTACGACGACGAGACCTCCGCAGGCTGAAAGCCTGCGGAGGTCTCGATCCCATCCGCCTCAGGGCGGGACGACGCTCAGACGAGCGAGCGCAGCACGTACTGCAGGATGCCGCCGTTGCGGTAGTAGTCCGCCTCGCCCGGGGTGTCGATGCGCACGACCGCGTCGAACTCGATCGTCTCCTTGCCGGGAGCCGAGTGCTCGCTCGGGGTGGCCGTGACCTTCACGGTCTTCGGCGTCACGCCCTCGTTGAGCTGCTCGAGGCCCGTGATCGAGACGACCTCGGTGCCGTCGAGGCCCAGCGACTCCCACGACTGGCCGGCGGGGAACTGCAGGGGCACGACGCCCATGCCGATGAGGTTGGAGCGGTGGATGCGCTCGAACGACTCGGTGATGACGGCCTTGACGCCCAGCAGGCGCGTGCCCTTGGCCGCCCAGTCGCGGCTCGAGCCCGAGCCGTACTCCTTGCCGCCGAAGACGACGAGCGGGGTGTCCTGCTCGGCGTACGACTGGCACGCGTCGTAGATGAACGACTGCGGGCCCTCGGGCTGCGTGAAGTCGCGCGTGTAGCCACCCTCGACGGCCTTGCCGTCGTTGACGGCCGCCGTGAGCTGGTTGCGCAGGCGGATGTTCGCGAACGTGCCGCGGATCATCACCTCGTGGTTGCCACGACGCGAGCCGTACGAGTTGAAGTCGCGCTGACCGACGCCGTGCTCCGTGAGGTACTGCGCGGCGGGCGTGCCCGCCTTGATGTTGCCTGCGGGGCTGATGTGGTCGGTCGTGACCGAGTCGCCGAGCGCAGCCATGACGCGGGCGCCGTGGATGTCGGCGACGGGCGTGAGGTCCATCGTCATGCCGTCGAAGTACGGCGCCTTGCGCACGTACGTCGAGTCCTCGTCCCACTCGAAGATGGGGCCCTCGGGCGTCGGCAGGCTCTTCCAGCGCTCGTCGCCGTCGAAGACGGTGGCGTACTGGGTGATGAACTGCTCGCGCGAGATCGACGAGTCGATGATCTCCTGCACCTCGTCGGGCGTCGGCCAGATGTCCTTGAGGAACACCTCGTTGCCCTCGGTGTCGGTGCCGAGCGCATCCGCCTCGAAGTCGAAGTGCATCGAGCCGGCGAGCGCGTAGGCGACGACGAGCGGCGGCGACGCGAGGTAGTTCATCTTGACGTCGGGGCTGATGCGGCCCTCGAAGTTGCGGTTGCCCGAGAGCACGGCCGTGACGGCGAGGTCGTTGGCGTTGATCGCCTCCGAGACCTCCTCGATCATGGGGCCCGAGTTGCCGATGCAGATCGTGCAGCCGTAGCCGACCGTGTAGAAGCCGATGCCCTCGAGGTCCTGGTCGAGGCCGGACTTCTCGTAGTAGTCGGTGACGACCTTCGAGCCCGGGCCGAGCGTCGTCTTGACCCACGGCTTGCGGTTCAGGCCCTTGGCGCGCGCCTTGCGGGCGACGAGGCCCGCGGCGATCATGACCGACGGGTTCGACGTGTTCGTGCACGACGTGATGGCCGCGAGGGTCACGGCGCCGTTGTCGAGCACGTACTGCTGACCGTCGGGCGTCGTGACGTTCGCGGGCGTCGAGGCGCCGTGGAACGAGTTCGACTGCAGCACGGCGACCTTGGCGGGCGCGTGCACGTGCGTGTCCTCCTCGCCGGGGACGCTGCCCGGGTCGGATGCGGGGAACGAGTCCATCGAGGCGACGTCGACGACGTCGGTCGTCTCGCCCGTCGCGACGTAGTTGAGCACGTCGCGCTCGAACTGCGACTTCGACTCCGACAGCAGGATGCGGTCCTGCGGGCGCTTCGGGCCGGCGATCGAGGGCACGACCGTCGACAGGTCGAGCTCCATGAACTCCGAGAAGCGCAGCTCGCGCGACGGGTCGTGCCAGAGCTTCTGCTCCTTGGCGTACGACTCGACGAGCGCGACGGTCTGCTCGTCGCGGCCCGTGAGGCGCAGGTAGTCGAGCGTCACGTCGTCGATGGGGAACATCGCGGCCGTCGAGCCGAACTCGGGGCTCATGTTGCCGATCGTGGCGCGGTTCGCGAGCGGCACCGAGGCGACGCCCTCGCCGTAGAACTCGACGAACTTGCCGACGACGCCGTGCTGGCGCAGCATGTCGGTGATCGTGAGCACGACGTCGGTCGCCGTGACGCCCGCGGGGATGTCGCCCGTGAGCTTGAAGCCGACGACGCGCGGGATGAGCATCGAGACGGGCTGGCCGAGCATGGCCGCCTCGGCCTCGATGCCGCCGACGCCCCAGCCGAGCACGCCGAGGCCGTTGACCATCGTCGTGTGCGAGTCGGTGCCGACGCACGTGTCGGGGTAGGCGCGCAGCACGCCGTCGACCGAGCGGTCGTAGATGACCTTCGCGAGGTGCTCGATGTTCACCTGGTGCACGATGCCGGTGCCCGGGGGCACGACCTTGAAGTCCTGGAAGGCCGTCTGGCCCCAGCGCAGGAACTGGTAGCGCTCGCCGTTGCGCTCGTACTCGATCTCGACGTTGCGCTCGAGGGCGTTCTCGGTGCCGAAGAGGTCGGCGATGACCGAGTGGTCGATGACCATCTCGGCGGGCGAGAGCGGGTTGATCCTGTCGGGGTCGCCGCCGAGCGCCGTCACGGCCTCGCGCATCGTGGCGAGGTCGACGATGCAGGGCACGCCCGTGAAGTCCTGCATCACGACGCGCGCGGGCGTGAACTGGATCTCGGTGTCGGGGTCGGCCTCGGCCTTCCACGCACCGAGCGCCTCGATCTGCGCCTTCGTCACGTTCGCACCGTCCTCGGTGCGCAGGAGGTTCTCGAGGAGGACCTTGAGCGAGAACGGCAGCGACTCGTGCCCCTCGACCTGGTCGATCCTGAAGATCTCGTAGTCCTGGCCGCCCACCTGAAGGGTGCTGCGGGCTCCGAAGCTGTCCACTGCCGACACGGTGACTCCTCACACGATCGTCCTGACGCTGTGCGCGTCCGAGCATAGCCGCGCGCTCGTGGTCGCGGCCGAAAGTATCTTGACGTCAAGACATCCTACGCCGTTCGCGCGCGACCGACGACCTCGCCCGGCGGATGCGGGCGTGTCGCGGGCGCCGAGCGGCGGCCGCGGGCGTCAGGACGACGCGGCGGCGTCGCGCGGCTGCTCGGGCTCGGGCACGGCGCGCACCATGAGCCACGTGACCCACAGGGCCGCGCCGTACAGCGGCACGCCCATGAGCAGCTTCGTCGTGGCGAGGGCCTGCGTGGCCTCGGCCGCGTACAGCGGCACCTGCACCGCGAGGCGTGCGCCGAGCACGCAGATCCACAGGATCGTCGCGCGCACCGCGACGGCCTTGCGCGCCGGCTCGGTGCGCCACGCGTACGGCGTGCCCGTGAGCCCGCCTGCGAGCAGGCCGATGAGCGGGCGACGCGCGATCAGCGAGATCGTCAGCGCGATCACGCCGATGGCGTTGACGATGAAGCCCCAGAGGAAGTTGTCGTTGGCGTTGCCCGTGAAGAGGGCGACCGCCGCCGAGATGCCCACGCCGATGAGCCCGGCGAAGGCCAGCATCGGCTGCCCCTTCGTGAGCACGCGCAGCAGCACCGCGACGACCGAGACCGCCAGCGGCACGAGCACCGAGATCCACACGTCGCGCGTGATCGTGAAGAGCACGAGGAAGAGCAGGCCGGGCAGCAGCGACTCGACGATGCCGCGCACGCCGCCCATCGCCTGCAGGATCGCGCCGCCCGAGGGCGCCTCGCCCGGAGCGATGTGGCCGAGCTTCGACGAGCGGATCGCCTTCGCGATCGCCTCGTCGGCGCGGTCGCGGTCGGCGCCCTCGGCACCCTCCGCCGGCTGCTGCGCGTCGGTCATGCGGGCTTGGGCGCGTGGAGCGGGATGAGCTCGCGCGGCGGCATCGGCGTCTCGCCACGGCACACGACCGTCGAGCGGTAGATCTCGACGATGCCCTCGATCGCGGCGTCGTCGGTCGCTGCCTTGCCGCCGACGATGCCCTGCAGCATCCATCGCGGACCGTCGACGCCCACGACACGCACGGCGCGCGGCTGGCCGTCGGGGCCCGGCTGCAGCGTGCAGCGCAGCTCGGGACCGAGCAGGCCGTCGGCCTCCTCGACCGTCGCGCCCTGCCTCGTGAGCTGCTCCGACACCACGGCGCGCACTGCGCCCCAGATGCCCTCGGAGCGCGGCGCCGCGAACGGCTGCAGCTGCACGGTCGAGCCGTCGTGCTCGAGCGTCACGGCCACGACGCGCTTCGTCGCCTCCTCGACCTCGAGCCGCATCTGCAGACCCTGGCGGGGCACGATGCGCAGACCGCCGAGGTCGATGTACGGGCGCACGGGCGCCTCGGCCTCGTCGAGCGGACCCGCCTCGTCGCGATCCTCGGGCGCGCTCTTCTCGTACGACTCCTCGTCGAGCTGGTCGTCGATCTCGTCAGCCATGCGTCTCCTTCGTCCGTCCGAACCCGCTCGAGCCGAAGCCACCCTCGCCGCGGTCGGAGCCCGGCAGCTCGTCGACCTGCACGAAGCGCGCGCGCTCGATGCGCTGCACGATCACCTGCGCGATGCGGTCGCCGACCGCGATGGCGTGCGGCTCGCTGCCCGTGTTGAGCAGGATGACCTTGATCTCGCCGCGATAGCCCGCATCCACGGTGCCCGGTGCGTTCACGATCGTGATGCCTTGGCGAGCCGCGAGCCCGCTGCGCGGGACCACGAACGCCACGTGGCCGTCGGGCAGCGCGATGCGCACGCCCGTGCCGACCATGGCACGCTCCCCCGGCTGCAACGTGCGCGCCTCCGCGGCGTGCAGGTCGGCGCCTGCGTCGCCAGGATGCGCGTATGCCGGCGGCTCGCCGACGATCAGCACCTCGACCTCGTCCACGGGAGCCAAGGCTAGCGGGCAGGATGGAGGGGTGCGTCATCGTGAGCGACTCCTGCCACCCGTCTGGCTCTTCGCCGTCTGCCTGCTCGTCGTGCCGGCGGCCGTGCTGGTCTTCCTCCCGATCGACCCCGTGTGGGGGTGGATCGTCGCCATCGTGCTCTACCTCGGGGTCGCGGGCGGGCTCGTCGTCGCCGCGCCCGTCGTCGCCGTCGACGACGCCACGCTCTCGGCCGGCCGCGCGCGCATCCCGCTCGCGGCGCTCGGCGAGCCACAGGTGCTCGACCGCGCAGGCTCGTACGCCGTGCTGCACGCCGACTGGGATGCGCGGGCCTTCCACTCGACCGTGCCGTGGACGCCGCTGCTCGTGCGCATCCCCGTCGTCGACGACGCCGACCCGACGACGGCGTGGGTGCTGTCGACGAGGCGGCCGGAGGCGCTCGCCGCCGCGATCCGCGACGCGCGCGCCTGACGGCGCGCCGCCCAAACGCGACGAAGGCCGCCTCCCGTGGGAGGCGGCCTTCACGCTGCGCTGCGCCCGATGCCGTTCGCACGGTGCTGTTCGCTCAGGGCGTCGCGCATGTCCCCGTGCGCTACGCGCACTCCTTGCAGATCGGGCCCAGCTTCGACTCGTGGTCGAACTGCAGGCGGTGCTTCACGAGGAAGCAGCTCACGCAGGTGAACTCGTCCTCCTGCGCCGGCAGCACGATCGTCTCGAGCTCGACGTCCGACAGGTCGGCAGCCGACAGATCGAAGCTGCCGGGGTTGTCGGCATCGTCGTCCGTCGCCGTCTGCGCCTTGGCGGGGACGCGCTCCTTGAGCGCCTCGATCGACTCCGCGTCGTCGTCGTTCTTGCGCGGTGCGTCGTAGTCGGTTGCCATTGCGTGCTCAGCGTTCCTTCGGCCAGTGTTCGGGGGAGTCGGCGCACAGTCTGCACGCTCGATCCGCCGATTGCAACTCGCGGCACGCCACGGTCATTCCCGCGCCCGATCCGACGTCGGTGGGATGCTGGCGGAGACCTGATGGACCGGGACGTGAGGCGCATGGACAAGCTCAGTGTGATCGGGGTCGAGGACGACCTGCTCGTCGTGGAGGCCGCCGACGGCGCACGCTACGCGATCGACGTCGCAGCGCTGCCGGAGCTGCCGCGACCCAAGGCGCAGCCGACGCAGCGCAAGGCCTCGCCGCGCGAGATCCAGTCGGCGCTGCGCGGCGGCCAGACCGCCGAGGAGGTGGCGGCCGAGACGGGCGAGGACCTCGAGTTCGTGCGCCGCTTCGAGGGACCCGTCGTCGCCGAGCGCGACCACGTGCTCGACCAGGCGCTGCAGGTGGCCGTCGCCTCGGGCGACATCGACCCGCTCGCGAAGGAGACGACCTTCGGCGACGCCCTCGAGGCGCGCCTGCAGGACCTCGGCGCGAGCGAGGAGTCGTGGTTCGCGTGGCGCGAGGGCGCCGGCGCGTGGGTCGTGCGCCTGCGCTTCCACGCCCAGGGCATCGACCACGTCGCGACGTGGACGTTCGAGCCGCGGAAGGCCGCGCTCACGCCGCGCGACAAGGAGGCCACGGCGCTCAGCACGCGCGGCGACGCCTCCACGGTGCTCATGCCGCGCCTGCGCGCCGTCGACCACGGGCAGCAGCAGGCACCGGTCGAGCCCGAGGCCGTCGAGCCGACGCCCGCACAGGCGCCCTCGCAGGCGCCGCAGCCGACGAAGCCGCAGCCGCGCGTCGAGGGCGAGCGCTTCGACTCGGGCGCGTTCCGCGTCGGCGAGCAGGGGCCGTCGAAGCCCGTGACGCCGAACCCGGTGCTGCGCGATGCCGCGCAGGGCCAGCCGGCAGCCGTCGTCGAGGCCGCCGTCTCGACCGCCCGCCCCGCGCAGGCGCCCAACCACACCGCCGACCTGCTCGAGGCCCTGCGCCGCCGCCGCGGCGAGCGCGAGGCGGCGCTGCAGCAGGCCGAGACCGGCACGGTGCCCGACCTGCCGAAGAGCCAGGACACGCTCTTCGACGCGCCCGAGACGCCCGCGCAGGACGACGAGCGGCCCGGCGTGCACCACACGAGCCCGCTCTCCGGCTCGCGCCCCAAGCGCGGCAGCCGCCAGTCGATGCCGAGCTGGGACGAGATCGTCTTCGGCGCGCGCGGCGACGACGAGCCCGCCTGACCCGCGCGGCTCCCACCGCCCGCATCCCGACCGATGCCCGCCGCCTCGCGCGGCGGGCATCGTCGCGTGCGGGCACCTGTGCACGCCTCGCCTGACCTGAACGATCGGTCAGGTACGGTGGCTCGCGACCAGCGTTGGCCCTACGAGGAGGTAGGCATGACCGCGTCGACGACGACGACGAACAAGCCCGGTGGACTGCGACGGGTGGTGAGCGCCTCGATGGCGGGCACCGTCGTCGAGTGGTACGAGTTCTTCCTGTACGCGAGCGCAGCGACGCTCGTGTTCAACCTCATCTTCTTCCCGCAGACCGACGATCCGCTCGTGCCGATCCTCTCGGCGTTCGCGACCTACTCCGTGGGCTTCGTCGCCCGCCCGCTCGGCGGCATCGTCTTCGGGCACTTCGGCGACAAGTACGGCCGCAAGCGCCTGCTGCAGCTCGCGATCGTCATGGTCGGCGCCGCGACCTTCCTCATGGGCTGCCTTCCGACCTTCGACCAGGTCGGCTTCCTCGCACCCGCGCTGCTCGTCATCCTGCGCTTCGTCCAGGGCTTCGCCGTCGGCGGCGAGTGGGGCGGCGGCGTGCTGCTCGTGGCCGAGCACTCCCCCGACCGCTCGCGCGGCTTCTGGTCGAGCTTCCCGCAGGCCGCGGTGCCGATCGGCAACCTGCTCGCCACGATCGTGCTGCTCATCCTCTCGAGCACGCTGCCCGAGGATCAGTTCCTCGGCTGGGGCTGGCGCGTCGCGTTCTGGCTGTCGGTCGTGATCGTGATCATCGGCTACTACATCCGCACCCGCATCGACGACGCCCCGATCTTCCAGGAGGTCAAGGCGGAGGTCGCCGAGTCGAAGGCGCAGTCGTACGGCGTCTTCGAGGTGCTGCGCCGCTACCCCCGCGGCGTGCTCACGGCCATGGGCCTGCGGTTCGGCGAGAACATCATGTACTACCTCGTCGTCACGTTCTCGATCACGTACCTCGCGACGCAGCACGGCTACGACACCGCCTCGATCCTGCGCTTCATGCTCGCGGCGCACGTGCTGCACATGCTCGTCGTGCCGTGCGTCGGCTACCTCTCCGACCGCGTCGGCAGGCGACCGCTCTCGGGCATCGGCGCCGTGCTCGCCGCCGGCTGGGGCTTCGTCGCCTTCCCGATGTTCGACACCGAGAACCCGGCGATCATCATCGCCGCCGTGTGCCTCGGCCTCGTCATCCACTCGTTCATGTACGCGCCGCAGCCGGCGATCATGGCCGAGATGTTCCCGACGCGCATGCGCTACTCGGGCGTCTCGTTCGGCTACCAGGTCACGTCGATCCTCGCGGGCTCGCTCGCGCCGATCATCGCCGTCGCGCTGCTGAGCGCGACGGGCAGCTCGGTGTCGATCGCGATCTACCTCGCGTGCGCTGCCGCCGTGACGCTCGTCGCCGTGCTCGTCATGCGCGAGACGAAGGGCACGTCGCTGCGCGACGTCGACGAGGAGGATCGCCAGCGCCTCGTCGCCGAGCGGGGCGAGTCGTGAGCGTCGTCGCCTGGATCGGCCTCGGCGCGATGGGCGGGCGGATGTCCGCCCACCTCGCCGCGGCGGGGCACGACGTGCGCGGCGTCGACGTCGTGCCGGCGCTCGTCGAGGCCGCCGCCGCTCGCGGCGTCGTCGCGGCGGCGTCGGTCGCCGACGCGGTGCGCGACGCCGACGTCGTCATCCTGAGCCTCCCGAAGGGCGAGCACGTGCGGCAGGTGCTCGACGGACCCGACGGCGCGTGGGCGAGCGCCCGGCCCGGCACCCTGCTCCTCGACACCTCCACGGTCGACGTCGCGACGTCGCGCTGGTGCCACGAGCAGTCCGCCGAGCGCGGCCACCGGTTCGTCGACGCCCCGGTGTCGGGCGGCGTGAGCGGCGCCGAGGCCGGCACGCTCACGGTCATGCTCGGCGGCGAGGCGGCCGACGTCGCCGACGCGTCGGGCGTCGTCGCGCCCTTCGCGGGCTCGACGATCGCGGTCGGGCCTGCGACGCACGGCATCGCCGCGAAGCTCGTGAACAACATGATGCTCGGCATCGGCATGCTCGCCGTCTCGGAGGGCTCGCAGCTCGCGCGGCACCTCGGGCTCGACCCGCAGGCGTTCTGGGACGTCGCGCGCGTCTCGTCGGGCGACTCGTGGCCGCTGCGCACCTGGTACCCCGTGCCGGGCATCGTCGACTCGAGCCCCGCGAACCGCGGCTTCGCGCCTGGCTTCTCGACCGACCTCGCCGAGAAGGACCTGTCGCTCGCCGTCGCGGGCGCCGACGAGACGGGCGTGCACGTGCCCGCGGCGCGCATCGTGCTCGAGCAGCTGCGTGCGCTGCAGGCAGAGGGCCTCGGCGGCCTGGACTGCACGCTCGTCGCGCGCTTCGCGTCGCCAGACGGCACGCTCGAGGGCTACGACGCCGGAGGTCAGGACCCCGCGTAGGCGCCGAGCCGCACGAGCGGCACCCGCAGCTCCTCCGACGTGAACGAGCCGTGCTGGCCCACCATGCCGCGCGCCGGATCGTCGTCGCGCACGTAGAGCGCACCGCTGCCGCGCATCGCGACCACGAGGTCGCCGATGCGCGGCAGCACCGCGTCGTCGACCTCGCCGAGCCATCCCGACGCCACGAGCTCGTCGCGCGTCGCGATCCACGCGACGTCGCCGAACGCGGCGCGCCACGCGTCGACCGTCGCCTCCCAGCCGCTGTGCGACGGGTCGCGGTGCAGCTGCAGGCAGCGCGGCTCCCCCGCGACGTGCGCGACGCCCTCGAGCAGCGCGGGCGGCACGATGAGGTGCTTGTGCTCGGGCACGTCGACCATGCCGTGGTCGGCGGTGACGAGGATGCCGGCGCCGGCCGGGATGCGGTCGGCGAGTCGCGCGACGGCGCCGTCGAGGCGCTCGAGCGCGTCGATCCACGCATCCGACTGCCAGCCCTGCTCGTGGCCGATGCGGTCGAGGTCGGGCACGTAGCAGCTCACGATGCCGTCGCGGGCGTGCACGGCATCGATCGCGGCGTCGATGCGGTCGTCGATCGTGCGGGCAGCGACGTAGTCGGCGCCACGCAGGGTGGCGCGCGTGAAGCCGGAGTCGGCGTACCGGGGCTCGTTCACGACGGTGCTCTGCACGTCGGCGAGCAGCGGCGCGCTGCGCTGCCACGTCTCGGGGTCCATGGCGCCGCCCCAGTCGCGCAGCTGGTTGCGCACGCCGACGCCGGGCACGAGCGCGTCGTAGCCGACGATGCCGTGCTGCCCGGGCGTCGTGCCCGTGTAGAGCGACGTCAGCGCGGCAGCCGTCGTGGTCGGGAAGCCCGAGACGATGCCCTTGCGCGGCCCGGCCACGAGCGTGCGCGCGTGCCCAGCACGAGCATTGAGGTTCGCGACCCCGAGGCCGTCGACGACCACGATCACGCTGCGCCGCGCACGGGGCAGGCCGAGGGCGTTGCGAGCGCCGCTCGCCGAGAGGACCTGGGAGGCCAGCACGTCGGCGAGGCGCACGCCGGCAGGGCTGGCCGCAGGTAGCATCTGGACAGCCTATGACCGACATCACCGCACCCTCCGACGGCGAGCGCATCGAGGACGTCGATGTCGCCACCGAGATGCAGGGCTCCTTCCTCGAGTACGCCTACTCCGTCATCTACACGCGCGCCCTGCCCGACGCGCGCGACGGGCTCAAGCCCGTGCAGCGACGCATCCTGTTCCAGATGGCCGAGATGGGGCTCACGCCCGACCGCGGGCACGTGAAGTCGGCGCGCGTCGTCGGCGACGTCATGGGCAAGCTGCACCCGCACGGCGACTCCCCCATCTACGACGCGCTCGTGCGCCTCGCGCAGCCGTTCACGATGCGCGTGCCGCTCGTCGACGGCCACGGCAACTTCGGCTCGCTCGACGACGGCCCCGCCGCGTCGCGCTACACCGAGGCGCGCCTCGACGCCGCGGGCCTCTCGCTCACCGCGGGCCTCGACGAGGACGTCGTCGACTTCGAGCCGAACTACGACGGCGAGTTCCAGCAGCCGGTCGTGCTGCCCGCGTCGTATCCGAACCTCCTCGTGAACGGCGCCGCCGGCATCGCCGTCGGCATGGCGACGAACATGGCGCCGCACAACCTCGTCGAGATCGTGCAGGCGGCGAAGCACCTGCTCGAGCACCCCGACGCGTCGGTCGACGACCTCATGGCGTTCGTGCCCGGCCCCGACCTCCCCGGCGGCGGCATCATCGCGGGCCTCGACGGCGTCCGCGACGCGTATGCGACGGGCCGCGGCTCGTTCAAGACCCGCGCACGCGTGTCGATCGAGCGCAGCGGCCGCAAGTCGCAGCTCGTCTTCACCGAGCTGCCGTACCTCGTCGGCCCCGAGCGCGTCATCGAGAAGATCAAGGACGGCGTGCAGTCGAAGCGCCTCCAGGGCCTCTCCGACGTGCAGGACCTCACCGATCGCAAGCACGGCCTGCGCCTCGTCGTCGACGTCAAGACGGGCTTCAGCCCCGAGGCGGTGCTCGAGCAGCTCTACCGCGTCACGCCCCTCGAGGACGGCTTCTCGATCAACGCCGTCGCGCTCGTCGACGGCACGCCGCGCACGCTCGGCCTCGTCGACCTGCTGCGCGTCTACCTCGACCACCGCCTCCAGGTCGTGCGCCGTCGCAGCGCCTTCCGCCTGAAGAAGGCCAAGGATCGCCTGCACCTCGTCGAGGGCCTGCTCATCGCGATCGTCGACATCGACGAGGTCATCCAGGTCATCCGCACGAGCGAGGACGCCGGTCAGGCACGCACGCGCCTGCAGGACGTCTTCGATCTGTCGGAGGCGCAGGCCGAGTACATCCTCGAGCTGCGCCTGCGTCGTCTCACGCGCTTCTCGCGCATCGAGCTCGAGCAGGAGGCCGAGGAGCTGCGGAACCGGATCGCCGAGCTCGAGCGCATCCTCGCCGACCGCGGCCTGCTGCGCCGCGTCGTCGCCGACGAGCTCGACGACGTCGCGGAGCGCTTCGGCACGCCGCGCCGCACGCTGCTCACGGAGGCGCGTCCCAAGGCGACGACGAAGGCGCAGCAGGCGCAGCTCGAGGTCGCCGACGAGCCGACGGCCGTCGTGCTCTCGGCCACGGGCCGCCTCGTACGCATCGACACGACCGAGCCGCTGCCAGCGCCGGCGCGCCGCTCGCGCCACGACGCCATCCGCGCCGAGGTGCGCACGACGACGCGTGGCTCGTTCGGCGTCGTCACGACGTCGGGGCGCGTGCTGCGCACGACGCCCGTCGACCTGCCGTCGGTGCCCGCGACCTCGATCGGCCTCACCGCCGGCCTCAAGCTCAAGGACCTCGTGGCGCTCGAGCGGGGCGAGGACGTCGTGTCGATCGTGTCGCTCGCCGACGAGCGGCCCATCCTCGTCGCGACGGAGCAGGGCACCGTCAAGCGCACGCTGCCCTCGGCGCTCCCCGATCGCGACGAGACCGAGATCATCGCGCTCAAGCCCAAGGACCGCGTCGTCGGCGTGGGCCACGCGACCGACGACGACTGGGTCGTGCTCGTCGCATCCGACGCGCAGGTGCTGCGCTTCAAGGCGAAGGACGTCAACCCGCAGGGTCCCGGCGCCGCGGGCATGAAGGGCATCTCGCTCAAGGGCGACGCGACCGTGCTATTCGCGGGCGTCGCGACCGACGCCGCCGCGATCGTCACGGTGACCGCGGCCGCCGAGACCCTCGCGGGCCTCGACGACGCGCGCGTGAAGGTCTCGGTGATCGACGAGTTCCCCGCGAAGGGACGCGCGACGGGCGGCGTCGCCGGCCACCGCTTCCTCAAGGGCGAGACGACCCTCGCCGCCGCGTGGGCGGGCACGGCCCCGCTCGCGGTCGGCAGCGACGGCAGCCAGCGCGCGCTGCCCGAGCCGTCGACGCGCACGGGATCGGGGATCGCGATCGAGCAGCCGATCGGCGCGATCGGCACGACGCTCGGCAGCTGACGGCCCGAGTCAGGGCAGGCTCGGGACGCTCGGCTCCCGCGCCTCTCCCCTGGCCCGCGCATCCTGCGCCAGCCGGTGCCGACGCTCGATGGCCTGCCCCGCGTACGACGCCGCGACGATGAGCGCAGCGCCGGCGAGCCCCACGAGCGCGAGCGACTCGCCGCCGAGCGCGACGCCCGCGGCGAGCGCCCACACGGGCTCCGTGCCCATGAGGATGCTCGCGCGCGTCGCCGACGTGCGGCGCACGGCCCACAGCTGCACCACGAAGGCGAACACCGAGCACAGCAGTCCGAGGAACGCGACGCTCGCCCACCCCCTCGGCGAGAGCGACGCTGCCGCATCGACGAGCGGGGCGCCCGCGATCGCGCACGAGGCGACGGCGCAGACGACGAGCTGCACCATGACGACGCCGAGGGTCGAGTCGGAGCGCGTGCGCGTGAGGCGCGCGCTGGCCGTGACGTGCACGGCGCGCACGATCGCCGCGACGATCACGAGCAGGTCGCCGACGGTCGGGGTGCGCAGGCCACCGTCGGACACGAGCATCGCGACGCCGACGACGGCGGCGACCGCGGCGACGAAGTACGTGCGCGGCAGCCACGACCGCGAGGCGACGCTCTCGAGCACGGGCGTGCACACGAGCGCGAGGCTGATGAGCAGCCCGGCGTTCGTCGCCGACGTGAGGTGCACGCCCCACGTCTCGAGCCCGATGACGAGCGCCTGCGTGCAGCCGAGCGCCGCCGCGATCGCGAGACCCCGTCCGTGCGGGAGCCGCTCGCGACGCACGACGCACAGCACGGCGAGGCCGACGACGGCGGCGAGGAAGCGCAGGGCGAGCGTCGAGGCGGCGCCCACCTCCTCGGTCAGCGCCTTGGCGACGAGGAAGCTCGCACCCCACACGGCCGCGACGGCGACGAGCAGCAGGTCGACGATGGGCTCGGGGATGCGGGAGCGGGGCATGCTCCTACGCTCGCCGAGGCGACGCGGTAGAGCAACGGCCAGTGTCTTGCGCATCCCGTAAGGTCAGCCTCATGGATCCGATCCACCTGCGGCTGCTGCGCGAGCTCGCCACCCGCGGCAGCGTCGCGGCGGTCGCCGCCGCCCAGCACGTCTCGGCGTCGGCCGTCTCGCAGCAGCTCGCCGTGCTGCAGTCGCGCTCCCCCGTGCCCCTCACGATGCGCCGCGGACGCGTGCTCGTGCTCACGCCCGCCGGCGAGGCCCTCGCGGCCGCCGGCGTGCGCGTCGAGGAGGCGCTCGTCGGCGCGCGCGAGGCCGTCGGCGCGTTCGTCGACGACGTCGAGCGGCCCGTGCGCGTCTCGGCGTTCCACAGCGCCGGGCTCATGCTCTTCGGCCCCCTGCTGCGCGCCGTCGAGGGCGGCCCGTCGCTGCTGCTCACCGACGCCGACGTCGCGAACCGCGACTTCCCGGCCCTGACGCTCGATCACGACGTCGTCGTGGCGCACCGCCTCTCGCACGACGCCGAGTGGCCGCGCGACCGCGTGGTGACGACGCCGCTGCTGGCCGAGCCGCTCGTGATCGCGATGCCGACGACGCATCGCCTCGCGGGCCGCGACCGGCTGACGGCTGCGGACCTCGCCGACGAGCCCTGGGTGTCGGTGCACGAGGGGTTCCCGCTCGCTGGCGTGATCGCGCACGTCGGCGCCGTCGCGGGGCGACCGCCGCGCATCCTGCACCGCATCAACGACTTCTCGGTGACGGCCGAGGTCGTGCGCGCGGGCGCCGCCATCGCGATCATGCCGAGCGTGGCGGGGCAGCCGCTCGCGACCGACGGGCTCGTGCTGCGACGGCTCGACGACGTCGACCTCGTGCGGCACGTCGACGCCCTGTCGCGGCCCGACGCGCTCGCCTCGGCCGCCGTGCGGCGCACGCTCGAGGCGCTCGTCGACGTCGCGGGACGCGCGCTCGACGCGACGCCAGCGACGACCTGACGGGCGTCAGACGTCGATGCGCTCGCGGTCGAAGCCGGGCGCGTTGACGATGAACTCCTTGCGCGGCGCGACGTCGTTGCCCATGAGCAGCTCGAACACCTGGGTCGCGCGCTCGGTGTCGGTGATCGTGACGCGGCGCAGCGTGCGCTTGCGGCGATCCATCGTCGTCTCGGCCAGCTGGTCGACGTCCATCTCGCCGAGGCCCTTGTAGCGCTGCGGCTTGTCGAACGTGCGGCCCTGCTTCGCGAGCCGTGCCTGCAGCGCCGTGTTCTCGGCGTCGGAGTACGTGTAGACGATCTCGCCGGGCGTGCGCCCCTTCGCCTTGACGACCGTGCGGTGCAGCGGCGGCACGGCGGCGAAGACTCGGCCGCCCTCGATGAGCGGGCGCGCGTAGCGGTGCAGCAGCGTGAGCAGCAGCGTGCGGATGTGCGCGCCGTCGACGTCGGCGTCGGACAGGATGATGACCTTGCCGTAGCGGGCGGCCTCGAGCTCGAACGTGCGGCCCGATCCCGCGCCGATGACCTGCAGGATCGCGGCGCACTCCGCGTTGGCGAGCATGTCGGCCATCGAGGCCTTCTGCACGTTGAGGATCTTGCCGCGGATGGGCAGGATCGCCTGGAACTCGGAGTCGCGCGCGGGCTTGGCGGTGCCGAGCGCCGAGTCGCCCTCGACGATGAACAGCTCGTTCTGCGTCGTGTCCGACGAGCGGCAGTCGGCGAGCTTCGGCGGCAGCGAGGAGGACTCGAGCGCCGTCTTGCGTCGCTGCGTCTCCTTGAGCTGGCGGGCCGAGAGGCGCGCCTTCATCTCCGAGACGACCTTCTCGAGCACGAGTCCCGACTGCGTCTTGTCGTCGCGCTTCGTCGAGGTGAAGCGCTCGAGCAGGCCCTGCGTGAGCACCTTCGAGACGACCTGGCGCACGGCGGGCGTGCCGAGCACCTCCTTCGTCTGGCCCTCGAACTGCGGCTCGGGCAGGCGCACGGTCACGACGGCCGTGAGGCCCGCCGAGATGTCGTCCTTCTCGAGCTTGTCGGTGCCGGCCTTGAGGCGACGGGCGTTGGCGGCGACCTGGTCGCGCAGCACCTTCGTGAGCGCCTGGTCGTAGCCGGTCTGGTGCGTGCCGCCCTTGGGCGTCGCGATGATGTTGACGTACGACTGCACGACGGTCTCGTAGCCGGTGCCCCAGCGCATGGCGATGTCGACCTCGCACGTGCGCTGCACCTCGCGCGAGACCATGTGGCCCGTCTGCTCGTCGAGCACGGGCACGGTCTCCGAGAAGCCGCCCTCGCCCTGGATGCGCCACGTGTCGGTGAGCGACGCGTCGGGGGCGAGGAAGTCGACGAACTCCGAGATGCCACCGTCGTAGCGGAACGTCTGGATGCGGTCGGCCGCGCCCTCGCCCTCGGCGTCGGGCGTGCGGTCGTCGGCGATCTCGAGCTCGAGGCCCGGCACGAGGAACGCGGTCTGGCGAGCGCGGCGCACGAGGCCGTCGAGCTGGAAGGCCGCGTCGCGCGTGAAGATCTGCGGGTCGGCCCAGTAGCGCACGCGCGTGCCGGTGACGCCCTTGGCGACCTTGCCGACCTTGCGCAGGCGGGAGCCGTCGACGAAGGGCACGAACGTCGCGGTCGGCGATGCGCCGTCGGCGCCGTCGAGGAACTCGCCGGGCTCGCCGCGGTGGAAGCTCATGGCCCACGTGGCGCCGTCGCGGTCGACCTCGACGTCGAGGCGCTCGGATAGGGCGTTGACGACCGAGGCGCCGACGCCGTGCAGGCCGCCGGAGGAGGCATAGGCGCCGCCGCCGAACTTGCCGCCCGCGTGGAGCTTCGTGAAGATCACCTCGACGCCCGTGAGGCCCGTGCGGGGCTCGACGTCGATGGGCAGGCCGCGGGCGCGGTCGCGCACCTCGACGGAGCCGTCGGCGTGCAGCTGCACCTCGATGCGGGTGCCGTGGCCGGCGAGCGCCTCGTCGACGGAGTTGTCGATGATCTCCCACAGGCAGTGCATGAGGCCGCGCGAGTCGGTCGACCCGATGTACATGCCGGGGCGCTTGCGCACCGCCTCGAGTCCCTCGAGGACCGACAGGTGCCTGGCGGTGTAGTCGTTCGACGCCAAGGATGCTCCTTCTGCTCGCCATCCAGCCTATGGACCGGCGACGAACACCAGGTGCAGGCACGCGGCGTACGCCGCGCGCGAAACGACGCCAGATGTCACGCGGATGCAACAGACGACGTGGCAGAGTGGATGAACGTCAGGAGAAGGAGGTACCCCGTGAACGACACCATCTCGACCATCGAGTCGGAGGCCACGGCACCGCTCACCGGTCTCGACCGCTGCGACAGCTGCGGTGCGCAGGCCTACGTGCGAGCGACCATGGAGTCCGGCGTCCTCCTGTTCTGCGCCCACCACGCGACGAAGCACCGCGAGAAGCTCGCGCCCCTCGCATCGGTGTGGCACGACGAGAGCGAGCGTCTGCAGCAGGACTGAGTCCGCTGCCACGACGAGGAAGGGCCCGCCGCGAGGCGGGCCCTTCTGCGTGTCTGGACCTGCGTGTCCGGCACCGGCGCGCGCCCAGCATCCGCGCGGGTCCGCGGGCTCAGCCGAGCGGGTCGGTGAGCCGGCGCAGGAACCGCTGCAGGCGCTCGGACTGCGGGTTGTCGAACAGCTGCTCGGGCGTGCCCTGCTCGACGACGACGCCGTGGTCGAAGAACGAGACGGTGTCAGCGACGGCACGCGCGAACGCGAGCTCGTGCGTCACGATCGCCATGGTCCAGCCGTCGTCGGCGAGCTCGCCCACGACCTTCAGCACCTCGCCGACGAGCTCGGGGTCGAGGGCGCTCGTGGGCTCGTCGAAGAGCAGCATCTGGGGCCGCATCGCGAGGGCGCGCACGATGCCGACGCGCTGCTGCTGTCCCCCGGAGAGCTCCGACGGACGGGCGGCGGCCTTCTCGGCGAGCCCGACGCGCTCGAGCAGCGCCATGGCGCGCTCGACGGCCTCCTGCCGCGGCACCCTCTGCACGACCGTCGGCCCGACGATGACGTTGTCGAGCACCGTGAGGTGCGGGAAGAGGTGGTGCTGCTGGAAGACCATCGATGACAGCGCCGCGAGGCGAGCGCGGTCGGCGCGCGAGAGCCCGCTGGCGAGGTCGATCGACCAGTCGGGCGTCGTGAGCGTGCCTTGCTCGGCGACCTCGAGGCCGTTGAGCGAGCGCAGCACCGTCGTCTTGCCGGAGCCCGAGGGCCCGATGAGCGCGTGCACGCGGCCGGGCCACAGGTCGAGGTCGACGCCGTGCAGCACCGTGAGGTCGCCGAACGACTTGACCAGCCCGCGCACGGCGAGCAGTGGCTGGGATGCGGGAGCGACGTCAGACGGCATGGCGATCGAGCCTCCTCTCGAGGGCGTCCTGCCCGAAGGCGAGGATCGTGCAGAGCACCCAGTAGACGGCGGCGGCGACGCCGTACACGAGCAGGAACTCGCCGCTCGGCGCGGCGATCTGCTGCGCGGTGCGGAACAGCTCGGTGACGAGGATCGTCGACGCGAGCGACGAGTCCTTCACGAGCGAGATGAACGTGTTCGACAGCGGCGGCACGGCGACGCGCGCGGCCTGCGGCAGGATGATGCGCTGCAGAGCCTGGCCGCGACGCATGCCGAGCATCGACGACGCCTCCCACTGTCCTCGCGGGATCGAGAGGATCGCGGCGCGCACGACCTCGGCCGCGTAGCCGCCGACGTTGAGCGACAGCGCGATGATCGCGCTCGGCCAGGGGTCGATCGTCAGCCCGATGGACGGCAGGCCGAAGAACACGATGAAGAGCTGCACGAGCAGCGGCGTGCCTCGGATGAGCGAGATGTAGACGCGTGCGATGCCCGAGAGCACGGCGACGCCCGAGATCCGCATGAGCGCGAGCCCGATCGCCAGCGCGAGGCCGATGGCGAACGAGACGAGCGTCAGCGGGATCGTGCCGACCAGCCCGCCGAGGGCGATCGGCCCGATCGACGAGAGGACGAGGTCCCAGTCCATGCTGCGAGCCTAGGGCCGTCGAACGGCTACGACTGCGGGACCGAGACGTCCTCGCCGAAGTAGCGGTCGGAGATCTCGGCGAGCGTGCCGTCGGCGGCGAGCGTCGCGAGAGCCTCGTCGATCGCGGCCTGCAGGTCCTCGCTGCCCTGACGCAGCGTCACGGCCGACTCCGACACATCGTCGGTCTCGGCGACGATGTCGACGCCGATGTCGCCGCCGCCCTGCGACTGCTGGTAGTCGAGGAACGTGAGGCGGTCGTTGATCGTCGCGTCGACGCGTCCGGTGCGCAGCAGCTCGACGGCCTGCGCGAAGCCCTCGACGCCTTCGACCGTCGCACCGTTCTCGGTCGCGACGTCGGCCCAGTTCGACGTGAGCGACTGTGCGCTGGTGGCGCCCTCGAGGTCGTCGAACGACTGGATGTCGGAGTCCGTCGGCACGATGAGCACGCCGGGCGAGTACGTGTACGGCGTCGAGAACAGGTAGCGCTCGGAGCGCTCGGGGTTGATCGACACCTGGTTGGCGATGACGTCCCAGCGGCCCGAGTCGAGGCCCGCGAAGATCGCATCCCACTGCGTCTCCTCGAACTGCACCTCGACGCCGAGCTCCTCGGCGACGGCCGTGATGACCTCGACGTCGTAGCCCGTGAGCTCGCCCGTGCCGCCGTCGGCGTGGAACGAGAACGGCGAGTACGTGCCCTCGGTGCCCACGACGAGCACGCCCGCCTCCTGCACGTCGGCGAGCGTGAGGCCGCCGGCCTCCTCCTCGGTCGAGGCGGACGACGAGCAGCCGGCCAGCGCGAGGGTGGCGACGGCGGCGGTGGCGGCTGCGATGCGCAGCGACTTCGAGATCGACATGGGTATCGGCGTTCCTTCTTGGGGGTAGAGGTCCATCGTATGCCGAAGGGGCGCCACCCGATGACGGGTGACGCCCCATGACGTGTCAGGCGGTCGGCCTACTCGAGGTAGTCGCGCAGCGCCTGCGACCGCGACGGGTGGCGCAGCTTCGCCATCGTCTTCGACTCGATCTGGCGGATGCGCTCGCGCGTGACGCCGAACGTGTCGCCGATCTGGTCGAGGGTCTTCGGCATGCCGTCGCCGAGGCCGAAGCGCATCTTGATGACGCCGGCCTCGCGCTCCGAGAGCGAGTCGAGCAGCGACTCCAGCTGGCGCTGCAGCATCGTGAAGCCGACGGCGTCGGCGGGCACGACGGCCTCGGTGTCCTCGATGAGGTCGCCGAACTCGCTGTCGCCGTCCTCGCCGAGGGGCGTGTGCAGCGAGATGGGCTCACGGCCGTACTTCTGCACCTCGACGACCTTCTCGGGCGTCATGTCGAGCTCGCGAGCGAGCTCCTCGGGCGTGGGCTCGCGACCCAGGTCCTGCAGCATCTGGCGCTGCACGCGGGCGAGCTTGTTGATGACCTCGACCATGTGCACGGGGATGCGGATCGTGCGGGCCTGGTCGGCCATGGCGCGGGTGATGGCCTGACGGATCCACCACGTCGCGTAGGTCGAGAACTTGAAGCCCTTCGTGTAGTCGAACTTCTCGACGGCACGGATGAGGCCCAGGTTGCCCTCCTGGATGAGGTCGAGGAACTGCATGCCTCGACCCGTGTAGCGCTTCGCGAGCGAGACGACGAGACGCAGGTTCGCGCCGAGCAGGTGGCTCTTCGCGCGCTTGCCGTCGCGAGCGATCGACTTCAGCTCACGCGTGAGCTTCGGCGCGATCTTCTCGTCGCCACCGAGACGCTCCTCTGCGAACAGGCCGGCCTCGATGCGCATGGCCAGGTCGACCTCCTCCGCGGCGTTGAGGAGCGGCACCTTGCCGATCTGCTTCAGGTAGTCCTTGACCGGGTCGGCGGTGGCGCCCGTGATGGTCGTCGAGTAGACCGGCACCTCCTCGTCGTCGGTCGTCGACAGCACGAGCGCGCCCGTGGGCAGCTTCTCGTCGTACGAGGTGTCGGCCGACTTCTGACCGGGGCGGCGCGGCGCCGTCTCGTCGTCGTCGTCCTCGACGTCGGGCGTCTCGGGCGCGACCTGGGCGTCCTCGTCGGCGACCTCCTCGGACGCGGCCTTCGTGCGAGCCTTCGCCGTCGTGCGGGCCTTCGCAGGCGCCTTCGCCGCGGGCTTCTTGGCAGCGGCCGTCTTCGCGGCGGTCGTCTTGGTAGCGGCCGTCTTCGTAGCCGTCGTCTTCTTCGCGGCGGTCGTCGTCGTGGCCTCGGCCTCGACGTCGGCCTTCGCCTTCGTGCTGGTGCGGGTCGCCATGGCACCTCCTGGAGGTCTTCGGCGGGCAAGGATGCGGATGCCCGTCGACGACAAGATGCCTCTTGCGCCCGACGGGCCGATGTGTACCATTATAGCGCCGCGCAGGGCTCGAGCATTCCCGCTCGCCCGCACCGGCATCCGCGCACCCTCGGCTGCGCAGCCTCGCGCCTCAGCCGCGGCGCCGCCGCATGGCGTCGAGGAGCGCCGTCCACAATGGTGCCACGGTCACGCCATCCTCCTCCTGCATGCGCCTGCGCGTGCGGTGCCTGGCGTGCAGCAGCATCGCCGAGCCGAGCGCGAGCGCGACGAACTGCACCGACAGCGCGATGCGGAACGCCTCCCAGTCGTAGAGGCCCGCCTGCTCCCCCGCGTCGAGTCGCACGTGGTGGATGACGTCGAGCGCGACGCCGATGAGCGCCATGAGGCAGAACGACGCCGTGAAGCCGCCGACGTTGACGAAGCCGTTCGCCGAGCCGAGCGAGCGCACCGGGTTGAAGGTGCGAGCGAAGTCGAAGCCGATGAGCGAGCCGGGTCCGCCGATGCCGATCGCGATGAGCATCCACACGACGACGCCCGTCGGCGGGATGCCCGGCCACAGCAGCACGACGGCCCACGCGAGCGCCATGTGCGCGACGATCGCCAGCACGAGGTTCGAGCGGCGGCTCGGGAACCGCGCCGTGAGCAGGCCGAGCAGCGGCCCCGACACGATGCCCGTCGCGATGATGACGACCACGAGACCCGACGCCTCGCCGCGCGTGTAGCCCAGGCCCGACACGAGGATCGGGAAGCCCCACAGCAACGAGAACACCGTGCCGGGCGACTGCGTCGAGAAGTGCGCCCAGAAGCCGAGCTGCGTGCCGGGCAGCGAGATCGCCGAGCGCAGCCTGCGCCACCACGACGCCGGCAGCTGGATGCTGTCGGTGCGCGGCGCGTCGACGCCGGGCGGCGCGTTGCGCACGGCGACGAGCACGAGCACGGCCACGAGGGCGCCGGAGCCCGCGATGGTCAGGAACGACGGCGTCCAGCCCAGGTGCTGCAGCATCCACACGAACGGCACGGCCGAGCACAGCTGGCCCAGCTGCCCGATGTTGCCAGTCCACTGCGACAGCTGCGGCAGGCGCGGCCCCGAGAACCACGACGGCAGCAGGCGCAGCACCGAGATGAACGTCGCGGCGTCGCCCATGCCCACCAGGATGCGCGCGACGATCGCGACCGGCACGAGATCGGTGAACGCCAGGAGCGCCTGCCCGGCGGCCATCAGTCCGCCGCCGACGGCGATGAGCGTGCGCGGGCCGTAGCGGTCGACGAGCACGCCCACGGGGATCTGCAGCGCCGCGTAGACGACGAGCTGCACGACCGCGAGGCTCGAGAGCTGCGCGGCCGTGGCGTCGAAGCGCACGATCGCGTCGGGCGCGGCGGCGCCGAGCGACGAGCGGTGCAGCGTCGAGACGAGGTAGGCGACGAGGCAGACGACCCACGTGATCCAGGCCATGCGGCCGTTCATGCGCGTGCTCCGGTCACGAGCGAGCCTCGCCCACGCGCGTCACGGCTGCGTCGGGTCGGCGCGCCTGCGGGCCAGGTAGCGCTCGAGCTCGGCGGCGATCTCGTCGGCGGTCGGCAGCGAGCCGTCCTCGTCGGTGAGCGGCGAGCGCACGCCCGCGTTCTCCATGTAGGCGTCGTAGCGCGCCTCGAGCGTCGCGACGAGCCGCTGCAGCTCCTCGTTCGTCTCCATCTGCTGGGCGACGAGCGACTGGAACTCGCGCTCGGTGCCGCGCAGCTCCTCGGTGCGGAACACGAGCCCCGTCGCGTTCGTGACGCCGTCGAGCGCCGCGAGGGCCGGACCTGCGGTGCCGGACTCGCCGACGTAGTGCGGCACGAGCACCACGAACGAGGCGACGGGCATCTCGGGCGCGAGGCGGTGCTCGAGCAGGTGCATGACCGACGCCGGCACGGTCGACGTGGGCTTCCACACCGAGAACGCCTCGACGAGGTCCTTGCGGTTGCCCGAGACGGTGACGCCGAGCGGGCGCGTGTGCGGCACGGGCATGGGGATCGACAGCACGATCGTCGTCGCCGCGACGTGCAGGCGCTCGGCGACGGTGCGCACGGCGTCGGCGAACCGCTCCCACATCCAGTCGGGCTCGGGGCCCGACAGCAGCAGGAACGGCTTGCCCGCGTCGTCCTCGCACAGCGAGAGCGTGAGCGCGTGCGGTACGTACTCCTCGATGTGGTCCTCGTCGAAGAGGATGTGCGGCCGGCGCGAGCGGTGGTCGACGAGCAGGTCGGTGTCGAACTCGACGACCGACGTGTGCGGCAGCGTCGAGACGATGGTCGCGGCCGCGAGCTCCGCGGCGGCGCCGGCGTCGGCGAACCCGTGCATCGCCACGACGAGGTCGAGGCCCGCGGGCACGGACTCCTCGTCGGAGAACGCGATGAGATCCTCGGGCCTGACCATGCATCCAGCGTAGCCAGCGCTCGAGGCCGTCGACGCCGCGCCCGTGCGCCGCGCATAGGCTCGACGCATGCCCATCCCCGCACTCTCGCTCATCGCCGCCTCGGACGACGCCACCGCGGACGTCCTCGTGCGCGGCGTCCTCGCAGGCGACGCCCCGGCAGCATCCGGCGTCGACCCCGACCTGCTCGTCGCCATCGGCGCGACCGGCAAGCCCGGTCAGGTCGTGCGGGCCGTCGTCGACGGCCGCACCGTCGCGTTCGTCGGTCTCGGCAAGGCCGCGACGACGCGCGCGCTGCGCGACGCCGCCGCCACCGCGACGCGTGCGCTCGCCGGCACCCCGACGGTCGCGATCGCCTTCCCCGTCGCCGACGCCGACGACGTCGCCGCCGTGCTCGAGGGCGCCGCGCTCGGCGCGTACCGCTACGACCGCTACAAGGCCGAGGATGCGGCGTCGACGCCGCCCGCCGAGATCGCGGTCGTCGTCGGCGAGGTGCACGTGACCGACGCCGTCGTGCGCCGCGCCCGCGTCGTGGCGGAGGCCGTCGAGCGCACGCGCGACCTGTCGAACACGCCGCCGCGCGACCTGAGCCCCGCGATCTTCGCCGACCTCGTGCAGGGCGAGGCGGCATCCACGGGACTCACCGTGACGGTGCGCGACGAGGTCGCGCTCGCCGAGGAGGGCTTCGGCGGCCTCGTGGGCGTCGGCCAGGGCTCGTCGCGCCCGCCGCGCCTCGTGACCGTCGAGTGGGCGCCCGCGGGCGCCGAGCGCCACGTCGCGCTCGTCGGCAAGGGCATCACGTACGACACGGGCGGCCTCTCGCTGAAGCCCGCCGCGTCGATGCAGCACATGAAGTTCGACATGACCGGCGCCGCGACCGTCTACGCCGTCGCCGCCGCCGCTGCCGCGCTGCAGCTGCCCGTGCGCGTCACCGCCTACCTGTGCCTCGCCGAGAACATGCCCTCGGGCACCGCCATCCGCCCCGACGACGTGCTCACGATCCGCGGCGGCCGCACCGTCGAGGTCACGAACACCGACGCCGAGGGGCGCCTCGTCATGGCAGACGCCATCGCGTTCGCCTCCGAGACCGGCGCCGACGCGATCATCGACGTCGCGACGCTCACGGGTGCGCAGGTCATCGCGCTCGGCGACCGCTACTCGGGCCTCATGGGCAACGACGACGCGCTCGTCGACGCCATCCGCGCCGCGCACGACGCCGCCGACGAGGACGTGTGGCCCATGCCCCTGCCCGACGACCTGCTGCCGGTGCTCGACTCCCCCGTCGCCGACATCGCGAACGCGAAGATCGGCAACCGCTCGGCCGGCATGCTGCTCGCCGGCGTGTTCCTCTCGACCTTCGTGGGCGAGCGCGACGGCACGCCCATCCCGTGGGCGCACCTCGACATCGCCGGGCCCGCCATGAACACGGGCGCCGCGAAGGGCACGGCGCCGAAGGGCGCGACGGGCGTCGTCGTGCGCGGCCTCATCGGGTCGCTCACGGCCCTGTCGACCGCTGCGCCGGCGGCCGACGCGACCCGCTAGCCGGGTTCGCTGACGGCGCTGTCCAGCGCGACGCGACGGACAGACGCCAGCAGGTAGGGTTGGGAGACGGCGGCGGCGACGCGCCGACGCCTGCCAGCGAGACATCGAGGAGTGCGTGCACGTGGCCGAGAAGTTCGACATCGTCGTGCTGGGAGGTGGCAGCGCCGGCTACGCCGTCGCGCTGCGCGCCATCCAGCTCGGGAAGACCGCCGCGATCATCGAGAAGGACAAGCTCGGTGGCACGTGCCTCCACCGCGGCTGCATCCCCACGAAGGCGATGCTGCACTCGTCCGAGGTCGCCGACGTCGTGCGCGACGCCGCGCACGCGGGCGTCCAGGCCGAGCTCAAGGGCATCGACATCGAGGCCGTGAAGGGCTTCCGCGAGGAGATCGTCGCGAAGAAGTTCAAGGGCCTGCAGGGTCTCATCAAGTCGAAGGGCGTCACGGTCATCGAGGGCGCCGGTCGCCTGACCTCGCCCACGACCGTGCAGGTCGGCGACCAGGTGATCGAGGCCGGCAACGTCGTGCTCGCGACCGGCTCGTTCTCGAAGTCGCTGCCCGGCCTCGCGATCGAAGGCCGTGTGATCACGAGCGAGCAGGCGCTGCAGCTCGACTGGATCCCGCGGCACGTGATCGTGCTCGGCGGCGGCGTCATCGGCGTGGAGTTCGCGAGCGTCTGGCGCGGCTTCGGCGCCGAGGTCACGATCATCGAGGGCCTCCCCCACCTCGTGCCCAACGAGGAGGAGTCGATCTCGAAGCAGCTCGAGCGCCAGTACAAGAAGCGCGGCATCCAGTTCAAGCTGGGCGCGCGCTTCTCGGGCGTCACGCAGGACGACTCCGGCGTGCACGTCTCCCTCGAGTCGGGCGAGACGATCGATGCCGACCTCATGCTCGTCGCCGTCGGCCGCGGCCCGGTCACGCAGGACCTCGGCTTCGAGGAGGTCGGCGTCGCGATGGAACGCGGGTTCGTCACGGTCGACGACCGTCTGCAGACGAGCGTCCCCGGCGTGTACGCCATCGGCGACATCACGCCCGGCCTGCAGCTCGCGCACCGCAGCTACCAGCACGGCATCTTCGTCGCCGAGGAGATCGCGGGTCTCGAGCCGCGCATCGTCGAGGACGTCAACATCCCGAAGGTCACGTACAGCGACCCCGAGATCTCGTCGGTCGGCTACACCGAGGCGAAGGCCAAGGAGAAGTTCGGCGCCGACGCGATCGAGACCTACGAGTACTCGCTCGGCGGCAACGCCAAGTCCGAGATCGTCGGGACGTCGGGCTCGGTGAAGGCCGTGCGCGTCAAGGACGGCCCCGTCGTCGGCATGCACATGATCGGCCGTCGCGTGAGCGAGCTCGTCGGCGAGGCCCAGCTCATCGTGAACTGGGAGGCCTACCCCGAGGACGTCGCATCGCTGCTGCACGCCCACCCGACCCAGGGCGAGTCGCTCGGCGAGACGATGCTGAAGCTCGCCGGCAAGCCGCTCCACGCCATCTAGGAGACCCGCATGGCTGACATCACCCTGCCCGCGCTCGGCGAGAGCGTCACCGAAGGCACCATCACGCGCTGGCTCAAGCAGGTCGGCGACACGGTCGAGGTCGACGAGCCGCTCGTCGAGATCTCGACCGACAAGGTCGACACCGAGGTGCCCTCGCCCATCGCAGGCACCATCACCGAGATCCTGGCCGACGAGGACGACACCGTCGACGTCGGCGCCGTCATCGCCCGCGTGGGCGACGCAGGCGACGCGCCCGCTGGCGACGCTCCCGCAGAGGAGCCCACCGCCGAGGAGCCCGCCCCGGCCGCCGAGGAGGGCACGACGTCGGAGGCCGAGACCGAGGAGCCCGAGGCTCCGTCGACCGAGGCCGAGGAGCCTGCAGCCGCGCCCGCCGCGGGTGCGAGCGACGCCGGTGGCGACGCGACCGACATCACCCTCCCCGCCCTGGGCGAGTCGGTGACCGAGGGCACGATCACGCGTTGGCTCAAGCAGGTCGGCGACACGATCGAGGTCGACGAGCCCCTCGTCGAGATCTCGACCGACAAGGTCGACACCGAGGTGCCGTCGCCCGTCGCCGGCACGATCTCGGAGATCCTCGCCAACGAGGACGACACCGTCGACGTCGGCTCGGTCATCGCGCGCGTCGGTGGCTCCGCAGGCGGCTCGGCTCCGACCGAGGCGCCCGCGCAGGAGGCACCGGCTGAGGAGCCCAAGGCCGAGGAGCCCAAGCAGGAGTCCGCTCCCGCGCAGGCACCGGCCCCCGTGCAGGAGGCTCCGCCCGCGCCGAAGGCTCCCGAGGCTCCGGCTGCTCCGAAGCAGGAGGCACCCGCTGCTCCGGCTGCCGCTCCCGCCGCACCCGCTGCTCCCGCCGCCGCTCCGGCAGCACCCGCCGCTCCCGCGGCGACCTCGGGCGCATCCGCCTACGTCACGCCCATCGTGCGCAAGCTCGCGAACGAGAAGGGCGTCGACCTCGGCACCGTGCAGGGCACGGGCGTCGGCGGTCGCATCCGCAAGGAGGACGTGCTCGCCGCTGCGACGGCAGCTCCCGCCGCGACGTCGGCTCCGGCCGCCGCCGCTGCTCCGGCACCGATCGAGGACTCGCCGCTGCGCGGCACGACCGCGAAGATGTCGCGACTCCGCAAGGTGGTCGCGAAGCGCGCGGTCGAGTCGATGCAGACGACGGCGCAGCTCACGACGGTCGTGGAGGTCGACGTCACGAAGGTCGCGCAGCTGCGCGACCGCGTGAAGGGTCGCTTCCAGGAGACGACGGGCCAGAAGCTCTCGTTCCTGCCGTTCTTCTCGCTCGCCGCGGTCGAGGCGCTCCGTGCGCACCCGATCATCAACGCGACGGACGACGGCGAGGAGATCACCTACCCCGCCGGCGAGCACCTGTCGATGGCGGTCGACACCGAGCGCGGCCTGCTGACCCCGGTCATCAAGGATGCCGGCAAGCTCGACCTGCGCGGGTTCGCCGAGCAGATCGCCGACCTCGCAGGTCGCACGCGCGACAACAAGCTGGGTCCCGACGAGCTCGCGGGCGGCACGTTCACGCTGACCAACACGGGCTCGCGCGGCGCGCTGTTCGACACCCCCGTGGTGTTCCAGCCGCAGCGTGCGATCCTCGGCGTCGGCACGGTCGTGAAGCGTCCCGTCGTCGTCTCGGTCGACGGCCAGGACTCGATCGCGGTGCGCTCGATGGTCTACCTCGCGCTGTCGTACGACCACCGCATCATCGACGGCGCCGACGCGGCCCGCTACCTCACGCAGGTGAAGCAGCGGCTCGAGGCAGGCGACTTCGAGGGGCAGCTGGGCATCTAGTCACGCCGCCCAGGCGTCCCGCAGCATCCAGCCGGCGTCGGTCCTCACCACGAGGACCGACGCCGGCTCGCTGCTGCTGGCGACGTCGACGAGCACGGCGTCGCCGAGCACGGCCACCTCGCGCAGCGCCGCATCGGCCGGCAGGCGCCACGTCGCAGCCGCTGCCCCGCCCGTCGGGTCGAGGATGTCGGCGAGGCACGCGGCATCCGCGGCGTCGAGGCACGCCTCGCGCGCGGCGAGCAGCGCGCCGGCGGCGTCGACCGCCGTCGACTCGGACGAGGGGCGCGTCGTCGCGACCGGCGTCGCGTCGGGCGCATCGGCCACGGCGACCGGCGTCTCGTCGGCGACCGAGGCGCCACCGCCACCGAGCACGAGGGCCACGACGAGCGCCGCAGCGCCCGCACCTGCGGCGATCCACACGGGCCGACGCACCGACGCCACCACGGGCGCCACGCGCTCGAGCGCGGCCTGCAGCCACCGCACGGGCAGCGGAGCGTCGGCATCCGATCGCACGCGCCGCCGCTCGCCTTGCCGCCGCTGGGCGGCGGGCTCCGACCGCGTGCGCTCGATCGGCAGCGCCGGCCACGCCGCGAGCAGCGCCGCCGACGCCGCCGCGACGTCGCGCGCCGCGAGCCCCTCGCGCACGGCCGCGGGCGCGTGCTCGTCGCACGTCGCGAGCAGGTCGTCGACGAGCGCGGCGAGCGCCGCGCAGTCGGCGGCGACGCCCTCCGAGCCGTCCCGCCACGCCGCCGTGGGCCGGGTCGTCTCCTGCACCGCACCCGCCCCGGCGATCGCCGGCGCACCGTCGTCGTCGAGCACGATGGCGTGCAGGTCGACGCGCCCCGCCGTCGCCCCGGCGGCGTGCAGCGTCGCGACGGCGTCGAGCACCGGGGCGACGAGCGTCACGACCTCCCCGGCCCTCGGCACGCCGCGTGCCAGCAGCCACTCCGCGGCCGTCGCCGCCGAGCGCGGACGCACGAGCACGACGGCGCCGTCGTGCGTCGCGACGTCGAGCACGGGCAGCACGTGCGGATGCGCGACGCGCAGCAGCACCTCCGCCTCGCCCGCCAACTCCGCGGCTGCCGTGCCCGTGCCGACGTGCAGCTCGACCGCCGCGTCGCCGTAGCCGGCGAGCACGCGCCGCTCCCCCGCGTCGCGCACGACGCGTACGATCCGATGCCCTGCGATCCGCTCCATGGCGCCCACCGTGCCCCGCACGCGCCCGCCGCGGCACCGCATCCTGCCCGCCTGTGGACGACGTCGGCCTGTGGAGACCGCGCTCGCCCAGCATCGCGTCATCCGCACCCCCGCGCGGGCGATACCCTGGAGCCATGGCGCAGCCGATCGACGCGAGGGAGCCGGGTCGCATCCGGACGATGTGGCGCATCTTCCAGATGACGCGCAAGCAGGACCGACTGGCGCTGCCGCTCATGATCGGCGCCGCGATCCTGCCGATCGTGCTCGCGATCGTGCTCGCCCTGGTCGTCGCACCGGGCGACGTGCTCTTCACGATCCTCTGGATCGTCTCGGGCGTGCTCATCGGCCTCATGCTGCTCATGCTCACGCTCACGTGGCGTGCCGAGAAGCTCGCGTTCTCGCAGATCGAGGGCAAGCCGGGCGCCGTGGGCGCCGTGCTCTCGAACGGCCTGCGCGGCTCGTGGCAGTCGAGCGAGATGCCCGTCGCCGTCAACACGAAGACGCAGGACGCCGTGTACCGCGCCGTCGGCCGCCCCGGCATCGTGCTCATCGCCGAGGGCCCCACCGCGCGCACCGAGCGCCTCGTGCAGGACGAGCAGCGCAAGATCAAGCGCATCGTGCCGAACGTGCCCGTGCACGTGCTGCGCATCGGCCCCGACTCCGAGATCCCCCTGCGTCGCCTCACGCGTCGCATGCGCGGCCTCAAGCGCACGCTCACGCGTGCCGAGGTCGTCGCCGTCGGCAACCGCCTCTCGAGCCTCGGCGGCATGCAGATGCCGATCCCCAAGGGCATCGACCCGCGCCGCATGCGCGCCGGTCGCCCGCGCTGACCGCTCGGCCCCGTTCGCATCCAGCGCAACCGCTCGACCCTCGCCGCCGCGTGCGGGAGGGTGGAGGGCATGACGCCGCACGCCGCGCCGCCCATCGACCCTGGTCGACGGGCGGCGCGGCGTCGTCTGTCCCATGCAGGCATCGCCATGCCGCGTGTGCGTCGTCACCCGCGGCGCGCCACGTAACACGCCGGAAACAATCGCGTCATGTCGGGGCAATCGCCCAGCCATAGCGTCATGAGCACGGCGTGCGCGACGCGCGCCCACCCCCAAGGAGCAAGGAGCGACATGTTCAAGGATTCGTCCGAGGTTCTCGCGTTCATCAAGGAGGAGGACGTCAAGTTCCTCGACATCCGTTTCACGGATCTCCCGGGTGTGCAGCAGCACTTCAACATCCCGGCCGCCACGGTCGACGAGGACTTCTTCACGGTGGGCCAGCTGTTCGACGGCTCGTCGATCCGCGGCTTCCAGGGCATCGCGGAGTCCGACCTCCAGCTGATCCCCGACGTCACGACGTGCTACGTCGACCCCTTCCGCGAGTCGAAGACGCTCATCATGATCTTCGACATCTACAACCCGCGCACCGGCGAGATCTACCACCGCGACCCGCGTCAGGTCGCGCACAAGGCCGAGCAGTACCTCACGTCGACCGGCATCGCCGACACCGCGTTCTTCGCCCCGGAGGCCGAGTTCTACGTCTTCGACGACGTGCGCTACGACGTCAAGCAGAACCAGTCGTTCTACGCCGTCGACTCCGAGGAGGGCGCGTGGAACTCGGGTCGCGTCGAGGAGGGTGGCAACCTCGGCAACAAGACGCCCTACAAGGGCGGCTACTTCCCCGTCTCGCCCGTCGACAAGCAGGCCGACCTGCGTGACGACATGTCGCTGAAGCTCATCGACGCGGGCCTCGAGCTCGAGCGCGCGCACCACGAGGTGGGCACGGGCGGCCAGGCCGAGATCAACTACAAGTTCGACACGCTCGTGAAGTCGGCCGACGACATCCTGAAGTTCAAGTACATCATCAAGAACACGGCCGAGGAGTGGGGCAAGACGGCGACGTTCATGCCGAAGCCGCTCTTCGGCGACAACGGCTCGGGCATGCACACGCACCAGTCGCTGTGGAAGGGCGGCGAGCCGCTGTTCTACGACGGCAACGGCTACGGCGGCCTGTCGGACACGGCTCGCTGGTACATCGGCGGCATCCTGGCGCACGCGCCAGCGCTGCTCGCGTTCACGAACCCCACGCTGAACTCGTACCGTCGCCTCGTCAAGGGCTTCGAGGCTCCCGTGAACCTCGTCTACTCGGCAGGCAACCGCTCGGCTGCGATCCGCATCCCGATCACGGGCACGAACCCCAAGGCGAAGCGCATCGAGTTCCGCGCCCCCGACGCCTCCGGCAACCCGTACCTCGCGTTCGCTGCCCAGCTGATGGCCGGCCTCGACGGCATCAAGAACCGCATCGAGCCGCACGAGCCCGTCGACAAGGACCTCTACGAGCTGCCGCCCGAGGAGGCCAAGAACATCCCGCAGGTGCCCGGCACGCTCGAGGAGGCGCTCGCCGCCCTCGAGGCCGACCACCAGTTCCTGCTGGAGGGCAACGTGTTCACCGAGGACCTCATCCAGACCTGGATCGAGTACAAGCGCGAGAACGAGATCCTTCCCGCCGCGCTGCGTCCCCACCCCTTCGAGTACGAGCTGTACTTCGGGGTCTGATCGACGCGACGTCGATCCGCATCAGACGGGGGCCGGGTTCCTTGGGGGGACCCGGCCCCTTCCCCGTGCCCGGGCGCCTCGTGCGCCCGGGCCTCGTGGCGTCTGGGAGCGATCTCGTCGAACCTGTCGATCGGGGCGGCGCTCGGTCGTCATGAGGGTGGAGGATGCGAACGACGCATCCCGTGACGAGAGGGACGAACCCATGCGATACACGCTGCTGCTCCACTACCCCGAGATGGCCGGCGAGCCCGACGAGGCGACGATGCGGGCCGGGCAGGAGGCGTTCGCCTCGTACGCGGCGACGCTGCACGCCGCGGGCGTGCTCGTGAGCGCCGAGGTGCTCCAGCAGAGCCACGCGTCGACGACCGTGCGGATGGTCGACGGCGCGCTGCGCGTGCAGGATGGGCCGTTCGCCGACTCGAAGGACCAGCTCGGCGGCACCGTCGTGATCGACGTCGCCGACCTCGACGCCGCGATCGGCTGGGCGTCGCAGGCGCCGAACGTGACCTGGGGCGCCGTCGAGGTGCGCCCGGGCGCGACGCACGTCGTCGATGGGCGCTGGGTGCCGAACGCATGACCGATGCGGCCGGCGCCGCCGCGCACGTCGCACGCACGTCGTACGGCAGGCTCGTGAGCCTGCTCGCGGCGTCGACGCGCGACGTGGCCCTCGCCGAGGACGCCCTGCAGGGCGCGCTCGAGGAGGCGCTGCGGCGGTGGCCGGCCGACGGCGTGCCCGACAGCCCGGAGGCATGGATCATGACGGTGGCGAGGAACAGGCAGCGCGACGTGCTCGGCTCGGCCGCGCGCCTCGACGTGGCGCTCGCCGTCGAGCCGCGCATCGACCCGCTCGCGGCGGTCGACGTCGACGCGATCGGCGATCGCAGGCTCGAGCTGCTCTTCGCGTGCGCGCATCCCGCGGTCGACGCCTCGGTGCGCGCGCCGCTCATGCTGCAGACGGTGCTGGGCTTCGAGGCGGCGCAGGTCGCGACGGCGTTCGCGGTGCCGCCCGCGGCGATGGCGCAGCGGCTCGTGCGCGCCAAGCGTCGGCTGCGGGATGCGGGCATCCCGTTCCGCATCCCCGACCGGCGGGCGATGCCCGAGCGGCTGGATGCCGTGCTCGAGGCGATCTACGGCTGCGCGGCGCTCACGTGGCGCGACCCGGCGTCGGGCGTCGACTCGATGGCGGGCGAGGCGCGGCACGTGGCCGTGACGCTCGCGACGCTGCTCGGGTCGGAGCGCGAGGCGTGGGCGCTCGCCGCCCTCGTGACGCTGTCGCTCGCGCGCCGTTCCCCCGCGTTCGTGCCGCTCGACGAGCAGGACCCGCGGGGGTGGGATGCGACGCTGCTCACCGAGGGACGCGCGCTGCTCGCGCGAGCGCAAGGCGAGGGCACGCCCGGTCGGTTCGAGCTCGAGGCCGCGATCCAGGACGTGCACTGCGCGCGCCGCGAGACGGGCAGCACCGACTGGGCAGCGCTCGAGACGCTGTACGACGCGCTGCTCGTCGTCGCGCCGACCGCGGGCGCGCGCGTCGCTCGCGCGGCGGTCGTCGGCCGTCGGCACGGCGCCGCCGCGGGGCTCGACGCCCTCGGCGAGGCGCAGCCGCTGCAGGCGTGGTGGGCCGTGCGCGGTCGGCTGCTCGCCGACGCCGGCCGTGCCGACGAGGCGCGCGACGCATGGCTGCACGCCGCGACGCTCGCCGACGACGACGACGTGCGCGAGCACCTGCTGACGCTCGCGCGCCTGACGCGAGTCGAGCCCGACTAGCCCCAGAAGCGGTCGTCGAAGACCTTGCGGGCGAGCCTCGTCGCGCGCAGGTACTCCTCCTCGAGCGACGCCGCGCCTCCCGCGGCGCGACCCATGAGGCGCGCGACCGTCTCGAGCTGCCCGCGATCGGTCGGCAGCAGGTCGATCGTGCGCGCCTGCGCGAGCGCGAGGGCGTTGCGCAGGCGCGACGCCAGCAACCACGCGCGACGCAGGATCGCGGCGTCGCGCGCCGTGATCGCCTCCGCCTCGACGAGGCCCGAGAGCGCCATGAGCGTCGTCGCGTGCCGCGCGCGGTCGTCTCCCTTCGGCTGCTGCAGCTGCAGCAGCTGCACGAGCCACTCGACGTCGCTCAGCGAGCCGCGGCCCAGCTTGAGGTGGCGTGTGCGGTCGGCGTTCTGCGGCAGCCGCTCGGCCTCGACGCGCGCCTTGATGCGGCGAACCTCGCGCGCATCCGCGTGCGAGAACCCCTTGCGGTCACGTTCGGCCGTCGTGATCGCGAGCAGCTCGTCAGCGAGGTCGGCGTCGCCGGCGAACGGCGCGGCGCGCAGCAGCGCCTGCCGCTCCCACACCTCGCCCCAGCGCTCGTAGTACGTCGCGTACGACGCGAGCGTGCGCACGAGCGGACCCTGCCGGCCCTCGGGCCGCAGGCCTGCATCCAGCTCGAACTTCACGAACGGGTCCTGCACGATGTCGCTCGCCGCGCGCACCGTGCGCATCGCCTGGTCGAGGTCGGCCTCGTCGCGGCACACCCACAGCACGTCGACGTCGGAGCCGAAGCCGATCTCGCGGCCGCCCGTGCGGCCCATGCTCACGACGCCGATCGCCACGTCGCCGCCCGCGAGGTCGAGCGCGGCGTCGATCGCGACACCGGCGATGCCCGTGAGCCGCTCGCCCGTCGCGAGCACGTCGTCGACGCCGAGCGCCGACGCGAGGGCCGCGCGCAGCAGCTCGCGCCGCCGCAGGGTGCGCAGCGCCGTCTGCGCCGTGTCACGGTCGTCGCGGTGCCGCTCGACGATCGCGCGCGCCTCGTCGGCGAGCACGTCGTCGGCGAGCGCCTGCAGCCGCGACTCGTCGGCGAGCCAGTGGGCAGCCTCGGGGATGCGCTCGAGCAGCGTCGCGATGAGCCGCGACGACGACAGCACCGTCATGAGGCGCTGGGCGGCGAGCTCGGAGTCGCGCAGCATGCGCAGGTACCAGGGCGACTCGCCGAGCGCCTCGGACAGCCTGCGGAACGCGAGGAGCCCCATGTCGGGATCGGGTCCCTCGGAGAGCCACTGCAGCAGCACGGGCAGCAGCACGCGCTGGATCTGCGCGCGCCGTGTCACGCCGTTCGTGAGCGCCGCGATCTGGTCGAGCGCGCCCTTGGGGTCGCGCCAGCCGCTCGCCTCGAGACGTGCGCGCGCTGCCTCCGACGTCAGCTGCGTCGAGCCGTCGGGCAGCGACGCCACGGCGGCGAGCAGTGGCCGGTAGAACAGGCGCTCGTGCAGCCTGCGCACCTCGCGCTTCGTCGCGTTCCACCGCTCGAGCATCGCCGCGGCGCTCGGGAACCCCGCCGCGCGGGCGATGGAGCGCTGCGCGTCCTCGTCGGACGGCATGAGGTGCGTGCGCGAGAGCCGCGCGAGCTGCGCCCGATGCTCGAGCACGCGCAGCAGCCGGTAGTCGTCGGCGAACTCGCCCGACTCGATGCGGCCGATCATGCCGGCGTCGTGCAGCGCAGCGATCGCGTCGAGCGTGCCCCGCTGGCGCACGTGCTCGTCGGTCGCGCCGTGCACGAGCTGCAGCAGCTGCACCGTGAACTCGATGTCGCGCAGGCCACCGGGGCCGAGCTTCAGCTGCCAGTCGACCTCGTCGGCCGGGATGTGGTCGGTGACCCGCTCGCGCATCCGCTGCACCGACTCCACGAAGCCGTCGCGCGATGACGACTGCCACACCTTCGACCGCACGGCATCCTCGTATGCCGCGCCGAGCTCGGCGTCGCCCGCGATGGCGCGCGCCTTGAGCAGCGCCTGGAACTCCCACGACTTCGCCCAGCGCTCGTAGTAGGCGACGTGGCTCTCGAGCGTGCGCGTGAGCACGCCGTCCTTGCCCTCCGGCCGCAGGTTGGCGTCGACCTCCCACAGCATCGGCTCGCGCGACGACTCCATGCACCCGGCGGTCGTCTCGCGCGCGAGGGCCTGCGCGACCATCGCCGCGCGTTCCTCCGACAGCCCCTCGTCGCTCGAGTGCACCCAGATGACGTCGACGTCGCTGAGCACGTTGAGCTCGCGCGCGCCCGTCTTGCCCATGCCGATGACCGCGAGGTGCGTCGCCGCGACGTCGTCGGCGCCGAACCGCACCGCGACGGTGCGACGGGCGACGACGAGGCTCGCCTCGAGCGCCGCGGCGGCGACGTCGGCGAGGGCGGCACTCACGGCCTGCACGTGCGCGACGGGATCGTCCTGCGCGAGGTCGAACGCGACGATCTCGACGAGGTGCCAGCGGTACCGGCGGCGCAGCGCCACGATCGCGTCGGCGCGCGGCGCCTCGGCGTCGGCGACGGCGTCGAGCAGGCTCGCGCGCAGCGCCTCCGTCGTCGGCAGCTGCGCGGGCGTCAACGCCTCGAGCGTCTCGGGGGCGCGCTCGATGCACGTCGCGAGCCCCGTGGATGCGCCGAGCACGCGCATGAGGGATGCGCCGGCCTCCGCGTCCGCGAGCGTCGCGGCGAGCGGCACCGCCGACCGATGCAGTCGCGCGAACGACTGCAGCGCGCGGTCGGGATCGGCGGCGAGCCGCAAGTCGTCGACGCGGTCGCCGAGCGCGTCGGCGACCTCGTCGAGCAGCGGCGCCGCCTCGCTCGGCGAGCGGAAGCCCAGCCGCGCGAGGCGCGACGTCGTCGTCTCGGCGCGCATGCGTCAGCGTCCTTCGACGGGGCCGCGCATCAAAGCAGCGTGAGGTTCGCCTCGAGCTCGTACTGCGTCACCTGCGCGCGGTAGCGGCGCCAGTCCTCGCGCTTCGACTGCAGGAAGAACTCGAACACCTGCTCGCCGAGCGTCTCGGCGACGAGCTCGGAGTCCTCCATCTGGCCGAGCGCCCGGTCGAGGCTCGACGGCAGCGGCAGGTAGCCGAGGGCACGACGCTCCTTGTCGGTGAGGCTCCAGACCTCGGTCGTCGCCTCCTCCGGCAGCTCGTAGCCCTCCTCGATGCCCTTGAGGCCCGCGGCGAGCATGACCGAGAACGCGAGGTACGGGTTGGCGGCCGAGTCGATGCCGCGGTACTCGACGCGCGCCGACGACGGCTTGTTCGACAGCGGCACGCGCACGAGCGCCGAGCGGTTGTTGTGGCCCCACGAGATGTGGCTCGGCGCCTCGTCGCCAGCCCACAGGCGCTTGTAGGAGTTGACGAACTGGTTCGTGACGGCCGTGAACTCGGGCGCGTGCTTGAGCAGGCCCGCGACGAACTGCTTGCCGGTCTTCGACAGGCGGTACTGGCCGGCCGGGTCGTGGAACGCGTTCTGCTCGCCCTCGAAGAGCGACATGTGCGTGTGCATGCCCGAGCCGGGCTTCGACTGCAGCGGCTTCGGCATGAAGGTGGCGTGCACGCCCTGGGCGATCGCCACCTCCTTCACGACCGTGCGGAACGTCTGGATGTTGTCGGCCGTCGTGAGCGCATCGGCGTAGCGGAGGTCGATCTCGTTCTGACCGGGGCCGGCCTCGTGGTGGCTGAACTCCACCGAGATGCCGAGGTCCTCGAGCATGCGCACGCTCGCGCGGCGGAAGTCGTTGGCGGTGCCGCCGGGCACGTTGTCGAAGTAGCCGGCCTGGTCGACGGGCACGGGGTTCGCCGGGTCGGCGTCGCGCAGCAGGTAGAACTCGCACTCGGGGTGCGTGTAGAACGAGAACCCACGCTCGGCGGCCTTCGCGAGCGTGCGCTTCAGCACGTTGCGCGGGTCGGCGGCGGCGGCCTCGCCGTCGGGCGTGTGGATGTCGCAGTACATGCGCGCGGTCGGGTCGATCTCGCCGCGGTACGGCAGCACCTGGAAGGTGGCCGGGTCGGGCTTCGCGATGACGTCGGCCTCCGACGCGCTCGTGAGGCCCTCGATCGACGAGCCGTCGATGCCGAGGCCCTCGGCGAAGGCGCTCTCGACCTCCGCGGGGGCGATCGCGACCGACTTCAGCGTGCCGAGCACGTCGGTGAACCACAGGCGCACGAACTTGACGCCGCGCTCCTCGATCGTGCGGAGCACGAAGTCACGCTGCTTGTCCATCGGGTCCCTTCCCTCGCAGGTCTTCAGGCTATCGGGGCGCGGGGCCGTCGGCCGCCGCCGGCAGGGCCGCGTCGAGCTCGGCGAGCCATGCCGCCGCGCTCGCATCCGACGGCATCCGCCAGTCGCCGCGCGGGCTCAGCGAGCCGCCCGCGACGACCTTGGGGCCGTTGGGCAGCGCCGAGCGCTTGAACTGGTGCTGGAAGAAGCGGCGCACGAACACCTCGAGCCAGCGACGGATCGTGGCGAGGTCGTACGCGACGCGCTTGTCGTCGGGGTAGCCGACGGGCCAGGCGCCGGCCGACGCATCCCCCCACGCGTGCATCGCGAGGAACGCGATCTTCGACGGACGGTAGCCGCGGCGCAGCACGTGGAAGAGCGTGAAGTCCTGCAGCGGGTACGGGCCGATCATCGACTCCGTCGACTGCAGCGCGCCCTCCTCGGTCTGCGGCACGAGCTCGGGGCTGATCTCCTGGCCGACGATCGCGGTGAGCACGCGATCGACGTCGGCGCCGAACTGGCCCGTGTCGACGACCCAGCGGATGAGGTGCTGGATGAGGGTCTTGGGGATGCCGCCGTTGACGCCGTAGTGCGACATGTGATCGCCGACGCCGTAGGTGCACCAGCCGAGCGCGAGCTCCGAGAGGTCGCCGGTGCCCAGCACGATGCCGCCGCGCTGGTTGGCGATGCGGAACAGCAGGTCGGTGCGCAGGCCCGCCTGCACGTTCTCGAACGTGACGTCGTACACGGGCTCGCCGTCGCCCGCCGGGTGGCCGATGGCCTGCAGCATGCTCGTGGCGACGGGGCGGATGTCGAGCTCATCCCACGTCACGCCGAGCGCCTCCATGAGCGCGATCGCGTTCGACTTCGTGCCGTCGCTCGTCGCGAAGCCGGGCATCGTGAACGCGAGGATGTCGGTGACGGGGCGACCGAGGCGCTCGAGCGCCTTCGCCGCGACGATGAGCGCGTGCGTCGAGTCGAGGCCGCCCGAGACGCCGATGACGATCGTCGGCGCGTACGTGTCGGTCGTGAGCGCGCGCAGACGCTGCTCGAGGCCCGAGACCTGGATGTTGTACGCCTCGTAGCAGTCGAGCGCGAGGCGGGCGGGGTCGTCGGGCACGAACGGGAAGCGGTCGACCGTGCGCAGCAGCCCGATGTCGGCGGTCGTCGGCTCGAGCTCGACGTGGATCTCGCGCACGCCGGGCACGCCGATCATCGCGCCGTTCTGGTCGAACGACCCCTGCCGCATCCGCTCCTGCCGCAGTCGGTCGAGGTCGACGTCGACGATCGTCTGGGCGGGGCCGGACGGGAACCGCTCGGACTCCCCCAGCAGGTCGCCCATCTCGTAGACCATCGTCATGCCGTCCCACGAGAGGTCGGTCGACGACTCCCCCTCGCTCGCCGCCGCGTACGCGTAGACGGCATTGGCCCGAGCGGATGCGGAGCGGGCCAGCAGGTGGCGATCCTCGGCGCGGCCGACCGTGATGGGCGAGGCCGAGAGGTTGAGCAGCACCGTCGCGCCTGCGAGCGCCGCGAGCGACGACGGCGGCACGGGCACCCACATGTCCTCGCAGATCTCCGCGTGCACCGCGAGCCCCGGCACGTCGTCGGCGACGACCACGAGGTCGGGGCCGCACGGCAGCTCGCCATCCTCGTCGGCGCCCGGCCAGTGCGGACGCTGGATGACGGCGGGTGCGCGCGACCCCTCGGCGAACCAGCGCAGCTCGTAGAACTCGCGGTAGTTCGGCAGCGACATCTTGGGCACGACGCCCAGCACGACGCCGCGGTGCAGCAGCACGGCGCAGTTGAACACCCGGCTCCCGATCGCGAGGGGGGCGCCGACGGCGACGATCGGGGCGCAGTCGGCGGTCGCCTCGGCGAGGTCGACGACGGCGCGGTCGACGGCGTCGAGCAGCACGTCCTGCAGGTGCAGGTCGTCGAGCGCGTAGCCCGACAGCGACAGCTCGGGGAAGACGGCGACGGCCACGCCTTCGGCGTCGAGCGCGCGCACGCGCTCGGCGATGCGCTCGGCGTTGACCGCGGGCTGCGCGAGCGCGACCGGCAGCGTGCACGCGGCGACGCGCGCGAATCCGTGGGCGTAGGCGCTGCGGAACGCATCCATGGGTCGATCCTCGCAGACGAACCCGTCCGCTCCCGAGCAGGCGCGGCCGCGGCGTAGGCTCGTCGGCATGCCAGAGGAGTCGAGCCCCTACGGGGGCGCCCCGCAGTCCGCGCCCACGACCGGTCGCAAGCGGGTTCGCACCCGCCACTTCCGCCAGGCGAAGGCCGACGGCGTGAAGATCACGGGCCTCACGAGCTATGACACGCTCACGGCGCAGATCTTCGATCGGGCGGGCATCGACTTCCTGCTCGTGGGCGACTCGGCGGGCAACACCGTGCTCGGCTACGACACGACCCTGCCGGTCACGGTCGACGAGCTCATCCCCCTCACGCGTGCCGTCGCACGCTCGTGCCAGCGCGCGCTCGTCGTGGCCGACATGCCGTTCGGCTCGTACGAGGTGGATGCGTCGGAGGCGCTGCACACCGCGATCCGCTTCATGAAGGAGACGGGTGCGCACGCGGTGAAGCTCGAGGGCGGCGAGCGCTCGGCCGACAAGATCCGTCGCATCGTCGAGGCTGGCATCCCCGTCATGGGCCACGTCGGCTTCACCCCGCAGTCGGAGCACGGCCTCGGCGGCCACGTCATCCAGGGCCGCGGCGACGACGGTGCCGACCAGCTGCTGCGCGACGCGCTCGCGGTCGAGGCGGCCGGCGCGTTCGCCGTCGTGCTCGAGATGGTGCCGTCGGATGCGGCCGCGAAGGTCACGGCTGCCCTGTCGATCCCGACGCTCTCGGTCGGCGCCGGGCCGCACTGCGACGGCCAGCTGCTCGTGTGGACCGACTGGGCCGGCCTCACGACCGGCCGCACCCCACGGTTCGTGAAGCAGTACGCGCAGCTCGCGCAGACCCTCACCGAGGCGGCGCAGGCGTTCAAGGCCGACGTGGACTCGGGCGCCTACCCGGCGGCCGAGCACGAGTACGAGTAGGCGCATGGCTCGCGTCGTCCTGCTGCTGCGCGGCGTCAACGTCGGCGGCGTCACCGTGCGCTCCGCCGACCTGCGCACGCTGCTGGCCGACGCCGGCCTCGGCGAGGTGCGCACGGTGCTCGCGAGCGGCAACGCCATCGTCGACGCCTCCGACGCGTCGGCTGCGGCCCGCACGGCCGAGGCGGCGCTCGAGGAGCGCTTCGGCCGCCGCATCCGCGTGCACGGGCAGACGATCGAAGCCCTGCAGGCCGTCGTCGACGCGTACCCGTTCGCCGAGGACGACGAGCACACACCGTACGTGGTGTTCGCGCTCGACGACGGCGTGCTCGAGCGCATCGCCGAGACCGAGACGCCCGAGGAGCTGCTGCTCGCCGGCGACGTGCTGCACTGGTCGAACCCCAAGGGCCACACGCTCGACTCCCCCGTCGGCATCGCGGTCGCGCGCATCGGCAAGGAGTCGACGACCACGAGGAACGTGCGCACGCTGCGCCGGGTGCTCGCGGCGGGATGACGCTGCCGTCTGGCGGTCGCGCCGGAGCGGCGCGTCAGAACGGCAGGGCGGGTGGAGGCGGTCCTGGATCGTCGGGGAGCACCTCGACGAACCTCGGGCCGACGGGTGGTGGCAGGTCGACGTAGTCGTGGCCCGACGGCGACTGCCAGTGCAGGACGCCCGGCGTCGGCTGGCTGACTGACCAGGCGGTCGCGTGCTTCAGCGTGTGGTGCCGACGGCAGAGGTGCGCGAGATTCCCGAGGCTGGTCGGGCCGCCGTCTTCCCACGCGATGGTGTGGTCGGCGTCGTCGTCGCGAGCCTTGGCGCCGCAGCCGGGGAACCGGCAGTGCTGGTCGCGGGCGCGCAGGAGGCGCCGCTGCGCCTCGGCCGGCGAGTAGGTGTCGACCTCGACGACCGTGCCGCGGATCGGGTCGGTCAGCAGTCGCTGCCAGGTCGCGGCGACGCCGGCGAGGATGCGGGCGGTCTCCGCGTCGACCGGCTGTGCGCCGTCGAGGGCACCGGGCGCCGCGCTCGTTCCGGTGAGCGTCGTGACAGGCATCGTGACCTGCACGATCGGCTTGATCGTCGCCAACAACCCCGCGTGCTCGACCTCGGCACCGCCGGGCGTGCGCTCGATCGCCGGCTGGCCGGAGCCGGTCAGCAGCAGCTCGCAGAACGCGTCCGCCTGCCACTGCTGCATCGATCGTGGGTCGTCCTTCGACTTCGCCTTCGCGCCGGCCCGGAGCCACGCCGTGATCCCGTGGGCGAGCACCGACGGCACGAGCGCGCCGATCCAGGACATGCCGTCGTCGAGGTCGTCGCACGTCACGCGACGGTCGTCACGGGCTGCGCGATGGCGTTCGACGAGCGGCTCGGTCAGGTGCTTGTCGGCCTCGCGACGGGCGACCTTCTTCACACGGGCAGGCGTGGTGGTCTCGGCGAGCGCGACCATCTGATGCTCGAACTCGGCGCGCTGCTCAGGCGTGACGTCGGTGCTCGACAGCACCCCGCCCGCCTCGGTGATCGCCCGCACGTGCCCGCGCCCGATCCGGCCCTCGGCGAACGCCTCGAGCAGCACGGGCCAGGTGTCGACGAGGGTCATGGCGTCGCCGATCTGCCGCTCGATCGTCAGGTCGGAGACTCGCGCTTGCAGCCCGACCTCGGCGGCGACGGCGCGCATCTCCATCGCGGAACGCTGGCTGCTCCCGCCACCCGCGCGATGCAAGGCGAGGTGACCGAGCGCTGCGAGCACTCGCGTCTCGTGCGCCTCGAGGGCTTGCTTGCCGGAGCGGATCGCGGCGAGCTGACTCATCGCGTTGGCCTGGATGGCGTCGAGCGCGGCAGCGTCGGGACCTTGCCCCGTGCCTGCGATCTCCTGCGCCATGACCTGACTCTGCCAGCAACCACTGACATCGAAAGCGTCGGTCGCGGGCCGATTCGGGAGGGTCAGGTGCCACTTTCGAGGCTCGCTTCGCTCGCACCTCAAGGAGCGGCTGGGGAGACGGCTAGGCAGGCGAGACGAGAGGATTCCCAACAGCTGGTCGAGGAGCGCGCGAGCCCGAAGGGCGAGCACGCGTCACGAGACCACGCGACCACCGCTCCCGCCCAGCCATGCGCGCGGTCGCGTCGAGCAGGCATGTCACGAGGTCTCGTGACGGCTCCTCGCTGCGCTCGGGGCCTCCTCGACCAGCTGGTCGGCGACGACGCCTCGGTGGCAGGTCGCCACCGCGTCAGCGGTCCTCGGCGGCGTCCTCCGCAGCCCACTGCTTCGAGCGCTGCTTGATGATCTCGGGCGCCTTCGCGGCCTCCTCGGCCGACGTGAAGGGACCCGCGCGGTCGTAGCCAGGAGAGACCATGCCCTCCTCGACGGCGCCGGTCTCGAGGTTGTACCAATAGTCGGTCATCATCGTCCCCTTCCCTATGCTGGAGCCTATGCCCAAGGACGCGAGCGGTCACCTGGTGCCCGGCGTCGTCGGGGCTGCTCCGGCGGTGCCCGCGAGCATCGCCAGGCCCGAGTACGTGGGCCGCTCGGGGCCAGCGCAGCACGTCGGCGGCGACGTGTACGACGCGCCCGCCATCGAGCGCATCCGCGCCGCCGGACGCATCGCCGCCGATGCCCTCGAGGCCGTCGGCGCAGCCGTGCGGCCCGGCGTCACGACCGACGAGCTCGACCGCATCGGCCACGCGTACCTCGTCGCGCACCACGCGTATCCCTCGACCCTCGGCTACCGCGGCTACCCGCGCTCGTCGTGCACGAGCGTCAACGAGGTCATCTGCCACGGCATCCCCGACGACACCGTGCTCGCCGAGGGCGACATCGTGAACGTCGACATCACCGCCTACGTCGACGGCGTGCACGGCGACACGAACCGCACGTTCCGCGTCGGCGCCGTCGCGCCCGAGGTCGACGACCTCGTCGACCGCACGCAGGAGGCGCTGCGACGCGCGATCGCCGTGGTCAAGCCTGGCCGCCGCGTCAACGTGATCGGCCGCTCGATCGAGTCGTACGCCGCGCGCTTCGGCTACGGCGTCGTGCGCGACTTCACCGGCCACGGCGTCGGCACGTCGTTCCACTCGGGCCTCGTCATCCCCCACCACGACGCCGACGCGTACACGACCGAGATCGTGCCCGGCATGGTGTTCACGATCGAGCCGATGCTCACGCTCGGCACCGCCGACCACGACCTGTGGGCCGACGGCTGGACCGCCGTGACGCGCGACCGCAGCATCACGGCGCAGTTCGAGCACACGATCGCCGTCACCGACGACGGCGCCGACATCCTCACCCTCCCGACCACGACGACGTAGGAACGCAGGACCCATGAGCAAGGACAAGAAGGACACGACGCCGAAGCAGGCCATCGGCGTCGACATCGGCGGCACCGGCATCAAGGCCGCGCTCGTCGACGTGCGATCGGGCGAGCTGCTGAGCGACCGCATCAAGCTGCCGACGCCGACGGGCGGCGAGCCCGAGGCGATCGCGCAGGTCGTGGTCGAGCTCGTCGAGCAGCTCGACGCCAAGAAGAAGACCCCGATCGGCGTCACCTTCCCCGCCATCGTGAAGCACGGGCGCACGCTCAGCGCCGCCAACGTCTCCGACCAGTGGATCGGCTTCGAGGCCGAGGCGTTCTTCGAGGAGCACCTCGGACGCCCCATCCACTTCGTGAACGACGCGGATGCGGCGGGCATCGCCGAGGACCACTGGGGTGCCGCGAAGGACGTCGACGGCCTCGTGATCCTCACGACGCTCGGCACCGGCATCGGCGGGGCGCTCATCTACAAGGGCGTGCTCGTGCCGAACGCCGAGCTCGGCCACCTCGAGCTCGACGGCCACGACGCCGAGTCGCGCGCGTCGAACAAGGTGCGCGAGACCGAGGAGCTCACCTACGAGCAATGGGCGGAGCGCCTGCAGCGCTACTACGCGCACCTCGAGTTCATCTTCTCTCCCGACCTCTTCGTGGTCGGCGGCGGCGTCTCGAAGTCGGCCGACAAGTTCCTGCCGCTGCTCGACCTGCGCACGCCCATCGTGCCGGCGACGCTGCGCAACAACGCGGGCATCATGGGCGCCGCGGCGCTCGCGGTCGGCATCTAGCCTCCGTACGCACGGCGGCGCCGCATCCCTGCGAGGGATGCGGCGCCGTTCGTCGTGCCCGCCCTACTCGGCGAGGCCCGCGAGCCGCGCGCCGACCTTCGCGACCAGCGCCGTGTCGGCGGCGCCCGTGCGCTCCTCCCACGCGTCCGCGACGCCGAACATGCGGTACATCGCGTGCACGCCGACGAAGCGGATCGGCTCGGGCTCCCACGTGCCGCTGTCGTGGTCGTTCCACGGCAGCGCCGTGAGGGCCGTCGAGCGGCCGCGGATGCGGTCGAGCAGCGTGCGCGCCGCCAGGTTCGTGGCGGTGACGCCGTGGCCCGCGTACCCGTACGCGTGGCCGATGCCCGTCGCGCCGTCGACGTGCACGCGCGCGCACCAGTCGCGCGTCACGCCGATGACGCCGCGCCACGCGTGCGCGACGGGCATGCGGATGCCCGGGAACATCGAACGCAGCCTGCCGTGGAGCTGGCGGATGACGGCCGTCGGCATCGCGCCGTCGCCAGGCAGGCCCGAGCCGAACGCGTAGGGCGAGCCGCGCCCGCCGATCGCGATGCGGCCGTCGTCGGTGCGCTGCGCGTAGATGAACGTGTGGGCGGCGTCGCCGAGGCACTCGCGCGCATCCCAGCCGATCCGCGCCCAGTCCTCGTCGGACAGCGGCGTCGTCACGATGATCGACGAGTTGACGGGGATGAGCGCGCGCTCGCCGACGAGCGGCCCCGAGTACGCCTCGGTGCACGCGATGGCGTGCCTCGTGCGCACGGGCCCGTGGCTCGTGCGCACCACGCCCGACTCGACCGCCTCGGCGCGCACGCCCTCGACGATCGTGCCGCCCCGTGCCTCGACGGCGGCCGCGAGACCGGCGACGAGCGCAGCGGGCTGCACGCGCGCCGTCGACGGCATGAGCATGCCGCCGAGCGCGCCGTCGACCGCGATGCGCGCCCGCGTCGCCGCGGCGTCGAGCATGACGGCGTCGTCGGGCTCGTAGCCGAAGCGCAGGTGCCCTGCGCGATCCGCCTCGAGTCGCGCGAGCCCGGCAGGCGTCGTCGCGACGCGCAGCTGCCCGCCGCGCACGGCGCCGGCGTCGATGCCCTCGCGCTCGACGACCGCGAGGGTCTCGTCGATCGCGCCGAGCATCTCGCGCTGGAACGAGCGCACGGCGTCGATGCCGCGCGTGCGCGCGTAGACGGCCCGGTTGCCCGGCAGCAGCGGCGACAGCCAGCCGCCGTTGCGGCCCGAGCCGCCGTAGCCGACCCGCTCGGCCCCGACGACGAGCACGCGGAGCGTCGGGTCGTCCACGAGCGCGTAGTACGCGAGCCACAGCCCCGTGAGGCCGCCGCCGACCACGACGAGGTCGACCTCGTCGGGCAGCGCCGCCGCGGTGCGCAGCGACGGACGCGGCGTCGTGCGCGCCCAGTGCGAGATCTCGCCGTTGCGGTAGGTCGTCACGGATGCTCCTCGCACGCGGTGGTGGCTTGGGGTCATCCTGCCCGCTGGAGCCCATCCGGCGCGCACCTTGCAAGGCTCGCTGCGCGAAGAATCTGCGTTTGTCTTTGCTTTGCTTTGTTCACCTGCTATCGTCGTGCCCACGACCAAGGAGGCTCGATGCTGGCAGTGCAGCGCCGCGATGCGATCGCAGCGCGGATCCGCGCCGACGGACGCGTGCTCGTCACCGAGCTCGCCACCGACCTCGGCATCACGCAGGAGACCGTGCGTCGCGACCTCGACTCGCTCGAGGTGGCCGGCATCGCCCGCCGCGTGCACGGCGGCGCAGTGAGCGCCGAGCGCGTGAGCCTCGTCGAGTCCGCTGTCGACGAGCGCGTCGGCCGCAACCCCGCAGGCAAGCACCGCATCGCCGATCTCGCCGCACGTCGCCTCGTCGCCCTCGGCGCCACGAGCCTGCTCGTCGACGCCGGCACCACGACCGCCGCCTTCGCCGAGGCGATCGTGCAGCAGTGGCCGCAGCACTTCGGCGCCCGCCTCGTCGTCGCGACGCACGCGCCCGCCGTCGCCGCCATCCTCTCCCGCCACCCCGCGATCGAGGTCCACGTGATCGGCGGCCGCCTGCGCCAGCTCACCGGCGCCTCCGTCGGTGCGCAGACGCTGCTCGCGATCCAGTCGATGAGCCCCGACGTCGTCGTGCTCGGCACCAACGGGCTCGACGCCTCGGGCCTCACGACCCCCGACCCCGAGGAGGCGGCCGTCAAGGCGGCGATCGTCGCGTCGGGCCGCCGCGTCGCGTGTCTCGCCGACGGCTCGAAGGTCGGCGCCTCGACGCTCTGCCGCTTCGCCGAGCTCAGCGCCGTCGACGTCGTCGTCACCGACGCCGAGCCCGACGCCGAGACCGCCGCGGCCCTCGAGGCCGCCGGCACGGAGGTGCACGTCGCATGATCCTCACCATCACCCTCCACCCGTCGATCGACCGCACCGTCGAGCTCGGCGCCGCGCTCGAGGTCGGCGGCGTCGCCCGCGCGCACGGCCGCGCGACCGAGGAGCCCGCGGGCAAGGGCGTCAACGTCACGCGCACGCTGCTCGCCGCGGGCACCGCATCCACCGCGATCGTCGTCGCGGATGCGCACGACCGGCTCGTCGCGTCGCTCGAGGGCCTCGACGTGCCGACGCGCGCGGTCGCCGTGCACGCACCCGTGCGGCAGAACCTCGCGATCGTCGACCCCGACGGCACGACGACGAAGGTCAACGAGTCGGGCGGCGCCGTCGACGCGCGCGTGCTCGACGCGCTGCTCGACGTCGTCGACGAGCTCGCGACGAAGGCCTCGTGGGTCGTCATCGCCGGCAGCCTGCCGCCCGGCACCGACGTCGGCGTCATCGCCGCGATCGTGCGCGCCGTGCGCCAGGCCGACGGCGCGCGCATCGCCGTCGACACGTCGGGCCCCGCCCTCGCCGCCGCGATCGACGCCGGCGTCGACCTCGTGAAGCCCAACGAGACCGAGCTCGCCGAGCTGCTGGGCCTCGACCCGCACGCGCTCGACGAGCCCGCAGCGGCCGTCGCCGCCGCGCACGACCTCACGGCGCGCGTCCCCACGGTGCTGCTGACGCTCGGCGCCGACGGCGCCGCGCTCGTGACCGCCGACGGCGGCTGGCGCGCCGCTCCCCCGCCCACGGTCGTGCGCTCGACCGTCGGCGCCGGCGACGCGACCCTCGCCGGCTACCTGCACGCCGAGCACCGCGGCCACGACCACGCCGCGCGCCTCGCACAGGCCGTCGCCCACGGCTCCGCCGCCGCCGCCCTGCCCGGCACCGGCATCCCGACCCTCGACCAGGCCGACGCCTCCCGCGTCGCCGTCCACCCCATCGGCCACCAGGCCACCACCCACTAGGAGCAACGTTGCCCGTCATCACTCCGCAGCTCGTCTCGTTGGATCGCCCGCTGGGCGCCACGAAGGACGATGTCATCCGCACCATCGCGGGCCTCGTGGCCCAGGCAGGCCGCGCCTCCGACGCCGACGCCCTCGCGACCGACGTGCTCGCCCGCGAGGCGCTCACGCCCACCGGCATGGGCGGCGGCATCGCCATCCCCCACGCCAAGACGGCCGCCGTCACCGAGCCGGGCCTGTTCTTCGCCCGCCTCGCCCCGACGGTCGACTTCGGCGCACCCGACGGCCCCGCCGACATCCTGTTCATGATCCTCGCGCCCGAGGGCGCCGCCGACACGCACCTGCAGGTGCTGTCGCGCCTCGCCGGCTCGCTCGTCGACGACGAGTTCACGGCTGCGCTGCGCAGCGCATCGACGCCCGAGGAGGTCGTCGCGCTCGTCGACGCCGCCGTCGCCGACCGCGAGGAGGCAGCGGCGACCGTCGCCGCCGACGCACGCTCGCTCGTCGCCGTCACCGCCTGCCCCACCGGCATCGCCCACACGTACATGGCGGCGGATGCGCTCAAGGCCGCCGGCGACCGCGCCGGCGTGCGCGTGACGGTCGAGACGCAGGGCTCCGCGGGCTCGAAGCCGCTCGACCCCGCGATCATCGCCGCCGCCGAGGCCGTGATCTTCGCCGTCGACGTCGACGTGCGCGACAAGGGCCGCTTCGCCGGCAAGCCCGTCGTGCAGGTGCCCGTGAAGAAGGGCATCGACGAGGCCGACGCGCTCGTGGTCCGCGCGCTCGCCGCAGCCAACGACCCCTCGGCGCCGCGCGTCGCCGGCGGCGCGGCCGCCGCATCCGCCGCCCCGGCAGCGAACGAGTCGTTCGGCGCGCTGCTCAAGCGCGTGCTGCTCACCGGCGTCAGCTACATGATCCCGTTCGTCGCCGGTGGCGGTCTGCTGCTCGCGCTCGGCTTCCTCATGGGCGGCTTCGAGATCGCGTTCGGCAGCGACGTGCCCGGCCAGAACGTCGCGCAGTTCACGGCGCTGAACTTCCAGCTCTGGAACCTTCCGCCCGAAGGCTTCCTCTACTACCTCGGCTGCGTCGCGTTCACGATCGGTGGCGCATCGATGGCGTTCCTCGTGCCCGCGCTCGCCGGGTACATCGCCTACGGCCTCGCTGACCGCCCCGGCATCGCGCCCGGCTTCGTCGCCGGCTCGATCGCAGGCTTCATGGGCGCCGGCTTCCTCGGCGGCATCGTCGGCGGTCTGCTCGCCGGCGTCGTCGCCCGCTGGATGGGCACGTGGAACGTGCCGCGCTGGCTCGCGGGCCTCATGCCCGTCGTGCTCATCCCGCTGCTCGCGTCGATCGTCGCGTCGGGCCTCATGGTGCTCGTGCTCGGCGGCCCCATCGCCGCGCTCTCGACGGGTCTCGGCGACTTCCTCAACTCCCTCACGGGCACGGGGGTCGTGCTGCTCGGCGTCATCCTCGGCGCCATGATGGCGATCGACCTCGGCGGCCCCATCAACAAGGTCGCGTACTCGTTCGCCGTCGCGAACCTCGCCAACGGCTCGCCCGACAACCCGGGACCGTGGATGATCATGGCCGCCGTCATGGCCGCAGGCATGGTGCCGCCCCTCGCGATGGCGCTCGCGACCGTGCTCGATCGTCGCCTGTTCTCTGCTGCCGAGCGCGAGAACGGCAAGGCCGCCTGGCTGCTGGGCGCGTCGTTCATCTCGGAGGGAGCGATCCCGTTCGCCGCTGCCGACCCGCTGCGCGTCATCGGTGCATCCATCGTCGGCGCGGCTGCGACCGGTGCCATCTCGATGGCGGCCGGGGTCACGAGCCAGGCGCCGCACGGTGGCATCTTCGTGTTCTTCGCCATCGGCAACATCGCGATGTTCATCGTCGCGATCGCCGTCGGCGTCATCATCACGGCGCTGCTCGTCATCGCCCTCAAGCGCTGGGTGCGCCGCACGCCCATCGCCGTCGAGGAGCGCGAGCTCGCGACGGTCTGACGTTCCAGCGGTGCGAGGACGGGCGGGTCGCTAGCGCGGCCCGCCCGTTCGGCGTGCGCGGCGTTGCTCGGTTCGGCGTGCGAACCACTGGCGTGCACGGCGCGTGCGCAGCCGGTCGCGGCTGAACATGTAGGCGCCGCCCATGACGAAGACGTCGCTCGCAGACTCCCGCTCGGGCCAGGTGAGCATGCGCCGCACGCGCTCGGAACCCATCCGCAGCAGCACCGCCGTGACTCCCGACGCGACGCCGACCACCGCGATCACGATCGCGAGCCCGATCGCCCACTCGATCGGCAGCGCGCGGTCGCCGCGCGACGTGAGCCACGCGAATCCGACCGCGGCGATCGGCAGCACGACCGCAGGCACGGCGTGCTGCACGATCACGGTGCGCACCTCGGGCGGCGGCTCGTCGGATCCCCACGCGTCAGGGCTCGTCGCATCCGGTCCGCGGAAGAGCCGCAGGGCCGGATCGTCGGGGTCGGCACCCCGCCCACGCCGCTTCGCCTGCTCGGGATCCATCGTCATGCGAGCACGCTACGCGCCGATGCTGCGCGGCGGTGGTGAGGGGACTGGCCGGCCGATACGCCGGGTTCTGTCGTGGACGGCCATCTCTCTACGACGTACGGCGGCATGCCCGATCGGTGTCAGTCGAAGCCGTTACTTCGGCGAAACTCCGTCATGAACTCGTCCGCCACGCGGTCACCACGCTCGATCGCTCCGATGACCCACTGTAGGAACTGCTCGGTGTCGCAGAGTCGCATGATGCCGTCGAGCGATTCGCGATTGCCAGCCAGCGTCGATCTCGAGTAGCTCGCCATCGCTTCGTCACGCTTCTCGACCATCTCGAAGTGCAGGCCGAACCGATGGTCGATGTTCCTGACTCCAGCCCGGACCGCGGCACCCTTCCATCGCGCAGCCTCGCGATCGTTGCCTCGGTCGGCGAACGCCCACGCCACGAAGACGAGACTTTCGGCATCGCCGTTGAGAGCACCTCGAAGCTGTTGCAGGGCGTCCGCGGCCTCCTCGTTGCCAGCGCTCGAGGCTTGTTCGAACCACGGAAGCGCGGACTCGAGTGTGCCGGTCGCCAGTTCCAGCGCGCCGATGAGGCGCATCGCGTCGTCATCGCCGAGGCCGGCTGCCTTCGCGTACCAAGACTTGGCCGTGGCGAAGTCGCCTTGGTCGCGATGGTGGTTTCCCATGTTGAACATTGCATCCCGCGATCCGGATTCAACAGCGCGGAGGAACCAGTGCACCTTGCCTGCTTCGTCCCCTGCTGCCTCTCGCACCAGTCCCATCCGGACCAAGGCGACTGCGTTCCCCTTCTCAGCGGCGGCCTGGTACCAATGCCAGGCAGCGTCAGCGAGGCCGCGGTGATGCGCCGCGTCGCCCAGCGCCACCATCGCATCAGCGTTTCCAAGCGCGGCAGCGTTCTTCAATCGCATCTCGGCCACTGCCAGGTTGCCATCACGAAGACTCTCTTGCGCAGCTTCGTACGCCTGCTTCGCGATAGCTGAGACATTCTCGTCGAGACCCACGAGGCTGACTATAGGGGGAAGTCCGATCCGAAACTCGGACAGTGGCTGACTTCTCAGGCGCTGCCGACCGGCCGGCACGATACGCGCCGATGCTGCGCGGCGGTGGTGAGGGGACTGGCCGGCCGATACGCCGGGTTCTGTCGTGGACGGCCATCTCTCTACGACGTACGTTGCCGCACGCCTCCAGCGACCTACCCGAAGACGGGACGAGCAGCCCCATGGTCTTCTGTCTGGTCTTGCTCCAGGTGAGGCTTGCCTAGCCGCCGTGCTCGCACACGACGCTGGTGGTCTCTTGCACCACCGTTTCACTCCTGACCGACGTAAGGTCGGCGGACCTGCTCTCTGTTGCGCTTGCTCGCGGGTCACCCCGGGTGGACGTTATCCACCACCTTGCTCTGCGGAGCCCGGACGTTCCTCGGCACCCGAAGGTGACGCGGCCGCCTAGCCGACCAGTCCCGCAGACGATGGTACGGGATGCGGCGGGCCCGGGTGGGATCAGCAGGGGTCACTTCTTGCCGCTTCGTGCGGCGTGTCGCGGCATCAGGTGACCACTCTTCGCAAGGAAGTGACCCCTCCCCGTCAGGAAGTGACCCCTCCACGCGAAGGCGGTCGCGTCAGTGGCGGCGCTCGAACGAGGCGCCGACGTCCATCGCCTCGTTCGCGACCTTGTCGGCGCGCGCGTTCTGCGCGCGTGGCACCCACGTGAAGCGCACCGAGACGCCCGACAGCAGCTGGCGGGCCTCCTGCGCGAGGTCGGCCATCGACGGGTGCTTGATCTTCCAGCGGCCCGACATCTGCTCGACGACGAGCTTCGAGTCCATGCGCACGTCGAGCGCCGCATCCGGATCGATGCTCAGCGCCGTGCGGCAGCCCTCGATCATGCCGCGGTACTCGGCGAGGTTGTTCGTGGCGATGCCGACGAACGTGCCTACCTCGGCGAGCAGCTCGCCCGTCGCGGGGTCGATGACGACGGCGCCCGAGCCCGCGCGGCCGGGGTTGCCGCGCGAGCCGCCGTCGGCCTCGACGATGAGGGTGCGGCTCACAGGCCGGACTCCTCGGTGCGCACGAGGATCGCCGACGACGACGGGCACAGCACGACCGCATCCGGCGCGGCGTTCCGCACCTCGGCGAGCTCCGCCGACGTCAGCTGCACGCCGCTCGCCGTCGAGATGCCGCGCGTGAGGTGGCTCGCGCCGAGGCCGTAGCGGGCGCGCTGGCGCTCGTAGAGGGCGAGGAGGTCGGTGGGGATGCCGGACTCGGCACCCGCGCGGTCGCTGCGCGCCGCCTCGAGCTCGTTGCGCACGCCCTTGAGGCCCTGGTCGCGAGCGGTCGCGAGGCGACCGCGGCGGGCGCGCTCGTCCTCGGCGGCCGTGCGGGCCTCGCCGAGCTCGCCCTCGGCGACCTCGAGCCGTTCCATGACCTCGAGCTCGATGTCCTCGAGGTCGCTGCGGCGCTTGTCGAGGGTCTCGATCTCGTGCTCCATCGCCGATGCCGTCTTCGCATCCGACGTCTGCTGCAGCCGCTCGCGGTTGCGCGTCGCGCGCGCCTCCACGACCTGCACATCGGCCTCGATGCGGCGCACCTCGGCCTGCAGGTCGTCGACGGCGCCCAGGCGCTCGAGCACCGTGCGGTCGAGGCCCACGAGCGCGTCGTCGGACGCGGCGATCTCGGGGTCGTCGAGCAGCGTGCGCTCCTTGTGCTCGAACTGGCGGATGCGCGTGTCGACGTCCTGCAGCGTCAGCAGCCGGCGCTGGTCCTCGGGGCTCGCGGTCAGGGCCATGCGTCCTCCTTCGCGCGACGGGTCGTCGCGGGGCGTGCGGTGGTGAGGGTGGTGCGCATCACTGCGGCACCTGGAAGTCCCACGGGTCGGTGCGCAGGTCGCTCACGGCGACCTCGACGCCCGGCAGCTCGGCGCGCAGCTGCTCGGCCGCGGCGTCGAGCCACAGCCACTCGCTCGCCCAGTGCGACACGTCGATGAGCGCGGGACCGCGGCCGAGCGCGTGGCGCTCGCGGGCATCCGACGCCGGATGGTGGCGCAGGTCGCTCGTCACGTAGACGTCGGCAGCGACCACGGCGGGCTCGGCGAGCAGCGAGTCGCCCGCACCGCCGCAGAGCGCGATGCGCTGCACGGGGCGGTCGAAGGATCCGGCGACGCGGATGCCGCTCGCCGTCGACGGCAGCGCCCGCGCGAGCACCTCGGCGAGGCGGCCGAGCGTGATCGGCTCGGGCAGCAGGCCGACGCGGCCGAGTCCCGTGTCGTCGCCCGACGCGCTCGCGACGATCGGCTGCTGCGCCGTGAGGCCGAGGATGCGCGCGAGCTCGCCCGACGTGCCGCGCTCGACGACGTCGGCGTTCGTGTGCGCAGCGAGCAGCGCGCAGCGGGCGCGCACGAGGTCGGTGACGATGCGGCCCTTGCCGGTGTCGGCCGCGACGGAGGTCACGCCGCGCAGCAGCAGCGGATGGTGCACGAGCAGCAGGTCGGCGCCCGTCGCGACGGCCTCGGCGGCGGTGTCGAGCACGGCGTCGACGGCGAGCAGGATGCGGCGCACCTCGTCGGCGGGATCGCCCGCGATCAGGCCCACGGCATCCCAGCCCTCGGCGCCCGCGCGGGGCCACAGCCGCTCGACGGCGAGCTGCACGTCGGCGACGGAGGTCATGCGCTCCAGTCTAGGTGCGGGTCCTCGGGCGTCCTGCCCGCCAGGGCGAGCACCCAGCGACGTCGGCGAGGATCGGCGAGTGACGACCGACGCCCCCGCCACCACCGCATCCGACCCCGCGAGCGACGCCGCCTTCCCGCGACCCGACGACGCCGATCCGCGGCGCCCCGTGCCGGCCTGGCGCGCACGCCTGCAGGGCGTCGTCGAGCACCGCTGGTTCCAGCGCAGCATCATCACGCTCATCGTCGTCAACGCCATCCTCATCGGCGTCGAGACGTATCCGGGCATGCACGGCATCGGCGGCGGCATCCTCTACGTCGTCGACGCGATCATCCTCACGGTGTTCACGATCGAGGTCGTGCTGCGCATCTCGGCGTACGGCTGGCGCTTCTTCACGAACGGCTGGAACCTCTTCGACCTGTTCGTCGTCGCCGTCTCGTACGTGCCGTCGGGCGGGGCGCTGCAGGTGCTGCGCGTGCTCCGCGTGCTGCGCGTCCTGCGGCTGCTGTCGCAGGTGCCGTCGCTGCGCCGCGTCGTCGGCGCGCTCGGCTCGGCGATCCCCGGCATCTCCGCCATCGGCGGCCTGCTCGTCATCATCATGTACGTCTACGTCGTCGCCTGCACCATGCTCTTCGGCGACATCGCGCCCGAGCTCTTCGGCGACCTCGGCGCATCCACCGTCTCGCTCTTCCGCCTGCTGAACGGCGACGGCTGGGGTGAGATCGTGCCGCCGCTGCAGGCCGAGCTGCCGTGGGCGTGGCCGTTCATGATGGGCTACGGCCTCATCTCGACCTTCGTGATCCTCAACCTCTTCATCGCCGTCACGTGCGAGGCGCTCGAGAACCAGAAGGAGGAGGAGACGCAGCTCACGATCAAGGAGCAGCAGCTCATGGACGAGGTGCTCGAGCTGAAGGCGATGGTGCGGTCGATCGCCGAGGAGCGGCGCGGGGCATGAGGGACTCCGAGAAGGCCGCCTGGCGCTTCCTCGGGTTCGCGGCGCTCTTCGTCGTCGTCGCCGTCGGCGTGCTGGTGCTCGGCACGGCGCTCTTCCCTGGGCAGGGCTGGGTGCCCGGGCTCGTCGGCGCGGGGTCCGTCGGGGTGCTCGTCGTCATCTCGCGTCGCGGCCGCCGAGACGGCGACTCCGTGCTCTAGCGAGCCCCCTGGCCTCAGTCGGGCTGACGGGTCGCGCGGATGCGGCGCAGGCGGGTCGTGGCGCTGAGGATCATCGCGACCGGCGCGCCGAGCATCAACCAGCGCCACGCGTCGCCGGTGCTGGTCGCCAGCGCGACCACCATGAGGGCAGCGAGGATGAGCGCGATGCCGATCACGGCGAACTGCGCGCGCTCCTGGGTCTGGATGGGCTCGTCCATGTCCCCCATCCTCGCGCATGCGACACCGTGCGCCAGCCCCTTGTGCGCATCGGCGGATGCGCCCGGCGAGCCGGGAATGCAGCGTCCGCCCACGGCGCATCGCACTTTCAGGACTCGGTGCAGGAACGTCCTTAAGATCGGCAGGTGACCAGCGCCACCGCAGCATCCGACTCCCCCGCGACCGCATCCGACGACCTGCCGCCCGGCGGACCCACGATCCAGCAGCGTCGCCGCTCGATGCTCGCGTCGGCGGTCGGCAACGGCCTCGAGTGGTTCGACTGGAACATCGCCGTCGTGTTCTCAGGCGCGCTGAGCAGCGCGCTCTTCGACCCGGCCGACCCGACGAGCGCGCTGCTGTCGCTGTTCGCGGTGCTAGGCGTCGGCTTCCTCTTCCGCCCGCTCGGCGGCATCCTGTCGGGCTGGCTCGCCGACCGTTGGGGCCGCCGCACCGTCATGGTGGCGACGATGCTCACGATGAGCGCCGCGTCGCTCGGCATCGCGCTGCTGCCGACGTTCGAGCAGGCGGGCGTGCTCGCGTCGGTCCTGCTGCTGATCGCACGCCTCGCGCAGGGCCTCGCGCACGGCGCGGAGTCGACGGCCGGCTACGCGTACATCGCCGAGATCGCGCCGCGTCGCCGACGTGGTCTCTGGTCGTCGACGCTCGCGATGGGCGTGCTCGTGGGGTCGATCCTCGCGTCGGCGATGGGCTTCGGCCTCAACACCGCGCTCGGCGTGGATGCCGTGGCCGAGTGGGCGTGGCGCATTCCGTTCGCGTTCGGCGCCGTGCTCGCGATCGTGGCGCTCGTGCTGCGCGTCGCGATGATCGAGTCCGACGTGCTGCGCACGGCGCAGGCGGAGGGCGAGGTCGGCGCCGAGGCGTCGTCGCCTGCCACTGCCGCCGACCGCGGCGACGCCGTGCGCTCGGGCGTGAAGGTGTTCTTCTTCGTCGCGCTCATCTCGATCGCGTTCTACACGTGGCTCACGTCGGCGTCGTCGCTCGCGACGGCGCAGCACGGCATGGAGCCGTCGGCGGCCTTCGCGTCGAGCCTCGTCGCGCAGCTCGTGTGCGTCGCGGTCATGCCGTTCGCCGGCATCCTCTCCGATCGCATCGGCCGACGCCCCGTCGCGCTCATCTTCACGGGTGGCTTCGCCCTGCTGACGGCGCCGCTCACGCTGCTCATCTCGAGCGAGGCGTGGACGCTGCTCGTCGCCCAGACGGTCGCGCTCGTGCTCGTCGCGTGCGGCAACGGCATCTACTCGGCGCTGCTCTCCGAGCAGTTCCGCACGCGCCACCGCGCCCGCGGCATCGGCATCGCGAACTCGCTGTCGGTCGCGATCTTCGGCGGCACGGCGCTGTACGTGAACCTGTGGCTGTCGTCGATCGGCGCGTCGTGGCTGTTCATCGTCTACGTGTCGCTCGTCGCCGTGGCCGCGTCGATCGCGGTGCTGCGGATGCGCGAGACGAAGGGCGTGGACCTGACGGCGTAGGCGTCTACGTGGTCGTGGCGCTGCCCCACGCGTCGACGATCGCGGCGACGTGCCGCGCGTCGGTGCCGCAGCATCCGCCGAGGATGCGCACGTGCGGTACGAGCGCGCGCAGCGCGGCGACGTCGGTGCCGAGCTCGGTCGGGTCGCCGGCGTCGAGCTCGTCGGCGGCGTCGAGCTCGGCATGCGACCGACGCGACGCGTTGACGCGGAGTGCGCCGATGCGGTCGCGCACGGCGGGGGTCGCGCGAGCGAGGCCGGGCGCGACGTGGTCGGGATGCGCGCAGTTCACCATCCACGTGAGCGCCGCGCCGTCGGTCTCGGCGTCGACGAGGGCGATGGCGTCGCCGAGCTCGCTGCCGTCGGGCAGGCGTCCATCGGTCTCGACCGTGAACGACGGCACGATCGGGATGCCGGCGGCCGCCGCGGCGCGCACGGCGCCGATCGCCTCGTCGGCGTAGGTGAGCGTCATGGCCGACACCCGGTCGGCGCCGGCATCGCGCAGGCTGCGCACCTGCGCCGAGTGGTACGCCTCGGCCTCGTCGGGCGTCATGCGCTCGCCAACGACGTAGCCGTCGCCGCGCGGGCCGATGGCGCCTTCGACGAGCGCACCTTCCCGCCCGTCGAGGGTCTCGCGCACGAACGCGACCGCGGCGGCGTTGGCCTTGTCGAGTGCGTCGGCGTCGCATCCGAGCCGTGCACCCCAGTCGGCGTTGGCGCGCCAGGTCGGGGTATCGAGCACGACCGGCAGCCCGCGCTCGTCGGCGATGGCCACGAACGCGTCGAAGTAGCGCCGCATCGCCGAGCGACCGTTCGCGTCGTCGAGCAGCGGGAAGGCCGCGAAGTGGGGAAGGGCGATGCCGTCATGGAACAGCAGCACCGTCTCGAGCCCCGCGTCGGTCACCGTGAGCGCATCCGTGGTCATCGTGCACCACCCCGTCCGCGGCCCAGCATCCTCGCGTCGTGCGCGCGACGCACGCGCGGGCACACGCTCGTCCCCCACCGTCGGCCGTATGAGCGCCCAGGATCGCCGCGCGAGTCGCGACTATCGTGGCGCGATGCCCCTGCCCATCGCCGACCGCGCGCCCGCCGTGCTGTTCGACGTCGACGGCACGCTCTGCGACGTGCGCAGCATCCGCCACCACGTCGACGGCACGGGCCGCCGCAACTTCGACGCGTTCCACGCGGAGTCGATCGACTGCCCGCCGCACGCCCCGTCGTCGCGCTGGCGGCGCGTGCCCGCGAGCTGGGCTACCGCGTCGTCGTGGTGTCGGCGCGCAACGCCCGCTGGTCGTTCGTGACGACGGCGTGGCTGCGCGAGCACGGCGTCGAGCACGACGAGCTCGTGCTGCGCGGCCGCACCGACCTGCGCCCCGACCACGAGGTGAAGACCGACATCGGCCGCCTGCTGTCGGCCCGCTACCGCGTCGCGCTCGCGGTCGACGACCGCGAGGACATCCGCGAGGTCTGGTGGTCGTTCGGCATCCCGGTAGCACTCGTCGACGACGAGGGAGCGATCGGTGCGCCGTCGCCCGCGCTCGCGGCGGTGGATGCGGCGCTGGGCGATGTGCTCGCCGAGGCGAGCGCCGTGGGCCCGAGCGGGCTCGAACCGCTGACCCCCTCGGTGTAAACGAGGTGCTCTGACCGACTGAGCTACGGGCCCGGGTCGACGATACGCGAGCCCGACGACGCCGGCGTGCCCCGCCACGCGAGTGCCGCGACCGGAGCCGAGAGCGCGAGCACGACGGCGAGGGCGAGCACGCATCCGAGCCAGCCGAAGCCGAGGAACACTGGGCCGAGCGCGACCGCCGCGACGGCGCCGCCGAGGTAGTAGGCGGTCAGGTAGAGCCCGACCGCCGACGAGCGGGCGACGACGACGTGGCGCGCGACGAAGCCCGTCGCACACGACTGGCCAGCGAAGACCGCGACGCACGTGAGGGCGAGGCCGACGACGATCGCCCACGTCGCTCCCTGGGCGCCGAACGCCGCGATCGCGAGGCCGACGACGCCGATCACGACGGCGGCGAGGAACGTCGGCACGAGGCCGACGCGCGCGATGACGCCGCCGACGCGCGGCGTCACGACGATCGCGAGCAGGAACACGACGAACACGAGCGACACCTGCCACTCCGCCAACCCGTGCGGCGGCGCGACGAGCGCGAGCGATCCGTACGTGAACGAGCCCACCTGCAGCGCGAGCAGCGCCGCGCCGACGAGGCAGGTGGCGAGGATGCGGCCGTCGCGCAAGTGCGATCCGAATCCGCGCACGCCGGCACCGAACGAGGGCGACGGCGAGAAGCCGCGATCGCGCGGCAGCCACGCGACGACAGCCGCCAGCGCAAGCGCGACGACGAGCGCGACCGCCACGAACGACCAGCGCCACCCGAGCGGCGCGGCGAGTCCCGACACGAGCCGGCCGAGGAATCCGCCCATCGCGGTCCCGGCGACCTGCAGCGCGCCGAGCCGCACCGACAGCGACCCCGGCCACGCCTCGGGGATCATCGCGATCGACGTCGAGAACACGAACGGCACGAGCATCCCCTGCAGGATGCGCACGGCCACGAGCGCCCACAGCGTCGGCACGAGCGCGCAGAGCAGCGTCGTCGCGAGCACGCCGACGAGCGCCCACACGATCACGGCACGGCGGCCGAGACGATCCGAGATCGCACCCGCGATCGGTGCGGAGAGGGCGACGCCGAGCGTCGAGCCCGCGATCGTCCACGCCGCGGCGGACTCGGTCGCGCCGAGGTCGCGCGCGAGCGCGTCGAGGATGGGCTGCGTCGCGTAGAGCACCGACAGCCCGCCCACGCCCGAGGCGACGACGGCGAGACGGTCGCGGCCGGACGCGCCGGCGGCGACGTCAGGCAAGCTGCGCGAGCGCCTCGCGGTAGGCGGCGATCGGGCGCGCCTCGCCCGGCTCGGTGCGGAACGCCGCCGCGACGAGGCCCGTGGCGTCGATCAGGTACGTCGCCCTCGTCGCGAAGCCGCGCTCGGGCAGGAAGGCGCCGTAGCGGCTCGCGACCTCGCCGTGCGGCCAGAAGTCCGCGAGCAGGCGGAAGCCGTAGCCCTCGACCTCGGCGAACTTCGCGAGCGTCGCCTTCGAGTCCACGGAGATCGCCAGCAGCTCGACGCCGGCGTCGTCGAAGAGCTCGATGGAGTCGCGCAGCTCGCACAGCTCTCCGGTGCACGTGCCCGTGAACGCCAGCGGGAAGAACACGAGCGCCACCGGCGTGCCGCGCAGCTCCGACAGCGTGACCTCCTCGCCACGGTGGTCGGTGAGCGTGAAGTCGGGGGCGATGTCGCCGATGGTGGGACCCATGGCACCCATCCTGGCACCGCGCTCCTGCGCCGCCGGACGGGGTGTGGATGCCGTCGCAGCATCCGTTCCGGGGTGCGGTTGCTGCACTCAGGTGCGGTTGCAACAGCACCTCAATGCAGCAAGCGCACCTCGCAACGGCGACATCCGCGCGACGACGCGCCGCGACAGGGCGACGACAACCCACGCCCACCCCACCGATTCCGCCACCCGCGCAGCAGCCGCGAGCGGCATCCGCGCCCGGGCTAGAGTGGATAGGTCGGCCGCGCTGGTGACCCCGGTGCAGCAAGACGTCGCAGTCCACGAGCCACGCAGGAGTCAGCAGTGCCGGTGAACGACCAGGATCCCTACTCGGTGAACGCGATGGACCGGGATCCCGAGGAGACCGCGGAGTGGCAGGAGTCGCTCAGCCAGCTCGTCGAGACGCACGGTCACGAGCGCGCTCGCGAGATCATGCTCAGCCTCCTCAAGAAGTCGAAGGACCTGCACCTCGGCGTGCCGATGGTGCCCACGACCGACTACATCAACACGATCGCCGCCGAGGACGAGCCGGAGTTCCCCGGCGACGAAGCCGTCGAGCGCCGCTACCGCCGCTGGATCCGCTGGAACGCGGCCATGACGGTGCACCGCGCGCAGCGTCCCGGCATCGCCGTGGGCGGCCACATCTCGACGTACGCGTCGAGCGCCTCGCTGTACGAGGTCGGCCACAACCACTTCTTCCGCGGCCGCGACCACGAGTCCGGCGGCGACCAGATCTTCTACCAGGGCCACGCCTCCCCCGGCATGTACGCCCGCGCCTACCTCGAGGGCCGACTGAGCACCGATCAGCTCGACGGCTTCCGTCAGGAGAAGAGCCACGCGGGCGGCGGGCTCTCGTCGTACCCGCACCCGCGCCTCATGCCCGAGTTCTGGCAGTTCCCGACCGTGTCGATGGGCCTCGGGCCCATCAACGCGATCTACCAGGCGCAGGCCAACAAGTACCTCACGAACCGCGGCATCCTCGACCGCTCCGACAGCCGCGTCTGGGCGTTCCTCGGCGACGGCGAGATGGATGAGGTCGAGTCGCGCGGTGCGCTGCAGCTCGCGGCCAACGACGGCCTCGACAACCTCACGTTCGTCGTGAACTGCAACCTGCAGCGCCTCGACGGCCCGGTGCGCGGCAACGGCAAGGTCATCCAGGAGCTCGAGTCGTTCTTCCGCGGTGCGGGCTGGAACGTCATCAAGGTCGTCTGGGGCCGCGAGTGGGATGGCCTGCTCGACCGCGACGACGACGGCGCGCTGCGCAACCTCATGAACGTCACGCCCGACGGCGACTTCCAGACGTACAAGACCGAGGACGGCGCCTTCGTGCGCGAGCACTTCTTCGGTCGCGACCCGAAGGCGCTCGAGCTCGTCAAGGACATGTCCGACGACGACGTGTGGAACCTCAAGCGCGGCGGCCACGACTACCGCAAGGTCTACGCGGCCTACAAGGCGGCCGTCGAGCACACGGGCCAGCCGACCGTCATCCTGGCGAAGACCATCAAGGGCTACCAGCTCGGCAAGACCTTCGAGGGTCGCAACGCGACCCACCAGATGAAGAAGATGACGCTCGAGGACCTCAAGGGCTTCCGCGACCAGCTGCAGCTGCCGATCACGGATGCGCAGCTCGAGGAGAACCCCTACCTGCCGCCGTACTACCACCCGGGTGCGGACTCCGACGAGATCCAGTACATGCACGAGCGCCGCAAGGCCCTCGGCGGGTACCTGCCCGAGCGCCGCTCGACGTCGACGACGATCCCGCTGCCCGGCGACTCGGTCTACGCGCTGCCGAAGAAGGGCTCCGGCAAGCAGGAGGTCGCCACGACCATGGCGTTCGTGCGCCTGCTCAAGGACCTGCTGCGCGTCGACGGCTTCGGCAACCGCATCGTGCCGATCATCCCCGACGAGGCCCGCACGTTCGGCATCGACGCCTTCTTCCCGTCGGCGAAGATCTACAACCCGCACGGCCAGAACTACACGTCGGTCGACCGCGACCTGCTGCTGAAGTACCGCGAGGCGCCCGACGGGCAGATCGTGCACGTCGGCATCAACGAGGCCGGCGCCATGGCAGCCTTCACGGCCGCCGGCACGTCGTACTCGACGCACGGCGAGCCGCTCATCCCGATCTACGTCTTCTACTCGATGTTCGGGTTCCAGCGCACGGGCGACGCGATGTGGGCGGCGGGCGACCAGATGGCGCGCGGCTTCATCATCGGCGCGACCGCGGGCCGCACGACGCTGACGGGCGAGGGCCTGCAGCACGCCGACGGCCACTCGCACCTGCTCGCATCCACGAACCCCGCGATGGTCTCGTACGACCCCGCGTACGGCTACGAGATCGCGCACATCATGCGCTCGGGCATCGAGCGGATGTACGGGTCGAGCCCCGAGAACGTCATGTACTACCTGACGGTCTACAACGAGCCGCTCGTGCAGCCTGCCGAGCCCGAGGGCGTCGACGTCGAGGGCATCGTGCGCGGCATCCACAAGGTCTCGACCGGTGGCGACCAGGAGCTGCGCGTGCAGCTGCTCGCGTCGGGCGTCGGCCTGCCGTGGGTCGTCGAGGCGCAGCAGCTGCTGGCCGACGACTGGGGCATCGGCGCCGACGTGTGGTCGGTGACGTCGTGGACCGAGCTGCGTCGCGACGCGCTCGCCGCCGAGGAGCACAACTTCCTGCACCCGCAGGACGAGCAGCGCGTGCCGTTCCTCACGACGCGCCTGTCGGAGGCCGAGGGTCCGTTCATCGCGACGAGCGACCACATGCACGCGGTGTCCGACCAGATCCGCCAGTGGGTGCCGGGCGACTACCTGACGCTGGGTGCCGACGACTTCGGCTTCTCGGACACGCGTGCCGCAGCCCGTCGCTTCTTCCACATCGACAGCCACTCGGTCGTGGTGCGCGCCCTCGAGGCGCTCGCCCGCCAGGGCAAGGTGCCGCTGGGCACCGTGCAGCAGGCGATCGACAAGTACTCGCTCCACGACGTCAACGCCGGCACGTCCGGCTCGGCGGGTGGCGAGTCCTAGTCGGCCGCATTGGATCGCACGAAGGCGCAGCAGCTCGCGTGGCTGCGCCGCATCGCGGGTGACCTGTCGTCGCAGGTCCTGAAGGAGCTCGACGACACCCTGCCGTGGTACCGCACGATGCCGCCGTCGCGGCGGGCCGCGGTGGGGTCGGTCGCGCAGTCCGGCATCACGTCGTTCATCGAGTGGTACGAGGATCCGGATGCGCAGCCGTGGATCGCGGCCGACGTGTTCGGCGCGGCCCCGCGCGAGCTGCTGCGCTCGGTGAGCCTGCAGCAGACGCTGCAGCTCATCCGCGTCGTCGTCGAGGTGTACGAGCGCCGCATCGCGGGCGAGGACACGTCGATGCGCGAGCCGATCCTGCTCTACTCGCGCGACATCGCCTTCGCCGCCGCCGACGTGTACGCACGGGCGGCGGAGTCGCGCGGGCTGTGGGATGCGCGCCTCGAGGCGCTCGTCGTCGACTCGATCCTCACGGGCGAGTACGACGAGGAGCTGCCGTCGCGGTCGGCAGCGCTCGGCTGGGCCGGGCACGGCGACTGCTCGGTGCTCGTGGGCGTCGCGCCGCCGCAGGTCGACGTCGACGTCATCCGCCGCACGGCACGCCACCACGACGCCGACGTGCTCGTGGGCGTGCAGGGCGCGCGCCTCGTGATCGTGATCGGTCGCGTCATCACCGACGAGGAGTCGCCGTACTCGTTCCTCGACATCGCCGGCGCGCTCGAGGGCTCGTTCGGTGCCGGCCACCTCGTGCTCGGCGACCCCGTCGCGAGCGTCGTCGAGGCGTCGCGGTCGGCGAAGACGGCGCTCGCGGGCTTCGCCGTCGCGAAGGCGTGGCGCAGCGCACCACGGCCCGTGCGCGCCGACGACCTGCTGCCCGAGCGGGCGCTCGCCGGCGACCCCATCGCGCGCCAGCAGCTCGTGCGCACCATCTACCGACCGCTGCTCGACCACTCGAGCGACCTGCTCACCACCCTGTGGGCGTACCTCGACAACGGTCGCTCGCTCGAGGCGACCGCGCGCGAGCTCTTCGTGCACCCCAACACCGTGCGCTACCGGCTCAAGCGCATCTCCGAGCTCATCGGCTGGGATGCGACGGGCGCCCGCGAGTCGTTCATGCTGCACGCCGCGCTCATCCTCGGCGCCATCCAGGGCGGCGAGCCGCGCCGATGAGCGTCGTGCATGCCGCTGGCAGGATGCAACCCCTCGGCCATGCCTGCGACGGGTCGCGCGCTGTGGAAGGGTGGATGCCGTGATCGTCGTCGTGGCTCCAGGACAAGGCTCGCAGACCCCGGGGTTCCTCGCCCCGTGGATCGAGGATGCCGCCGCCCGCACCCGGCTCGAGCAGCTGGGCGAGGCCGCAGGCGTCGACCTCGTGACCCACGGCACCGAGTCGGATGCCGAGACCATCAAGGACACGCAGGTCGCGCAGCCGCTCATCGTGGCCGCAGGCATCCTCACGCTCGACGCCCTGCTGGGCGAGGCGGGCCGCCGCGAGGCCGTGGGCGGCATCGCCGGCCACTCCGTCGGCGAGATCACGGCAGCGGTCGGCGCCGGCGTGCTCGAGCCGCTCGACGCCATGGCGCTCGTCGGCGAGCGCGGCCGCGCGATGGCCGACGCCGCGGCGCAGGTCTCCTCGGGCATGGCCGCGGTGCTCGGCGGCGACGCCGACGCGCTCGAGGCACGCCTCGCCCAGACGGGTCTCTCCCCCGCGAACTACAACGGGGGCGGGCAGATCGTCGTCGCCGGCTCCATCGAGGGCATCGAGGCGCTCAAGGCCGAGCCGCCCGCCGGTGCTCGCGTCATCCCGCTGCAGACCGCAGGCGCGTTCCACACGACGTACATGGCCCCCGCCGTCGAGCACCTGCGCGCCAAGGCGGCCGAGACGTCGGCCGCCGTGCCGACGCTGCGGCTCTGGACCAACGCCGACGGCTCCGAGGTCGTCGACGGCCGCGCCTACCTCGACCTCATCGTCGGCCAGGTCGCCAACCCCGTGCGCTGGGACCTGTGCATGGACGCATTCCTCGCCGCCGGCGTCACGGGCGTCATCGAGCTCGCCCCCGCGGGTGCGCTCGTGGGCCTCGCCAAGCGCGGCATGAAGGGCGTGCCCTCGGTCGCCGTGAAGACGCCCGCCGACCTCGCCGCCGCCATCGAGCTGCTGGAGACCGCATGACCACGCTGCACATCCCCGCGACCCGCCCCGGCTCGCGCATCCTCTCGGTCGGCGCCGCCCGCGGCGACCTGAACGTGGTGAACGACGACCTCGTCGGGCCCATCGACTCGTCCGACGAGTGGATCCGCCAGCGCACCGGCATCATCTCGCGCAAGCGCGCCTCGGCCGACGTCACGCTGCTCGACCTGTGCCTCGCCGCTGCGAACGAGGCGATCGAGAAGTCGGGCATCGAGGCGTCGCAGATCGGCGCCGTGCTGCTGTCGACGATCTCGCACCACGTCGCGACGCCGTCGCTCGCATCGCTCATCGCCGACCGCATCGGCGCGACACCCGCCGCCGCCTACGACATCTCGGCCGCGTGCGCCGGATACGCGTACGGCATCGCGCAGGCCGACGCCCTCGTGCGCGCCGGCACGAGCGAGTACGTGCTCGTCATCGGCGCCGAGAAGCTGTCGGAGGTCGTCGACCCCACCGACCGCTCCATCTCGTTCCTGCTCGGCGACGGCGCGGGCGCCGTCGTCGTCGGCCCGTCCGACACGCCCGGCATCTCGAAGTCCATCTGGGGCTCCGACGGGTCGAAGTGGGACACCATCCGCATGACCTCGCCCTACACCGACATCGCGTCGGGGGCGCCGTGGCCCACGCTGCGGCAGGACGGCCAGACCGTCTTCCGCTGGGCCGTGTGGGAGATGGCGAAGGTCGCCAAGCGCGCCCTCGAGGAGGCCGGCGTCACCGCCGACGACCTCGCCGCGTTCATCCCCCACCAGGCGAACATGCGCATCGTCGACGAGTTCGCGAAGCAGCTGAAGCTGCCGGACACCGTGGCGATCGCCCGCGACATCGAGACGACCGGCAACACGTCGGCCGCCTCGATCCCGCTCGCCACCCACCGCCTGCTCGAGGAGCACCCCGAGCTCTCCGGCGGCCTCGCCCTGCAGATCGGCTTCGGAGCCGGTCTCGTGTATGGCGCGCAGGTCGTCGTCCTCCCATAGGCTCTTAGCCGCTACCGCACTGAAGGAGAAGAACGATGGCACTGACCAACGATGAGGTCCTCGCCGGGCTCGCAGAGCTCGTCAACGACGAGACCGGCATCTCGGTCGAGAACGTCCAGCTCGAGAAGTCGTTCACGGACGACCTGGACATCGACTCCATCTCGATGATGACGATCGTCGTCAACGCCGAGGAGAAGTTCGACGTGAAGATCCCCGACGACGAGGTCAAGAACCTCAAGACCGTCGGCGACGCTGTCACGTTCATCACGAACGCGCAGTCCTGAGCACGCGTGGGGCGGCCGCGAGGTCGCCCCACAGCCATGCAGGCGCGATGACGCGCCCCAAGACACGAGAGAGCCCCTGCATGACGAAGAAGATCGTCGTCACCGGCATCGGCGCGACGACGCCGCTGGCCGGGACCATCCACGAGACCTGGGATGCGCTGCTCGCCGGCGCGTCCGGCGCACGCTCGCTCGAGCACCCCTGGGTCGCCGAGCTCGAGCTGCCCGTCACGTTCGCCGCCGAGGCGGCCGTGCGCCCCGACACCGTGCTCGAGCGCCCCGTCGCGAAGCGCCTCGACCCCTCGAGCCAGCTCGCGCTCGTCGCCGCCAAGGAGGCGTGGGAGGACGCGGGATCGCCCGACGTCGCCCCCGAGCGCCTCGGCGTCGACTGGGCCACCGGCATCGGCGGCGTCTGGACGCTGCTCGACGCGTGGGACACGCTGCGCGAGAAGGGCCCCCGCCGGGTCCTCCCCATGACCGTGCCCATGCTCATGCCCAACGCACCGTCGGCTGCCGTCTCGATGCACTTCGAGGCCCGCGCCTACGCCCGCACCGTCGCATCCGCCTGCGCGTCGTCGACCGAGTCGATCGCCATGGCGTACGAGCACCTGCAGGCGGGCGTCGCCGACGTCGTCATCGCCGGCGGCTCGGAGTCGGCCATCCACCCGATCACGATCGCGTCGTTCGCGTCGATGCAGGCGCTGTCGCGCCGCAACGACGACCCGGCGCACGCATCGCGTCCGTACGACGTCAACCGCGACGGCTTCGTCATGGGCGAGGGCGGCGCGGCGCTCGTGCTCGAGACCGAGGAGCACGCGCTCGCACGCGGCGCCCGCATCTACGCGGAGCTCGCGGGCGGCGGCGTCACGGCCGACTCGTACCACATCACCGCTCCCGAGCCCGAGGGCCTCGGCGCCAGCCGCGCCGTGCTCGCCGCGCTCGAGCAGGCGGGCGCGTCGGTCGACGACGTCACGCACATCAACGCCCACGCCACGTCGACGCCCGTCGGCGACGTCGCCGAGGTGAAGGCGCTGCGTCGCGTGTTCGGCGAGCGCGCGCTCGAGATCCCCGTCTCGGCCACGAAGGGCGCCCACGGGCACCTGCTCGGCGGCACGGGTGCGCTCGAGGCCGCGTTCACGGTGCTCGCGCTGCACCACCGCCTCGCTCCCCCGACGATCAACGTCGAGGAGCAGGACCCCGAGGCGCCGCTGTCGATCTCGTCGACGCCCGTCGAGCTCGGCTCGGGCGCGCAGCTGGCGATCTCGAACTCGTTCGGCTTCGGCGGGCACAACGCCGTGGCGGCGTTCCGCTCGATCTGACGCCCAGACGTGCACGAGGGCCCCGCCGTACTCGGCGGGGCCTCGGTGTCCGTGGGGCTGGGTGGCGGCTCAGCCGGCCTTGTGCAGCCAGATGACGGGGCTCGCGTCGCTCGCGTGACGGAACGCCTCGAGCTCGTCGTCCCAGTCGGTGCCGAGCGCACCGCGCAGCTCGCGGTGCAGCGCCGCGAGGTCGCGGCCCGCGAGCTCCATGGCGGCGCGCACGCGGTGCTCGGAGACGAGCACGGTGCCGAGCGCGTCGACCGTCGTGCGGGTCATGCCGAGGCTCGGGGTGTGCATCCATCGCGATCCCTCGACGCCGCCCTCCTCGGTGACCTCGAAGCGCACGTCCGGCCAGCCGCGCAGCGCGCTGGCGATCGCGGCACCCGAGCCCTCGCGGCCCTCCCACGGCACCTCGGCGCGGCGCGCGCCGGGCAGCACCGGCTGGTCCTCCCAGCGGATGGCGGCGGGGTCGCCGAGGGCGCGCCCGATCGCCCACTCGATGTGGGGGCACAGCGCCTTGGGCGCAGCATGGATGAACACCATGCCGCGGACGGCTTCTGCAAGCGCACTCATGTCGACCTCCGTTCGATGCGGCTTCCCCTCCGACCGAACGCGTCGACGGCATCAGTATGCGCCTCGAACCCTGCGAATCACAACCCTGTCATGTGGCTGTGCGCCGGCGATGGCGCTGGGTCGACCGGCCGAGCTGCGTATTGCAGGCGATTCCGGCGTTCAAGGGAACATTCCCCTCGAGAGGCGGAATCGCCTGCAATACGCGAGCGGATGGATGCGGGTGAGCGGCCCGTCAGGCGACGGGCGACTCGGCGAGCAGCGGACGCTGCTCCCCCGCGCGCACCGCGAATGGCAGGCGGTTCTGCGCCGGCGGCAGCGGGCAGTTGAACTGGTCGCTCATCGAGCAGGGCGGCACGACCGCGCGGTTGAAGTCGAGCTCGACCGAGCCGTCGCGGCGCGGGCGCACGAACAGGAACCGGCCGACGCCGTACGTCTCGTCGCCCGTCGTCGCATCCGCGAACACGATCTGCAGCGCATCGCCGTCGGGCAGCGCCAGCAGCGCCACGTCGTGCCCCTCGATCGTCGCGCGCACCGTGCCGGCCATGCGCTCCACGCGCTCGCCGCCCTGGCTGCGGCCGACGCGCGTCTCGACGCCCTCGGCCTCGAACGTGCCCTCGAGCACCCAGGCGGGGTCGTAGTCGTAGGCGGCGAAGCCCTCGAAGCGCTCGATGGCGTCGGACTCCGCATCCCAGATGCGTACGCCCACGCCGCCGGAGCGCGTGAGCACGTAGCCGGTGCGGGTGTCGTCGAAGCGCACGCGGCTCGGCGTCATGCCGTCGTGCGGGTGCACGACGACGGTGCCGTCGACGACGCGGCCGTCGACCGTCACGTCGTCGGCCTCGGTCGCGGTCAGCGCGACGCCGTCGCCCGCGGGCGTCGGCGCCCACGTGCCCGGCACGCCGTCGATCGTGGTGGGCTCGGTGATCCACGCGGTCGTGACGAGCGCGAGCGCGCCCTGTGCCGCCTGCACGCTCTGCTCACGCCGACGGCGGAAGGCTGCGTGGTCCTGCTCGGAGCTCATGCGACCAGCCTATGCACATCGCGGATGCCGTCGGCGCACGTCGCGCCGCGCGTCAGGAGCCGTGCGCCAGCCACAGCGCGACGACCGCGAGCACGACCGTGACGGGCGCGACGACGACGCTCAGCAGCATGTAGCGACCCCACGACAGGCGCACGCCCATCGCGACGAGCCGGTCGTGCCACAGCAGGATCGCGAGCGACGCCCACGGGGTCACGAGGGCGCCGGCGTTGACGCCCACGAGCAGCGCAGCCATGCGCAGCGGATCGGTCGCGAGCGGCTCGAGCGCGAGGTAGGCCGGGAGGTTGTCGACGCCGTTCGCGAGCAGGGCGCCGGAGCCGGCGAGGCGCAGCAGGTCGCCGAGGCCGTCGCTCGTGCCGACGATCGGGGCGAGCACGCTCGCGAGGCCTCGCGCGTGCAGCGTCTCGACGACGAGGAACAGACCGACGGCCAGAGCCACGATCTGCCACGGCACGAGCGACCAGCGCAGCGCCGCGCGGCGACGCACGGCGACGAGCACGAGCAGCAGCAGCGCGGCGGCGGATGCGGGGATCCACACCTCGACGCCGCTCACGAGCGCGGGCACGAGCAGCGCGACGACGACGCCCGCGCCGATCGTCAGCACGCGGTCGGGCTCCGCCTCCACCGGCTGCCGCTCGAAGCGCGCCGCGAGGCTGCGGCGATGCGTGAGCGCGACGGCGACGGCGGGCACGACGATGCCCACGACCGCCGCAGGCGCCATGAGCGCCGCGAACTGCGCGGGCCCGAGGCCCAGCTCGTGCTCGGCGAGCAGGTTCGTGAGGTTCGACACCGGCAGCAGCAGCGAGCCCGTGTTCGCGATCCACACCGTCGTGAGCGCGAACGGCAGCGGATCGAGCCGCAGGTGCCTCGCGAGCAGCACGACGACGGGCGTCAGCAGCACCGCCGTCGTGTCGAGCGACAGCATGATCGTGGCGACGGCCGCGAGGGCCACGACGAGCAGCCACACGACCCACGCCCGCCCGAGGCCGATGGCACCGAGCCGCTCGGCGATCGCGTGGAAGACGCCCGCGACGGCCGCGAGCTCGGCCACGATCGTCGCCGCGACGACGAACAGCAGCACGGGCCACGTGCGCTCGCCGATCGCGGCAGCCGCATCCATCGGCAGCACGCCCGTCGCGAGCAGCACGACGCCGGCGACCACGAGCACGGCGCCCGCGAGGCCGATCCACGGGAGGTCGTGCAGACGCTGCCGCAGGGGCCGTCGTGCCGAGCCGACGTGCTCGACGTCGTCACGCACGATCGCATCGTACGCCCGCGATCATGCGTCGAGGAGCGCCGACGCGCGCGATGCTCAGCGCCGGGGGTCGACCTGCTCGGCCGCCGGCTCGGCGCCCGCACCGTCGGCGACGGAGACCGACTCCGTCTGCCCCTCGTACTGCGCCGAGAGCGTGCGGTACGAGCGCGTGAGGAACGCGCCGACCGCCAGCACCATCGTGAGCAGTCCCGCGACGAGGAACACGAGCGCGATGCCGCGCGCGTCGCCGTCGCCGAGCAGCCAGCCGAACGACGACCGGCCGCGCTCGCTCGCCATGTACGGGATGATCGCGAACTCCGCGATCGGCGCGATGAGGAACGACGTGATGGGTGCCGCGGCAGCCTCGAACGCCTGCGCGAAGCCGAACACGCGACCCTGCCGCTGGAAGGGCACGACCTTCTGGATGACGGTCTGCTCGGCCGCCTCGACGGCCGGCACCATCGCCATCCACGCCCAGATGCCGATCGCGAACAGCAGCCACCACTCGCGGATCGTGAAGAGCGCGCCGAGCAGGCCCATGCCGACGACGATGAGGAGCATCGTGCGGATGGGATTGCGACCGAGGCCCGTCTTGGCGATGATCGCGCCACCGACGATGAAGCCCGTCGACGCGACGCCGAGCACGATGCCCCACAGCTCGACGGGGAACAGCTCGAGGCCGTACGGGTCCATGAGCGCCATGTAGACGCCGCCGAACAGGTTGTTGAACGTCGAGAAGAGGATGAGCGCGAACAGTCCCGGCGCCGCGCGCACGGCCGTGATCGCCCCGCGCAGGTCGACGGCCGGGCGTGCCTCGCCGTCGGCCTCGGGCTGCGCCTCGGGGATGCGCACGAACAGCAGGTGCGCGAGCGCGACGCCCGTCGCGACGGCGGCGATGCCGAGCGTGACGCCCATGCCGAGGAAGCCGATCGCGAGGCCCGAGAAGACGCTCGTGATCATGAACGCGACGCCCTGCACCGTGCCGACGAGGCCGTTGGCGTTGGCGCGGCGATGCTCGGGCACGAGCAGCGTCACCGTGGTCGACAGCGCGATGTTGCGCATGTTCTCGACGACGGCGCCGAAGAGGATGATGCCCGAGAAGATCCAGAACCACGGGCCGCCGAGGTCGAGCAGCGACGACTCGGGGAAGAGCAGGTACAGCACGCCCGCGATCGAGAACGACGCGAGCGTCACGACGCTCGACAGCACCATGACCGTGTGCTTGCGATGCCGGTCGACGATCGTGCCGAAGAGCATCGCGAAGAACGCGATGAGCAGCATGTACGCGCCGCCGATGATGCCGGTCGCGAGCACCGAGCGCGTCTCGAGGTACACCCAGAACGTGAGCGCGAACCAGAGGAAGCTCGTCGTGACGTTGGCGACGAGCGTGTTGACGAGCACGTGGCCGAAGCGGCGCATGCCGTCGACGGGCACGTCGGGGTTGGCCGTGCTGAGCGGCGAGACGGCGTCGCCGGGGGTGGGCTCGCTCATGCCGGAAGCATAGGCGCGCCCTGCGACATCCGCAGGACGGATGCGACGCGTGAGGCGTCGGAGCGTCAGGCGTCGAGGTCGGCGAGCACCCTGCGCGCGACGCGATCGCCCGACGCGAGGGCGCCCTGGATCGAGGCGGTGTCGCGGTGGTCGCCCGCGACGTAGGTGCGCTCCCCGACCCGCGCGCGCGTCGTCGTGCGCAGCGGCGGCGCCTGCGCAGGCAGCGCGTGGCGCACGTCGTCGCGACGCAGCAGACGCCACGTCTCCACCTCCGCGCCCCACACGAGGCGCAGTTGCGCGCGCACGTCGGCCTCGGTCGCCGACCCGAGCAGGCACGTCGCCTCGACGAGGAAGCGGCCGCGCGGCGCGTACGTGGGCGCCGTGCCGGAGACGACGGCCGCGTGCAGCACGGGACCCGAGCGCGTGCCGTCGAGGTGCAGCATGCGCGACCGCGTCGGCGAGGCGGGCGCGTCGAGCCACCACGTCTGCAGGCCGCGCGTCGCGGGCGCACGCACGTCGGCGAGGCTCGCGACGTGCTCGGGGCCGACCGCGACGATCACCGCGTCGGCGTGCACGGGGTCGCCGCCCACGACGTCGACCCGTGCGGCGTCGCTGTCGATCGCGATGCCCTCGGCGCGGTGGCCGAGGCGGACCTCGGCCCCCGCATCCTGCGCCGATGCGGCGAGCTGCTCGGGCAGCGCCTGGATGCCGCCGGCCGGCAGCCCGGGGCGACCGAGCGCGAACATGCGCACGAGCAGGCGCACGAAGGCATCCGACGTCGCGCCGGTGCCCTCGGCGAGCACGCCGGCGAGGAACGGCTCGAGCACCTCGCGGCGCAGCGGGCCGTCGACGCCGAGGCGGTCCCACTCCTCGGCGAGTCGGGCGTCGTCGCCGTCGCGGGCCGCGTGGATCGTGTGCCGAGGGGCTGCGATCGGCGGTGCGGCCCACGCCGCGAGGGCCGCGAGCTCGCGCGGGTCGAGGAGGCCGCTCGCGAGCGTCGCGCGCAGGCGCGAGGGATGCCGCGTCGGATGCGCGAGCTCGACGAGCCCGTGCTCGCGGCGCACGCGCACGCCGATCGGGAACGACCGCAGCCCGAGCGCGTCGACGTCGACCCAGCGTCGCACCGCCGGGTACGCGGGGTTCAGCACCTGGAAGCCGCGGTCGAGCAGGAAGCCGTCGACCGCGTCGGTGCGCTGGCGACCGCCGACGGCATCCTCGGCTTCGAGGATCACGACGTCGAGCCCGGAGGTGGCGAGGCGCGTCGCGGCGCGGAGGCCTGCGAGCCCTGCGCCCAGCACGATGACGTCGTGGCGATCCATGGGTCGACGCTACGGGATGGGGGTGGGCTCGTCGCCCGCGAGCACCAGCGCCAGGCGCACGTACGCGCGAGACGCCGTGCCGAGGTCGACGATGCGCACGTGCTCGTCGGGCTGATGCGCCTGGCCCGTGATGTCGCCGGGGCCGAGGATGATCGTCGGGCAGCCGTGATGCTCGGCCACGAAGCCGCCCTCGCACGCTGCCGTCCACGCCTCGACGGGGCTCGCGTGCCCCTCGTCGGCGAGCGCCGCGACGGCCGCGTCGACGAGCGGATGCGCCGCATCCGTCGTGAACCCGGGCATCGCCATGAGCGTGCGCCCCTCGACGGTGCAGCCGAGCGCCTCGACCGCGGGCCGCGCCGCGGTGAGCAGCGCCTGCAGCACCGCCGACGCATCCTCGCCCGGCATGAGGCGCCGGTCGACGAGCAGCGCGCACCGGTCGGGCACGATCGACGTCGCGTGGCCGCCGTCGATGCGACCGATGCTCCACGAGGCCGAGCCCAGCAGCCCTGACGCCGACGCCCGCAGTCGCGCATGGTCGGCGAGGATCGCCTCGACGACGACCGCCGCGCCCGTGATCGCCGATGCGCCATCCTCGGGTCGGCCGGCATGCGCGGCGCGACCCGACACGACGATCTCGTGGTTCGACGCACCGCGGCACGCGACGACGGTCGCGAGGTCGGTCGGCTCGGCGACGATGCACGCGCGGTACGGCCGCGGCGCGTGCCGCAGGTGCGCCGCCATGCCGATGGCGAGGTCCTCCTCGTCGGCCGTGACGAGCAGCTCGAGCGGCACGTCGGGGCGGATGCGGTGCACGGCCGCGAGCGCCTGCAGCACCGCCGCGAGGCCGCCCTTCATGTCGGTCGAGCCGCGCCCGACGAGCGTGCCGTCGACGACGGTCGGCGAGAACGGGTCGTGCGTCCAGCCCGGCCCGGCCGGCACGACGTCGCTGTGGCCGAGGAAGAGCAACCCCGCCCCGCCTGACGCGTCGGCGTCGGGCCCGAAGCGCACCGACGCGTTCGGCCGATCCGGCGCAGCATCCTCCACCGTGACGCGCCCGCCGAGCCGCGACGCGATCGCGACGAGTGCCCGCGCCGCACGGGCCTCGGTGCCGCCGGGGTTCTCGGACGCGGCGAGGATGAGGCTCGACGCGTCGGCGACGATCGTCGCCTCGTCGACGAGCGCGAGCGCCCGGTCGACGTCGGCGCCGCTCATCGCACCACCAGCTCGCGCGGCACGTGCGTGAGCAGCTCGACGCCCGCATCCGTCACCGCGACCGACTCCGAGAGCTCGCAGCCGAAGCCGGTCATCCACATGCCGGCGATGACGTGCAGCGTGATGCCGGGCTCGAGCACCGTGTCGTCGTCGCCGCGCACCGAGACGGTGTGCTCGCCCCAGTCGGGCGGGTAGCCGATGCCGATCGAGTAGCCGAGCCGCGACGCCTTCTCGTAGCCGGCGCGCGCGAGGTGCGCCTGCCAGACGCCGTGCACCTCGGCGAGCGTCGCGCCCGGCCGCATCGCGTCGAGCACGAGGTCGAGGCCGTCGGCCGCCACCGACGCGAGCGAGCGCAGGTCGGGCGACGGCGGCCCGAGCGACACCGTGCGCGCGAGCGGCGCGTGGTAGCGCTGCGAGACGCCCGCGATCTCGAACGACACCGCCTCGCCCGCCTCGAGCACGCGCCCCGAGTACGTCATGTGCGGGGTGTCGGCCGACTCCCCCGTCGGCAGCATCGGCACGATCGCCGGGTAGTCGCCCGCGACGCCGTCGACGCCCATCGCCTGCGCGTGCGCGACGACCGCCGCGAGCTCGTGCTGTCCCATGCCGGGGCGGATGGCCTCGAAGCCCGCGAGCATCGCGGCCGTGCACACGCGGCCCGCCTCACGCATCCGCTCGAGCTCCGCCGGGCTCTTCACGAGCCTCGCCCAGTTGACGAGCTGCCGATCGTCGACGAGCGTCCACTCGGGCGCAGCCGCCTGCAGCGCGAGGTACGACCGCACCGTGAGGAAGTGCGCCTCGGCCTCCACGCCGACGCGGCCCGGGCGCACGAGCCCCCGCTCGCGCAGCGCATCCACGATCCACGCGAACGGGTGCCGGTCGGGCTGGTGCACCCACGACTCGGGGTAGCCGAGGATGCGCGACGCGGGCAGCTGCGCCGTGCGGTGCGCGCCGTTCGCGTCCATGGCGCGCAGCGCGAGCACCGGATCGTCGTCGTGCGTGACGAGCAGCAGCTGCGGCATGTAGAACGACCACGCGTCGTAGCCCGTGAGGTAGTGGATGTTCGCAGGGTCGGCGACGACGAGCGCGTCGAGGTCGGCGGCCGCCATGCGCTGGCGCACGGCCTCGAGGCGAGCGGCGAGCTCGGCGGGGGCGAAGGGCATGCGACTCCGATCGACGGGTCCGAGCCACGCTACCCGTGCGGATCATCCGCAGGGATGAGGCGGCCCGACCTCGCGGCGGACGCGCGGGCCCCACCCCCGCGGCGATGGTGGGAGCATGCCCACCACCACCCTGCTCGCCGGCCCCGAGCTGCACGTCGACCTCGACGCGCTCGGCGCCAACGTCGCGACGTTCCGGCAGCGCTCGCGCGGTCTCGTCGCGGTCGTGAAGGCGGATGCGTTCGGCCACGGCGACGTGGCGCAGCACCTGCTGGCGCACGGCGCCGACTGGCTCGGCACGACGTCGCTCGCCGAGGCCGTCGCGCTGCGCGAGCGCACGGGCGCGCGCACGCTCGCATGGCTCGCCTCTCCCGCGGCCGACTTCGACCCCGCGGTCGCGGCGGGCGTCGACGTGGCGGTGCCGTCGCTCGCGCACCTGCGTGCGGTCGTCGCGGCGGCGCGGGCGACGGGCGAGCGCGCCCGCGTGCACCTGCACGTCGACCTCGGCATCGCCCGCGATGGCGCGCCGCGCGAGGCGTGGCGCGAGCTCGTGACGTTCGCGGGCGCCCTCGCGCGCATGGGCGTCGTCGAGGCGGTGGGCGTCATGGGGCACCTGAGCCACGCGGCGCATCCCGACGACCCGCGCAACCGCACCGAGCGGATGCTGTTCGACAACGCCGTGCGCACGGCCGCCCGCCGCGGCTTCGTGCCGCAGGTGCGCCACGTCGCGGCGACGGCGTCGGCGCTGCGCGGCGTCGGCACCGAGTACGAGCTCGTGCGCGTCGGCGCCGGACTGTACGGCATCGACCCCGCGGGCGGCGACGCGCTCGCGCCCGTCATCGGCCTCGCCGCGCCGGCGGTCGTCGTGCGCGACGTCGCCGCCGGCACGGGCGTGGGCTACGACCACGCGTGGGTCGCCGACCGGCGCACGCGCCTCGCGACCATCCCCGTGGGCTACGCAGACGGCATCCCGCGCGTCGCCTCCGGCCGCGCCGAGGTGCTCGTGCGCGGGCGGCGTGCGCGCGTCGTGGGCGCCGTGTCGATGGACCAGGTCGTCGTCGACGTGGGCGACGCGGGCGTCGAGCCCGGCGAGCCCATCACGCTCGTCGGCACCGAGCCCGGTGCGCCGACGCTCGGCGAGTGGGCAGGATGGTCGGGCACGATCGCGCACGACATCGTCACGCACCTGGGCGCACGGTGGCAGCGATCGTTCACGGGAGGTGCGGCATGCGCGTGATGGTCGTCGGTGGTGGCGTGTCGAACGAGCACGACGTGTCGCTCGCGAGCGCCGCGGCGGTCGCGGACGCGCTCGCGACGCGTCACGAGGTCGCGCGGGCGACGATCGCGCGCGACGGGTCATGGACGGTCGACGGCGTGGCGCACGCGCATCCCGAGCTCGTGTCCGCGCTCGCGGAGGTCGACGTCGTCTTCCCAGCGCTGCACGGCGCGGGCGGCGAGGACGGCACGCTGCAGGGGTTCCTCACGACGCTCGGCGTGCCGTTCGTGGGCTGCGGCGTCGAAGCGAGCGCCGTCTGCATGCGCAAGGACGTGACGAAGGCCGTGCTCGCCGCGCACGGCGTGGCGACGGTCGAGGGTCGCGTCGTGGCGTCGGCGGCGGATGCGGCAGCGGCGGTCGCGGCGCTCGGATCGCCCGTCGTCGTGAAGCCGCTCGCCGACGGCTCGAGCGTGGGCCTGCTCGTGGCGCAGACGTCGACGGACGTCGCCGAGGCGTGCGCCGAGCAGCCGATGCTCGTCGAGCGGTACGCGGGCGGCATGGAGGTCGACGTCGCGGTCGTCGAGCTCGATGGCGTGGTGCGGGTCGGCTCGCCGCTCGAGATCGTGCGCGAGCCCGGCGGGGTGTTCGACGCGTCGGCGAAGTACGGCGGCGAGCCGCCCTTCGTCGTGCCGGCGCGCCTCTCGCCCGAGGTGCGTGCCCGGCTCGAGGCGGAGTCGCTGCGCGTGTTCGCTGCGCTCGGCTGCCGCGGGCTCGCCCGCGTCGACTGGTTCGTCGACGGCGACGCCCTCATCTGCAACGAGGTCAACACGATGCCCGGCATGACGCGCCTCAGCCAGGTGCCGCGCATGCTCGCGCACGCGGGCGTGCCGTTCGACGACCTCGTCGACGGCCTCGTGCGCGGCGCCGTCGGCGCGCTCGAGACCGTCTAGCCGTTCGCCGTCGGGTCCTCGCGCGCCGGGGCGTCGCGCACGAGCGGCTCGAGCACGGCACGCAGCGCGGCCGGGATCGCCGTCGGCGCACCCGTCGCAGGGTCGACGTACACGTGCACCCAGTGCCCGGCTGCCGCGATGGGCCCGTCGGCATCCCGCTCGGCGAGCGCGAGGCGGTACGTCACCGACGACGAGCCGAGCCGCTCGACCGAGAGCCCGACTGCGAGCGACATGGGATAGCCGAGCTCGCGGAAGTACGCCGTGCCCGACTCCGCCACGACGCCGCGCGCCTCGAGGTCCCACGGCGGTGCGACGCGGTCGTGCACGAGGCGGTTGATCGCCGAGTCGAACAGCGCGAGGTAGACGGCGTTGTTGAGGTGCCCGTATCTGTCGTTGTCGGCCCACCGCGTGTCGACGTCGGTGCGCCACGCGAAGTCGGCGAGCGTCGCGGCCCGCAGGTCGCGCAGGGCCGTCACAGGTCGACGATCTGCCGCAGCGCAGCACCCGACGCGAGCGCATCCATGCCGGCGGCGATCTCGTCGAGGCCGATGCGGCTCGACACGAGCACGTCGACGTCGAGCCTGCCCTCGCGCCACATCTGCGCGTACAGCGGGATGTCGCGCGACGGCACCGCCGAGCCGAGGTAGCTGCCGACGAGCGAGCGGCCCTCTCCGACGAGCGCCGTGGGCGAGAGCGCGAGGCGCGCGTCGGGATGCGGCAGGCCGACCGTGACGGTGCGACCGCCGGGTGCCGTGAGCGCGACGGCGGCCTCGAGCGCCGGGATCGCCCCTGCGGCCTCGACGACGGTCGCGAACCGCTCCCCCGCATCGCTGAGCTCGTCGGCCGTCGCAGCGCGGGCACCGAGGCGCTCGGCGAGCGCACGCTTCTCGGCCACGGGGTCGATCGCCACGACCTCGACGTCGGGCACGCCGAGCGCGACGAGCACCGCGGCCATGCCGACGCCCCCGAGGCCCACGATGCCGATGGTCGAGCCGGGCTCGGGCCGCGCGGCGTTGAGCACGGCACCGCCGCCCGTGAGCACGGCGCAGCCGAGCAGCGACGCGACGTCGGCGGGCACGTCGGCGTCGACGCGAACGACCGAGCGGTGATCGACGACCGCGTGGGTCGCGAAGCCCGAGACGCCGAGGTGGTGATGGATGGGCTCCCCCGCCATCGAGAGGCGGCGCTCGCCCGACAGCAGCGTGCCCGCTGCGTTCGACGCCGACCCGCGCTCGCACGGGCTCGCGCCGTTCGACGCGCAGCCGCGGCACTCGCCGCAGCGCGGCAGGAACGTCATGACGACGCGGTCGCCGACCGCGAGCGCCGGCACGGACGTGCCGACCTCCTCGACGATCCCCGCGGCCTCGTGGCCGAGCAGCATCGGCACGGGCCGCGCCCGATTGCCGTCGACGACCGAGAGATCCGAGTGGCACAGGCCCGCGCACTCGATGCGCACGAGCACCTCCGTCGCACCGGGGCCGGCGAGCTCGAGCGTCTCGACCCGCAGGGGCCGCGACTCGGCGTACGGCCGCTCGGCGCCGATCTCGTGCAGCACGGCACCGCGGATGGTCGTCATGCGCGCGCCGTGATCGCCTCGGAGCCGGCCCAGCCGAGCGTGAGGCCGCCGTCGACGACGAGCTCGAGGCCCGTGACGTAGCGCGCGCGATCGCTCGCGAGGAACACCGCCGCGTTGCCCACGTCCCACCCTTCGCCCATGAAGCCCATGGGGATCTGGCGTGCGCGCTTGGCCCACATCTCCTCGACGTCGCCGCCGGAGTAGTGCGCCGCGAGGCTCGCGTTGCCGCCCACCATCGGGGTCTTCATCATGCCGGGCAGGATCGCGTTCACGCGAACCCCCGCGTGCGCGTGCTCCGCCGCGGTCGTGCGCGTGAGCATGTTCAGCGCCGCCTTGCTCGCGTAGTACGACGCGTACGGCACGCCGGCCCAGCCGAGGCTCGCGGTCGACGAGATGTTGATGATCGATCCGCCGCCCGCATCCGCCATGACGGGGATGACGTGCTTCATCGCGAGCATCGCCGTCGTGAGGTTCACGCGCATGACGGTGTCCCAGTCCTCGACCGTCGTCGCCGTGACGCCGCCCATCATCGTGATGCCGACGTTGTTGTCGAGCACGTCGATGCGGCCGTGGTCGCGCACCGTCGCCGCGACGAGCCCGGCGATCTGCCCCTCGTCGGTCGCGTCGAGCGCGACCGCCGTGGCGTCGAACCCCTCGCCGCGGATGATCGCGACCGTCTCCTCCGCCGCCTCGAGCGAGCGGTCGGCGCACACCACCGTCGCCCCCTCGCGGGCGAAGCAGATCGCCGTCGCCTTGCCGTTGCCGAGCCCGGGTCCGCTGGACCCCGCCCCGATCACGATCGCCACCTTGTCGTCGAGCTCAGCCACGTCGCTGCTCCTCCCGGGACTCGCGCCCCATCTCAGATCCTCCGCGCATGACCGCTCCAGAAGCGCTCGCGGATGTCCTTCTTCAGCACCTTGCCGTTGACGCTGCGGGGCAGCGAGTCGACGAACTCGACCTGCTTCGGCGTGCGCACGCCGCCCAGCCGCTCCTTGCACAGTGCCACGATCTCGTCGGCCGTCGCCGTCTGACCCTCGTTGAGCTCGACGACCGCCGTCACGCGCTCGCCCCAGTCGGGGTCGGGCACGCCCACGACCGCGCAGTCCTGCACGGCCGGATGCGACCAGATCACCTGCTCGACCTCGCTCGGGTACACGTTGAAGCCGCCCGAGATGATCATGTCCTTGCGGCGATCGGTGAGGTGGATGCGGCCCGCCGCATCCACGTGCCCCAGATCGCCCGTGCGCAGCCACCCGTCGATCACGGTCTCGGCGGTGCGCTCGGGGTCGTCGTAGTAGCCGCGCATGACGATGTCGCCGCGCACGCAGATCTCGCCCGTCTCGCCGTCGGCGACCCGCTGCGACGACTCGGGGTCGAGCACGCCGACCTCGACCGACGGGAACGGGCGGCCGCACGAGGCGAGCACGTCGTCGCCGTGCAGCTCGCCGCCGAGCACGCCGTCGACGAAGTGGTCGTGCGGGCTCAGGTAGGTGATGCCGGCAGGCGCCTCCATCTGCCCGTACACCTCGGTCATGACCGGTCCGAGGCGATCGATGGCGACGCGCAGCTTCTCGGTCGACATCGGCGCCGCCGAGTAGATGAGGTACTTGAGGCTCGACGTGTCGGCGCCCCGATGCTCGAGCCGGTCGAGGATGCGGTAGATCACCGTCGGCGGCAGGAAGAGCTCGGTGACGCCGTGCTGCTCGATCGCGTCGAGGATCGCGTCGGCGTGCGCGCGCGGGATGACGACGACGGTGCCGCCGCGCGCCGACACCGGCATGGAGTACATGCCCGACGAGTGCGTCATCGGTGCCGCCGCGAGGCTCACCGCGTGCTCGCCTGCCGTGTAGGGGAAGCCGAGCATCATGTTCGTGAACGACGTCGTGAACGTGCGATGCGTGTTCATGACGCCCTTCGGCAGCCCCGTCGTGCCACCCGTGGGCGCGATGGAGATGACGTCGTCCATCTGCACCGCGACGTGCGGCTTCGCGTCGCTCGCGGCCGCGAGCATCGTCGCGAGCGCGTCGGGCGCCGCGTCGTCGTCGATGCACACGATGCGTCGCAGCGTCGGCACCTGGGCGAGCGCCGCGAGCGCCGCATCCGCCATCGACGAGTGGTACAGCAGCCACTCGGCGTGGAAGCGCGTGAGCAGCGTGAGCGAGTCCTCGACGGGGCTGTCGGGGTTGAGCGGCACCCACGTGGCGCCGGCGCGCCATGTGCCGAGCACGCACAGCCACGCGAGCGGGTCGTTCGGCGAGAGCACGGCGACCTTCGTGTCGCTCGTCGCGCCCGCGTCGAGCAGGGCGTTGGCGACGCGGCACGTCGTGCGGCCCGCCTCCTCGTAGGTCCACGTGCCCGTGGTCGAGACGTACGCGGCGCCCTGCGGGTTGAGGGCCCAGCCGCGGTCGAAGAAGTCGATGACGGCCATGCTCAGGCTCCCAGGATCGTGATGGCGGTGACGGCGTCCTCGCCCTTGTGGAACCCGCCGCCGTTCTCGGCGAGCGCGATGCGCGCGCCCTCGACCTGGCGCGAGCCGGCGCGGCCGCGCAGCTGCTCGGTGAGCTCGAACAGCTGCCCGAGGCCCGTGGCGGCGAGCGGATGCCCCTTCGACTCGAGGCCGCCGGACGTGTTGATGGGCAGGCGGCCGCCGATCGACGACTCCCCCGCCTCCGCGGCGGCGCCACCGGCGCCGCGCTCGAACAGGCCGATCATCTCGGCCTGCAGCACCTCGGCGAACGCCGTCGCGTCGTGCAGCTCGGCGACGTCGACCGCATCGGGTCCGACGCCCGCCTCCTCGAACGCGCGCGCCGAGACGCGGCGCGTGATGTGCGCATCCCAGTCGCCCAGCTCGCGATCGGTGCCCGTGCCGACGACGGTCGCGAGCACGCGGATGGGTGCAGGCAGCGTCGCGGCCACCTCGGCCGAGACGACGAGCGCCGCGGCGGCGCCGTCGGTGACGGGCGAGCACATCGGCACCGTGAGCGGCGGCGCGAGCGGCCGCGCGGCGAGCACCTCGTCGACCGTGAACGGCTTGCGGAAGTGCGAGCGCTCGTTGTCGACCGAGTGCACGTGGTTCTTCGCGGACACCGCCGCGATCTGCCGCGCCGTGAGGCCCGTCTCGGCCATGTACGCGCGAGCGAGCGCCGCGTAGATGTCCATGAAGACGCTGCGGTCGCCGAGGCCGTCGAGGTCGACGTCGCCCCCGAGCTCCCGCAGCGTCTGCTGCAGCAGCTCGGGATGCTTGACGTCGTAGGCGCCGTCGAACACCTGCATCGTGCGGGCGCGGTCGCCCACGTGCATCTGCTCGACGCCGACCGCGAGGGCGACGTCGGCGAGGCCGGCGCGCACGTGCGCCGTCGCGAGGTGGAAGGCGCTCGTGCCCGTCGCGCACGCGTTCTCGACGTTGAACGCCGGGATCGCGCCGATGCCCGCCTCGCGCAGCACGATCTCGCCGCCGATCATGTGCTGTCCGTGCAGCGCGCTGCCCGTCGTGCTGCCGACGAACGCGACCTCGACCCTGTCGGATCCCAGCCCCGCGTCCGCCAGCGCATCCCGGATCGCCTGCCCGGCGAGGGATGCGGGCGTCTCGCCCTCGTGGACGCCGAACCGCGTCATCCCCACGCCACCGATGTGCACGCCCGTGCCGACCATGCCTCGCTCCTTCTCTCGTGTCTCGTGTCGTGTCGGGCGTCAGGGCAGCGGCTTGTGGGCCGTCTCCTTGAGCGTGAGGTACGTGACGGTCGAGATGATCGCGATCGCCGTGAGGTAGTAGCCGAAGTACTCGGGGTTGCCCGCCTGCGCGAACGCCGTCGCGATGTACGGGCCCGTGCCGCCGAAGAGGGCGACGGCCGACGAGTACGGCAGGCCGGCGCCGGCGGCGCGCACGCGGGCAGGCCACAGCTCGGCGAACACCGCATTGAGGATCGACGTCCAGCACGCGAGGAAGCCGGCGCCGAGCATCTGCACGAGCAGCAGGCTCCAGAACGAGTCCTGCAGCAGCGACAGCATCGGCACGGTGCCGAACACGAACGCGCAGCCGAACACGAGCAGCACGGGCTTGCGACCCACCTTGTCGCTGATCGTCGCGACGATCGGCTGCAGGATGAGGAAGAAGACGAGGGTGATCGCCGTCGATCCGAGCCCGAGCCTCGTGTCGAGCCCCGTGACGACGTTGGCGTACGTCGGCATGTACACGGTCCACACGTAGTAGATGAGCGTGCCGGCCGCCGTGATGCCGATCGTCTGCACGACGAGCTTCGGGTGCTTGAGGAACTCGAACGGGCTCGGCTTCTCGACGGCGCCCGACTCCATGTCGGCGAGCAGCGTGTGCGTCTCCTCCGCGTGGCGGCGGATCCAGTAGCCCGAGACCGCGACGACCGCGCCGACGGCGAACGGCACGCGCCAGCCCCACGCCGTCATGTCCTCCGCCGACAGCGTCGTCGACAGCAGCGACGTGAGGCCGATGGCGAAGAGGTTGCCGATGATGGCCGACTGGTAGAAGAACGACGCGAAGAAGCCGCGACGGTGGTTCGGCGCCGACTCCACGAGGAACGCGGCCGCGGCCGCGTACTCGCCGCCCGCCGAGAGCCCCTGCACCATGCGGGCGACGACGAGCGCGATGGGCGCGAGGATGCCGATGGACTCGTACGTCGGGATGACGGCGATGAGCAGGCTGCCTGCGCCCATGCCGATGACGGTGACGTTGAGCGCGGCCTTGCGGCCGACGCGGTCGGCGAACCAGCCGACGAGCAGGCCGCCGATGGGGCGCATGACGAAGCCGACGGCGAAGACCGCGAGGGCCGACAGCAGCGGCACGAGCGTCGACTCGGAGTCGCTGGGGAAGTACTGCGCGGCGAAGTACGCCGCGAGCAGCGAGTAGATGTACCAGTCGTACCACTCGATCGCGTTGCCCACGGCGGCGGCGCTGATCTGCCTCAGCCGCTGCCTCGTGCTCTGCGTCGCCGCGAGAGTCGTCATGTCCACTCCGAATCCGCGAGCCCCGTCGCCCGCATCCGTCCGGTCGTCGTCGTCGACGTCCGAGTGCACTCCACGATGCCGACGCGGAGGCCGTGCGGACAGAGCCGGTCGTCCAAGGGTTCGGGCATCGTTTCGTAGCGGGCTACGAACCGCGGTGCGCCTCGAGCGCCCACGCCGTCTCGACCAGCGCCGTCGTCGACGCGAGATCGGCGCCCGTGAGCTCCTCGAAGCGGCGCAGTCGGTACCGCAGCGTGTTGACGTGCACGTGCACGGATGCCGCGGCCTCGGGGATGCTCCTGCCGTGGTCGAGGTACGCGCCGACCGCCTCGAGCACGGCGTCGCCGAACGCGCCCTCGGCGACGACGGGTGCCACGAGCCGCGCGTCGAGCTCGGCCGTCACGAGCGGCGCCGTCGTGATGCCGATGCGCCAGGTCATGTCCTGCAGCGTGTGCACGCCGTCGCGGCGCGTGCGTCGGGCGGCGTCGAGCACGCCGCGGGCGACGGCGAACGATCGCGCCGCCTCGCCGAGGGACACGGCCGGGCCGACGCCCACGACGGCGCGGAGCCTGCCCGTCGAGGGCACGTCGCTCGCGATGCCGAGGATCTCGGTGCCCGCCGACGCGGCGAGGCGCACGCAGCCGCGCGGCCCCCGATGCAGCTGCCTGCGCAGCTCCTCGGTGCGCTCCTCGTCGAGCGCCCGCGCTCGGAACGCGCGGTACGCGCCGTCGAGCGGCAGGCCGTACCGCGCCGCCGACGCCGCGCGCTCCTCGGCGTCGAGGTCGCCGGACGCGAGGCCCTGCAGGAACCGCAGCACGCGACGCATGTCGGCGAGCGCGCGGTCGACGTCGCGATCGCGGTACACGATGGCGCTGCGCGCCGTGAACGCATCCGAGAGCGCCCACAGCAGGTCGGTGAGCTCGACGAGCCGCGCATCCGACAGCCCCTGCGCGTGCCCGATGGCGATGAGCTGCTCCTGGATGGCGCGGATGCAGACGCGGAAGCCGCGCATGACGTCGACGATCGGCACGCCCTGGTCGACGCGCTGCGTCGACGACGCCTCGGCCGCGCCGATGCTGTCGGTCGCCGGCACCGCGCCCGCCTGCACCGTCGCGACCGTCAGGGCGACGTTCGCGTGCACCGACGTGGCGATGTCGGCGTAGGGCACGTGGTCGTACGACGGCAGCTCGTCGCGGATGCGCGCGTCGACGATCGCCGCGATCTCGTCGGTGCGCTCGACGAGCGCATCGAGGATGCGCTGATACGGATCGGCCACGTCGCCTCCTGTCGCGAGGCGAGCAGCCTCCCTCGCATCGTAGGCGGCGACGAAGCCGGCGCGTCAGAGCCTCGGCGTGCGCGGCGGCTCGGTGCGCCGCTGGCCCGTCGCCTCGAACGCCGCGCCGAGGCGCAGCAGCGCCGCGTCGTCGTACGCGCGACCCGCGAACGTGAGGCCGATCGGCATGCCGATGTCGGCCATGGTGCCCATCGGCACCGTCACGGTCGGGATGCCGAGGTGGCGGATGGCGAGGTTGCCGTTCGCGACCCACACGCCGTTCGCCCAACCCGCATCCGCCGATGCGGGGTTCACGTCCATGTCGGCAGGCCCGACGTCGGCGACGGCGGGGAAGATCACGGCGTCGAGGCCCTGCTCGTCCATCCACTGCTCGAGGTCGACGCGGCGCGTCTCCTCGAGCCCGCGCATCCCCTCCTCGAGCTCGGGCATGTCGCGCCACGAGGCACCGGGGTTCGCGGCGACCCAGCCGGGGTAGTGCGGCAGGTCGTCGTCGAAGCCGTCGTAGCGGTCGGGCAGCGCGCCGGGCGGCTGCGGGAAGATCGTCGCGCCGTCGACGCCCGCGAGCGTCGCGAGCGCAGGGTCGCCGTTGGCGGCGAGGAAGTCGTCCCACGACCACGCCGACAGGTCGACGATCTCGCGCTGCAGGTACGCGGGGCTGACGAGGCCGCGCGTCGCGATCGTGGGCGCGCCCGGGCGGTCGCCCTCGTAGTTGCTCACGACGGGGAAGTCGACCTCGACGACCGTCGCGCCGGCGGCCTCGAGGTCGGCGCGCGCCGCCTCCCAGAGGTCGAGCGACGACGGTCGCGGACGGATCGCCCGCCCCGTCGCGCCGCCGATGCCGCCGTCGGGATTCGTGCCCGCATCGGGGTCGGCGCCGAGGTACATGCGCGGCACGCCCAGGCGCACGCCGTGCAGCGCGCCGACGGCCTCGGCCACGAGGCCCGCGTACGACGCGGGGCGGATGTCGGAGGCGGCCGGGATGGGCACCCACGGCTGCGAGCGCCACAGGTCGCCGCGCGTCTCGGCGTCGTCGGCGACGACGACGTCGAGCACCGCGAGCAGGTCGGCCATGGTGCGGGCGTGCGGCACGACGACGTCCATCGTGGGCACGAGCGGCCAGTTGCCGCGCGTCGAGATGACGCCGCGCGACGGCGTGTACGCGCACAGGGCGTTGTTCGAGGCGGGGCCGCGGCCGCTCGACCACGTCTCCTCGCCGAGCCCGAACGCCGCCATGCTCGCCGCCGTCGCCGTGCCCGAGCCGTTCGACGATCCCGAGCCGAACGGCGCCGTGAGCCAGTCGGCCGAGTACGGCGACTCCGCCCGGCCGTAGACGCCGCGCTGCATGCCGCCGTTGGCCATGGGCGGCATGTTCGTGAGGCCGAGGCAGATCGCGCCGGCAGCGCGCAGGCGCTCGATCGTGAACGCGTCGCGCTGCGCGACGAGGTGCGCGAAGGCGGGGCTGCCCGCCGCGGCCGTGAGGCCGCGCACGAGGTACGAGTCCTTCGCCGTGTACGGGATGCCGTCGAGCGGCCCGTGCGCCTCGCCCGCCGCGCGGCGCGCATCCGACTCGCGCGCCTCGGCCAGCGCCTCCGTGTTGCGCACGACGACGGCGTTGAGGCGGGTCTCGGTGTCGGGGCCGTCGTACGCGTCGATGCGTGCGAGGTACGCCTCGACGAGCTCGACCGCGGTCGTCTCCCCCGCCGCCAGCGCCGCCGCGAGGTCGGCGATCGACGCCTCGGCGACGTCGACGCTCATCGGGCGACCTGCTCGAGCGCGGGCTGCTGCTGCGTGATGCAGTGGATGCCGCCGCCGCGCGCGAAGATCTCGCGCGCATCCACGGTCACGACCCGGCGGCCCGGGTACGCATCCTCGAGGATCGCGCGCGCCTCGGAGTCCGCCCGCTCCTCGCCGAAGCCGCAGGCGATGACGCCGCCGTTCACGACGAGGTGGTTGACGTAGCTCCAGTCGACGAAGCCCTCGTCGTCGCGCAGCGTCGCGGGCGCGGGCAGGTCGACGATCTCGAGGCGGCGCCCGGCGGCGTCGGTCTGCTCGGCGAGCAGCGCGCGCAGCTCGGCGCTCACGGCGTGGTCGGGATGCGCCGCGTCGCGCTGCGCGTGCAGCAGCAGGCGACCGGGCGACGGGATGGTGGCGACGATGTCGACGTGCCCCTTCGTGCCGAAGCGGTCGTAGTCGCGCGTGAGGCCGCGAGGCAGCCAGATCGCCGTCGTGGCGCCGATCGTGCGCAGCATCTCGGCCTCGACGCGGGCCTTGTCGGCGTGCGGGTTGCGTTCGGCGCCCAGCTGCACGGTCTCGGTGAGCAGCACGGTGCCCTCGCCGTCGACGTGGATGCCGCCGCCCTCGTTCACGAGCACCGACGAGACGACCTCGGCCCCCACGAGGCCCGCGACGGTGCGGGCGATCTCGTTGGAGTGCTCGGCGTTCGCCCAGTCGGGCGAGCCCCAGCCGTTGAAGATCCAGTCGACGGCGCCGAGCACGCCGGGCTGCTCGTCGTCGACGACGAACGTCGGGCCGAAGTCGCGCATCCAGAACTCGTCGAGCGGCGCCTCGACGATCTCGACGGCCGAGCCGAGCATGCGGTGCGCGCGGGCGGTCTCCGACGGGTCGACGACCATGGTGACGGGCTCGAACTCGGCGGTCGCGAGCGCGACGTCGGTCCAGGCGCGGTAGCCGGCCTCGCGCTCGGCGTCGGTCTCGCCGAGGGTCACGCCCTCGCACGGGAACGCCATCCAGGTGCGCTCGTGGGGCGCGGTCTCCGAGGGCATCCGCCAGGCCATGGTTCCTCCGTCCGGTGCGCCGTTCGCTATTGAACGTGCGCTCAATGAGGGAGGCTACGCGGGGAAGCCGCCCACGTCAACGATGCTCGGCGGCCTCGACCCCGAGCCACGACTCGACCGCCCGCACGGCATCCTCGACCGACGTGCGCATCGGCGCATCCCGCACGAGCGACTGCGCGTTGAGGCCGTCGACGAACGCGAGCACGCGCCACGCGGCGCGGTCGACGTCGTCGACTCGCAGCTCGCCCACCGCCTCGCCCGCGGCGATCGCGTCGGACACGAGCGCGTGCCACGCATCCATCTGCTCGCGCACCGCCGCGGCGAGCTCGGGATTGCGGCGCCCGAGCGCCCAGCCCTCGACCCACAGCACCGTCACGTCGTCGCGCGAGCCGTCGAGCACGGTCTCGAGCAGCGCGCGGATGCGACCGCGGTGATCGCCGTCGGCCGCGACGACCGCGCGCACCTCCTCGACCTCGGCACCGACGAGGTCGCGGTAGATGCGCGCGACGAGCTCCTGCATCGACGGGAAGTAGTGGGCGACGAGGCCCTGCGTGATGCCGGCGCGGTCGGCGACCGAGCGCACCGTCACGGCCGCGAGGCCCTCGGCGCGCGCGAGATCGGTCGCCGCGGCGAGGATCTCGGCGGCGCGCTCGCCTGGCGACTTGCGCGTGCGCTTGGGGCGGGCGTCCGTTGACATCAGGCGCGAGCCTACCTATGGTTCCTCCTATTGGGCATGCGCTCAACGCCCGACCGCGACGTCGGGACCCTGCCATGGAGGGCGCTCATGAGCGACGCAGCACGCACGACCGTCACGGATGCCGTCGGGCACGTCGAGGCGCGAGGCATCGACGTCATCCCCGACGACGAGCGCCACGGCAGGCCGCGCGCCCTCTTCGGCATCTGGGCGGCGGCGAACGTGCTGTACCTCTACCTCGTCTACGGCGGCCTCCTCGTGATGCTCGGCCTCGGCGTCGTCGAGGCGCTGGTCGTGTGCCTGCTCGGCAACCTGTGGTGGTTCGGCGTCGGCTGGCTCGCGACGAGCGGCCCCGCGTCCGGCACCCCGAGCGTCGTCATCCTGCGCGCCGTGTTCGGCGTGCGCGGCAACCTCGTGTTCGGGTCGGCGCTCGGCGTCGCGATCGGCGTGTTCTTCGCCGTGCTCAACATCACGTTCGCGACGCTCGCGACGCAGTCGCTGCTCGTGCTGCTCGGCTGGCAGGAGGCGGCGGATGCGGGCGTCGCGATCCTCGTGGGCGTGTCCGCCGTCTGCACCGTGCTGAGCATCTTCGGCCACGCGACGATCGAGCGGATCAGCCCCTACCTGTCGATCGTCGTCGGCGCGTGCTTCGTCGTGCTCGGCGCCTACGCGGTCGGCGCGGCCGACTGGTCGTACGCCGCGCCCGAGCTCGGCATGGGCGAGCGCGTGGCGCTGTGGCTGCTGGGCTTCACGATCATCGCGTCGGGGCCGCTGTCATGGGCGGCGAGCGCCGACTTCTCGCGCTACCTGCCCGCATCCTCGTCGCGCCGCGCGATCGTGGGCTGGACGGCGCTCGGCGGCATCGTGCCGTCGGTGCTCATCACCGCCGTCGGCATCGCGCTCGCGACGACGATCGACATGACGGAGCCGCAGGCGTCGATCGCCGCCGTCGTGCCCGGCTGGTTCCACCCCGTGATCCTCGCCGCGATCGTGGTCGGCACCATCGCGAACAACGTGCTCACGCAGTACTCGAACGGCCTCTACGCGCAGTCGCTCGCACCGCGCGTGCCTCGCTGGATGGCCGTGGCCGTCGTGGGCGGCATCGGGCTCGTGCTGTCGGGGTGGCTGCTCTACGGCGCCCCCGACTTCCTCGAGACGCTCGGCTACCTCATCGAGCTCTCGGTCGCGGTCATGGGGCCGCTCATGGCCGTGTACGCCGCCGACATCTGGCTGCGCCGGGGCGCGTTCGACGGCGTCGCCCTCTCGGACACGTCGCCGGGCAGCCGCTTCTGGTACTCGGGCGGCTGGCACGTCGCCGGCGCGGTGGCGATGGTCGTCGCGACGACGGTCGCGGTGCTCATGGTCAACACCACGCTCTACGTCGGACCCATCTCGGCCCTGCTCGGCGGCGCCGACCTGTCGTCGATCGTGGGCCCGCTGCTCGCCGCGGGCATCTACCTGGGGCTCGCGCGAGGCGTGCGGCGCGCGTCGCCCGCGCCCGCGCTCGTGAACGCGCGATGACGCTGCCCGTCGCCGCGTCGTGGTTCGCGCTCGAGGTCGTCGACGACGGCCTCGTGCGCATCGACGAGCCGCACGCCGACGAGCTCGTGCGTGGCAACGTCTGGTGGCGGCGCGGCCGCGACGCCGACCTGCTCGTCGACACGGGCCTCGGCGTGGGTCCGCTGCGCTCGGCGGTGGAGGCGGCTGCCGAGCTCGTGGGCGCCGCGCCGCGCGAGCCGATCGTGGTGCTGACCCACGGGCATCTCGACCACGCGGGCGGCGCGGGCGCGTTCCCCGACGTGCGTGCGCATCCCGCCGACGTGCCCGCCGCCGTCGCCGACCTCGCAGGTGCCGCGTTCGCAGCCGGCATCGGCCTCGCCGAGGGCGTCTACCCGCTGCCACCGCTGCTCGTGGATGCGGCGCCGCACGCGGGGTGGGACGGACGCGCGGCGCAGCCCGCACCGCGCATCACGACGCCGCTCGCCGACGGCGACGCCATCGACCTCGGCGACCGCGTCTACCGCGTGCTGCACCTGCCCGGCCATACCCCCGGCTCCATCGGTCTCGTCGACGACGCCTCCGGCGAGCTCTTCGCCGGCGACGTCGTCTACGACGACGTGCTGCTCGACGACCTGCACGACTCCGAGCCCGCCGCGTATCGCGCATCCCTCGAGCGGCTGCTCGCGCTGCCGATCACGGTCGTGCGGCCCGGGCACGGCGACTCGTTCGGGCGCGAGGACCTGGTGCGGATCGCGCGCGGGTATCTCGCCTGAGGCTCAGCCGCCGTGCGCGACGAGCTGCAGCCCGATGACGGCGAGCCCCAGCACGGCCTCGGCGCCCAGCACGACGAGCCGCTGCCACCACGTGATGCGCGCGCGGCGCACGGCGAGCCAGCCGATGACGACGAGCGCGACGATGAGCGCGACGGCCGAGGCGTGCAGCGCGCGCTCCGCCTCCCAGACGCCTGCGGCGGCGAGGCCGAGGAAGACGAACGGCACGGCGACGCCGCCCAGCGCGCCCACGAGCGTGCCGACGATGTGCCGCATCTCGGTGCGCGTCGGCAGCGACTCGTGCACGACGATGTGCGAGATGACGTCCGCGGTGAACACGGCGAGCACGGTGCCCGCGAGGGTCACGCCGAGCGTCGCGAGCGACTCCCCCGCGGTCGGACGCCCGTGGCCCGCGAGCGCGAGCACGACCGCGAGCGACGCGAACGTGAGGTAGATGCGCTCCTTGAGCACCGCCGCCCGCTCCTCGCGACCGGCGGGTGACTCGTCGCGTGCGCGCATGCGATCACGCTACGCCGGTCGCGCTGGTCAGCGGCGCGCGTCGGCGTCGCGCTCGGCGACGGGCAGCGCCGCGGATGCGAGCAGCGCGAGCCGTTCGGCCGCATCCGTGCCGCGCTGGGCGTGGTAGATCACGAGCATGAGGCCCGGCGTGCCCGCGATGGCGAGCTTCTCGCGGTCGAGGCGCAGCGGCCCGACCTCGGGGTGGTGCAACGTCAGGCTCGCACCCTGGCGCGGGCCGACGTCGTGCCGCGCCCAGAGCCTGCGGAAGTCCTCGCTCGCGAGCGACAGCTCGCCGACGAGCGCGATGCACGCGGGGTCGTCGACGTCGGTGCCGATCGACTGCCGGAAGCCCGCGATGAGCGCGCCCGCCGTGCCCTGCATGACCTGGAACATCGCCTGCTCGGCCGGGTCGAGGAACACGTCGCGCAGACGATTGCGGCCCGGCGCGAGGCGCGGCGACAGCGCCGTCGCGAGCGGATTGGCGGCGAGCACGTCGAGCAGCCTGCCCTCGACGAACGCCGGGAAGGGCAGCTCGGCGACGAGCCGCTGCGTCGACTCGGGCACGACTTCGCGGCGCACCCGCGGGCGACTGCGCCGCGGCTCCCCCGCCGCGAGCCCCAGCAGGTACGCGTCGTCGTCGAGCCGCAGCACGCGCGCGATCGACCGCAGCACCTGCGGCGACGGGTTCGTGTCGCGCCCCTGCTCGAGGCGCAGGTAGTACTCGGCGCTGATGCCCGCGAGCATCGCGACCTCCTCGCGTCGCAGCCCCGGCACGCGCCGCTGGCCGACGACGGGGATGCCGACCTCGTCGGGCGTCACGAGGTCGCGGCGAGCGCGCAGGTACTCGCCGAGCAGGTTCGGGGTCTCGGGCATGCGGCCACGGTACGCCTCGGGCCGTCGGCGCATCCTGTCCCTGCGGGTACCGGTGTGGGCGCGGGGATGGCTGCGGCTCGTGCGTCGGCGCACGATCGACGGTGGCGCCACCAACGACTCGGGCGCCGAGGAGGGTCACCATGGATCGCGTGCTCGTCACCGGCGGCTCGGGCTTCATCGCCGGGCACGTCGTGCTCGCCCCGCTGGCCGCTGGCCACCCCGTGCGCACCACCATCCGCTCGCTCGACGGCGAGGCGGACTGGACGCCGCTCGACGGCCCGGGCGTCGACGCGTACGGGCGCAGCAAGGTGCTCGCCGAGCGCGCCGCGTGGCAGCTCTTCGAGCAGGAGGGCGGCATCGAGCTCGTCACGCTGCTGCCCGTCGCCGTCATGGGTCCCGTGCTCGGCGACTCGGTGTCGGGCTCGAACCACCTGCTGCAGCGACTGCTGTCAGGCGGCATGCCGCGCGCGCCGCGCATGTTCGTGCCGATCGTCGACGTGCGCGACGTCGCCGCGGCCCACGTCGCGGCGATCACGGCCGGCGTCGCCGGTCAGCGCATCCTCGTCGCCACGGGCGAGCCGGCGATCGAGCTCGTCGAGGTCGCGTCCACGCTGCGTGCTGCGCTCGGCGCGGATGCGGCGCGCACGCCGACCGGCCGCATCCCCGACCTCGTCGTGCGCCTGCTGGCGCGGTTCCGCCCCGAGCTGCGCGGCATCGCGGCCGAGGTCGGGTTCGTGAAGCGCATCGACGTCACGCGCATGCGCACGCTGCTCGGCGTCGACCCGAGGCCGCAGCGCGAGGCGGTCGTCGCGGCGGGCGCGTCGCTCGTCGAGAAGGGCCTCGTCGACGCGACGTGACGGCGCAAGCCCTCGACGGCGTGGCCGTCACCCGCGAGGGTGGAGTCATGCCCACCCTGCTCGGCCCCGCGATGCTCGTGCTCTCGATCGGCACGCTCGTCGGGTCCATGACCATGCTGGTCACCCGGGCGGCCGGGCACGACTGGTCGACGGACGGCTGGCGCCTCATGCGCCGGGCGACGCTCGTGCACGCGGTCTCGCTCGGAGTCGGATCCGGGGTCGCTGCCATCCTCGTGTCGCTCGACGGACCACCCACCGTGTACTGGGCGTTGCCCGTCGGCGCCTTCGTCGTCGCGCTCATGGTGGCCGTCGGCGTCGTGGCGTGGCGGCGGCGACCCTTCGATCCTGCGACGCGGGAGCCTCGCGACGACGACGCGGCCCGAGCGCGGCTCGCCGTCGGCGTCGGCGTGTCCGTCGGCGCCGCCGGCCTCGTGCTCGTCGCACTCGGCATCGCGTCGCCGTGGGCGTTCGGACTCGGGCTCGGCCTCGCGCTCGTGCTGGTCGCCGTCCTCTTCGTGGTCCTCGTGCGCTTCGACTGGCCCGCCGCCGCCTTCCGTCGTCGCGCCGAGGCTCGACGCGACGGCTGACCCCTTCCCCGGTGCCCGCGAGGCGACGAGGATGGATGCACCGCCTGCGTGAGGAGCCGACGATGCCCGAGACCGACCGCTACGACGTCGTCGTCATCGGTGCCGGGCCGGGCGGCACTGCTGCCGCGCTGCGCGCCGCCGACCTCGGCGCTCGCGTCGTGGTGCTCGAGGCCGCACGCCTGGGCGGCACGTGCGTGAACGCGGGCTGCGTGCCGACGCGCGTGCTCGCCCGCGCCGCCCGCCTCGTGCGCGATGCGCGGTCGGCGCACGAGCACGGCGTGATCGTCGGCGACGTGTCGGTGGACTGGCGCGGCGTCGTCGACCGCGTGCACGCGCGCGTCGACGAGGTGCGGGCGATGAAGGCCGAGGCCGAGCGCTTCGCCGCCGCGGGCGTCGACCTCGTGCAGGAGGGGCGAGCGCGGTTCGTCGACCCGCACACGCTCGAGCTCGACAGCGGCCGACGCGTCGTGGGCGACAGCATCCTCGTGTGCGTCGGTGGCCACGCACGCCGGCTGCCGATCCCGGGTGCCGAGCTCGCGATCCTGCCCGACGAGGTGCTCGACCTGCCCGCCCTCCCCGATCGCGTCGCCGTGATCGGCGGCGGCAACACGGGCGCGCAGGTCGCGACGGTGCTCGCCGCGTTCGGCTCGCAGGTGACGCTGCTCGACCTCGCGCCGCGCATCCTCATGGCGTCGGATGCCGACATCGCGGCTGAGGTGACGGAGGCCTTCGTCGCGCGGGGCGTCGACGTGCGCTGCGGCATCGACGGCGTCTCGCGGCTCGAGCGGTCGGCGTCGGGCGCGGTCGACCTCGTGCTCGTGGAGGACGGCGCCGAGCGCACCCTCGAGGTCGACGGTGTCGTCATGGCGACGGGCTGGCCGGCCGACGTCGCCGACCTCGGCCTCGAGCATGCGGGCATCGCCGTGGAGCGCGGCGCGATCCCCGCCGACGAGTACCTGCGCACCGTCGTGCCGCACGTCTTCGCCGTGGGCGACGCGAACGGCCGCGACATGCTCGTGCAGGCGGCGCAGTTCGAGGGCGAGGCCGCCGCCGAGAACGCCGTGCTCGGCGCCTCGGTGCGCGCGCCGCACCGACTGCTGCCCGCGGGCGGGTTCACGGATCCCGACTACGCCGGCGTCGGCTTCACCGAGGCGGAGGCGCGCGCACGGGATGCGGAGTGCGTCGTCGCGACCGTGCGGTACGACGCGCTCGACCGCGCCGTCATCGACGACCGCGACGTGGGCTTCCTCAAGCTCGTCGTCGACCGCTCCCGCTCGACCGTGCTCGGCGCGCACGCGGTCGGCGAGCACGCCGTCGAGGTCGTGCAGGCCCTCACGACCGCCATGGCTGCGGGCGTGCGCGTGCAGACGCTCGCGGAGGTGCGCTTCGCCTACCCGACGTACACGGCGATCGTCGGCATGGCGGCGCGGGCGGCGCTCGGCTCGCGCTGACGCGGGTCGGCTAGGCGGACGCCGCGAGCGAGCGGTGCCACACCTGGTACTCGCACTCGACGGCCAGGTGGCCGGCGATCTCGGGGTAGTCGAGCGCGAACGGGCGCGTCGTCGTGATCGCGTAGCCACGCCGGGCGTACCAGGCGCCCAACGCCGCCTTCGAGGCCTGCTCCTGCGCCGTCGGCACCAGCAGCTCGAGCTGCATCCGCGACGCACCGCGCGACTGGGCGATCGACTCGGCGGCGTCGACGAGCGTGCGACCGATGCCGCCGCCCTGCACCGCCGGGTCGGTCGCGAGCATGCCGAACGCCCAGGTCGTCGCATCGACGCGGCGCAGGTGCACGCAGCCCACCGTCCGCCCGTCGATGCCCGCATGCACGATCTCGCCTGCCGCGATGAGCGCGCGCATGCCCTGCGACGTGACGCGCGCGGCGCCGTCGCGCCACATGCCGACCTCGCCGGCCGCGTACGCGTCGTTGACGATGGCCACGAGACGCTCGACGAGCGGGGCGTCGTCGCTGCTGCTCGCAGGGAGCTGGCCGACGTCGACGGTGGTGGTGCGCATACCGCCACCATAGGCGGCGGATGCCCACGCACGCAGTCGTAGGGCGGACGGGACTTGAACCCGTGACCGACGGATTATGAGTCCGCTGCTCTGACCAGCTGAGCTACCGCCCCGCGAAGGAGCCTACCGACGCGCGCTACCGCGACTCGTCGGCCGGCTCGGCCTCGGGATCGAGCGCATCCGCAGCATCCGCATCCGCCGACGAGGGCTCGAGGTGCGGCAGCTCGGTGACGGGGTCGACGACGTCCTCGCCGCGGTACAGCGCCTCGAAGACGTCGAGCGTCGTCTCGATGTCGTGCACCGACACGAGCTCGAGCGACCGGTGCCGCAGCGCCTGCCACTCGTCGTCGCTCGCGCGCAGGACCTTCTCGAGCTGCACAGCGAGGTCCGCGTCGTCGTCGGGGCGGAACAGGTAGCCGTTGCCGTCGACGAGGTGCGGCAGCGCCATGGCGTCGGCTGCGACGACGGGCAGGCCCGACGCCATCGCCTCCATCGTCGAGATCGACTGCAGCTCGGCCGTCGACGGCATGACGAACACCTCGGCGCCCGTGAGGCGCGCGCGCAGCTCCTCCGACGACACGAAGCCCGTCAGCTCCACGCGGTCGCCGACGCCGAGCGACGCCGCGAGCGAGCCCAGCTCGTCGACGAGGTCGCCGCCGCCCACGATCTGGAGCCGCGCGTCGAGCTCCTTCGGCAGGCGCGCGAGCGCTCGCACGGCCGTCTCGATGCGCTTCTCGCTCGTCACGCGACCCACGAACACGATCGTGCCGCGGTTGCGCGTCGGCGAGACCGTGTAGTCGGATGCGCGCAGCCCGCACGAGACGGCGTGCACGTGGTGCAGGCCCGTCATGCGCTCGAGGTAGTCGGCGCTGCGCCTCGTCGGCGTCGTCACCGCGTCGCAGCGGCCGAACACCCGGCCCGCATCCGCCCACAGCGCGTTCGTGATGCGACCCTGCGCGACCTTCGGGATGTTCGAGTGGTCCATGAGGTTCTCGAACATGATGTGGTTCGTGCCGATGAGGCGGATGCCGCGCGCCCGCGCCGCCGACGCGAAGCCGCGACCGACGACGAGGTGCGACTGGAAGTGCACGACGTCGGGCTGCAGCGCATCCAGCAGCGAGCCGGCGTTCTGCACGATGCGCCACGGCTCGGCGAAGCGCAGCCAGTCGTGCCCCGGGTAGCCGAGCGACCGCAGGCGGTGCACCGTGAAGCGCACCCCCTCGTGCTCCTCGACGCGCGTACCCTGTCGACCGCGCGCCGTCGCCGACGCGACGACGTGCACCTCGTGGCCGCGCCTCGCGAGGCCCGCCGCGAGCTGCGTCGCGAACGTCGCCGCGCCGTTGACGTCGGGCGCGAACGTGTCGCCGGTGATCAGGATGCGGAGCGGGTCCGTCACTCGTCGTCCTCCACGAGGGTCTTGGCCTGCAGCTGCGGATGGTGCCTCGCGAGCTGGAACACGCCGAACACGGCGAGCCCACCCGCGAGCACGAAGACGATGAGCGCCCACGGCGGCGTCTGCGCGGCCTCGCCGAGCACCGTGACGCCGATGAGCACGGCGACGAGCGGGTCGACTACCGTGAGGCCCGCGATCACGAGGTCGGGCGGACCCGACGCGTGCGCGAGCTGCACGAAGTAGCCGCCGAACGCGAGCGCGCCCGCGACGCCGAGGAGGCACACGATCGTGAGCCACTCGAAGTTGCCGGTCGTGATGCGGTTCAGCACGACCTTCATGAGCGTCACGACGAAGCCGTAGAGCACGCCGGCGGCGATGACGTAGAAGATGGCGCTCGCCCGATCGCGCCAGCGCCACCACGCGAGGCCCAGGCCGATGCCGACGACGAGCAGCAGGCACAGCACCGTGAGCAGCTGCTGATCGCGGATGGGGTGCTCGACGGCGAAGACCGCCGCGACCGTGACGAAGATGCCGATGCCGAGCAGGCAGAAGAGGATCGAGTTGATCGTGGGCGCATCGAGCCGGTGGCGGGCGACGCGCGCGTTCACGACGGCGGTCACGACGAGCGCGACGGCGCCGAGCGGCTGCACGACGATGAGCGGCGCCAGCGACAGCGCCCACAGCTGCATGAGCGCCGCGACGCCGAGCATCGACGTGCCGACGACCCACGACGGGCGACGGATGAGCAGGCCCAGCTGTCGCAGGTCGAGCTTCGCGCCCGACGCACCCGACGATCCCTCGACGAGCGAGACGCCGCGGTGCTGGAACTGCGTGCCGAGCGACAGCACGACCGCACCCGCGATCGCGATGGGGATGCCGAGCGCCTGCAGCGGCGTCAGCGAGATCTGCTCGGTCAGATCGGTGATGTCAGCCAGCCGCACCATCCGACAGTACCGGCCGCGAACCGTCGATAGCCTTGGCGACATGGCCGTGCTCCCCATCTGCATCACCGGCGAGCCGGTGCTCCACACCGTCGCGTCCGAGGTGTCGACCGTCGACGACGAGCTGCGCACCCTGGTGGCCGACATGGTCGAGACGATGCACGCGGCGCCGGGCGTCGGCCTCGCGGCACCGCAGGTCGGCATCGGCAAGCGCCTCTTCGTGTGGTCGTGGACCGACGAGGATGGCGTGGAGTCGTCGGGCGTCGCGATCAACCCCACGCTGTGGATCGCTCCCCTGCCCATCGACGAGGTCACCGAGGACGACGAGGAGGGCTGCCTCTCGATCCCCGGACCGCGCGAGGCGCTCATCCGCTCGCAGGCCGCGATCCTCGAGGCGACCGGCCTCGACGGCGAGCGCTTCCGCATCGAGGCGACCGGCTGGCTCGCCCGCATCTTCCAGCACGAGTACGACCACCTCGACGGCATCCTCTACGCCGACCGCCTCGACCACCGCGAGTGGAAGTCGATCGAGAAGGCCATCAAGAAGGCCCGCTACGGGCGGCCGGGGCTCACCTGGACGCCCGGCGTCGACGACGTCGACGCGTGACGCCGAAGCCCGGCGTGGTTCGAGGGGCCCTCGGATCGGTGCTAGGCTAGCCGGGCTGTTCCCAGCATTCCTCGATAGCTCAATTGGCAGAGCAGCCGGCTGTTAACCGGCAGGTTGATGGTTCGAGTCCATCTCGGGGAGCAGCAGAAGGCCCCACCGTTCGCGGTGGGGCCTTCGTCGTTGCCGGGCGGCGTCGCTCCCCCGTCGACTGGTCAGAGATGTACGCACACTGGTCGCCATTGCACCGAAGCTGCGACCAGTGTGGTGCAACTGCGACCAGTCACGCGGAAAGGCGTGCGCCGCCGGGCGGTCAGGCCGCGGGGCGCTCCGTGCGCGCGAGCGACTCGACGTAGGGATGCCGCGGGTCGGCGAGCAGCGCGTCGATCGGGCCCGCGCCCACGACGCGGCCGCGGTGCAGCACGACCGAGGTGCCGCCGATCGCGCGCGCCTGGCGCGGCGTACGCACGGCGGCGACCACCGCGCGCGTCTCGGCGAGCGTGCGGAGGCCGTCGAGCACGTCGGGTGCGACGACGGGGTCGAGCCCCGAGATCGGGTCGTCGACGATGAGCGCCTTGGGGTCGAGCACGAGCGCCCGAGCGAGCGACACGCGCTGGCGCTGGCCGCGCGACAGCTCGAAGACGTGCCGGTCGAGCATGCCGAGCGGCAGCCGCACGGCGTCGAGCGCGCCGGCGACGGCGACGCCCGCCTCCTTGCGGTCGAAGCGCGGGTCGCGGTCGAAGATGGGGCTCGCGACGACGTCGCCGACCGTCATGGTGCCCTCGAGCCGCTCGGAGCCGCGCTGCTCGGCGTGGCCGACGAACGCGAGCAGCCGCGTGCGGGCGCGACCGCCGAGGCCGCGCACGTCGTGGCCGAGCACGGCGATCGAGCCGCCGTGCAGCTCGGGGCCCTGCTCCTTGGGCGTCTGCAGCGCGATGGCGTCGAGCAGCGTCGACTTGCCGGCTCCCGTCGGGCCGAGCACCGTCACGGGCGCGCCGGGCTCGGCGACGAACGAGACGCCGCGCACGACGAGCGCCGTGGATCCCGCGTGGGCGAGGGATGCGTCGTGGACCCGGATCGCTGCGTGGGTCGGCTCCGTCATCGCTGCTCCTCCATCCGTGCCCGCTCGGCGTCGAGCTCGTCGATCCGCGTCGCGAGCTGCCTCGCCGCCGCCGGATCGCCCTCGCGAAGCCGGTACAGCTGCCCGAGCAGCTCGCCCTTCTCCCTCAGGATGTCACGCAGGATCAACGTCACGACGACCCCGCGCACGCTCGACTCGACGCCGCGCGGTCCCGCGATCATCGGCGCGATCGCGAGCTCGCGCACGAGCGGGGCGAGCGGCGGTGGCACGGCGGCGGCGACCCGCTCCGAGAATCCGGATGCGGCGATGTGGTCGAGCTCGGCGAGGATGCCGTCGCGCACGATGCGCAGGGTCTCGTCGCCGACGTGGGCGGTGGCACCCCGCACGCGCAGCGCCTCGGGCACGTGCCCGCCCTGCTGCAGCATCGCCACGATGGCCTCGCGCTCGAGGATCGTCGCGGGATCCTTCGGCAGCTGCTGCATCGTCATCTGCGGCTGCACGGGCTCGACGGGCGCGCCGCCGGGAGCACCCGGCCCGCCCTGGCCCGGGCGACCCTGCGGCCGCGCATCCTGCCGCCCCTGCTGCGCACGCCACGCCTGCAGCGCCCGCACCACGTCGCGCGGCTCGACGCCGAGCCAGCCCGACAGCTGCCGCTGGTAGCCCTCGGCGAGCGCGCGGTCGCGGATCGTGGCGAGCACGGGCGCCGCGGCGCGTGTGGCCTGCACGCGGCCCTCGACGGTCTCGAGGTCGAACGCGTCGACGACGCGGCGCAGCATGAACTCGAACATCGGCCTGCGCGTCTCGATCAGGCGGCGCACGGCGTCGTCGCCGCGCTGCAGGCGCAGGTCGCACGGGTCGAGGCCGTCGGGCGCGACGGCCACGAACGTCTGCGCCGCGAAGCGCTGCTCCTCGGCGAACGCGCGGCTCGCGGCCTTCTGCCCGGCCTCGTCGGGGTCGAACGTGAAGACGACCTTCCCGAGCGCCGTCGTGTCCGACGTCGACACGTCGCCGAGCACGCGGCGCAGCACCTTGATGTGGTCGACGCCGAACGCCGTGCCGCACGTCGCGATCGCCGTCGTGACCCCCGCGAGGTGGCACGCCATGACGTCGGTGTAGCCCTCGACGATCACGGCCTCGCGCTGCTTCGAGATGTCGCGCTTCGCGAGGTCGAGCCCGTAGAGCACCTGCGACTTGTGGTAGATCGCGGTCTCGGGCGTGTTGAGGTACTTCGGGCCGGGATCGTCGTCGAGCAGCTTGCGCGCGCCGAAGCCGACCGTCGCACCGGTGACGTCGCGGATGGGCCACACGAGCCGGCCGCGGAAGCGGTCGTAGGGCCCGCGCTGCCCCTCGGACAGCAGGCCGGCGCGCAGCTGCTCGTCGTCGGTGAAGCCCTTGCCGCGCAGGTGCGTGCGCAGCGCCTCGAACGACTGCGGCGCGAACCCGACGCCGAAGCGCTGCGCCGCCGCGAGGTCGAAGCCGCGCTCGCCGAGGAACCGCTGCCCGGGCTCCGCGATCGGCAGCAGCAGCTGCGCCTGGAAGAACTCGGCGGCCGCCTTCGATGCCTCGAGCAGTCGCAGGCGCGAGCCGGCCTCGACCTGCGGCGCGCCGCCATCCTCGTACCGCAGCGTGACGCCGAGCTGGGCGGCGAAGCGCTCGACGGTCTCGGTGAACGACGTGTGGTCCATCGCCATCACGAAGCCGATGACGTCGCCGTCCTCGCCGCAGCCGAAGCAGTGGTACCTGCCGATCGCCGGCCGAACGTGGAACGACGGCGACCGCTCGTCGTGGAAGGGGCACAGGCCCTTGAGGCTGCCGACGCCCGCGGACTTCAACGTCACGTGATCCGACACGACGTCGACGATCGACATGCGGCTGCGCACCTCGTCGATGTCGTCCCTGCGGATGCGGCCGGGCATCAGACCACCTGCTGCGCGTGCCAGGCGACGGCGGTCTGGTCGCTGAGGCTCGCGACCTGGTCGACGACGACGCGCATGCGTGCTGCGTCGTCGGATGCGGCGCGCCAGTCCTCCGCGAACGGACCGTCGAGCGCGCCCTCCCCCACCTCGAGCAGCCGGTCGGCGAGCTCGCCGAGGATGACGCGCTGCTGCTCGTAGATCGGCTGCCGGCTCTCGACGTCCATCACGTAGGCGGCGACGGTGCCCTTGAGCACGGCGATCTCGGCCCGCACCTCGGTCGGCACGACGACGGAGCCGCCGAAGCGCGCGAGCGGCCCCGAGTAGGCGGCGCGGGTCGCGGCGGCGGATGCGGTCGCGAACCGGCCGATCAGCTTGGAGGTGAGGTTCTTGAGGCGCGCCTGGTCGCCGCGACCGCCGTCGAACGACTCGAGCCACGTGTCGAGGTCGTCGAGCCGATCGAAGGCCGCGAGCAGCTCGTCGCGCGGCACGTCGCCGACCCACCGCTTGATGCGATCGACGAGCGCATCGTGGTCGGCGCGCGCCGCGAGCACGCGCGGGTCGATGAACCCGTTGACGATCGCATCCTCGAAGTCGTGCACCGAGTACGCGATGTCGTCGGCGAGGTCCATGACCTCGGCCTCGATGCAGCGCCGGCCCTCTGGCGCGCCCTGGCGCGCCCACTCGAACACGTCGCGGTCGACGGCGTAGAAGCCGAACTTCACGCGGCCCGACCCGGCGTCGAGCACCTCCTGGTCGGCCGGCCACGGGTACTTCGTGGCCGCATCCACGCTCGCGCGCGTGAGGTTGAGGCCGTAGGCGCGATCGGCGACGATCTTCGGCTCGAGGCGAGTGATGACGCGCAGCGTCTGCGCGTTGCCCTCGAACCCGCCGATCGCGGCGGCCCACTCGTTGAGCGCGCGCTCGCCGTTGTGCCCGAACGGCGGATGCCCGATGTCGTGCGCGAGGCACGCCGTGTCGACGACGTCGGGGTCGAGGCCGAGCGCGCCCGCGAGCTCGCGGCCGACCTGCGCGACCTCGAGCGAGTGCGTGAGGCGGTTGCGGGCGAAGTCGAGCCCCGACGTCGGCGAGACGACCTGCGTCTTCTGCGCCAGGCGGCGCAGGGCGCTCGAGTGCAGCAGGCGCGCACGATCGCGCGCGAAGTCGCTGCGCCTGGTCGAGTGCGTCTCGGGCAGCCACCGCTCGCGGTCGTGCCCCACGTAGTCAGCCGCCACGCGTGTCGCTCTCGTCCTCGATGAGCGACGCGCGCTGCGCAGGCGTGAGCTCGGGGCTGGCGAGCCACCCGTCGGGCAGCGCAGGGCGCTTGGGGCTGCCGGCGCGGCCGCGCTGCCCCTCGACGCCCGCGGCGTCGTACGGCGCGTCGGCGAGCGTCGCGACGAGCTCGTCGATCTCGGCGAGGCTCGACACGGCTGCGAGGGCGCGGCGCACGTCGCCGCCCATCGGGTAGCCCTTGCCGTACCAGGCGACGTGCTTGCGGATGTCGCGGCAGGCGCGATCCTCGTCGCCGAAGAACTCGACGAGCAGCTCGGCATGGCGGCGGAACACCGCGAAGACCTCGTGCAGCGACGGCCGGAAGCGATCCTCGCGCCTCTCGAACGCGGCCACGAGGTCGCCGAAGAGCCACGGGCGCCCGAGGCAGCCGCGGCCCACGACGACGCCGTCGCAGCCCGTCTGCTCCATCATGCGCACGGCATCCTCGGCCTGCCAGATGTCGCCGTTGCCCAGCACGGGCACCGTCGTGACGGCCTCCTTGAGGCGCGCGATGGCCTCCCAGTCGGCGAGGCCCGAGTAGTGCTGCGCCGCCGTGCGACCGTGCAGCGCGACGGCGGCGACGCCCGCAGCCTCGGCGGCGCGACCGGCCTCGAGGTACGTGAGGTGGTCGTCGTCGATGCCCTTGCGCATCTTCACCGTGAGCGGGATGTCGCCGGCGGCCTTGACTGCGCGCTCGACGATCGCGCGGAACAGCTCGTGCTTCCACGGCAGCGCCGAGCCGCCGCCGCGACGCGTGACCTTCGGCACGGGGCAGCCGAAGTTCAGGTCGATGTGGTCGGCCCGATCCTCGTCGACGATGATCTGCACCGCCCGCTCGACCGTCGCGGGGTCGACGCCGTAGAGCTGCACCGAGCGCGGCGTCTCGGACTCATGGTGCGACAGGAGGCGGAAGGTCTCCTCGCCGCGCTCGACGAGCGCGCGCGACGTGACCATCTCGGCGACGTACAGCCCGGCGCCGTGCTCGCGGCACAGCCGACGGAACGCCGTGTTCGTGATGCCCGCCATCGGCGCGAGCACCACGGGGGCCTCGAGCTCGATGGGGCCGATCCGCAGCGCCGGCGCCCGCGTCGCGGAAGGGCTCTGCGTGCCGGTCACGTCAGGCCCCGACGAGCGCCTGCGCCAGGAAGCCCTCGAGCTCCGCGATCGGCACGCGCTGCTGCTGCATCGTGTCGCGCTCGCGCACCGTGACCGCCTGGTCCTCGAGCGAGTCGAAGTCGACGGTGATGCAGAACGGCGTGCCCACCTCGTCCTGACGGCGGTAGCGGCGGCCGATGGCGCCGGCGTCGTCGAACTCGATGGCCCAGTGCTTGCGCAGCGACTGCGCGACCTCGCGGGCGAGCGGCGACAGCTGCTCGTTGCGCGACAGCGGCAGCACGGCCGCCTTGACCGGTGCGAGGCGCGGGTCGAGGCGCAGCACGGTGCGGGTGTCGGTGCCGCCCTTCGAGTTCGGCACCTCCTCCTCGTCGTACGCCTCGATGAGGAAGGCCATGAGGCTGCGCGTGAGGCCGAACGACGGCTCGATCACGAACGGCGTGTAGCGCTCGTTCGCAGCCTGGTCGAAGTACTCGAGCTTCTTGCCCGATGCCTCCGAGTGCGTCGAGAGGTCGTAGTCGGTGCGGTTCGCGACGCCCATGAGCTCGCCCCACTCCGAGCCCTGGAAGCCGAAGCGGTACTCGAGGTCGATCGTCCGCGCCGAGTAGTGCGCGCGCTCGCCGTCGGGCACGTCGAGGTGGCGGATGTTCTCGGCCTTGAGGCCGAGGTCGTGGAACCACGCCTCGCAGTCCGCGACCCAGCGGTCGAACCACTCGGGCGCGTCGGCGGGCGGCACGAAGAACTCGATCTCCATCTGCTCGAACTCGCGCGTGCGGAAGATGAAGTTGCCTGGCGTGATCTCGTTGCGGAACGACTTGCCGATCTGCCCGATGCCGAACGGCGGCTTGCGACGGGCGGTCGTCACGACGTTGTTGAAGTTCACGAAGATGCCCTGCGCCGTCTCGGGGCGCAGGTAGTGCAGGCCCTCCTCGTCGTCGACGGGGCCGAGGTACGTCTTCATGAGGCCGGAGAACGAGCGCGGCTCGGTCCACGAGCCGGGCTGGCCGGTCTCGGGGTCCTTGATGTCGGCGAGGCCGTTCTCGGGCGGGTGGCCGTGCTTGGCCTCGTACGCCTCGATGAGGTGGTCGGCGCGATAGCGCTTGTGCGTGTGCAGCGACTCGACGAGCGGGTCGGTGAACGTCGCGACGTGGCCGGAGGCGTGCCACACCTTCTGCGGCAGGATGATCGACGAGTCGAGGCCGACCATGTCGTCGCGGCCCTGCACGAACGTCTTCCACCACTGGCGCTTGATGTTCTCCTTCAGCGCCACGCCGAGGGGTCCGTAGTCCCAGGACGACCGCGAGCCGCCGTAGATCTCACCGGCCTGGAAGACGAATCCGCGACGCTTCGCGAGATTGATGACCTGGTCGAGACGGCTCGTGGGCATGATGCTCCTGGATCATGCGCGCCGGAGTGCGCGCTGGGCTCTGTGGGGACGTTCGATCCTACTCGCGACGGGTGACGCGACGGTGCACGTCGACGCCGCGTCGCGCGTCGGGTCGGCGCTGCTCAGGAGCAGGGGACGCGCACGTGGCCGTCGTCGCCCTCGACCGACAGCGGCCGGTCGCGCAGCACCGTGAGCGGCGGCACGTCGCCGGCCTCGCACATCGCCGCGAAGTCGTCCTCGGACGTCGACTCGACGTACTCGATGTCGACGTGCCGGTCGCCGTAGAGCTCGGCGTAGGCGGCGCACTCCTCGTACTGCCCGCACTCCTCGGTGACGACGAGGTCGAAGCCCGCGCCCGGTCCCGCCTCGCCGGCGTCGAGCGCGTTCTTCTGCGCCGCCCACAGCCCCTCGTCGTGCGCGGCGTCGACGAGCAGGGCGGCGAGCGCCATGTTGCCCTCCATCGTGAGGCCGTCGAAGCGGGTCCACGAGTCGAGGTTGTCGAACTCGACCGCGTCGTAGCCGTCGCTCGCGCACCCGGCGATCCACGGCGTGACGATCGCGGCGATCTGCTCGCGCTGCTCGGGCGTGGAGGTGTCGAGCGCCATCTCGTCGGGCCAGCCCGGGTCGATCGCCGGCTCCCCCGCCGCGTCGCGCAGCACGAGGTCGGGATGCTCCTCGAGCCACCACTCCCCGTCGGCGGGCTGCGTCTGGAACCCGTTGAGGTAGCAGATCGAGAACGCGCCCTCGGCAGGAGGATCGGAGGCGTCGCGCGCGACGATCGTCGTGCCCGGTGCCGGGTCGTAGGCGCCGCCGAGCTGGTAGTCGATCGCGCCCTGCGACGCCTGCGCCCAGCGGTCGGCGACGTCGTCGGCAGTCACCCTCGGCGCGGGATCGGATGCCGTGCAGCCCACGAGCGAGACGCTCGCGGCGAGCACGAGCACGGCAGGTCGGATGCGCATGGACCGCATCCTCGCAGCCGGCACGTCAGCGACGACGACGACGGCTGCGCAGCGCGGCACCGGCACCGACCGCCGCAGCGGCTGCGGCGACGAGGCCCCAGCCGACGACCGCGCCCGTGGGAGGCAGCGACGATCCGATGGGCGGGTCGGTGGGTGCGGGCGTCGGTGCGGGCGCGGAGGGCACGGGCGTCGTGGGCGGCGCCGTGGTCGGCGGATCGGTCGTGGGCGGCGCGGTCGTCGGCGGCACGTTGGCCTCGGCGATCGTGATCGTCACCTGGTGCGTCGCGGCCGGCTCGAGGCCGTTGTCGGCGACGTAGTCGACGACGTACTCCCCCGCCGGACCTTCGGGGATGCCCGTGATCGCGGCCGTCGCGGCGTCGACCTCGAGGCCAGCGGGGAGCCCGGTGGCGACCGCGTCGGCCTCGGGCACGCCGCGGTAGAAGGTCGGCGCGTACGAGAAGGCCTCGCCGATCGTGGCCTCGGCGGTCGCGGGGCCGTCGATCGCGGGCAGCGCGAGCACGTCGATCGTGAAGGTCGCGGGATCCGACGTGCCCTCCTCGTCGGTCGCGGTGGCCTCGAACGCGTACGAGCCGGTCTGCTCGGGCACGCCGGTCACGACGCCCTGCGCATCCACCGCGAGCCCCGCGGGCACGGCGGCCTCGTCGACGACCGCGAGGGTCGAGCCCTCGGGGATGCCCGGGATCTGCGTCTCGTAGTCGCGACCGACGACGCCGTACGGCAGCGCGGCGCCCGGCAGCTCGGGGATGACCCCGACCTCGAACGTCGCAGCCGAGTAGCAGTGGGGCGAGCGCGGGTACATGTCGGCGATCGTGAGGATCCAGTCGCCGGTGGCGAGCTCGCCGTCGAAGGCAGCGAGGGGCTGCGTCGGACGGAAGCTGCCGGTCTCGGGCTCGCCGTCGTTCGTCGAGCCGACGAGCGGCACGGCAGGGTCGTCGAGCAGGAGCACGTCGACGGGGTCGGGCGTCGGGGCGGTGCCGCCGGGCGTGAGCGGGTCGACGAAGCCCGGGTACGAGGCGGTGCCGTTGCCGGGGAAGTCGTCGCCGGCGATGAGCGTCACGGTCGTCCCCGCCGGCGACGTGAGGGTGTACTGGATGTCGGCGAAGTAGATGCCGTAGGTCTCGCCGTCGCCGTCGACGCCGGGCGTGCACGAGTACTGCGCCTGCGTGAAGCGGAGTCCGATCTCCACGCGACCGACGCGTCCACCGCCGTCGACGGTGAAGACCCGCTGGCTCGTCGTCGGCGTCGACGGGCCGCCCGGGAACGGCGCGGTCGCGTCGAGCTCGACGCCCGTCGCATCGCCGTCGTCGTATGAGAGCGCGGATGCGGGCGCGGCGACGCCGAGCAGCACGAAGGCGGCGGCGAGGAGCCCGATGGGTGCGATGCGACGCATGGGCTCAATGTACGGCACGTCCAGGCCCCTGTCAGCAGGCGCTCCGGAAGCGTTCACGGCGTGCAGAGGCGTCGTGCCGGCTCGCTCGATGGCGAGCCGGCACGACGTCGCTCAGGCGCGGCGGCGTCGAAGCAGCATCGCGCCCGCGATGAGCAGCATCGCCGCGAGTGCGCCGAGCCAGCCCACGACCTCGCCGCCCGTCTCGGGCGAGCCGCGTCAGACGGTGGGCGCGTCGATCGCCCCGCCGAAGCGGCGCTCGCGACCGGTGTACACGTCGATCGCGCGCCACAGGTCCGTGCGCGAGAAGTCCGGCCACAGCGTGTCGAGGAACACCATCTCGGCGTATGCACCCTGCCACGTGAGGAAGTTCGAGATGCGCTGCTCCCCCGACGACCGCACGTACAGGTCGACGTCGGGGATGTCGGGCAGGTACATGCGCGAGCGGATGAGCCGCTCGGTCACGCCCGAGGGCTTGAGCCTGCCCGCCGCGACGTCCTCGGCGATCGAGCGCACGGCATCCGCGATCTCGACCGTGCCACCGTAGTTGATGCACATCGTCAGCGTCATGCGCGAGTTGTCGGCCGTGAGGCGCTCGGCGACCTGCAGCTCGTCGATGACCGAGCGCCACAGGCGCGGGCGTCGGCCGGCCCAGCGGATGCGCACGCCCCAGTCGTGCAGCTGGTCGCGGCGGCGGTGCAGCACCTTGCGGTTGAAGCCCATGAGGAAGCGCACCTCGGCGGGGTCGCGCTTCCAGTTCTCGGTCGAGAACGCGTACACCGACAGGTGCTGGACGCCGGCCTGCAGCGCGCCGGCGACGACGTCGAGCAGCACCTCCTCGCCTGCCTGGTGCCCCTCGATGCGCGTCTTGCCCTGCCGGTTGGCCCAGCGGCCGTTGCCGTCCATGATCACGGCGACGTGGGCGGGCACCGAACCCGGCTCGTAGGCGGGCGGCTGCTGGCCCGTCCAGTCGATCGGCTTCGACGCGACGGCGTCGGGGTGCCTCGGGATGCGTCGCTCGCTCATCGGAGTCGAGGCTACTGCTGCGGCGAGCGGTCGACGTGCTCGAGCGACCGCAGGCCGCGCTCGAGGTGCCACTGCACCCACGCGCCGACGATGCCGGATGCGCGCCCGCGGGCGCGTTCGCCCGTCGCGTCGGCCACGGCCCAGTCGCCCGCGAGCAGCGCTCCGAGCAGGCCGACCGTCTCGGGATCGAGCCTCGCGACGCCCGGCGGGGCGTACGCGTCGGCGACCATGCCGCCGAGCTGCGGCACGAACGCCGTGTGCGGGCCGGACTCCCCCGACACGGCGCAGTCGCCGAACGTCGGCGCCCATCCCGCGATCGCCATGGCGCGCAGCAGGTACGAGTCGAGCGTGAGGCCCGGGTCGTGCTCGGCGCGCGACAGCGACCGCAGCGCGCCGACGAGCAGCAGGTACTGCTGCACCGACGCGTCGTGGTCGGTGAGCCGGTCGGCCGTCTCGACCATGGCGGCGGCGGCCGTGTAGCGCGGGTAGTCGACCATGATCTGGTCGGCGTACGAGCCGAGCGTCTCGGCCTGCGTCACGATGTCGAGGCTGCGACCCACGGCGAGCTGCAGGTCGGCGACCATGAACGGCTCGAGGCGTGCGCCGAACCTCGACGAGGTTCGGCGCACGCCCTTCGCGACGGCGCGCACCTTGCCGTGCTCGCGCGTCAGCAGCACCACGATGCGGTCGGCCTCGCCGAGGTGGTGCGTCGTGAGCACCACGCCCTCGTCGCGGTAGACCGGCATCGTGGCGCTCGGCTCAGGCCGAGGCGGCGCTCGCGCCCGCGGCGACGCGCATGCGCAGCCCGCGGTTCACGGCCGACACGATCGCGCGGAGCGACGCGTGCGACGTGGAGTGGTCGATGCCGACGCCCCAGAACCGCTCGCCGCCGAGCTCGAGCTCGACGTACGACGCGGCCTGCGCATCCTGACCCGCGGCGAGCGTGTGCTCGACGTAGTCGAGCAGCGACACCTCGACGCCCTCGGCCTTCAGCAGCGACAGCAGCGCGTCGATCGGGCCGTTGCCCGACGACTCGGCGTCGCGCAGCGTCTGCTCGTCGCGCAGCACCACCGTGAGGCGCGTCTCGCCGCCGAGCGACGACTGCGACGCGACCTCGCGCAGCTCGAAGCGGCCCCACTGGTCCTCGGCCTCGCGCGACGGGTTCGGCAGGTACTCGTCGCCGAAGATCTGCCAGATCGCGTCGCTCGACACCTCTCCACCCTCGGAGTCGGTGCGGGCCTGCACGATGTTCGAGAACTCCACCTGCAGACGGCGCGGCAGGTCGAGCCCGTGGTCGGTCTTCAGCAGGTAGGCGACGCCGCCCTTGCCCGACTGCGAGTTCACGCGGATGACGGCCTCGTACGAGCGGCCGACGTCCTTCGGGTCGATCGGCAGGTACGGCACGGCCCACGGCATCTCGTCGACGCTCTTGCCGGCGGCGGCGGCGTCGGCGGCCATGCGCTCGAAGCCCTTCTTGATCGCATCCTGGTGCGAGCCCGAGAAGGCGGTGTAGACGAGGTCGCCCGCCCACGGCGAGCGCTCGGGCACGCGCAGCTGGTTGCAGTGCTCGGCGGTGCGGCGGATGTGGTCGAGGTCCGAGAAGTCGATCTCGGGGTCGATGCCCTGCGTCAGCAGGTTGAGGCCCAGCGCGACGAGGTCGACGTTGCCGGTGCGCTCGCCGTTGCCGAACAGGCAGCCCTCGATGCGGTCGGCGCCGGCCATGTAGCCGAGCTCGGCGGCGGCGATGCCCGTGCCGCGGTCGTTGTGCGGGTGCAGCGACAGGATGACCGACTCGCGGCGGGCGAGGTGGCGGTGCATCCACTCGATCGAGTCGGCGTACACGTTGGGCGTCGCCATCTCGACGGTCGCGGGCAGGTTGATGATGACGGGGCGCTCGGGGCGCGCATCGAGCACCTCGATGATCGCGTTGCAGACGTCGAGCGCGTAGTCGAGCTCGGTGCCCGTGTACGACTCGGGGCTGTACTCGTAGCGCACCTGCGTGTGCTGCAGCATGCCCTCGAGCTCGAGGCACAGCCTCGCCCCGTCGACGGCGATCTGCTTCACGCCCTCGCGGTCGGAGCGGAAGACGACGTCGCGCTGCAGCACGCTCGTCGAGTTGTAGATGTGCACGATCGCCTGCTTGGCGCCGTCGATCGCCTCGAACGTGCGGCGGATGAGGTGGTCGCGGCACTGCGTCAGCACCTGGATCGTCACGTCGTCGGGGATGAGCCCGTCGTCGATGAGCTGGCGCACGAAGTCGAAGTCGGTCTGGCTCGCCGAGGGGAAGCCGACCTCGATCTCCTTGTAGCCCATGTCGACGAGCAGCTGGAACATGATCCGCTTGCGCTCGGGGGTCATGGGCTCGATGAGCGCCTGGTTGCCGTCGCGCAGGTCGACGGCGCACCAGAGCGGGGCCTTCTCGATGCGCTGGGAGGGCCACGTGCGATCGGGCAGCTCCACCCGGATCTGCTCGTGGTACGGGACGTAGCGATGCGCCGGCATGCCCGACGGCTGCTGCATGCTCTTCATGCTGGATGCTCCTGGGGTCGGATCGACTCCGGGCTGCGCAAGGACTCCGCGGCGAGGAGGCCCGGGTTCTAGGCCTCGCCGCGGCGGCGAAGGAGGAGCAGCGAGGAGCGCATGCGGCAACCCTACTCCCCTTTCGAGGCTCGCACCGCACGCGCTCCGCGCCTGCGTCAGGCGACGCGCAGCGCCTCGACGGGTGCGATGCGGCGCGCCTTCGCCGTCGCGGGCGCTGCGGCGGCGAGCGCCACGATGGCCGCGGCGACGACCGTGCCGGCCAGCAGCAGCGGCGGCACCGTGAGCACGACGGGGCCGATGCCGTACGACGAGGCGAAAAGCGTCCACACGGCGACCCAGCCGAGCGAGGCGCCGAGCAGCACCCCACCCACGAGCGCGACGACCGCGATCGCGACGGTCTCGGCCGTCACCATCCACCGCACCTGCGCGCTCGTCATGCCGAGCGCGCGCAGCAGCCCGATCTCGCGCGTGCGCTGCCGCACGGCCGTGAGCATGCTCGTGACGAAGCCGAGCACGGCGACGATCGCGGAGGCGCCCACGAGCACGCCGAGCGCGAGCACGACGCCGTCGACGAGGCGCGTGATCTCGACGACGTAGACGGGGTCCCGCTCGATGGCGATGAGCGCACCACGCATCGTGGCGCCGGCGGTCGCGAGCAGCACCACGGTGGCGATGCCGACCATGAGCGCGAGCACGAGGCCGCTCGAGCGCTCGCGCGCGTCCTGCGCCGAGCGCACGGCGGCGCGCGCCGGCACCGAGGCGCCGAGGATGCGGCCGACGACGCCGAGCACGGGCACGAGCACCGCGGGAGCGACGCCGATGATGCCGATCGACAGCAGCACGCCGCCGCCGACGGCGACGAGGATCGCGAAGGGGCTCACGGGCGCGATCGCGACGGCGCCGGCGAGCACGACGACCGCGAGGCCGAGCACGACGAGGGATGCGATGGGCCGACGGGCGCGGCGCGGCTGCGCGGCGGAGACGCCGAGCGCCTCGATGGGCGTGACGTCGAGCACGCCGCGCGTGCCCGACCGGGTGACGGCGGCGACGGCGATCGCGATGCCGACGACGGGCGCGATGGCCGTGGGCGGCACGAGCGACGTGTCGGCGCCCTCGACGAGCCCGGAGGCGCCGAGCGCCGCCTGCACGCCGAGCCCGAGCGCTGCGCCGAGCACGGCGCCGCCGAGCGTGCCCGCGATGCCCGCGACGAGCGACGACCGCAGCACGCGCGAGCGCTCCTGCCTGCTCGAGGCCCCGAGCAGGCGGCGCAGCGCGATGAGCGAGCGCTGCTCCTCGACGACGTGCTGCACGGTCGTGCGGGCGACGATCGCCGAGACGAGCACCGACACGACCGTGATGCACACGACGGCGAGGCCCGCGAGCACGGGCGCAGCGCCGGAGGCGAGCAGCTCGGAGGAGAGCACGAGGGTGAAGAGCATCTCGGTGATGCTCGTCAGCAGCACGGCGAAGCAGGCGGCGACGGCCGTGACGGCCACGGTGGGCACGTGCGAGCGGCTCATGCGACGGGCTCCTGCAGCGCGAGCATGCGCGACGCGATCGCGGCGCGGTCGAGGCCGCGCTCGTCGCCGCGGATGCGGCCGTCGGCGAGCAGCACGACGCGGTCGGCGGCCTCGGCGGCGATGGGGTCGTGCGTCACCATGCAGATCGCCTGCCCGTGCTCGCGCGCGGCCTGCTGCAGGATCGCGAGCACGTCGGCGGCCGTGCGCGAGTCGAGGTTGCCCGTCGGCTCGTCGGCGAACACGATCGTCGGCCGGGTGGCGAGGGCGCGGGCGATGGCGACGCGCTGCTGCTGCCCGCCCGAGAGCTCGCCGGGTCGGTGGTCGATGCGGCCCGACAGCCCGAGCCACGACACGAGCAGGTCAATGAGCGCGTCGTCGGCGCGGCGGCCGGCGAGGTCGAACGGCAGACGGATGTTGTCGCGCGCCGACAGCGTGGGCACGAGGTTGAACGCCTGGAAGACGAAGCCGACGCGGTCGCGGCGCAGGCGGGTCAGCGATGCGTCGTCGAGGCCCACGAGCTCGGCGTCGCCGATGCGCACCGAGCCGGTCGTCGGGGCGTCGAGGCCGGCGGCGAGGTGCATGAGCGTCGACTTGCCCGAGCCGGAGGGCCCCATGATGGCGACGAACTCGCCGGGATCGATCGCGAGCGAGACGCCGTCGAGCGCGACGACGGCGGCGTCGCCGACGCCGTAGCGCCGCGTGACGTCGGTGAGCTGGAGTGCCGGGGAGGAGTGCATGCTCCCACTCTCCGTCGCCGGCGCCGGATGCCGCGTCATCCGCGTGTGCGGATCGCGTCCTCCGAGCGGATGAGGTCGCTCAGACGAGGCCGTGCGCGTGCGCGAAGACGACGGCCTGCACGCGGTCGCGCAGCCCGAGCTTCTGCAGCATGCGTGACACGTGCGTCTTCACGGTCGTCTCCGAGACGAACTCCGACTGCGCGATCTCCGAGTTCGACAGGCCGCGTGCGACCTGCAGCAGGATCTCGTGCTCGCGCGGCGTGAGCGTGGCGAGGGATGCGGGCGGCGCCGCGGGCGCCTCGGCGTGGCGGGCGAGCAGCGTGCGCGTCGCCGACGCGGCGACGACCTCGCTGCCGCCGTGCACGGCGCGCACGGTCGCGAGCACGAGCTCGGGGTGCGCATCCTTCAGCAGGAAGCCGCTCGCGCCGGCGCGCAGCGCGCGGGCGACGGCCTCGTCGAGGTCGAACGTCGTGAGCACGACGACGCGCGCGGCGCTCGACGCCGCGACGATCTCGGCCGTCGCGTCGATGCCGTCGAGCACGGGCATGCGCACGTCCATGAGCACGATGTCGGGCTGCAGCCGCAGCGTCTCCCGCACGGCCTCGCGACCGTCGCCCGCCTCGCCCACGACCTCGAGGTCGCGTTGCGAGTCGACGAGCATGCGCATGCCGCTGCGGAACAGGGCCTGGTCGTCGACGAGCAGCACGCGGATCATGCGACGGCCTCCCAGCGCGGCAGCACGGCCCGGACGATCCAGGCGCCGTCGGAGGGTCCGACGTCGACGTGCCCGCCCGCGATCCTTGCACGCTCGCGCATGCCCACGAGCCCGTGGCCCGACTCGCCAGGCGCCTGCCGCAGGGCGTTGCGCACCGTCAGCTCGACCTGCTCGCCGTGCACGATCGACACGAGCACGGGATGCGTGCGGTCGCCGTGCCGCAGCGCGTTCGTGAGCGCCTCCTGCACGATGCGGTACGCGGCGATGTCGGCGTCGCGCGGCAGCGGACCGGGGATGCCGTGCTCGCGCACCTCGACGTCGAGGCCCGCGGCGCGCACGCGCTGCACGAGCGTCGGCAGGGCTGCGAGCGACGCGTCGGGATCGGCGGCCTGCGCGTGGCGCAGTCGCTCGAGCAGGCCGCGCACGTCGCCGAGGGCCGCGGACGCCGTCTGGGCGATCTGCTGCAGGCTCTCGTCCTTCGTCTCGACCGAGTCGGCGTAGCGGGCGCCGTTGGCCTGCGCGATGACGACGGCGAGCGAGTGCGCGACGACGTCGTGCATGTCGCGCGCGATGCCCGTGCGCTCCTGCTCGACCTCCGCGCGCTCGCGCTCGAGCCGCGTCTCCTTGGCGAGCCCCTGGCTGCGCACGATCTCGCCGACGAGGATGCCCGACACGAGCGCAAGGCCGAACAGCAGCGCGAAGCCGAACGTGCCGAGGCCGAACGGCAGCAGGATCTCGACGACCGAGCCCGACGTGCCGACGCCGTAGCCGAAGCGCACGAACCACAGGCCGACGAGCGTCGCGCCCAGCACGGCGACGACGGCGCCGAGGCCGCGCTGCAGGCCGTCGCACCAACGCCCGACCGTGTAGAGCAGCACGAGGATCTGGAACCACAGCGGCGTGAGCGCCGTGAGCTCGGCGCCGACGAACGCGGCGCCCATCGCGAGGGCCGCGAGCAGCGCGAGCATGGGCGCGAGGCGCCGCAGCGCCACGAGCACGCCGAAGCCGAGGCCCACGAGCACGATCCACGGCAGCTCGGGCGACGACAGGCTGATGAGCAGCGACGGCCCGCCGAGCAGGATGCCGAGCACGAGCGCGAGCACGACGTCGAACGTCAGCTGCGCGCGCGTGAGGGATCGGATCACGTCCTCACGCTACGTCCGGCGGGCGTCCGCGCCCGCATCCGACGGCCGGAATCATCCGCTCGGACGACGGCGACGCGCCAGCCGTCCGCGCGTCGGGCACGGCGAAGGGGGCCGGCGATCGCCGACCCCCTTCGCGCGATGCGCGTCAGCCCTGCGCGGACTGGTACGCGCCCTGGATGACGGAGCCCCAGTACGGGCCGTACATCACGCCGGGCTGCGTGTTGTAGCCGAAGCTGTTGACGGAGTTCTGCACGCCGCCCGAGCCCGAGCCGATGAACCACGGTCCGCCCGACGAGCCTCCGGTCATGTCGCACGAGACGCCCTGCGACGTCGTGCCGCCGATGCGGTCGCGCGACGCGGTGCCTGCGCACTGCTGCAGGGTCTCGCCGTTGAACGGGCTCGCCGCCGGGTAGCCGTAGAGCGTGTACGAGAGCCCCGTCGACTGGTTGAACGAGACGCCCGAGGCGCCCACCGTCGCTGCGAGCGTGCGACCGCCCTGGTTCGCGACCACGGCGAAGCCCGTGTCGAAGTTGATGTCGCCGCCGTCGGTCCACTGCGTGGGAGCGACGAGCTCGACGGCCGGCCACTGGCCGTAGGGCGCGGATCCGTTCTCGTAGGCGGGGACGAAGATGAACTCCGACGCGAAGTCGCCGGGGCCCTCGTTGAGGCAGTGGCCAGCGGTCGAGACGGTGTTGCCGTTCGCCGACGTCACGGAGTTGGCCGAGCACACGTAGTCGAGGCCGCCGAGGGTGAAGAAGACCTTGCCGATGTGCGACACCGGGCTGACGCGCGTCGCCTGCAGCACGGGCTGCTCCGCCGCGTACGTCGTCGCCTCGCCATCGGGGGCAGGTGCCGTGTCGAGCTCGCCGATCTGGTCGAGCACGAGCGTGTCGGCCGGGATCGCGGCCTCCATGCGCTCGGGCGTCCAGGCGGTCGTCGCCGCTGCCGTCTCAGCCGCCGGGACGCTGAACGTGTCGACGTCGGCGTCGGCGGGGGCGGGTGCTGCGACCGCCATGCCGCTGCCGAACGCGAGCATCGCTCCTGCGAGTGCTGCGGTCGTGAGGGCCTGGATGCTTCGTCTCATGGGGATCGTGTCCTTCCGTGACTGGTCCGGCGGAGCGCCGGTCCGTCGATCCTGGGCGGCGGCATTCCCTGGCGGACCGGGTTTCGTGGGATCCGACGATCACTCCGTGCGCACCGAGGAATCCCTGCCACCGCCGTGGATCCGCAGATATGGTGAGAAGGACGTCGCAACGGGGTGAGTGAATCTCACAGTTCCCCGAGGGATCGTCGAGTGTTCGCTGGATGCCGCGGCGCGACGACGCCGCGGCGTCACGACGCCGCAGGCCGAGGAGACCTCAGAGCCCGAAGCGTCCCAGCAGCTTCGGGTCGCCCTGCCACTCCTTGGCGATCTTCACGCGCAGGTCGAGGTGCACCTGCTGCCCCACGAGGGCCTCGATCTCGCCGCGCGCATCCTTGCCGATGCGACGCAGGCGCTCGCCGCCGCGGCCGATGACGATGCCCTTCTGGCTGTCGCGCTCGACCCACAGGTTCGCGTACACGTCCGTGATCGGCTTGTCCTCGCGCGCGACGATGTCGTCGATCGTCACGATGATCGAGTGCGGCAGCTCGTCGCGCACGTCCTCGAGCGCCGCTTCGCGGATGAGCTCGGCGACGCGGTCGCTCAGCCGCTCCTCGGTCGACGTCTCGGCGTCGTACAGCGGCGGCGCCTCGGGCAGCAGCTGCGCGAGCTCGTCGAGCAGCACGTCGAGCTGCCTCCCCGTCACCGACGAGAGCGGGATGACGGCATCCCACTCGCGCAGCGTCGCGACCTCGAGCAGCTGCTCGGCGACGCGCTCCTTGCTCGTCGCGTCGACCTTCGTCACGATCGCGACCTTGCGCGCGTTCGGGAAGCCCTCGAGCTGCGCGTCGATGTAGCGGTCGCCGGGGCCGAGGCGCTCGTTCGCCGGCACGCACAGGCAGATGACGTCGACGTCGCCGAGCGTCGTCTGCACGACGGCGTTGAGGCGCTTGCCGAGCAGCGTGCGCGGCTTGTGCATGCCGGGGGTGTCGACGATGACGATCTGCGCCTCGTCGAGGTGCACGATGCCGCGGATGGCGCGGCGCGTCGTCTGCGGCTTCGACGACGTGATGGCGACCTTCTCGCCCACGAGGGCGTTCATGAGCGTCGACTTGCCCGCGTTGGGGCGGCCGACGAACGTCACGAATCCACTGCGATGCGTCATTCCGCCTCCACCTCCGCCGGGGCCAGGCGCTCGACGCGCACGCGGCCCGCCTCGCGTCCTCGGCCGTCGAGCCGCTCGACCGCGAGCCGCAGGCCGTGCGCCTCGACGACGTCGCCGACCTCGGCGATGCGGCCGAGCTCCTTCTGCAGCAGGCCGCCGACCGAGTCGACGTCGTCGTCGTCGAGCTGCATGTCGAACAGGTCGCCGAGCTCGTCGATCTGCAGGCGCGCCGACACGACGAAGGTGCCGTCGGCGAGGGCGACGGCCTCGGCGCCCACGCGGTCGTGCTCGTCGTGGATGTCGCCGATGAGCTCCTCGATGAGGTCCTCGAGCGTCACGAGGCCCGCGATGCCGCCGTACTCGTCGACGACCATCGCGACGTGCACGCGCTCGACCTGCATGTGCGCGAGCGTGTCGTCGGCCTTCTTCGACTCGGGCACGAACAGCGCGACGCGTGCGAGCGATCGTGCCGTCTCGTGCTCGTCGGGTCGCATGGTGCGGCTGCGCACGACGTCGCGCAGGTAGAGGATGCCCTCGATCTCGTCGAGCGACTCCCCCGCGACGGGCATGCGCGACAGGCCGGAGTCGAGGAAGCGGCGCAGCGCCTCGTCGGCCGTCATGTCGTGCTCGGCGACGATCATGTCGGTGCGCGGCACCATGACCTCGCGCACGAACGTCTCGTTGAACTCGAAGATCGAGTGGATGAGCTCGCGGTCGTCCTCCTCGAGCACCGCGCGGGTCGTGGCCTCGTCGACCATCGACAGCAGCTGCTCCTCGCTCGTGAACGCCGTCTCGCGCTGCCTGCCGGGCGTCACGCGGTCGCCCACCGTGACGACGAGCGTCGCGATGGGGCCGAAGATGACGCGGAGGGCGCGGATCGGGCTCGCCGAGAGGCGCAGCAGCGCGCGGGCGTGCGCACGTCCGACGGCGCGGGGGCTCGTGCCGACGAGCACGAACGACGTCACGGCCATGATCGCGACGGCGACGACGAGCGCCCACCACCAGTCGAGCAGGCGCGTGAGGCCGATCGTGAGCAGCACGGCCGCGGTCGTCTCGAAGAGGATGCGGCCGAACTGCACGACCATGACGTGACCCGTGAGGTCGTTGGCGATGCCCTCGAGCGAGCCGGGGCTCCGCGCCTCCCCCGCCATCTCCTGCAGGTCGCGCGTGCTCGTGACCGACAGCGCGGCGTCGCACGCGGCGAGCCAGGCGCCGACGACGACGAGGACGGCGGCGATCGCGAAGAGCGACAGCTCAAGCATCGGCGGCTCGGAAGCGCAGCAGCAGCTCGTCCTGCAGCGCGAACATCTCGTCGCGCTCTGCGGGCTCGGCGTGGTCGAAGCCCAGCAGGTGCAGCATGCCGTGGGTCGTGAGCAGCTCGAGCTCGGCCATGAGCGAGTGCCCGGCCTCGGCGGCCTGCGTCTCGGCGACGGCCGGGCACAGCACGATGTCGCCGAGCAGGCCCGCGGGCGTCGGCTTCTCGGACGTGCCGGGTCGCAGCTCGTCCATGGGGAACGACAGCACGTCGGTGGGACCGGGCTCGTCCATCCACTGCACGTGCAGCTGCTCCATCGCGGCGACCTCGACGAGCACGACGCTCACCTCGGCCTCCGAGTGCACGAACAGCGCCTCGAGGTCGAACGCGACGAGGCGTGCGAGCCTCGCCTCGTCGACGGCGACGCCCGACTCGTTCAGCACGTCGACGCTCATCGTCGGCCCTTCCGCTGCAGATGCTCGCGGCGCTGCTCGCGCGTGCCGCCCTCCTGTGCCATCACGCGCGCCTCGTGCGCCGTGTAGGCGTCGACGATGCGGCCCACGAGCGTGTGCCGCACGACGTCGGCGCTCGTGAGCTGCGAGAAGTGGATGTCGTCGATGCCGCCGAGCACGCGGCTCGCGACCTGCAGGCCGCTCGTGCCCTCCGGCAGGTCGATCTGCGTGATGTCGCCCGTCACGACCATGCGCGAGCCGAAGCCGAGGCGCGTGAGGAACATCTTCATCTGCTCGGGCGTCGTGTTCTGCGCCTCGTCGAGCACGACGAACGCGTCGTTGAGCGTGCGGCCGCGCATGTAGGCGAGCGGCGCGACCTCGACGACGCCCGTCGCGAGCAGCTTCGGCACGAGCTCGGGATCCATCATCTCGTTGAGCGCGTCGTACAGCGGTCGCAGGTACGGGTCGATCTTGTCGGTGAGCGTGCCCGGCAGGAAGCCGAGGCGCTCGCCGGCCTCGACGGCGGGGCGCGTGAGGATGATGCGCTGCACCTCGCGGCGCTGCAGCGCCTGCACGGCCTTCGCCATCGCGAGGTACGTCTTGCCCGTACCTGCGGGGCCGATGCCGAACACGATCGTGTGCTCGCCGATGGCATCGACGTAGGCGCGCTGGCCCTCGGTCTTGGCGCGGATGCTCTTGCGCCCGGTCGTGAGGATCGCGTCGCCCGCGACGTCGGCGAGGGTCTTCGGCGAGTCCTCGCGGATGAGGCGCGCCCCCTCGCCGACCTCGGACTGGCCGAGGTCGGCGCCGTTCGCGACGAGGTCGACGAGCTCGCGCACGAGCCGCTCCGACTGCTCGACCTGCTCGGCGTCGCCGTCGAGCGTCACCTGGTTGCCGCGCACGGCGACGGTGACGTCGGGGTACTCGCGCTCGAGCCGCGTCAGCAGCCGGTCCTGCGGCCCGAGCAGCCGCACCATCTGGATGCCGTCGATCTGGATCTCGGCATGTGCGTCAGGCAAGGGACTCCTCGGTGAGGTCGGCGCCCGCGAGCACGTGGGCGTGGACGTGGAAGACGGTCTGGCCGGCGAGCTCGCCCGTGTTGAACACGAGGCGGAAGTCGCCGTCGGCGCGCTCGAGCGCGATGGCCTTCGCGGCGCGCACCATGGCCGCGAGCAGGTCGGGGTCGCCGGCGGCGAGCTCGACGACGTCGCGATACCGCGCGGTCTTCGGCACGACGAGCACGTGCAGCTCGGCCTTGGGCGCGATGTCGGCGAACGCGATGATCTCGTCGTCCTCGAGCACGATCTCGGCGGGGATCTCACGCGCGACGATGCGCTCGAAGATGGTGGGCTCTGCCATGGCTCCAGCGTACTCGCGGGTCACCAGCGCCACCGGGCCGCGAGGGCCGCGATCGCCGCCGGCCCTGCGGTCGAGGTGCGCACGACGTGCGGTCCCATGCGCACGCGCTCGCCGCCGAGCCGCTCGAGCTCGTCGGGTGCGATGCCGCCCTCTGGCCCGACGACGAGCAGCATGTCGCGGCCGTCGGGCTCGAGCGTCGACAGCGTCGCGTCGCCTGTCGGGTCGAGCACCACGAGGCGCCACGTCGACGCGAGCGCCGCGAGGGCCGTCGTGTCGACGACCTCGAGCACCTCGGGCACGTGGGCGCGCAGCGACTGCTTGCCCGCCTCGCGCACGATGGTGCGCCAGCGCGCGAGCGCCTTCGCGCTCTTGTCGCCCCTCCAGGCGACGATCGACCGCGACGCCTGCCACGGCACGATCGCGTCGACGCCGAGCTCGGTCGCAGCCTGGATCGCGAGCTCGGCGCGGTCGCCCTTCGCGAGCGCCTGCGCGAGGCCGATGCGCGGCGTCGGCGCCGGCTCGTGACGCACCGAGCGCACGACGAGCACGACCTCCGGACGCACCTCGGCGAACTCCGCGTGGCACAGCGTGCCGCGGCCGTCGGCCACGAGCACGCGCTCGCCCACCCGTGCGCGGCTCACCGTCGCGGCATGGCGCGCATCCTCGGGTCCGAGGACCACGCGGTCCCCCGCCTCGACGTCGAGGTCGTCGACGTAGTAGCAATGCGCCATCAGAAGCGCAGGAACCGATCACGGAGCTTCGAGAAGAGGCCCTGCTGGAACTGCGCCATGCGCGGAGCCGGCGGCTTCGTGCGGTCGCGCAGCTGCTCGAGCAGGTCCTGCGCCTTGCGGTCGAGCTTCGTCGGCGTCGCCACCTGCACGCCGAGCTTGAGGTCGCCGCGACCCGAGCCGCGCAGCCTGCCGACGCCGCGGCCGACGACCGTGAGCACGTCGGCGCTCTGCGCGCCCGCCTCGATCGACACCGTCACGGGGCCGTCGATCGACTCGATCGTCGCCTCGGCGCCGAGCGCCGCGTCGATCATCGACACCTCGAGGGTGCCGAGCAGGTCGTCGCCGTCGCGGCTGAAGACGTCGTGGTGCTTGACGTGCACCTCGAGGAAGAGCGTGCCGGGCTCGCCGCCCGCCTCGCCGACCTCGCCCTGGCCGGGCAGCTGGATGCGCAGGCCCGTGTCGACGCCCGCGGGCACGTCGACCGGGATCGTGCGCTCGGCGCGCACGCGACCGTGACCGGCGCACGTGGGGCACGGGATGGGGATGACGGTGCCGTGGCCCTGGCACGAGCCGCACGGCTGGCTCGTCACCATGTTGCCGAGCAGCGAGCGCACCTGGCGCTGCACGTGGCCGGAGCCCTTGCAGATGTCGCAGGTCTCCTCGCGCGTGCCCGGCGCCGTGCAGCGGCCGTCGCACGTCTCGCACAGCACGGCCGTCTGCACGCGCAGGTCGCGGTGCACGCCGAAGACGACGTCGTGCAGGTCGAGCTCGATGCGCAGCAGCGAGTCCTGGCCCGGGCGTCGCCTGGGCCGCGGCCCCTGCTGCCTGCCCGCGCCGCCGAAGAACTGCTCGAAGATGTCGCCGAGGCCGAACCCCGCCTGCTGCGGGCCGCGGTCGTAGTCGGCGCGCGACTGCGGGTCGGACAGCACGTCGTAGGCGTGCGTCACCGACTTGAAGCGCTCGGACGCCTCGTCCGACGGGTTCACGTCGGGATGCAGCTGCCTCGCGAGCTTGCGGTAGGCACGCTTGATCTCGTCCTGGCTGGCCTCGCGGGGCACGCCCAGGACCTCGTAGTGATCGCTCATCGCTCCTCGTCGTCGAGCAGCCGCGTCAGGTACCGCGCGACGGCGCGGACGGCTGCCATGTTCGATGCGTAGTCCATGCGGGTGGGGCCGAGCACGCCGACGCGGCCAGCCTCGTGCCCGCCGGCGCCGTAGGCGCCCGTCACGATCGACGTCTGCTCGAGCCCGTCGGCCATCTCGCGCCCGATGCGGGTCGCGACGGCCGTCGCCTCGGCATCCATCTCGCCGAACAGGCGCAGCAGGGTCACCTGCTCCTCGATGGCCTCGAGCACCATCGTGACCGAGCCCGACAGGTCGGCGCCGCCGCGCACGAGGTGCGAGGCGCCGGCGATGACGAGGCGGTCGCCCGCCGTGGGCGCCAGCACGTCGCCGAGCACGACGACGAGCCGCGCGGTCGCGGTCGCGACGGCAGGCGATGCCGCGTCGACGACGGTGCCGAGCGCCTCCTCGGCGTCGGTCGTGGGCTTGCCGGCGACGGCGACGTCGAGCGCGCGGCCGATGGCCTGCGCCGCCTCGGCGGCGATCTGCTGGCCGGCGTCGACCATGCGCTGCTCGACGCGCCCCGAGTCGAGGATGACGACGAGCAGCAGGCGCGCCTCGGCGACCTGCACGACCTCGACGCGGCGCACGCGCGCCTTCGCGACCGAGGGGTACTGCGCGAGCGCGACCTGGTTCGTGAGCTGCGACAGCAGGCGCACCGAGCGCGCCATGACGTCGTCGAGGTCGGCCGCCTCGTCGAGGAAGCGTGCGATCGCCTGCCGCTGGGCGGGCGACAGCGGCTGCATGCCCTGCAGCCGGTCGACGAAGACGCGGTAGCCCTTGTCGGTCGGGATGCGACCCGACGACGTGTGGGGCGCGACGATGAGCTCGGCCTCCTCGAGCTGCGCCATGTCGCCGCGGATCGTCGCGGCGCTCACCCCGAAGGAGTGGCGCTCGACGATCGACTTCGACCCGACGGGCTCGCTGGAGGCGACGTAGTCCTGCACGATCGCCCGCAGGACCTCGAGGCCGCGATCCGTGACCATCGTTCCCCCCTCGCCTGGCACTCGTCGTTCGTGACTGCCAATCGTACCGCGCTCGACGGGGCTCGATCCGTCTCGACCATGGGTGCGTTCTCAGCCTCCTGCGAGCATGATGGACGCAGCCAGTCCCGGCCCCCGTGATCGAGAGGTTCGACCATGACCGACCCCAACGGCCCCGCGGCCACGCCGGACGAGCCGCAGGCTCCGCAGTTCGGCGCCCCCACCCCGGGCGCAGCCCCGGCGCCGGGCCAGCCCGCGCAGCCCTTCTCCAGCCCCGCACCGGCTCCCGGCTCCGTGCCGCCGGCGCCGCCCGCCTACGGCGCACCCGGCCAGCAGGTGCCGCCGCAGCAGCCGCCCGCCGCTCCCCCGTACGGTGCGCCCGGCCAGCAGGTGCCGCCGCAGCAGCCCTACGGCGCTCCGCAGTACGGCGCCCCCGGCCAGCCGCAGTACGGCGCCCCGGCCGGCGCGCCCATGTCGCCGCAGGATGAGAAGCAGTGGGCGATGCTCGGCCACCTCGGCGGCATCCTCATGTGGCTCGGCCCGCTCATCGTCTTCCTCGTCTACAAGGACCGCAGCGCGTTCGTGCGGCAGGAGTCGAAGGAGGCGCTGAACTTCCAGATCCTCATGACGATCGGGCTCGTGGGTCTGCTCGTCATCGGCACGATCACGAGCGTCATCGGCGTCGGCCTCATCCTGCTCGGCCTCGCCTGGGTGCCGTCGGTCATCGGCATCATCTTCGCGATCATCGGCGCCGTGCGCGTCAACGGCGGCGGCTCGTACCGCTACCCGTTCAACTGGCGCATCATCAAGTAGACGCTGCCGGCGCGAGGCGAAGGGCACCCTGCGGGGTGCCCTTCGTCATGTCGAGGCGGTGAGGCGGCGCACGACCGTGTCGGCGAGTAGCCGGCCGCGATCCGTCGGCACGACGCGACCACGCAGCGCCGAGGCGCCGTCGACGAGCCCCTCGGCGATGAGCCCGGCGACGGCCGCGCGGCCGTCGGCGTCGAGCGCCTCGATCGGCAGCCCGGCGCGGATGCGCGTCTCGAGCAGCACCCGCTCGACGCGGCGCGTGTCGTCGTCGAGCACCTCGCGCGCGAGCGCAGGCGACTCCCCCGCCGCGAGGCGCTGGGCGTAGGCCGCCGGATGCTTGACGTTCCACCAGCGCACGCCGCCGACGTGGCTGTGCGCGCCGGGCCCGATGCCCCACCAGTCGTGGCCGAGCCAGTACGACAGGTTGTGCCGCGACACGGCGCCGCCGCGCGCCCAGTTCGACACCTCGTACCAGTCGTAGCCCGCGGCGCCGAGCGACGCATCCGCAGCCTCGTACATCGCGGCGTGCAGGTCGTCGTCGACGGGTGCGATCTCGCCGCGGCGGATGCGACGGGCGAGGGCCGTGCCGTCCTCGACGATGAGCGCGTAGGCCGACAGGTGGTCGACGTCGTACGACAGCGCGGCGTCGAGCGAGCGCTGCCAGTCGTCGAGCGACTCGCCCGGCGTGCCGTAGATGAGGTCGACGCTCACGTCGAGCCCCGCATCCTTCGCCCACTGCACCACGAGGGGCACGCGGGCGGGGTCGTGCGTGCGGTCGAGGGTCGCGAGCACGTGCGGCACGGCCGACTGCATGCCGAAGCTCACGCGCGTGAAGCCGGCGTCGGCGAGCACGCGCAGGTCATCGGCGTCGACGGAGTCGGGATTCGCCTCCGTCGTCACCTCGGTGCCCTCGGCGAGGCCCCACTCGTCGCGCACGGCCGCGAGCATGCGACCGAGGTCGCCAGGCGGCAGCAGCGTGGGCGTGCCACCGCCGACGAACACCGTCGAGAGGGGGCGCCGCACGGCGGCGTCGTGCGCGGCGAGGTCGTCGAGCACGCGGCCGGCGAGGCGCACCTCGGCGATCGCCTGGTCGGCGTAGTCCGCTTGCTTCGCGCCGCGCAGCTCGGTCGACGTGTACGTGTTGAAGTCGCAGTAGCCGCAGCGCACGCGGCAGAACGGCACGTGCAGGTACGCGCCGAAGCCGCGCTCCGCGGCACCCGGGGCGGCGGATGCGGGCAGCGCGCCGTCGACCGGCGCTGCGTCGCCGTCGGGCAGCTGCCCCATCAGTCGACGCGGATGCGGCGCAGCGCGTCGAGGTAGCGCGCGTGGTACTGCCGCTGGATGCGCTGCGTCACGGGACCGCCCAGCCTCGCCCACCACGCCTGCGGGCGCGAGAGCACGCGCAGGTGGAAGAAGACGGAGTCGTCGTCGGCGAGCTCGACGAGCATCCGCTCCTCGCCCGCCTCCGGGTGGCCCTCGAGCGAGCCGAAGATCACGGCGTGCGTCGTCGCCTCGTCCTCGACCGCGATGACGCGGATGGGCGCGTGGATCTGCAGCAGACCCACGCGGATGCGCTGCATCGCGGAGTCGCCGGGCTGCAGGAACGGCTCGCCGTCGGCCGCGAACACCTGCTGCGCCTCGGTCGACGCCGCCCGTGCCGGATCCTTGCCCTCGAACCCGACGGGCCGGTACGTCGACTGGTCGACGGTCGGCTGCACGTCGACCTCGATGCCGCTGAGACGCTGCACGCGCCACGTGCGCAGGCCTGCGACGGCCGCGTCGTAGCGGGCGCGACCGTGGCCGATGCGCGAGCGCTTCGAGACGAGCTCGTAGCCCTTCGGCGGGAACCGGTCGAAGTCGAAGTGCGCGGTCGCCCCGATGATGCCGTAGTTCGCCGGCCTCCCGGCAAGATCCTGCACTCCGCTGCTCCCACGTCGACTCGCGGCGCACCCGGGTTCGGATGGCCTCAGCGAGGATAGCGCGGCGGCGGCGCTCTCGGCATCCGTGGGGCTGCTCGTCAGGCTCGGCGGCGACGCGTCCGACAGGATGCGACGGTGCCCCTCCGCATCCGCGCGCTCGCCGCCGCCGCCCTCCTCGTCTCGCTCACGGCATGCGCCACGACGACTCCGCAGCCGTCGCCCACGGCCTCGAGCACGCCGTCGGCGTCCGCCGAGGCGTGCGCGACGAGCCCCGAGGCGGCGCCCGGCGACCCCGCCGCGCTCGTGACGCCACGCGCGCTCTGCGACGACGACGGCGAGGCGTGGGCGCGCACCTCGATGCCGGGATCGCTGCCGCTCTTCGCCGCCGAGGGCAGCGACGCCCCCGCGTGCGCTGCGCTCGGCGGGTCGTTCTCGGTCTCGCTGCTCGACGTCGAGCGCCTGCTGCACGCCCTGAGCGCCGAGTCGCTCGACGACGCAGGGCTGCCGCTGCTCGGCGGCGCGACCGTGCAGGCTGCGGTGCTCGACGTGCCCGACCACGCCGCGCACGTCGAGGCGGCGCTCGACGGCATGAGCGCTGCGTGCGCGGGCTCGACGGGTGCCGCGGGCCTCATCGCGGCAGCCGACCAGGACGGCTGGCGCGGCGTGACGGTGACCGCCGACGACGGCACGATCCAGCGCGTCCACTGGCTCGCAGGCGACGCGACGCTCGCGATCGTCGCGACCGACGACGACCTGCAGCCCGCATCCCTCGCCACGGTGCTGCGTGTGCAGCGCGCGCTGCTCGAGGACCCGCCTGCCGCGGACCCGTGGCCGGCGGACTGCGCCGCGAGCCTCCCGTGGGCCGAGGGCGAGCCGCACCTCGCCGCCGACCCCGCCTCGCTGTGCGCTGCCGACGGCGGACCCTGGATCGTCGCGCCGAACGCGATCGTCGAGCGCGTGTCCGGCGCGCGCGACGGCACCTGCCGGGCCGACTCGACGACGAGCAGCGCCGTGAGCGCCGAGCTGCTCGTCGCGCTCCTCGACGACACGTCGACCGTGCGGCTCGGTGACCGCCCCGCGTACGGCGGCACCGTCGTCGTCGCCGTGCTCGACGACGCCGCAGCCGCCGACGCCGCGGCGGTGGCGTTCGACGCCGGGCTCGCGTGCGTCGGCACGACGCTCGAGTCGGGCGTCGCGTGGGACCAGTCCGTCGCGGCCGTGCCCACCGTCGACGGCTGGACGTCGCTCGCGATCACCGAGAGGCCGCGCGCCGACGGGTACCCGGAAGGCACCGCGGTCGTGCAGCACTGGGCCGTGATCGACGGCGCCTTCGTGCTCGTGCAGGTGCCCGCCGACCTCGACGCCGCAGCGACGCAGACGCTGCTCGACGTGCAGCGCGAGCGCCTGAGCGCCTGACGCTCGCGCGCCCGGGGCGCGCGTCGAGGGCTACGACTCCTTGCGCTCGCCCGTCGAGAGCGCGGCGATGAACGCCTCCTGGGGGACCTCGACGCGACCGACCATCTTCATGCGCTTCTTGCCCTCCTTCTGCTTCTCGAGGAGCTTGCGCTTGCGGGTGATGTCGCCGCCGTAGCACTTCGCGAGCACGTCCTTGCGGATGGCTCGGATCGTCTCGCGCGCGATGATGCGCGCGCCGATCGCCGCCTGGATCGGCACCTCGAACTGCTGCCGCGGGATGAGCTCGCGCAGCTTGCCCGCCATGAGCGTGCCGTACGCGTACGCCTTCTCGCGGTGCACGATCGCGCTGAACGCGTCGACCTGCTCGCCCTGCAGCAGGATGTCGACCTTCACGAGGTCGGCCTCCTGCGTGCCGTCGACCTCGTAGTCGAGAGATGCGTAGCCCTGCGTGCGCGACTTCAGCTGGTCGAAGAAGTCGAAGACGATCTCGCCCAGCGGCAGGCGGTAGCGCAGCTCGACGCGGTCCTCCGACAGGTACTCCATGCCCTGCAGCGTGCCGCGACGCGTCTGGCACAGGTCCATGATCGTGCCGACGTAGTCCTTGGGCGCGAGCACCGTCGCGTTCACGACGGGCTCGACGACGCCGTCGATCTTGCCCTCGGGGAACTCCGACGGGTTCGTGACGATCACCGACTGCTTCGCCTCCGTGCGCACCTCGTAGACGACGCTCGGCGCCGTCGCGATGAGGTCGAGGCCGAACTCGCGCTGCAGACGCTCGGAGATGATCTCGAGGTGCAGGAGGCCGAGGAAGCCGACGCGGAAGCCGAATCCGAGCGCGACCGACGTCTCGGGCTCGTACACGAGCGCCGCATCCGAGAGCTTCAGCTTGTCGAGCGCCTCGCGCAGGTCGGGGTAGTCGGAGCCGTCGATCGGGTACAGGCCCGAGAACACCATGGGCTTGGGGTCGGCGTAGCCCTGCAGCGCCTCGGTCGCCGGCTTGCGCGACGTCGTGACCGTGTCGCCGACCTTCGACTGGCGCACGTCCTTCACGCCCGTGATGAGGTAGCCGACCTCGCCGACCGACAGGCCCTTCGACGCGATGGGCTCGGGGCTCGAGACGCCGATCTCGAGCAGCTCGTGCGTCGAGCCCGTCGACATCATCTGGATCTTCTCGCGCGGGCTCAGCGTGCCGTCGACCATGCGGACGTACGTGACGACGCCGCGGTACGAGTCGTAGACGGAGTCGAAGATCATCGCGCGGGCGGGTGCATCCACCTCGCCCTTCGGCGCGGGGATCGTGCCGACGACGCGGTCGAGCAGGGCCTCGACGCCCTCGCCCGTCTTGCCGGAGACGCGCAGCACGTCGGCGGGGTCGCCGCCGATGAGGCCAGCGATCTCGGCCGCGTACTTCTCGGGGTCGGCCGCGGGCAGGTCGATCTTGTTGAGCACGGGGATGATCTCGAGGTCGTTCGACATCGCGAGGTACAGGTTCGCGAGCGTCTGGGCCTCGATGCCCTGCGCGGCGTCGACGAGCAGGATCGCGCCCTCGCACGCGGCGAGCGAACGCGACACCTCGTACGTGAAGTCCACGTGACCGGGGGTGTCGATCATGTTGAGCGCGAAGGTCTCGCCGTCGACGTCCCACGGCATGCGCACGGCCTGCGACTTGATCGTGATGCCGCGCTCGCGCTCGATGTCCATGCGGTCGAGGTACTGCGCCCGCATGGCACGCGCGTCGACGACGCCCGTCAGCTGCAGCATGCGGTCGGCGAGCGTCGACTTGCCGTGGTCGATGTGCGCGATGATGCAGAAGTTGCGGATGCGCTCGGGCGCGGTCGAGGCGGGCTCGAGGGCGGTGGACGAGCGGGGCACGGTGCTCCTGGGGATCACGGGACGAAGCGGACCCTCCATCCTCTCACGCCCCGCGCCCTCGCTCGTGAGGTCGGACGCGCTGCCGCGTGCGCGGTCAGCCCGCGGGGACGAGGCCCACGGCGCCCGACACGGTGCCGGTCGACGCGACCGAGATCGCGACAGGGCCGGGGATCTCGACGGGCGACGACTCCGTGGCGGCCGGGGCGCTCGTGCCCGGCTCCGCCTCCTGCGCGCACGTCGACGTGCCGGTCGCGACCTCGGCGCCCGACGCCGCATCCGTGAGCGTCCACTCGACGCCCGAGCCGTCGACGCTCGCGCACGAGAAGCGCACGACGTGGCTGCCCGCCGGCGCCTCCAGGGTGTAGTCGTGCGTCGCGGGCTGCCCCTCGGGCAGGGTCGCGTAGAACGCGAAGTACGCGACGGGATCGACCGACTGGATCTCGGTGAGGTACGGGTCGAGCTGCTCCTCGTCGGTCGACGGCGACGGCGTGGGCGTCTCGCTCGGCGCGGCGCTCGTGGGCGGCGCGCTCGACGCGGGCGCGTCGTCGTCGGCGGCGGATGCGCAGCCGGCGAGCGCGAGGGCGGCGACGGCGGCGAGCACGGGGGCGACGGAGGCGATGCGCATGCCTCGACGGTATCGGCGGTGCCCATGCGCGCGGGATGCGCGCGGAGTGCGGCCGACGTCCAGGTCGGATCGCTCGCGCTCTCGTAGCGTCGAGTCGTGCACCCCGCCCCACCCCCGGTCGCGACCGCCCGCGTCGTGCCCGGATGGCAGATCGGCATGATCTGGTTCGCACTCGTGCTCTCGGTGCTGCTCATCGTCGGCCCCATCCCGTTCCTGCCGCTGCCCGACGGCCTGCTCGGGCTCACGCTCATGGCGCTCGGCACGCTCCTGACCGCGCTGATGGTGCCGATCGCGCGCGGGCTCGTCGTCGAGCTGCGGCTCGAGCCGCACCGCATCGTCGCGCGCCGGATGCTCGGCGCACCGGTCGTCGTCGCGAGGCACGACGTGCGCGACGTCGTCGTCGCCTCGTCGTTCATGCAGCCGCGTCGCTACGGCGGACCCCTCGAGTCGATGCGCGTCATGCTCGTGGGCCACGAGGGCCGCACCCTCGTGGCGGCGACGTGGTCGACGCTGCGCTTCGACCCGCCCGCGTTCTTCGCACCGTGGGGCATGCGCCCGTTCCTGCTGCCCGAGCCGATGTACGCGCCCGAGCTCGAGCGCCGCGTGCCCGGCGGCACGAGCAGGCTCGAGCGGCTCGGCCCCGCCATGATGATCGTCATCCTCGTGCTGCTCGCGATCGAGGCCGTCGTCGCCGGGGTCGTGCTGCTCCTGGCGCAGGTGCTGCGATGAGGGTGTCGTGGTGAACGACGCGCCCCCGCCTGCGTTGGCGCACCATCCGCGACCCTGGTAAAGTCCTCTGTTGGCTTCCATGCGTCGCGCCCTCTTCGCGATCGCGTGTCCGGGGCCACGAGCCGAGCCGAGTCCCACACTCGCGAGGCCGCCAGCCCCACAGGCAATCACGACCGAAGGAATCACCATGGCGAACATCAAGTCGCAGATCAAGCGCATCCTCACCAACGAGAAGGCGACGCAGCGCAACCGCGCCGTCAAGAGCGAGCTCCGCACGCACGTGCGCGCCACGAAGGCTGCGATCACGGCCGGCGACAAGGCCGCTGCCGAGACCGCCCTCAAGCAGGCGACGCGCAAGCTCGACAAGGCCGTCTCGAAGGGCGTCATCCACGAGAACCAGGCCGCGAACCGCAAGTCGTCGCTCGCGAAGCAGGTCGCCGCGCTCTGATCGAGCACGCACCGAACGCGAGGGCCCGTCCGCGAGGACGGGCCCTTCGTCGTTCTCGGTGCCGAGCGGCTAGGACGCGAGGATGCGCACCATGCGCTCGAGCGCGTGCATGGGGCTGCGCTGCGCGCCCTTGACGGCGTGGTCGGTCTCGGCGATGAGCGCGATGGCGCGGCCGAGCCGGTCGTCGGAGTAGCGCTGCAGATCGCGGCGCGCGTTGCGCACCTGCCACGGCGCCATGCCGAGCGCCTTCGCCGCCTGCCCCTCGGGGCCGTGGTTCGTCGACACCTTCGCGAGCTGCCGGAAGCGCATCGCGAACGCGGCGACCACCGGCACGGGGTCGGCGCCCGACGCGATCGCGTGGCGCAGGCGCACGAGCGCCGCGGCGGCGTCGCCCGCGACGACGGCGTCGGCGACGTCGAACGCCGTCGTCTCGACGTGCCCCGCGTAGTACTCGCGCACGGTCTCGTCGCTGATCTCGCCCTGCGTGTCCTGCACGAGCTGCTTGCACGCGGCGGCGAGCTCGGCGAGGTCCTTCGCGAACGCGCCCGCCAGCGCGCGCAGGGCGCCCTGCGTCACGGTGCGACCCTCGGCCTGGATCTCGGCGCGTGCGAAGGCGATGCGCGCGTCGTCCTTCGTGATCGGCAGGCACGGCACCTCGACGTGCATCTTCCTCACCGCATCCAGCAGCTTCTTGCCACGCACGCTCGAGCCGTCGTGGCGCAGCACGAGGGTCGTGTCGGGCACGGGCTCGGCGATGTACGCCAGCGCCTCCTCGAGGAAGGCGTCGCTCGTGGCCTGCACGCGCGAGACGCGGATGAGCCGCGGCTCGCCGAACAGGGAGGGGCTCGCGAGCTGGATGAGCGTGCCCGGCGCGTACTGGTCGGCCTCGATGTCGCTGATCTCGAGCGACGGATCCTCGTGCGCGAGGATCGAGCGGATGCGCTGGATCGCGCGCTGCGCGAGGTACTCCTCCTTGCCGGCGACGAGCACGACGGGTGCTGGCGCTGCGGCGTCCCACGTCATCTGCCTCGGCATGCCACCAGCGTAGGGCCGACGGGTGACGGCGGCGGTCACCGCTGCGTCGAACTCGCAGTAGCCTCGGCGATGCCCTTACCTGCCCGGAGGCACGCCATGCACGGAGTAGCCAAGCATCCACCCGGAGTGCAAAAGTTCGGACCGGATTGCTGCTTCATTTGCGGTGCAGGTATCCCCCCTGGCTCTCCCGAGCGCACCGTCGAACACGTCTTCCCGAAATGGCTGCTCCACAGCCTCGGTCTCTGGGACGCAAAGATCACCCAACTGAACGATCGGACTCGCGCCTACCGCCAGTTCGTCGTCCCTTGCTGCAGGCGGTGCAACGGGCAGGTCTTCAGCCCAATCGAAGAGCGTGTCAAGCAGGCGGCGGAAACCGGCTTTGACGGATTCGCAGCCCTCGACCGCACGGACCTGTTCCTGTGGTTGGGCAAGATCTATTACGGAATTCTCGTGCGCGAGAGTTTCCTCCCCTTGGACGTAACAGATCACGATGGCCCTCGATTGGTGCCCCAGGCCGCACTGGAGTCGAACAGTCTCCATCACTTGCTCCTTCAAGCAGCGGCGGGCACGACGACATGGCGACCGCTAGAGCCCGGGCCCGCCAGCATTCACTTCTTTCGTTGCCTAGTAGCCGACGATCTTGATCTGAGGTTCGACTACTTGGACGATGTTGCCGTCCCGGTGATCGCCCTCAGGTTCGGCCCCATCGGTGTAGTCGCATGCTTGCAGGATTGGGGCCGATCAGAGGGCGTGCAAGCACCACATTTGGAGGCTGCTAGGTCAATCGAGCTCCATCCCACTCAGTTCCGTGAGGTCTACGCACGACTCTGCTACATCACCCGCAAGTCATGGATTAACGTTTCCGTCCCCGTGCTGGAAGTGGAAGGACAACGTGTTGTCATCGCCCCTGCGTCGATGCCCTTCGAAGGTGAGTTCAATCCCACTGAGTTCGCTCCTGCGCTAGCGAGAGTCTGGGGAGTGGAGACTAGTGCGATCGCGGATGTCAGCGGGGTGCGTTCGACGCTGATGAACGCGGATGGTTCGGGGTTCCAGGTTCCGGACGCGGAGACGTACCTCCGAGCGCCTTTCGCCAACACCGGGCTTTGGCCAGCGCACGAGCTGTCGATGCCGTAGCGGTCACCGCTGCGTCCACGCGACCGCGCCGTCCAAGGCGATCGTGCCGTGCTCGTCGGTGCGGAGCACGAGCATGCCGCGGCGCTCGAGCTCGGCCATGAGGTCGGGTGCCGGATGGCCGTAGTCGTTCGGGCCGACGGGCACGAGCGCGACCTCCGCACCGACGGCGTCGTAGAGCGGCAGGTGCTGGTCGGGCGAGCCGTGGTGCGCCACCACGACGACGTCGGCTGCGGGCACGCCGTCGGCGAGCAGCGCGCGTTGCGCCTCGGCCCCGAGGTCGCCCAGCACGAGCACGCGCTGACCGCCGACGGCCGCAGCGACGACGATCGAGGCGTCGTTGCCCGGCTCGGCATCCGCGTCCTCGGGCCACAGCAGGTCGAGGGCGCCGTCGCCGACGCGCACCGACTCCCCCGCGGTGCCCAGGTGCAGGCGTGCACCGCGCGCGGCGAGGTCGTCGAGCAGCGCGGGCGCGTCGTCGTCGGGCGGGCCGTGCACGACGAGGTCGGCGCGGCCCGCGACGGCATCGACGCCACCGACGTGGTCGGCGTCGAAGTGCGTCAGCACGACGACGTCGAGGCGGCCGATGCCGAGCAGGTCCATGCAGGCGGCGAGCGGCTCGGGCTCGCGGCCCGTGTCGACCAGCACCGTCGCGCCGCCGAGGCGCAGCACCGACGCGGCCCCCTGGCCGACGTCGCACTGCGCGATCGACCAGTCGGGCAGCGTCGCGCGGGCCACGAGCGTCGGCACCTGCACCGTGCCGGTCGCGAGCACGACGACGCACACGGCGGCGGTCGCGCCGCGAGCGATGCGTCGAGCGGCGATGCCCGCACCCACGGCGGCGACGACCGCGACGGCCAGCACGACGCCCGCCCATCCGGCGGGCCAGGGCGGACCGGCGGGCAGCAGCGTCGACGCGTGCGCGAGCCCCGCGATCCACGCCGACGGCAGCCACGCGATCCATGCGACCGCGGCGGCGAGCGCAGGTGCCACGACGGCGACGGCGCACACGACGAGGCCCAGCACCGTCGCGACGGGCGCGGCGGGTGCCGCGAGCACGTTGGCGGGCACGGCGACGAGCGCGATGCGCGGATCGAGCACGACGAGCACCGGCAGGCACCACAGCTGCGCGGCGAGCGGCACGCCGATCGCTGCAGCGACGGGCATGGGCATCCACCGGGCGAGCGCCTCGGCGAGCGGCTGCGCGTGCACGAGCAGCCCCGCCGTCGCGAGGACGGAGAGCGCGAAGCCCGCCGAGCGGGCGAGGGTCGGATCGACGGCGAGCGCCACGAGCACCGCGAGGGCGAGCAGCGCGATGCCGACGCGGCGCACGCCGCGGTGCAGCGCCACGAGCGCGAGTCCGGCCATGATCGACGCACGCACGACGCTCGGCTCGGGGCCGACGAGCACGACGAAGCCCGCGAGCGCCGCGCCCGCGACCGCGACGCGCAGCCAGCGCCGCAGCCCCGCCGCCATCGCGCATCCCAGCGCGAGCGCCACGACGATGGCGCAGTTCGCGCCCGACACCGCCGTGAGGTGCGTCAGGCCCGCCTGCAGCATCGCGGCGTCGAGCCCCGACGACACGAGCGACGTGTCGCCGATCGCGAGGCCCGGCAGCAGCGCGCCGCCGTCGCCAGGCAGGTGCGCCGTCGACTGCCGCAGCCCCTCGCGCACGCCCGCCGACCATCCCGCCCACCACGCCCGGTCGACGCGCTCGACGTCCTCGCACGCCAGGCGCCACGCATCCGCAGGCCCGGCGTCGCCCGCCCACGCGTCGCACGTCGCCGTCACGGTGTCGCCGAGCGCGACCTCGTCGCCCGATGCGTCGAGCACCACGACGACGACGCGGGCGTCGCGCACGACGTCGTCGCCGCACGTCGCCTCGACGATGCGCGCCGGCATCGGCGCCGCGTGGCCGCCGAGCTCGAGCGTCATCTCGGTGCACGACGCCAGGTCGCGCTCGACGGTCGGCACGCTGAGCAGCAGGCCCGCGAGACCGGCGCCGACGGCGACGAGCGTCGCGACCGCACGGATGCGCAGGACGCGGTGGGCGAGCACGACCCCGACGACCGCGACGGCGAGGGCCGCGAGCGCCACGATGCGCTGCGCGTCGCTGCCCCACGCGAGCGCCATCGCCGCCCACGCGATGCCCGCGGGCACGACGAGGCGCGCATCCGTCGACGCGACGAGCCGCATCGATCAGAACGCGACGAGCGGCTCGAGCGCCACGAGCATCGCCGGCCCGATGCCCGAGACGGCGTCGAGGTCGTCGACGCTCGCCCGATCAGAGGCACCGCGCCCGCCGCCACCCGCCTCGCCGGTCGGCTGCCGCACGTCGCCCGCGGCGCCGACGCCGTCCCATCCCAGGAACTGATCCATGGGAGACGACGGTAAGAGCGTTGGATCCCCACGCAGCCACGCGACCTCGCACCTGTGGACAGCAGACGCCTGTGCAGACGAGTGCCGCCGCACCACCCGTGGCCGAGGCCCATGTGCCGTCCGGCTACGCGCACATCCCGGCTCGCACACCGAGACCGTCGTAGGGGGACCACCGCATCTCGATCCTCCGGCGTCCGTGAAGCCTGCCATCCCGGCTGGATCCCAGAGATTTGCTCACATCTGACCCTATGGTTGACCTGTCGGAGCCTCACGCTCCTCGCCCGTCGCTCAGGTCAGACAAGCCGCGCACCATGGCGCGACGTCGATGCCGAGCACATCCAAGGAGATCGAGATGGTGCAGTACACCCGCGAGCAGGCTCGAGCCGAGGTGCTCCGCCTCACGGAACCGAAGGCTGCTTCGGGGGTCATGAACATCACGATGCTGCTCTACATCGGCCCGGTCATCTTCTTCATGGCAGTGATCTTCTTCGCCTCGAGCCAGAACCCGATCACGGAGAGCGACCAGATGTTCTACACCGCCAGCCAGTGGGGCATGGGGCTCGGCGCCACCATGTTCGCCGTCGGTGGGATCAGCATGCTAGTGATGTTCTCGTCAGCCAAGGAGAACGGTCGGCGCGTGAACGAGCTCTGCGAGCAGTACGGCCTCGACAAGGACGAGATCCTCAGGTCGCGTCGCTTCTGATGAGAGCTCCCGCGGAGGACGCCGAGGTCGTCGCCGCGGAGCCGCGGACCGCCATGGATGGTTCGATCGACCCGACGAGCCGCATGCGTCAGAAGGACACGAGCGGCTCGAGCGCCGCGAGCATCGCCGGGCCGATGCCCGAGACGGCGTCGAGATCGTCGATCGTCGCGAACGGGCCGTGCTCCTCGCGGTAGGCGACGATCGCGCCCGCGAGCGTCGGCCCGATGCGCGGCAGCGTGTCGAGCTCGTCGACGCTCGCCTGGTTCACGTTCACGAGGCCGCTCGCGTCGATCGCGCCGGGCGGCGTCTCCCCCACGACCGGCACGCGCACCTGCGACCCGTCGGTGAGCGGCTGCGCGAGGTTGAGCGCCGACGAGTCGGCGTCGGCGGTCGTGCCGCCCGCGCGGGCGATGGCGTCGACGACCCGCGCGCCGTCGGCGAGCGCGTAGACGCCTGGTCGCGCGACCGCGCCCTGCACGTCGACGAGGATCGTCGCCGCCGACGCCACCGCCTGCTCCTCGACGACGGCGGGCGCGACCTGCGGCACCGCCGCCTGCGTCACGACGGCACCCACGACCGCGCCGCCCACCAGCACGGCCGCGGCCCCGACGCCGATGCGCCACCGCAGGGACTGCTCCATGCCGAGCGACGCTAGGTGCGCGGCCGCTGCGGATCGCGGTCGGCCGTGATGCCTGGGGATGCGGGCAGCCTGTGAGGGAGCGACCAGCCGGTCGCCGCGTGCGCGCGCGTCAGCCGCGGCGCGCGACCGACTCGACCTGGCGCAGCGCATCCTCTGCCGTGCGCCGGTCGCCCGCCGTCGCGCGCACGACGCCCGTCGACCGGTCGATCGCGATGCGCGCGCCCGTCGAGCGCTCGAGCGCCTGGATCGTCACCCCGCGCGGGCCGACGACGGCGCCGATCGCGTGGCGCGGGATGCGGCCGATCGCGACGCGCTGCCACGCCGTCGACTTCACGACGACCTCGGCGGCGGGAGGCCACGGCGCGACGACCCACACCTTGAGCACGTCGCCGTCGAGGTCGCGCTCGAGGCGCACGCTGCCCTCCTCCGCATCCACCTCGACGCGGTGCGGTGCTCGCGCCACCAGCGCGACGTCGCGCTCCAGCACGCCGCGCTGCGCCATCCGCTCGCGCGCATGCGTCGTGAGCCGCACGGGCGTCGTCGACGGCAGCGCGTCGATGCGCCCGCGAGCGCGGGACGGCCGCCGTCGCAGCCCGCGCAGCAGCAGCCCCGCGACGACGACGAGCAGCAGCGCGCCGAGCGCGAGGGCGATGACGGGCACGTCCATGACGCTCCTCCGATTCCGTTTCGCAGGCGATTCCGGGTCTGAAGGGAACATTCCCCTCAAGACCCGGAATCGCCTGCAAAACGCAAGCTCAGCAGGTCAGGCGGTCAGCGCACCACGAGGTTCACGAGCTGCGGCGCGCGCACGATCGCCTTCACGATCTGGCCGTTGCCGACCGAGCGCACGACGCCCGGCAGCGAGCGCGCGAGCGCCTCGAGCTCGTCGGCGCCGATCGAGGCGGGCACCTCGACGCGGTCGCGCACCTTGCCGTTGACCTGCACGACCGCAGTCGTCGACTGCTCGACGAGCAGCGTCGCATCGGCCTTGCGCCAGCCGGCGTTCGCGACCGACGGCTCGTGCCCGAGGCGCGCCCACATGTCCTCCGCCGTGTACGGCGCGTAGAGCGACAGGCCGAGCGCGATGGCCTCGACGGCCTCGCGCACGGCTGGGTCCGCCGCACCCGCGTCGCCGTCGACGGCCTTGCGGGCCGCGTTCGTCAGCTCCATGAGGCGCGCGACGACGACGTTGAACTTCAGCGCCTCGATGAGGCCCGGAGCGTCGCGCCAGAACTTGTGGGTCTCGCGGCGCAGCGCGGCGTCGCCGCCCTTCGCATCCGCACCCTTCGGCGCCTTGACCTCGCCCGACAGTCGCCACGCGCGCGCCAGGAACTTCTGCGCGCCGGCGGGGCTGACGTCCTTCCAGTCGATGTCGTCCTCGGGCGGACCCGCGAACGACATCGTGACGCGGATCGCGTCGACGCCGAAGCGGTCGAGCTCCTCGGACAGCGTCACGAGGTTGCCCTTCGACTTCGACATCTTGGCGCCGTCGAGGATGACCATGCCCTGGTTCAGCAGCGACTCGAACGGCTCGGTGAACGAGACGTGGCCGAGGTCGAACAGCACCTTCGTGATGAAGCGCGCATAGAGGAGGTGCAGGATGGCGTGCTCGACGCCGCCGACGTAGCGGTCGACGGGCGCCCAGCGGTCGGCCTGCGCGGGGTCAAAGGCCTTCGTGTCGTCGTTCGGCGACAGGAAGCGCAGGTAGTACCAGGACGAGTCGACGAACGTGTCCATCGTGTCGGGGTCGCGCTGCGCGGGGCTGCCGTCGATCGGCGACGGCACGGCCATCCACTCGGTCGCGGCGCCCAGCGGGCTCGAGCCCTTGGGCTTGAGGTCGAGACCCTCTGCGCTCGGCAGCGTGACGGGCAGCTGCTCGAGCGGCACGGGCACCATCTCGCCGTCGGCGGTGTGCACGATCGGGATGGGCGTGCCCCAGTAGCGCTGGCGCGAGATGAGCCAGTCGCGCAGGCGGTACGTCTTGGCGGCGCCGCCGATGCCGCGCTCCTCGAGCATCGCGATGGCGCGGGCGATGGCGTTCTGCTTCGACAGGCCGTCGAGCGGACCCGACTGGATCATGCGGCCGGAGCCCGTGAGCGCCTCGCCGGTGACTGCGGGGTCGACGGGCTCGTACGACTCGGGCTCGATGGCGTTGCCGTCGTCGTCGATGGGGATCATCGGCATGACGCCCGTGACGGGAGCGTTCGTGTCGACGACGACCTTGACCGGCAGGTCGAAGACGCGCGCGAAGTCGAGGTCGCGCTGATCGTGCGCGGGCACGGCCATGACGGCGCCGTGGCCGTAGTCGGCCAGCACGTAGTCGGCTGCCCACATCGGGATGCGCTCGCCCGTGAACGGGTGGATCGCGTCGCGCCCCAGCGGCACGCCCGTCTTCTCGCGCTCGGTCGACTGGCGGTCGATGTCGGTCATGCGCTGCGTGCGCTGCAGGTACTCGGCGAACGCCGCCTGCGTCGCCTCGTCGGCGCCGGCGACGAGCTCGGACGCCAGGTCGGAGTCGGGTGCGACGACCATGAACGTCACGCCGAACAGCGTGTCGGGGCGCGTCGTGAACACGCGCACGGGCTCGTCACGACCCTCGATCGCGAAGTCGACGTCGGCGCCCTCGGAGCGGCCGATCCAGTTGCGCTGCATGCGCAGCACCTTCTCGGGCCAGCGGCCCTCGAGCTGGTTGAGGTCGTCGAGCAGGCGGTCGGCGTAGTCGGTGATCTTGAAGAACCACTGCGTCAGCTGCTTCTTCTCGACGAGCGCGTCGCAGCGCTCGCAGTGGCCGTCGATGACCTGCTCGTTCGCGAGCACCGTCTGGTCGTTGGGGCACCAGTTGACGTTCGCCGGCTTGCGGTAGGCCAGGCCGGCCTTGAACAGCTCGAGGAACAGCCACTGGTTCCACTTGTAGTAGCCGGGGTCCGACGTGTGCAGGATGCGGTCCCAGTCGAACGCCGTCGCGTAGCGACGCATCGAGCGCTTGTGCTGCTCGATGTTCGCGTTCGTCCAGCCGGCGGGGTCGACGCCGCGCTTGATGGCCGCGTTCTCGGCGGGCAGGCCGAAGGAGTCCCAGCCGATGGGGTGCAGCACGTTGAAGCCCTGCTGGCGCCAGTAGCGCGCGAGCACGTCGCCGTACGCGTACGACTCGGCGTGGCCCATGTGCAGGTCGCCGGAGGGGTACGGGAACATGTCGAGCACGTACTTGCGCGGGCGCGTGTCGGTCTCGTCGTCGGTCGCGAACGGGCGAAGTCGATCCCACTCCTGCAGCCACCGCTCCTGCATCGCGTGGACGTCGTACTCTTCGCTCACCGGTCGTCTCCTGGTCTCCTGCAGCGTGCCGACGCGCGCGCAGACGCGCGCGAGCACCGCATCCGATCCTACGACCCGCGGCGCGCGCTGCCGTGCGCTCGCAGCGGACCGGTGGCAGACTGAGCCCTCGGAAGGGAGCGTGGTGCCCGGGTTCGACAATCCGCCTGCGACGATCGACCTCCATGACCATCGCGTCACGAGGATCGTCACGGTCGACGCGACCCCGGATGCGGTCTGGACGTGCATCACGGAGCCCGAGCACCTCGCGCAGTGGCTCGGCGACATCGCCGCCTTCCCCGAGGGGCTCGTCGCCGGCGCGCAGGGTCGCTTCGCCTGGACGGGCGAGGTCGTGCTCGCCGCACGCGTGCTCGACGTCGTGCCCGCCGAGCGCCTGTCGTTCGAGTGGTCCGAGGGATTCGTCGACCAGAACGCGACGCAGGTGACGTTCGCGATCAAGCCCACCGAGGGCGGCACGCTCGTGCACTTCGAGGAGCGCGGCTTCCAGCTGGGCGGCTCGCAGTCGCAGGTGCGGGCGTCGCTGCGCGCACTCGCGCAGGGGTGGACGGTCGAGCTCGACGAGCTCGTGGCCTACGCGGAGTCGCGCGCGGCCTGAGCGCCGCCGCCGACGCTAGCGAGACCGGGGCACGAGGGCGCGCACGAGCGCCTCGGCCTTGAGCGCGACCTCGTCGAGCTCCTCCTCGGGCACCGACAGGGCCGTGATGCCGCCGCCGACGCCGATCGTCGCGCCGCGGTCGTCGGCGACGATCGAGCGGATGACCATGGCGAGGTCGCACGCGTCGGCCGTGATGGCGCCGAAGCAGCCCGAGTAGATGCCGCGCGGTCCCGTCTCGAGCGCCTGCAGCAGCTCGACGGTGCGGCGCTTCGGCGCGCCCGTCATCGAGCCCGCCGGGAAGGTGGCGCGCAGCACGTCGACGGGGCCGACGCCCTCGCGCACGGTGCCGGCGATCGTCGAGACGAGCTGATGCACCGTCGGGTAGGTCTCGACGGCGAGGAGGCTCGTCACGGCGACGCTGCCCGGCTCGCACACGCGCTGCAGGTCGTTGCGGCAGAGGTCGACGATCATGACGTTCTCGGCGCGCTCCTTCTCGCTCGTGCGCAGCTCCTCGGCGAGCACGGCGTCGTCGGCGCCGGTCCCCCGCCTCCTCGTGCCCTTGATGGGGCTCGTCTGCACGCGGCCGTCCTCGAGCCGCAGGAAGCGCTCGGGGCTCGCGGACGCGAGGGTCGTGCCCGCGATGCGCAGCAGTCCGCCGTGGTGCGCGCGGGCCGTGGCGCGCAGCCGCAGGTAGGTGGCGAGCGGATCGATGGGGCCGGTCTCGAGGGCCGTCGTGAGGCACAGCAGATAGGAGTCGCCGTCGCGGATCGCGCGCTGGCACGCCGCGATGGCAGCGAGGTAGGCCTCGGGGTCGTCGCGCCAGCGCACCGATGCCGGCGCCGCGTCGCCGTACCAGGGCGGCAGCACGGGTGCGGGCAGCGGCTCGGGCGCCGCGCGCCGCGACTGCAGCTGCGCCGTGCGCGTGTCGTCGTCGACGACGATCCACGTCGACAGGCGCATCCACGCGGCGTCGGGATGCGGCGAGGGCGCGGGCTCGAGACCCAGCAGGCGCACGCCGGCCTCGTAGCCGAGCCAGCCGACCCACGCGCCGCCGTCGGCGGTCGCGGCGCCGAGCGCGTCGAGGGCGTCGAGGGCGTCGCCCGGGACAGGATCCCCGTCGCGCGTCGCGACGCCGTCGCGCACCACGAGCGTCGCGTCGCCGACGCCGAGCACGTGCCTGCCGCCCGACGCGGAGTCGAGCCAGACGACGTCGCGTGCGCCGCCGTCCAGGGCCCAGAGCGCCGTCGCGAGCCCCGCGGGGTCGACGTACGGGATGTCCTGCCACGACGCTGCGCCGAGCCAGGGCATGAGGAGCCCATGGGCTGGTGCCATACCCTGCATCCTATGAGCGGGGTGGCAGCGACGACGTCCGCCGCCACCCGTGCGCTCGCGTTCGACGGCGCAGGGTTCGCCCCCGTCGACGCGCCCGCCGGCGACCCGCTCGTGGCCGACTCGTGGCTCGTCGTCGACGGCGGCGTCGTGGGCTGGGCGACGCACGTCGAGCGCTTCGCCGCCTCCGTCGAGCGCCAGGGCGGCGACGCCGAGCTCGCCGCTCGCGCGGCCGCCGCGGTGCCGGATGCGGTGCCGCGCACGGGCGCGTGGTTCCCCCGGCTCGACTGGCCGCAGCCGCACGTGCACGACGGCCCCGTGCTGCACGTCCGGCCCGCGCCGACGCTGCACCGACGCGCGCTCGTGCGCACGGCCTCCCATGATCCGCGCACGACGGCCGACGTGAAGGGGCCCGACCTCACGGCGCTCGGGCTGCTGCGCGAGCAGGCGCGCGCCGAGGGCGCCGACGAGGCGGCGATCGTCGTCGACGGGCACGTCGTCGACGGCGCGACGAGCGCCATCCTGTGGTGGCGCGACGGGGTGCTGCACGCTCCACCCGTGGCGCGCGAGCGCGTCGACTCCGTCACGGCCCGCCAGGTCGCGACCATCGCCTCCGCGCTTGGAGCCCGCGTCGTCGACGAGGATGCGACGCCCGCATCCCTCGCGGGGGCCGAGGTGTGGATCGTCAACGCGCTGCACGGCGTGCGCGGCGTCTCGGCGTGGGCCGACGCCGACGGCACGCATCAGGCCGTCGCCGTGCCGACTCGCGCCGACGCGTTCCAGGCCGCGCTCGAGCGGCTCCGCAGGCCGTGGGGCTGACCGACGTGGACCTGAACGCCTGGATCACGAGCTTCCTCGACGTCGTGCAGTCGGTGGAGCCGTGGCTGCGCACGCTCATCGCGGGCGTCGCGATCATGCTCGAGACGAGCGTGCTGCTGGGGCTCCTCGTGCCCGGCGACACCGTCGTCATCGTCGCGGCGACGGGCATCGAGGATGCCGGCCAGTGGGCTGCGCTCGTCGCGGCATGCATCGCGGGTGCGCTGCTGGGCGAGTCGTTCGGGTTCGCGATCGGGCGCTGGCTCGGCCCGCGCATCGACGGCTGGCTCGGCCGCCGCTGGCCGCGCGCCGCCGACCGCTGGGCGCGCATCGAGCGCTACCTGCAGCGCCGCGGCGGCCCGGCGATCTTCCTGTCGCGCTTCCTGCCCGTCGCCCACTCGCTCGTGCCGCTCGTCGTGGGCGCGAGCGGCATGCGCTACCGGCGCTTCATCGCCTGGACCGTCCCGGCGTGCGTCCTGTGGGCGCTCGCGTACGGCAGCGTCGGCTGGCTCGCCGCCGGCTCGTTCCGCGAGCTCTCCGAGAGCCTCCACGGCGCCGGGTACCTCTTCGTGGCGATCATCGCCGCGTTCCTCGCCGTCGTGTGGCTCGGCAAGCGCTGGCTCGTGCGCCGCGAGGCGCGCCACATGGACTGACGCGGCTCAGGCGGGCACGGCCGGCTGCAGCGTGACCGTGCGGGTCACGAGGTCGGCCGGCAGCGGCGTGTGGCTCGTGACGAGCACGATGCGGCCGGATGCGCGCGCCGCCTCGAGCATGCGGCGCACGAGCGGCAGCGCCACCTCGTCGTCGACGTTGGCGGTCGGCTCGTCGAGCACGAGGATCGGCGGGGCGGCGAGCAGCGCGCGGGCGAGCGCGAGACGCTGCGCCTGCCCGCCGGAGACGAGCGCGGCACGGTCGCCCGGCATGGTGTCGAGGCCGTCGCGCCCGCGCGCCCAGTCGGCGAGGCCGACCTCGTCGAGCGCCGCCCACAGGTCGTCGTCGGTCGCGCCCTCGCGCGCGAAGCGCAGGTTCTCGCGCACGCTCGTGTCGAGCAGGTGCGGCAGCTGCTCGACGAGCACGATCGACGTGCGCACGGCATCCGGGTGCAGCCTGCGCAGGTCGACGCCGCCGACCGTCGCGGTGCCCTCGTGCTCGAGGAAGCGCACGAGCGCCGCCGCGAGCGTCGACTTGCCGACGCCCGAGACTCCGCGGATCGCCACGACGTCGCCCGGCTCGGCCACGAGGTCGACGGGCGCGAACGCGGCGTCGGCGCCGGGCCATGCGGCGGTGACGCCCGCCAGGCGCAGCGCGCCCGACGGCGGCGTCGCGTCGCCGACCTCGGCCGGTACCGCGACGTCGGCCACCGCGGCATCGACGCGGGCGCGGCGGATGCGCGACTCCCGCAGCACGAGCGCGGCGGCGGGCACGGCGCCCCACACCTCGAAGAGCGCGAGCGGCACGAGCGCCACGAGGGCGACGAGCCCGGAGGCCAGCCAGCCGCCGTCGGCGACCGCGGAGCCGTCGAGCAGCGCGACGGATGCGACGACCGCGAGCCCGCCCGCGGCGACGATGACGGCGGACCCTGCGCCGGCGGCGATCGCGAGGCGACGGCTGCGCTCCCCCAGTCGCCGCTCGAGCGCGAGGATGCGCGCGGCCTCCGCCTCCCACGCGTCGAACGCCACGAGCAGGTCGCGGGCGCGCAGCGCCTCGAGCAGCGCGGCGTCGAGCTCGGCGGCGAGCGGCGCGACCTCGTGCTCGGCGCGGGCGGCGACGCGCACGGCGAGCCACGTCGCCAGCGCACCGCTCGCGACGAGCGCCACGAGCAGCGCACCCGCGGCAGCCAGGTCGATCGCGGCGACGACCGCGACGGTCACGACCGCGCAGACGCCGGCGGTGACGAGCGGGCCGACGGCGCGCAGCGGCCGATCCTGCAGGCGGTCGACGTCGGCGACGACGCGCGCGAGCAGCTGCGACGAGCGCGCGCCGACGCCGACGGGCAGCACGGGCCGCAGGCGATCGAACAGGGCGACGCGCTCGCGCGTGAGGTCGCGGAAGGCGGCGTCGTGCGACACGAGTCGCTCGAGGTAGCGCAGCGCCGCTCGTCCGATGGCGAAGGCGCGCACGCCCACGATCGCGATCTGCAGGTGCAGGATGGGCGGCTGCTCCCACGCCGACGCGAGCAGCCAGCCTGCCGTCGCCATGAGCGCGATCGACGCGAGCCCCGTCGCGGCGGCGACGGCGTACCCGAAGCCGCGCGCGCTGCGCACGCTCCACTCGCGGATGGGCCTCATGCGGGCACCTCCGCGTCGGCCGGCACCTCGATGGCCACGGGCTCGACCACGGCGTCGGCTGCCGCGACGACCGCGGCGCGGTGGCTCGCGACCACGACGATGCCGCCCGCGTCGGCGAGCGCGCGCAGGCTCGCCACGACGTGCCGCTCGTGCTCGGCGTCGAGCGCCGACGTCGGCTCGTCGACGAGCAGCACGGGCGCGCCGTCGAGGTGCCTGCGGATGGCGCGGGCGAGCACGACGCGCTGCACCTGGCCACCCGAGGCGCCGTGCACGCCGCCCGTCGCGGGGTCGACGGGCAGGTCGGGGTCGAGGTCGACCCCTGCGAGCGCCATCGCCTCGTCGACGTGGGCGTCGTCGCCCCCGAGCGCGACGTTCGACCGCACGGTGCCCGACACGAGCGCATCCGCAGAGCGCTGCGGCGCCCACGCCAGGTCGGCACGGGCGACGGCGCGACCGTCGAGGCTCGCGGCGCCGTGCGCGTCGACGAGCCCGAGCAGCGCCGCGAGCACGCTCGACTTGCCGACGCCCGACGGCCCATGCAGGCACGCCAGCGTGCCGTGCGGCAGCACGGCCGTCACGGCGCCGCCGCCGTGGCGTGCGCGCAGGCCCGAGAGCACGAGTCCCGAGGCAGCAGCATCCGCATCTGCCGCCGCCGGCGCCTCGGCCGGCTCGCGCTCGAGCAGGTCGAGCACGCGCGTCGTCGCCTCGACGCCCTCGGTCGACGCGTGGAACGCGATGCCCACGAGCCGCACGGGCAGGAAGGCGTCGGGCACGAGGATGAGCACGCTGAACGCGACGGCGAGCGGGATGTCGCCCTCGAGCAGCCGCACGCCCACCGACACCGCGACGATCGCGATCGCGATGGATCCCGCGAGCTCGAGCACGAGGCTCGAGAGGAACGAGATGCGCAGCACCGACATCGTGCGCGTGCCGTGCTCGGCGCTGCGAGCCTCGACGAGCGCGCGGGCGCGTCGATCGCGGCGGAAGAGCTTGAGCGTCGCGAGGCCCTCGAGCGTGTCGAGCGTCGCGGCGGCGAGACGCTCGGTCTCGCGCCACTGCGCTCGCTGCACGCGCTGCGTCGCGAGGCCGATGAGCACCATGAAGACCGGGATGAGCGGCAGGCAGAGCGCTGCGGCCACGCCAGAGAACGGATCCTGCACGAACAGCGCCACGAGCACGATCGGCACCGCGACGACCGTGCGCGCGAGCTGCGGCACGAAGCCCGCGAGGTAGCCGTCGAGCGCGTCGAGGCCCCGGCCGATGCCCGTGGCGGCGACGACGGGATCGGCGACGCCCGTCTCGCCGATGCGCGCGAGGGCGCGAGCGCGCAGCTGCGAGCGCACGCGCACGGAGCCGCGGGTCGCGATCGCCTGGTCGACCCAGCCGAGCGCGCTGCGTGCCACGATCGCGGCGGCCGCGATCGTGAGCGGCTGCCAGAGGTCGCCGTCGGCGCCACCGATCGCGATGGCGATGGCGAGGCTGGCCGACCAGGCGAAGACGACGATCGCGACGGCCTGCACGAGCGCGATGACGCCCGTGCCGGCGAGCAGCGCCCTGGCTGCCGACGCCACGCGGAGGAGGCGGGGATCGAGCGGCCTCACGTGCCCTCCATCCCCTGCTCCGCGCGCTCCGTGGCGCGGCGCGCGGTCGCCGCCATCCTACGGCCGCCGGCTATGAGGCCGGAGGCCGGTAGTACGCCGCGAGCAGCTGGCCGCGGTGCTCGATGACCTCGACAGGCGTGCCGAAGACGCGGCCCAGCACCTCGGGGCGCATGATCTCGGCCGGCGTGCCCGATGCGACGATCTCGCCGTCGGCGAGCGCGACGATGCGGTCGGCGTACGTCGACGCGAAGTTGACGTCGTGGATCACGATCACGATCGTGCGACCCAGCGCATCCGCCGCCTCGCGCAGCTGCCGCATCATCGCCGCCGCGTGCTGCATGTCGAGGCTCGCGAGCGGCTCGTCGAGCAGCACGTAGTCGGTGTCCTGCGCGAGCACCATCGCCACGAACGCCCGCTGCCGCTGCCCGCCGGAGAGCTCGTCGATGAAGCGCTCCTGCAGCGCCTCGAGGTCGAGGAACGCGATCGCCTGGTCGATCGCCTCGTGGTCGGCGGCCGTGAGCCTGCCCTGCGAGTGCGGGAAGCGCCCGAACGCGACGAGCTGCCGCACCGTGAGGCGCGCGACGAAGTGGTTCTCCTGCTTGAGGATCGACACGACCTTCGCGAGCTCGCGCGGCTTCGTCGTCACGACGTCGAGCCCGCCGACCGAGACGCGACCGCTGTCGGCGTGCAGCAGGCGGCCGACGATCGTGAGCATGGTCGACTTGCCCGCGCCGTTGGGGCCGACGAGCGCCGTGATGCCGCCCGCGGCGATCTCGAGGTCGATGGGGCCGAGCGCGCGCGTGCCGGCGTACTGCTTCTCGACGGCGTCGAGGGAGATCATCGAAGGCCCTTCTTCAGGATGACGGCGAGGAACAGCAGGCCGCCCACGAACTCGATGACGATCGAGACGAGGCCGGCGGCGTAGAAGACGTGCTGCAGCACGAAGTAGGCACCCAGGAGCGTCGCGATGCCGGCGAGCACCGCCATCGGCAGCACGCGGGCGTGGCGGTCGGAGTCGACGAGCTGGTACGTCATGGTCGCGACGAGGAACCCGAAGAACGTCATGGGGCCGACCATGGTCGTCGAGATCGAGATGAGGGCCGCGACCAGCACGAGCAGCACCACGATCTCGCGGCGGAAGCGCAGCCCGAGGCTCGTGGCGGCGTCGCGGCCGAGCGCGACGACGTCGAGCACGTGCCGCCGCTGCCACACGACGGCGCACGCGGCGACGACGACGACGAGCGCCCACGGCAGGTAGTCGGGGTTGCCGTTGCCGATCGAGCCGATGAGTCGCGCCGACAGCACGTCGAACTGGCCGGGGGTCAGCAGGCGCTGCATGAACGTCGAGATCGAGCCGAAGCCGATGCCGAGCACGAGGCCCACGAGCAGCAGCACGTGCAGGTTGCGACGCCTGCCCGAGAACAGCCAGCCGTAGAGCAGCGTCGCGAACAGGATCATGAGCAGGCTCTGCGCCACGATCTTGCCGACGCCCTCGACCTGCGTCGCCGCGGTGCCGAGCACGTACACGAGCGTCGTCTGCATGAGCGTGTAGAGCGCGTCGAAGCCGAGCACCGAGGGCGTGAGGATGCGGTTGCCCGTCGCGGTGTGGAACAGCACGGTCGCGACGGCCTGGCACGTCGCGACGAGCGCGATCGTCGCGACGGCGCCGACGCGGCTCTGCACGATGATCCAGAACCCGGGGTGGCCGACGGGCACGGGGATGCCGTAGACGAGCACGCCGATCGCGGCGACGAGCGCGATGCCGCCGACGACCGTCGGCGCGACCCACGGTCGGCGCAGGCGCGTGCGCATCGCCGTGGGCGACGCGATGGCGAGGTCAGCCACGACTCGTCCGCAGCAGCAGGGCGATGAAGGCGACGGCGCCGACGACGCCGAGCACGAGGGCGACGGGCACCTCGAACGGCATGACGATGGTGCGGCCGACGATGTCGCAGAGGATGACGAGGCCCGCGCCGACGACGCACACCCACGGCAGGTTGCCGCGCAGGTCGTCGCCGCGCACCATCGAGACGAGGTTCGGCACGATGATGCCGAGGAACGGCAGGAAGCCGACGACGACCGTCGTGACGGCGGCGGCGATGGCCACGAGGGCGGTGCCGAGCAGGATGACGTGCTCGTAGCGGATGCCGAGCGTCGTCGCGACGTCCTTGCCGAGGCCAGCGGCCGTGAGGCGGTCGGCGACGACGAACACGACGATCAGCACCGCGAGCACGATCCACAGCACCTCGTAGCGGCCGCGCACGACGCTCGTGAACGATCCGGTGAACCACGTGGAGATGAGCTGCAGCGCGTTCGTCGACACCGCGAGGAAGGTGGTGACGGCGCTCACGACGGCGCCGAGCATGATGCCGACGATCGGCACGACGAGCGTCGAGCGGTCCATGACGCGCCGCAGCACCGCCATGAACACGAGCGTGCCGAGGAACGCGGTCACGGATGCCGTGACCATGCGCATCGCGAGGCTCGAGTCGGGCCAGAGCAGCACCGTCACGAGCAGGCCGAGTGCGGCCCACTCGGTGGTGCCCGCGGTCGTGGCGTCGACGAAGCGGTTCTGCGTGAGCATCTGCATCACGAGGCCGCACGCGGCCATGGCGCAGCCCGACAGCACGAGCGCGATCGTGCGCGGGATGCGCGTGATGCCGACGAGCGCTGCGCCCACCTCGTCCTGCGTCACGTCGTAGACGCCAACGGCGAGGGACGCGGCGACGAGCAGCAGCAGCGCGACCACGGCGCCTGGCAGCGCGAGGCGCCGGAGGCGCACCCGCGTGGGGCGCGCCTCCGGCGTCGCGGCGCGAGGCGCCGCAGCTGCGGTGTCGATCAGACGCCTGCGAACGCGTCGGCGAGCTGCTGGTAGGTCGCCGTGTACGTCTGGATGTCCTCGGTGAGGTAGAACGACGGGCTCGTGTAGATCACGGTGCCCTGCTGCACGGCGGTCACGCTCTGCAGCGCCTCCGAGCCCTCGATGAGCTCGGCAGGCGGCACGTAGACCTCGGCGCTCGACTGCATGGCGCCCTCGCGGTCCATGACGACGATCCAGTCGGGGTTCGCCGCGACGATGGCCTCGACGTTGATGTCGTCGCCCATGTGGTCGGTCGAGCCGTCCTGCTCGATCGCCGGCACGAGGTCGAGCGTCGGGTAGAGCATGCCGAGCGAGCGGCCGTTCACGGGAGCGATGTACGAGAGCTCGCCCCCCGACGCCATGAGCGTCATGACGGTCGACTCGCCGTCGTAGGCCTCGGTCGCGGCGGTGAGGCTGTCCTCGTAGGCGCCGACGATCTCGGCCGCCTCGTCCTCGCGGTCGAAGATCTGGCCGAGCGCCTCGGTGACGCGCACGAGCTCGGAGCCGATCTCCTCGCCCTCGCGCGGTGCGAGCTCGATGACGACGGCGTCGGGGTTCTGCGCGACGATGTCGTCGTACGCCTCCGAGAAGCGGTAGCCGCCGATGATGAGGTCGGGCTGCGCCGCGACGATCATCTCGAGGTTCGGCTCGCGGTGGTTGCCCACGTCGAGCACCGACTCCTCCATGTACTCGGGCCATAGGCCCTCGCCCATGACGCCCTTGGGTGCTGCGGCGAGCGGGATGTCCCACGACGACAGCGTCTCGAAGACGTGGTTGTCGAGCGCGACGACGGTCTCGGGGTTCACGGGCACCTCGACGGAGCCGTGGTTGTCCTCGATCGTGACGGTCGCGGGAGCTGCGTCCGCGGACTCCTCCGGCGCTGCCTCGGTCGAGGAGCAGGCGGCGAGCGTCATGGCAGCGACTGCGGCGAGCGCGGCGATCGTCGTGGTGGTGCGAGTTCTGGACATGGTGGAGCGTTCCGCCTTCGTGTGGAGGGAGATGCGCATCGGCGCGCCCCACCAACATAAGTGAGGTTTGCCTTACCTAACAAGTCCGTCACTTCCGGAGCGCGTCCGGGCAAGTCGAGAGACGACTCGGGCGCGCGCCTGCGATGGTGTGGAGGTCGCCGCCTGGAGAATCGAGGAATGGCCCACCTCTCCGGCGTTCGCTTTTCTGGCTACAGAAGCTTCGGTTCGGATCACCCAGTTGCGCTCTCGGGGCTGTCGAACGTCAACCTGCTGGCCGGCCAGAACAACTCCGGCAAGTCCAACGCGCTACGTGTTCTTATGAGCGTTCTCGGCAGCAACAAGCCGAAGACATCAATCTGGGATCGGCCTCAGATGGACTCCGAACATCACTTTCAGTTTTGGATTGCGCTCCCCATCGAAACAGCGCTGCAGCGATTCCTGTCCGAAGCGACACCGCGAGTCCAGAACTGGCAAGTTCCTGACTTCGAGGCGCGGGCTCGCAGGTTCGCTGCCCGAGTCGCCGCTGTAGGCCACGACCAAACCCTCTGGATTCCCATCGACGGCTCAGGCCGCGTGTCGGAGGCAGCCCTCAACCGTACCGTCGAAGCACTCGGGTACGACCCTGACGCGGACACGCTTGGTTCAGTGCTCACCGGCACCCACGGGGGCAGCCAAGAATCCCAGCTCAAACGAGCCCTGCACTCGCTCATCGGGCCCGCACCCGAGCTTCCGACGGCCCACCTCGTTGAAGCCACTCGGGCCATCTCCGACCTGTCTGACTCGGAGCCCGACTTGAATGGCACGAGTATCAAGAAGCGGCTTCTCGCGCTGCAGAATCCAACCTCCACCAACCTCGAGGACCGCGCACAGTTCGGGAAGATCCAAGACTTCGTTCGCGCCGTGCTCGAGGACGAGTCGGTAACGATTGATATCCCCTACGACACGTCGACCATCCACGTGACTCGCAACGGCCGCACTCTGCCTATCGAGCACCTCGGGACTGGGGTTCACGAAGTCGTGATCCTCGCGGCCGCGGCCACTGTCGTCAGCGGCTCAGTGCTGTGCATCGAGGAGCCCGAGGTTCATCTCCACCCGCTGCTCCAAAGGAAGCTGCTTCGCTACCTTGCCAGTCACACCGACAATCAGTACTTCATTGCGACCCACTCCGCACAGATGCTCGACAGTGAGCTGGGGGCGGTCTTTCACTTCACTCACGACAAGACCGTCACCACCGTTCGCCGGGTTGGATCAGCACGCGAACGTGCCGCGGTGTGCGCAGATCTCGGGTATCGGCCGTCCGACCTCGTGCAGTCGAATGCCGTGCTGTGGGTCGAGGGCCCTTCTGACCGGATCTACTTGAAGCACTGGATTGAAAAGTTGGCGCCCTCGGAGTTTGTCGAAGGTGTCCACTACTCGATCATGTTCTATGGCGGGTCCTTGCTGAGCGAACTATCGCCGCTCGACGCGAGCGAAGTCCAAGACTTCATCTCGCTGCGGAATCTGAACCGCTACATGGCCATCCTCATCGACTCGGACAAGCGCAGGCAACGAGCTCCGATCAACGCCACTAAGCGACGAGTGGTCGATGCACTCGAGCGAGACCCGAAGACCGGCATGGCCTGGGTGTCCGCTGGCTACACGATTGAAAACTATGTGCCGTCGGATGTGCTCGAAGCAGCAATCCGGTCGGCGCACCCGTCAGTGTCACGACGAGCCCTCGCGCCGGCAGAAAGGTGGTCCGACCCCCTGAGCAAGGATCGGCTTGGACTGAGAGCCAGCAAGGTGGCGATCGCAAAGGAGGCCGTCACCGGGTGGGGCGATGACTGGCCGTTTGACTTGAAGAAGCAGGTGAATCGGATCCTGAGTCTTATCCGACTCGCCAACCTAGGCGCCTGAGTCTCCTGGCTCAGTGGGCCGCGGCGGCGATCGTCTGCCGCAGCACGCGCTTGCGGAAGACCCAGTACGTCCAGATCTGGTACGCCGCGACGAGCGGCATCGCCGCGACCGCCGCCCACGTCATGACCTGCAGCGTGTACTCCGAGCTCGACGCGTTCCGGATCGTGAGGCCCACGAAGTCGCCGACGGGGTTCGTCGCCGGCATGACGTACGGGCCGCCGTCGCGCAGCGCGAGCGCGAGCAGGATCGTCGCGACGGCCGCGGCGATCGCGACCGCCGTCGCCGCGAACGCGACACCCTCGCGCGTGCGCAGCGCCGCGAGCAGCGCGACGACGAGCGCGATGGCTGCGACCGCAGCGGCGGCGACGACGCCCGCGGCGGGCACGAGCACGACCGTCCACACGAGGAACGCTCCCCCGACGACGATCGCCGCCGGCAGCGCGAGCCGCGACAGGCGGATCGCGCGCTGCTGCAGGTCGCCGTCGGTCTTCAGCGCCGTGAACACCGTGCCGTGCGCGAAGCACAGGGCGACGAGCGCGAGGCCGCCGAGCAGCGCGTACGGGTGCAGCACGCCCAGCAGGCCGTCGGTCATGAGCGCGCCACCGAGGTGCGGCTCGAGGGCGACGCCGTGCGCGAGGTTCGCGAACGCGATGCCCCACAGCAGCGGCGGCAGCACCGAGCCCGCGACGATGCACGCATCCCACGCCCGCTTCCAGCGCGTGTCGTCGTGCTGGTGCCGCCACTCGAACGACACGGCGCGCACGATGAGCGCGAGCAGGATGAGCAGCAACGGCACGTAGAAGCCCGAGAACATCGTCGCGTACCACTCGGGGAACGCCGCGAACAGCGCGGCGCCGCCGATGATGAGCCACGTCTCGTTGAGGTCCCACACGGGCGCGATCGTGTTGATCATGTGGCGGCGGTCGACGTCGTCCTTCGACAGCACCGGCATGGCCATGCCGACGCCGAAGTCGAAGCCGTCGAGCACGAAGTAGGCGACGAACATCACGCCGACGATGCAGAACCAGACGAGCTGCAGATCCATCAGTACACCGTGACCGGCTGCTCGGGGCGACCGTCCTCGTCGAGCGCGGGCGCCTCGGGCGGGCCGGCCTGGGCGGTCTTGCGCATGAGCGTGAAGTTGATGACGCCCAGCACGCCGTAGACGACCGTGAAGGCGACGAGCGACAGCAGCACCTCCCCAGCCGTCGTGCCGGGGCTCACGCCGTCCTCGGTGCGCAGCAACGAGAACACGAGCCAGGGCTGCCTGCCCATCTCGGTGAAGATCCAGCCGACGATCATCGCCAGCAGCGGCAGCGGCAGCGTCCAGATCGCCACGTTCCACGTCCAGCGCGGCACCTCGCGGCCCTTGCGCGTGATCCACAGGCCCACGAGCGCCACGAGGCCCGTGACGGCGCCGAGGCCGATCATCCAGCGGAACGACCAGTACGTGATCCAGATCGTCGGCGTGTAGTCGCCGGGGCCGAACGCCGCGACATACTCGGCCTGCAGGTCGTTGATGCCCTCGACCGTGCCGTTCGGATCGTGCGTCGACAGCAGCGCGAGGAGGTACGGGATGCGGAACGAGAAGATCTCGTCGGAGCCGTCTGGCGTGCCGATCGAGAAGATCGAGAACGACGCATCCGCGCCGGTCGACGTCGCGTAGAGCGCCTCGGCCGCCGCCATCTTCATGGGCTGCGCCTCGACCATCGCGAGCGAGACGGCGTCGCCCGCGACGAACGTGAGGCCCGTCGCGACGAGCGTCGTCCAGAGGCCCACGCGCAGCGCCTTGCGCATGGTGTCCACGTGCTGGCCACGCTTGAGGTGCCACGCGGCGACCGCGACGGCGACGGTGCCTGCGACCATGAACGCGCCGAACATCGTGTGCGGGAACGCCGCGACCGCGACGGGGTTCGTGAGCACGGCCCCGATGTCGGTGAGCTGCGCGCGCTGCAGCTCGTCGTCGATCTCGAAGCCGACGGGGTTCTGCATGAACGCGTTCGCCGCGAGGATGAAGTACGCGGACGCCGCGGTGCCGATGCCGGTCATGTAGATGCACGCGAGGTGCACCTTCGGCGGCAGCTTGTCCCAGCCGAAGATCCACAGGCCGATGAACGTCGCCTCGAACGCGAACGCGATGAGGCCCTCGAACGCGAGCGGCGCGCCGAAGACGTCGCCGACGAAGCGCGAGTAGTCCGACCAGTTCATGCCGAACTGGAACTCCTGCACGATGCCCGTCGCGACGCCGATGGCGAAGTTGATGAGGAAGAGCCTGCCGAAGAGGTGCGTCAGCCGCAGCCACGCCAGCTCGCCGGTCTTGAGCCACACGGTCTGGAAGGCGGCGACGAGCCACACGGTGCCGAGCGTGATCGGCACGAAGAGGAAGTGGTAGATCGTCGTGAGCGCGAACTGCCACCGCGCCAGTGACAGGGGGTCGAGCAGGTCGTCTGCCAAGGTCCACCTCGCGTCGCAGGATGTCCCTCCATCATCCTCCTCCTCGCGCCGAGCGCGCACCTGTGCGACACGGAAGCGGGGGCTGTGCGCCGCCGATGCGACGCACAGCCCCCGCTGCCGGTGGAGGGCGTCAGCCCTCGATGAGACCCTGCTCGACGAGCCAGTCCGCGGCCGCGACCGCGGGGCTCGCCGCCTCGGAGCCCTCGACGCGCGTGCGCAGCGCGATGAGGTCCTCGGTCGTCAGCGCCGCCGACACCGCGTTGAGGATCTCGGCGATCTCGTCGGTCGCGACCGAGTCGGCGATCACGGGCACGATGTTCTGCGCCGCGATGATCTGCTCGGGGTCCTCGAGCACGACGAGGTCGTTCTCGGCGATCGCCGGGCTCGTCGTGTAGATGTCGGCGACGTCGATCGTGCCGTCGAGCAGCGCCTGCACCGTGTCGGGGCCACCGAAGTCGGTGTACTGCGAGAACTCGACGTCGGAGATGCCGTACGCGTCGGCGAGTCCGGGCAGGCCGTACGACAGCTCGGCGAACTCGGGGTTGGCGCCGAGCGTGAACGGCTGCACGCCCTCGAGGTCGGCGATCGACTCGAGGCCGTTCGCCTCGGCGTACTCGCTCGTGACGACGTAGGCGTCCTGATCCTGCGCGGGCGCGAAGTCGTAGGCCTGGATGCCTGTGCCCTCGAGCGCGGCGTCGAGCGCGTCGGCGATCTCGTCCTCGCTCGTCTCGGTCGCGTCCTCGTCGAGGTACGTCAGCAGGTTGCCCGCGTACTCGGGCTGCAGCGTGATGCCGCCGTCCTCGAGCGCCGCGAACGTCTGCTGGCGGGTGCCGATCGAGAGGTTGCGCTCGACCTCGTAGCCGGCGTCCTCGAGCGCCTGCGCGTAGATCTCGGCGAGGATCTCGGCCTCGGGGAACGCGTTCGAGCCGACGACGATCTGGCCGTCGCCCGCGGGCTCGCCGCCGCCGCTGTTGTCGGTGGGGTCGGACGTCGCGCAGCCGGCGAGCGCGACGCCTGCGACGAGCGAGAGCGCGATGGCGCGGAGTGGACGCTGCATGGGGAGCTCCTCAGGTGGAAGGGGCTTCCATGCAAGCATCCGCATCCGACAATCGCATCCGCGACATCGCCCCTTGACGGAATGTGACGCGCGCGACATGCGCGCGGCGCCGCTCAGGCGAGGTGGCGAGCGCGCTGCGCCGCGCGCTGCACGAGCGCGAGCAGCAGGTCGACGACGATCGCGAGCACCGCCACGAGCAGCGACGCGCCGAGCATGAGGTCGTAGTCGTTGAGGTTGATGCCAGCGGCGATGATGAGGCCGAGCCCGCTGAGGCCAGCGAACGAGGCGATCGTCGCGGTCGCGATCACCATGAGCACGGCCGAGCGGAGGCCGCCGACGATCACGGGCGCTGCGAGCGGCAGCTCGACCTTCGTGAGGATCTGCCACTCCGTCATGCCCGACGCCCGCGCGGCGTCGATCGTGACGCGGTCGACGCCTTCGATGCCCGAGTACGCGCCGGCAAGGATCGACGGGATCGCGAGGATCGCGAGCGCGACGACGCAGCCGACGAGCTGCGCGGGCCGCGTGCCCAGCGGCCCGGTGAGCACCATGACGAGCAGGAAGAGCACGCCGAGCGCCGGCGCCGCGCGCGCGGCGCTCGTGATGGCGATGACTGCCTGCCTGCCCTTGCCGGTGTGGCCGATCCAGCAGCCGAGCGGCAGCGCGACCACCGCGGCGATCACGACGCACAGCAGGGAGATCCACAGGTGCTCGACGAGGCGCACGGGCACGGGGTAGAGCGCGCGCTCCGCCCACTGCTCGGGGGCGAAGATCCACGCGATGGCGCTGAGCAGGAACTCCATCAGCGCCTCCAGGGCATCGCGAGGCGGCCGGCGAGCTGCAGGATCGCATCGAACACGGCCGCGAGCAGCAGGGTGCCGACGAGGCCGGTGACGACGGCGGCGAGGTTGCCCGTCGCGCGCCCGTTCGTGAAGAGGTAGCCGAGGTTGTCGCTGCCGATGAGTGCGCCGACCGTCACCATCGCGACGGTCGAGACCGAGATGACGCGCAGGCCCGCGAGCAGCACGGGACCCGCGAGCGGCAGCTCGACCCGCACGAATCGCCCTGCGCGACCGAAGCCGATGGCCGTCGCCGCCGACAGCGTCGCCGGCGGCAGCGACGTGAACGCGTCGGTCGAGCTGCGCACCATGATCGCGACGGCGTACAGCGTGAGCGCGACCGTGAGGTTGATCTCGTCGAGGGTTCGCGTCGCCAGGATGAGCGGCAGGATGAGGAAGAGCGGCAGCGACGGGATCGCGTAGAGCAGGCTGCCCGTCGACAGGATGATGCCGCGCGCGACGCGGCTGCCCGCCGCGAGCCGGCCGAGCGGCACGGCGATGAGGAAGCCGACGACGATGGGCGCGATCGACAGGCGCGCGTGGTTGAGCGTGAGGGACCACACCTGATCCCAGTTGGCGACGACCCAGTCCATGCCGGACCGACCTCAGGCGGCGTCGAGCGTGCCGAGGGGCGTGCCGTCGCGGTCGACGACGACCTGGCGGCCGTCGACCTCCTCGACGTGGAGCGAGCGCTCCCCCGCGCTCGCGCCGATGAACTCGCGCACGAAGTCGTTGGCGGGCTCCGCCACGATCTCGGCGGGCGTGCCCGCCTGCGCGATCACGCCCTCCTTCTCGAGCACGACGACCTGGTCGGCGAGCGCGAACGCCTCCTGGATGTCGTGGGTCACGAACAGCACGGTCTTGCCGAGCTCGCGCTGCAGCCTGCGCGTCTCGCGCTGCAGCTCGAGGCGCACGATCGGGTCGACGGCACCGAAGGGCTCGTCCATGAGCAGGATGTTCGGATCGGCCGCGAGGGCGCGCGCGACGCCGACGCGCTGCTGCTGGCCGCCCGAGAGCTGGTGCGGGTAGCGGTCGGCGAGGTCGGCGTCGAGGCCGACGGTCGCGAGCAGCTCGAGCGCGCGAGTGCGCGCGGCGCCGCGGGCCGTGCCGTCGAGCATCGGCACGGTCGCGACGTTCTGCCACACGGTGCGGTGCGGCAGCAGTCCAGCGGCCTGGAGCACGTAGCCGATGCCGCGGCGCAGGCGCACGGGATCCTTCGTCGCGACGTCCTCGCCGTCGATGAGCACGCGGCCCGACGTCGGGTCGACCATGCGGTTGACCATGCGCATGAGGGTCGTCTTGCCCGAGCCCGACGACCCCACGAGCACCGTGCAGGTGCGCGGCGGGATCTCGAGCGAGCACTCGCGCACCGCGACCGCCTGGCCGTAGTGCTTGGACACCTGCTCGAAGGTGATCACGATCGCGGGGCGAGCCCGATCTTGGCCTCGGCGAGGCCGTGCTCGAGCGACATCTCGAGGATCTCCTCGTCGCCGAAGCGGTCGCGCTGGAACGCGAACATCACCAGCGCGTCGGCGACGCGGAAGCCGCGGCGCAGCGCCGAGCGGGCCGCGTCGTCGTCGGGCACGCCGAAGCGGGCGACGAGCACGCCGAGGGTCTCGGCGGCGATGAGCTCGGTCGAGTCGGCGGGACGCTCTGCGCCAACGTCGAGCCAGTCGCCCGTGCGCACGGAGCGGAACGAGGGGATCTCGCGGTACGCGCCGATGAAGTCGCGCAGCAGGGCCGTGACCGCGTCCTCCCACACCACGTGGTCGGGGTCCGACAGCGTGCGCTCGAAGCGGGCGCGGAGGCGCTCGAGGTTGCGGCCCGCGAGGGCCACGAGCACGGCGATGCGGTCGGGGAAGTACCGGTAGACCGTGCCGATGGAGGCGCCGGCCGACTTCGCGACCATCGCGGTCGTGAGCAGCTCGGAGCCGACGTCGTCGACGCAGTGCGCTGCCGCGTCGAGCAGGGCCTCGATGCGTGCGGCAGCCCGAGGCTGCACCGGCTCGCTGCGGACCGCCACCGATGCGGCGTCCGGGTGCACCGTCATGGGCATGGGGTTCGCTCCGTCCTGCTGGAGCATCGCTCATCGATCTTCGAGCGACGCTCAGTTCGCAAGACTCTACTCCCGACACGTGTCGGACATGCGTCGGACGCGCCCACCTGTGGAGACCGGTGCGGACATGGCACGATGGCCGCGTGTGCGGACGCTACGTCATGGCTGCGGATCCCAGCGATCTCGTCGCCCTGTTCGAGGTCGACGAGATGGGCGACCTCCCCGATCGCTCGTGGAACGTCGCGCCCACCGACCTCGCTCCCGTGGTCGTCGAGCCGCCGTCGCGCGACGGCACGCCGCCTGCGAGGCGGCTCGAGGCGGCCAGGTGGGGACTCGTGCCCACGTGGGCGAAGGATCTCTCGGGCGGCGTGAAGGCCATCAACGCGCGCAGCGAGACCGTGGCGGAGCGCCGCACCTTCTCGGCCTCGCTCGGCATGCGGCGCGCCCTCGTGCCCGCGAGCGGCTGGTACGAGTGGCGCAAGCCCGAGAAGACGCCCTTCTACGTGCACGCCGACGACGAGCGCCCCGTCGCGTTCGCGGGCCTCTACTCCTGGTGGAAGAGCCCGGAGGGCGCCTGGGTGCTCTCGTCGACGATCCTCACGGCCGACGCCACCGGGCAGCTCGCCGACCTGCACGACCGCATGCCCGTCGTGCTCGGCCCCGAGCTGTGGGACACGTGGCTCGACGCCGAGACCGAGGGCGACCAGCACCTCGTCGACGCCGTCGTCGAGGCGGCGGCCGAGCAGGTCGAGTCTCTCGTGCTGCGCGAGGTCGGCCGCGCCGTCGGCAACGTGCGCGCCGACGGCCCCGAGCTCGTCGCGCCGGCACCGGCCGACGCGGGCGAGCCCGACGCGTCGACCGACGCGCACGGGTAGCGTGGGATCGATGAGGCATCGACGTGGCTGAGCTCGACCCCCTGGCCCACGTGCCCGACCCCATCCTCCATCGCGCCGCGCGCATCGAGGACTGGGTGCAGGAGCGCCGTGAGGCTCGCGCGCTGCGCGGCGGCCGACGCCCCGCCGTCATCCCCTACGCGGGCTACGGCGGCGACGGCTGGGTGCGCGTGCTGTGCCGCGTGCTGCTCGTGACGCCCGGCGAGGAGCAGCGGGCGCTCTACGAGAACATGCGCGGCTGGCGCACGTTCACGTCGATCAGCCTCGCCTCGGCCGAGGTCACGGTCTCGTCGGGCGGCACGACCGCGACCGTGACGGCCGACCGCGGCGGCGTCGTCGACGCCGTCGTGCCCGTGTCGCTCGAGCCCGGATGGGGCGAGGTCACGCTGACCGTGCCGGGCTCCGAGCCCGTGCAGGCGCCGATCTTCGTCGTCGACCCCGCCACGAAGGTGGGCGTGGTCTCCGACGTCGACGACACCGTCATGGTCACGCTGCTCCCCCGCCCGATGCTCGCGGCGTGGAACGCGTTCGTGCTCGACGAGCACGCGCGCCGCCCCGTGCCCGGCATGGCCGTGCTCTACGACCGCGTGCGGCGGGCGAACCCGACGGCGCCGTTCATCTACCTCTCGACGGGCGCGTGGAACGTCGCGCCCGCGCTGCGCAGGTTCCTCTCCCGCAACCTGTACCCGCCGGGGCCGCTGCTGCTCACCGACTGGGGCCCGACGCACGACCGCGTGTTCCGGTCGGGCCAGGTGCACAAGCGCACGCAGCTGCGCAGGCTCGTGCGCGACTTCCCCGACATCCGCTGGCTGCTCGTCGGCGACGACGGGCAGCACGACGAGGCGATCTACGCCGCGTTCGCCGAGGAGCACCCCGAGTCGGTCGCGGCCGTCGCCATCCGCCAGCTGTCGCCGCAGGAGGCCGTGCTCGCGGGTGGTCGCAAGCACGAGCGGCAGGACTCCGCCGTGCCGTGGCACTTCGCGCCGAACGGCGGCGGGCTCGTGCGCAGCCTCCGCGAGGACGGCATCGCGCTCGACTGACGCCGGGCCGGAGCCGGCGCCGCCGTCAGCGCTGCTGCTGCAGCGTCGTCGCGAGGGCCAGGTCGGCCTCGTCGAGCAGGCGCGCCGCGACGGGCAGGTGATCGTCGCCGCGGCCCGCGACCGCGAGGGCGTGCCCCGTGAGGTGGATGGCGGCGATCGCCGCCGTGCGCCCGCCGTCGTCCCAGCGCGACCGCAGCGTCGCCGCGAGCCTGCGCAGCGCCTCCGCATCCGTGCGCGCGCCTGCGGATGCCGACTCGAACGCCGTGACGACGACGTGCGCCGCGAGGGCTGCGGCGTCGTCGGCCGGGTCGCCGAGGCCCGCGGTGTCGATGTCGATGAGCCCCGTGATGCGCCACGGCTCATGGCGGTCGACGAGCAGCTGCCCCAGGTGGAGGTCGCCGTGCACCGTCACGGGCGTCGGCACGGCGGTCGAGCCGTAGAGCGCCCGCACGCGCGCGACGATGTCGGCGGCGCGCGGCGCGAGCACGGGCGACGTCTCGGCCATCCGCGCCGCGTACCAGTCGGCGCGCCGCGCGAGCGACTCGCGGGCGGCGACGCCCACGCGCACGCTCGCGAGCTGCGCGACGACGTGCTCGACGCCCTGCAGGAACCTCGGATCGTCGGCGATGCGCGCGACGTGCTCGAGCGCGGGGTCGCCCGGCATGCGCTCGAGCAGCAGCAGGCCCGCCTCCGAGTAGCCGAGGCTGCGCGGCACCGGCAGGCCCGCGGCGTGCAGCGCGACGTGCAGGTCGTGGATCGTCGCGGCGAGCGCGGGCTGCACGACCTTCGCGAAGTGCTGCGTGCCGCCGGTGTCGACGCGCAGCACCGCGCGCTTGCCCGGCCGGTACGACTCCATCGTGAGCGTGGCGCCCGACGCCTCGATGCCGAACTTCGCCAGCACGACGCCCGCCGCCTCCGGATACGACACGGCGGGCAGCGAGGGCAGCGACGGGTCCTGCGGGTACGTCCACGCCGTGAGCCGGTCGCCCGTCGCCCGGTCGACGAGCTGCACCGTGTGCTCGCCCACGGGCGCGTCTGGCGACGTGTTCACGTAGATCGTGACGTGCTCGACCTGGTCGTCGGGGGCGCGCAGCGTGCACGCGTAGCCGAGGATGATGCCGTCGGACACCGGCTCGAGGTCCTGCTGCCGGAACGACAGCAGCTCACGGCCTGTGCTCGCGGCGAGGCGCCGGAGGATGCCTGCGGCGTCGTCGAGCATGGACCCCATCCAACACGACTCAGGTGGGCAGGGGCTCCGACGACACGATCGGGTGCACCGGCAGCCACTGCAGGCGCCAGAACTCGGTCGCCGACAGCTCGAACGAGTGCGTGTCGCGCGACACCATCGCGCGCACGTGGTCGGGGTCGAGGTGCGGCCGCGCGAGCAGCGTGACGGCGGGCTGGCGCACCATGGCGCTGCGACCGAAGTGCACGCTCACGATGTCGGCCGTCGCTGGGGTGTCGCTCACGACGCACGCCGTGCGGATGAGCTTCGTGGCGCCCATGGCCTTCCACGCGAAGTGGTCGCCCTTCCAGCGCAGCTCGGCGACGAGCTCGCGGTCGCCCTTGTCGGGGCGGTGGTACTCGTACGTCTCGCGCAGCTTGAGCGGCGATCCCTCGACGACGTCGATCGTCACGCGCGTGTTGCGCCGGTTCGGCGAGAGCCAGTACGGGAAGGTCGTGGCTCGGACGGCCCACTCGCCGCGCAGGATGCGGGCCAGCTCGGCAGGATCCCCGACGCGCGCCATGCAGCCAGCGTAGCCGCCTGTCCCCCATCGTTCGCTGCGCGCGTGCGGCGTGCCGCGCGTGCAGCGTGCGCTCGGCGGGCTACCAGATGCCGCCGGGCCGGCGTCGCACGCGCCACTCGAGCGGCAGCAGCAGCCGCACGAACAGCTGGAACCGCCGCTCGTCGAGCACGAGGTCGTGGCTCGGCAGGTGGTCGACGATCGGCCCGAACTGCAGCTTGAAGATGCCGGGTCCGTGCATGGGCTGCTCGGGGTCGTGCGCGAGCCACGACGGCGGCGTGACGTAGGCGTCGTAGATCGTGCGCCCGTCGCGCGAGCGGAACCACTGCATCGCCGTCCAGCGCATGAGGGCCGCGCCGCCGCGGATCGCGCGGTCGGGCACCGAGCCGCCGTCCTTCGCGATCGCCGTGCGGCCGTAGCCGATCATGAACGCCGACGCCTGCGGCCCCTCGTGCGCGCCGTCGTAGCCGAACCAGAAGTGCCCCTGGCCGCGGGCGCACAGCTCGCTCCAGAGCCGGTGGTAGTAGGCGTAGGGCCGCGTGAGCTCGCTGCCGCGCCCGCCCGAGATCGTCTGCATGAGGCGGTACATCGTGCGGTACGTGTCCTCGCCGGGCTCGACCTTCTCGACGCGGTAGCCGTTGCGATCGGCGGAGCGGATGTGGTTGCGCAGGCTCTTCGAGAAGCCGGCGAAGATCGCGTCGGGCTCGCGGTCGAGCGGCACGAGCACGGTGTGGGTGTTCTTCTGGATGACGGCGGACGCGCGCAGCCCCGCATCCTGCAGCACGGCGCGATGCTCGGGCGTGTCGACGACGAACGGCTCGACCTTGAGCGCGAAGACGCCGCGCAGCAGGCCGTGGCGCTCGGCGCGGAACGCGTCGAGCACGTCGGGCAGGTCGTCGATCGACGCGACGCCGGGGCCGGTCGGCAGGTACCAGAAGCGGCCGGCGACGCTGCGGTGCTCGAGGGCGAGCACGTGGATGCGCTCGGGCCCGGCGTCGCCGTCGCGCTCGAGCACGAGGAAGCGGGGCGTGAGGCGATCGGGCGCCTTGAGCGCCGCGAAGGCCGCGCCCTGCGTCCACTGCCCGCCGTCGGGATTCGCCTCGACCCCGGCATCCCAGTCGCGCCGTTCCGCGGGCGTGGCAGCGCGCAGCGACCATCCCCCTGCATGCCCCATGTGCGTCCCCCGCCGAGACACTATCGGCGGTGAGGACGGCTCACATGCAGCGAACTACCAGATGCCGTAGGGCCGCTTGCGGAGGCGCCACTCGATCGGCAGCACGAGACGCGAGAACAGCTGCCAGCGGCGCGGCTCGAGCAGCAGCACGTGGCTCGGCACGTGGTCGGTGATGGGTCCGAACAGCAGCTTGAACTGCCCGGGACCCCACAGCTGCTCGCTGCGGTCGTCGGCCTTCCACGACGGCGGCGTCGCATACGCGTCGTAGATCGTGCGACCGTCGTGCTCCTTGAACCACTGCATCGCGGTCCAGCGCATGAGGTGCGCGCCGCCGCGGATCGCACGGTCGGGCACCGATCCGCCGTCCTTCGCCAGCGCGTAGCGGCCGAAGCCGATCATGAACGACGACGCCTGCGGGCCCTCGTGCGCGCCGTCGTATCCGAACCACAGGTGGCCCTGGCCGCGGTCGCGCAGCTCGGTCCAGAGCCTGCGGTAGTAGCGGTACGGCTTCATGCCCGCGACGCCCTTGCCGCCCGAGACCGTCTGCATGAGGCGGTACATCGTCTCGAGGTTCTCGTCGGTCGGCTCGACCTTCTCGACGCGGTAGCCCTCGCGGCCGGCCTTGCGGATGTGGTTGCGCAGGTTCTTCGAGAACGCGGCGAAGATCGCGTCGGTCTCGGGCTCGAGGTCGACGAGCACGGTGTGCTGGTTCTGCTGCATGCGGTCGGAGGCGACCCATCCGGCATCCGCGAGCGTCGAGCGCACCTCGGGCACGTCGACGACGAACGGCTCGATGCGCACGGCGTAGAGGTGCGGCACGGTCTGCGCGAACGCGCGGAGCGCCGCCGTGAACGCCGGCACGGCCTCGACGGGCAGGCTCGGGCCCTGCGGCAGGTACCACTGGCGGCCGACGATCGAGCGGTGCTCGAGCGCGAGCATCGCGACGACGCCGTCGACGCCCGGCGCACCCTCGAGCACGAGGTGCACGGGATGCAGGGCGTCCTCGTGCTGCTTGAGCGCCGCGTACGCCTCGCCCTGCGCCCACTGGCCGCCGTCGGGGTTCGCCTGCACGAGCGCGTCCCACCCGGCGACCTCCGCCGCCGTCGCCGTCCTCAGCGTCGCCACCGCGTCCACCATCTCCCTCATCACCACAGTCCCGTGTAGCGGCGCTTCGCGCGCCACTCGATCGGTCGCACGTACCGGTCCCACAGCCGCTGCCTGCCGGGCTTGAGCTCGAGGTCGAACGACGGCACGAAGTCGGCGATCGGCGCGAACTGCGTCTTGAATCGCGCGAGCGAGTGCATGAAGTGCGTGTCGTCGTCCTTGCGCCACGACGGCGGGGCGCCCATCATGTCGAAGCCCTCGAAGCCGCGCTCGGCGTAGTGCTGCATGCGCGTCCAGCGGCCGAGGTGCGCGCCGCCGTTGATGCGGCGGTCGGGGCGCGAGCCCTCGTCCTTGTCGATGACGTCGCGGCCGAACGGGATCGTGAACGTGATCGTCTGCGGGCCGTCGCCGCCGTCGTCGCCCACCCACCAATCGGCCATGCCGTGGTCGGTGAACGCCTTCCACACCGTGCGGTAGTACTCCTCGCCGCGCATGCCGCTGAGGCCGTTGCCGCCCGAGATCGTCTGCATGCGCGCCCACATCTGGTCCATGAGCGCGGGCGTCGGCTCGACGCGCTCGACCGTATAGCCCTCGCGCTCGGCGTGACGGATGTTCTTGCGGACCGCCTTCGAGAAGCTCGCGAGGAGGGCGTCGGGGCCCTGCGCGAGGTCGGCGATGACGGTGTGCGTGTGGATCTGCACGTCGTCGGCCTCGACGAGGCCCGCGTCGCGCAGCAGGGCCATGTGCTCGTCGGTGCGGCGCAGGCGCGGCTCGAGCTTCACCGACACGAGGTCGGGGCGGTGCCGCTCGACGTACGTGCGCGTCGCCGCGACGATCGAGTCGAACCGCGGATGCCACGGACCCGACGGCACGTACCAGAAGCGACCGATGACGCCGTGGCGCTCGAGCACCAGCGCGCGCACGGGCTCGGCGCCGTCGTAGACCATGTGGTGCGTGCGGAAGCCGTCCCACCGCTTGACCTCGGCGAACGCCAGGGTCTGCGTGAACTGGCCGCCGTCGGGGTTCTGCGCCACGAGCGCATCCCAGTCGGCGATCTCGGCCGCCGTCGCCTCGCGCAGCTCGTGCACCGTCTCCCCCGTCATCGCAGCGTGTCCGGTCCGGGCTTCAGGCGCCACTCGATCCTGCGCAGCACGCGCTCCCAGAGCCGGTGCCGCACGGGGTGCAGCACGAGGTCGAACGACGGCAGGAAGCTCGTGACGGGCCCGAAGCGCGTCTTGAACTGGCCGAGGCCGTGGAACGGATGCTCCGGGTCGTCGAGCCGGTCGACCGGCGGGGTGCCCGCGAGGTCGAAGCCGGTGCAGCCGCGCGCGATGGCATCCTGCATCGCCGTGAAGAGCAGCAGCGGCGCGCCACCGGCGATGCGCCGGTCGGGGCGCGAGCCGCCGTCCTTGTAGACGGCGGTGCGGCCCGCGAACGTCACGAAGACGCCCGCCTGCGGCTCGTCGCCGTCGTCGTCGAATCCCAGGTACAGCTGCCCGGTGCCGTGGTCGGCGAACGCCTGCCAGAACCGGTCGTAGTAGGCGCGCTCGCGCATGCCGTCCATGCCCTTGCCGCCGGCGACCGTCTGCATCATCGCGTGCATGCGGGCTCGGGTCTCGGGCGTGACGTCGACGCGCTCGACGCGGTAGCCGTCGCGCTCGGCCTTGCGGATGTGCCGCCTCGTCGACTGCGAGAACGACGCGAGCAGCGCCTCCGCCCCCTGCTCGAGGTCGAGCACGACCGTGTGCGTCTGCACCTGCATGTCGCGGCTGGCCTCGAGGCCCGTGGCCTCGAGGCGGGCGACGAGCTCGGGCGTGCGCTCGAGGCGCGGCTCGACCTTGACGACGAGCAGGCCGGGCTGCTGCGCGGCGTAGGCGCGCAGCGCGGCGACGATGCCCTCGAGGTCGTCGCCCGTGGGGCCGAGCGGCACGTACCAGTAGCGGCCGAGCCACACGCGGCCCTCGAGCACGAGCACGTGGATGGTCTGCGCGCCCTCGACGACGAGGAAGCGCGGCTCGAGGCCGTCTCCCCGCTTCACCTCGGCGAACGCCGTCGACTGCACCATGTGCCCGCCGTCGGGATTCGTGAGGAGGAGGTCGTCCCAACGGTCGATCTCGTCGGCCGTGGCTGCGCGCACGAGGGTGGAGCCGGACATTCGTGACAGCCTACGCGAGCGGCGGCGGGGTCGAGGGCACCGCAGGCGGTGCCGGTGGCACGGGCGGCACGTCGTCGGCGCCAGGATCGTGCACCGTCGTGGGCGTGGTCGGCTCGCCGCGCAGCTCGCGCACGAGGAGCATGCCGCCGACGGTCGCGGCGGGCGTGCACAGCACGGCGCCGCCCGGCACGAGGAACAGCAGGTAGACGGCGAGGCCGAAGCCGCGCGCGACGTCGGGAGCCGTGTCGAGCAGCCTGCGGCGCTCGTCGAGGCTCAGGCCGCGCGCATCCGCGGGCATGCTCGACAGCTCGACCGCGAGCGCGCGCGAGCCGACGAGCGCGCCGCCGATCCAGCCGACGACAGGGCCGACCACGGGAATGAGGCCGAGCAGGAAGACGACGAGACCCGTGAGGATCGCGATCCCGGCGAGGCGCAGGCCGTCGTCGACGCCCTTCGCGATCGACTGGCCGACCGTGAGCTCGACCTCGTCGGGGATGCCGCCGAGCTCGCCCTCGGCCGCGCGCCAGATGCGCTCGTAGAACGGGGCGCCGACGAGCAGCGTCACGGCGGCGAAGAGCAGCACGCCGACAGCGGCGGCGCCCGCGACGAGCGCGATCGCGAGCACGACGCGCAGCACGGCCGGCCACGGGTCGCCCCAGCCGTCGGCGAACGGCGTGAGGGACTCGACGATCGACGTCGCGTTGACGCCCAGCACCACGAGACCCGTGACGAGCAGCGCTCCGACGACGAGCGGCGGCACCATGCCGAGGATCGCGAGCCTGGGGTTCCGCCAGCCGATGCGGAAGCCGGCAGCGAGGATCGTCATGCCGTGCAGGAGGGCTCGGATGCGGCGCACGGCCCCATCCTCCCCGACGCCGCGCCACGGCGCGCGGCGAATCGCCAGGTTGCCCGCGCCTAGGCTCGATCCGTGAGCGACGCGCGACCCATCCACACGGCCGCCGTGCTCGCCGCCGCGGTGCTGTGGGGCACGACCGGCACCGTCGCGCACTTCGCGCCCGCCGGCTCGTCGCCGCTGCTCATCGGCATGGCGACGTTCGGCTTCGGCGGCATCGTGCTCGCCGTCATCGCGTGGCGCGCCGTCGCTCGCGTGGTGCGCGACCGCACGGCGTGGCCGTGGCTGCTCGCAGGTGGGGCGGGCGCCGTGCTCTACCCCACCGCCTACTACCCGGCGATGGACCTCGCGGGCGTCGCCGTGGGCAACGTGCTCGCGCTCGGCTCCGGCCCGATCTTCGCTGCAGCGCTCGAGTGGATCCTCGACGGCCGCCGCCCGACGGCGCGCTGGGGCCTCGCGACGGCGATCGCCGCCGTGGGCGTCGCGCTGCTCGCCGTCGGGTCGGGCGAGTCGACCACGGGCTCGAACCCCATCCTCGGCATCGCCCTCGGGCTCGCGGCGGGCGTCGGCTACGCCCTCTACTCGTACGCGGGTGCGCGGCTCATCGCGGGCGGCCGCTCGTCGCAGGGGTCGATGGCGTCGATCTTCCTCGTCGGCAGCGTCGTCATGGTGCCGCTCTTCTTCGCGCTCGGCCCGGGTCCGCTGGCGTCGGGCCACGGCGCGCTGACGCTCGCGTACCTCGCGCTCGTGCCCATGGCGGCGTCGTACCTGCTGTTCGGCTTCGCGCTGCGCGCCCTCACGGCGTCGACGGCGACGACGCTCGCGCTCGCGGAGCCCGTCGTCGCGACGCTGCTCGCGGTGCTCGTCGTGCACGAGCGCCTGTCGACGCTCGCGTGGATCGGCCTCGGCGCCGTCGCGGTCGGCATCGTGCTCGTGAGCCTGCCCGCACGACGTGCCGGGCGCCTCGCGCGCGCTCGCCCGCCGGCCTGATCGCTGGCTCGCCGACCGGCGACGCGCCCGTCCATAGGCTCCGTTCACCTCCACCTGCTCGGCTGGGCCGCCCACGGCCCGACGGGGCGCCGCTCGAACCTTCGAGAGGAGCCCTTGCATGCGCTCGACCGTCCGGCTGCTGCTGCCGCCCGCATCCCTCACGCTCGTCGCGGCCTCCGCGGCGGCCGTGCTGCTCGGCCCCGAGGTCGCGCTCGCCCTGCTCATGCTCGTGGCGCTCGAGATCGCGATGGCCGCCGACTCGTCGGTGCCGATGGCGGGCGTCGCGGGGCGCATCGACTCCCCCGCCCGCCGCGTGTTCCTGTCGCTGGGGCTCGTGGTCGCGGTCGTCGTGACGCGGCTGCTGCTGCCGCCCCTCGCGGTCGCGACCGACGACGGCGACCCGGGCGACGCCGTGGTCGACGCGGTCACCGAGCCGCAGGCGTTCGCGGCCGACCTGCTCGAGGTGCGTCCGGCGATCGCCGCGTTCGGCGCCGTGTTCGTGTGGATGGTGTTCTGCGAGTACCTGTTCAACACCGATCGGCTGCCGCGTCGGCCGTGGATGGGGCGCATCGAGGGCGCGCTCGCCCGGGTACGGCACCCGTGGGTCGCGGGCTGGACGACCGCGGCGGCGGGCACGGCGCTCGTCGCGGCGCTCGTCGACGCCGCGCTCGTGCCGACGGTGCTCGTCGCCGGCGTCGCGGGCGGCCTCGCCTACCTGGGGTCGAAGCTCGTGGGCACGTGGGCGCGGCGGCGCCCGGGTCGCGTGCGCACGCACGTGCACGCCGCCACCGTCATCCTCGAGCGGGCGCTCGTGATCTTCCTCGTGTTCGAGATCCTCGACGGCATCTCGTCGCTGCAGGCCGTGCGCATCGCGCCCGCGCCGGTCGTGCAGGCGCTCGTCGCAGGCACCGCGGTGCTCGTGGGCGCCGTGTTCCTCGCGACGCTCACGTCGGGCGTCGTCTCGGCGGATGCGCTGCGCCGGCTGCGATACCTCAAGGCCGGCGCCGCGTACGTGCTCGGCGTGCTCGCGGTGCTGCTGTGGATCAGCCTCGTCGTGCCCGTGCCGGGCGTCGTCGCGGCGTGGGCGGGCTCCCTCGTGATCGGTGCCGCGCTCGTGTCGTCGCTGCGGCCGCGCGCACGACTGCGCGCCGCGCGCGTCGCGCGTCAAGGGGTTCGTGCGTCGCGCGCCGACGCGTGACGCTGAGGGCATGCCGAACCCATCGATCAAGGACGAGGAGCTCTACCGCGAGCTGCGCGACGACGGCGCGAGCGCCGAGAAGGCCGCGCGCATCGCCAACGCGGCGGCGCGCGACGGCAGGAAGGCCGTCGGACGCCGCGGCGGGAAGGCCGAGGACCTCGACGACCGCACGGTGCCCGAGCTGCGCGCCCGCGCGAAGGAGCTCGGCATCACCGGGTACTCGGGGCTGCGCAAGCAGCAGCTCGTCGACCGCATCCGGTCGCACTGAGCATGGTGGATGCCGACGGCCGCGACGAGACCGAGAACGAGCGCCTCGATCGCAACTGGCACGACATCCTGCAGGAGCTGCGCGTGGCGCTCACGGGCACGCAGCTGATCTCGGGCTTCCTGCTCGCGGTCGCGTTCCAGTCGCGCTTCGACGAGCTCACGCCCGAGCTCGTCGCCCACTACCTCGTGCTCGTCGGCCTCGCCGGCCTCGCGACCCTGCTGGGTCTCGCGCCCGTCGCCGTGCACCGCCTGCTCTTCCGCAAGCGCGTGAAGGAGGCGACGGTGCACCTCGGCAACCGCCTGCTGCTCGCGACGCTCGTCGTCGTGACGCTGCTCGTGATCGGCGTCGCCGCGTTCGTCTTCGAGTTCGTCGCCGGCGCGATCGCGGGCCTGATCGCCGCGATCGTCGCGGCCCTCGTCGCGTGCGGCATGTGGGGGCTCGGGATCGCCGCCCGCATCCGTGCGCGGTCGGACGCGGCGCGCCCCGAGATCGCTCGCTAGTCGGCGGTGGTCGTCGCCGCCGGCGCCGGGGCGTGCGCGCCGCGGTCGCGCGGCATCGCGAGGGCCGCGACGAGCACGAGCGCCGAGAGCACCGCGGTGCCCACGAACACGACCTGCGAAGCCGACACGATCGTCGCGGGGTCGGTGGCGTCGCCGCCCGCCGCATCCACCGTGGCGTTCGCGAGCGCGCCGAGGATCGCGGCGCCGATCGCCTGCCCGATCGAGCGCGCGAACATCTGCGCGCCCGTCACGACGCCGCGCTCCGACCAGTCGACGCTCGCCTGCGCCGCGACGACGCTCGGCACGGCCGTGAACCCGAAGCCCAGTCCGATGAGCAGGCACAGCGCGCCGACGATCCACGGCGACGGGATGCCTGCGAAGGCCGCGAGCGCGATGGCGGCGACGACGAGGATCGTGCCGCCGACGATCGTCGTGGCGCGGAAGCCGATGCGCAGGTACAGGCGACCCGACAGCGACGCGGCGATGGGCCAGCCGATCGTGAGCGTCGCGAGCGCGAGGCCCGCCCAGATGGGCGCGAGGCCGATCGAGCCCTCGAGGTACGTGGGCACGTAGGCGGTGAGGCCGATGAGGCCGCCACCGATCGCGAGGCCCATGAGCGCCGTCGTGCGCAGCAGCGGCCGCGTGAGCAGCATGGGCGGCAGGATCGGCTCCGCCGCACGCCGCTCGACGACGACGAAGAGCGCGAGCAGCACGGCGCCTGCTCCGAGGATGCCGATCGACAGCGGCGACGCCCACGCCCACGCGCGGCCGCCCTCGAGCACGCCGAGGATGAGCAGCGACAGCGACGCCGTGAGCAGCAGCGCACCGAGCCAGTCGAGGCGGTGCTGCGTGCGCTCGACCTTCTCCTGGAACCTGGAGATCACGAGCCAGCCGGCGAGGATGCACAGCGGCACGTTGACGAGGAAGATCCAGCGCCACGCATCCAGCTGCGCGAAGATGCCGCCGAGCGTGGGGCCGACGACGGCCGAGATCGCCCACACCGACGCGAGGTAGCCCTGCACGCGGGCGCGCTCCTGCAGCGTGTAGACGTCGCCGACGATGGTCATCGACACCGGCAGGATCGCGCCGGCGCCGATGCCCTGCACGGCGCGGAAGGCGATGAGCGAGGGCATGTCCCACGCGACGCCGCACAGCAGCGAGCCGACGAGGAACGCGGCGATGCCGAAGAGCATGACGGGCTTGCGGCCGATCGTGTCGGCGAGCTTCGCGTAGATGGGCGTCGTGACCGACGATGCGAGCAGGTAGATCGAGAAGAGCCACGGGAACGACGCGAACCCGCCGAGGTCGTCGACGATCGTCGGCACCGCCGTGGAGAGGATGGTTGCGTCGATCGCGACGAGGCCCGTCGAGAGCATCATCGCCAGCAGCAGCGGGCCGCGCTCCGAGCGGAGGCCGACGGCGGTGAGGGGTGCTGCGCCAGGAGTGCTCATCGAGAGGGCGAACCCCAGATCGGTCCCTGGCATTCCGGCCACGTCGCTCGTCGCTGCGCGGTCGCGACGGTGTCGGCGACGCGGGGGTCGAGCCTGCCGAGCTCGGCGGCGAGTCGCAGCGCGACCTCCACCTCGGTCGCGACGTCGTCGAGCACGCCGCCCTTCGCGCCCGCCATGCGGCGTCGATGCGCCTCGACGTCGGCGACGCGCGCCTGCGACAGGGGCCACTCGGACGAGTTGAGGTGCACGGCGTCGTGCCGTCGGCCCAGCAGCGCCTCGGCGACGCGCCAGCCCGCCGCGGCGAGGGCGACGAGCGCGACCGCGACGAGGCCCGTGAGCTCGCCGGCGCGCACGCTGCGCAGGTACGGCGAGTACGCGTTCGCACCGTCGACGAGGTGCGCCGAGATCGCGGCGCCCGCGGCGACGCCCAGCCACGCGATCGTCGTGGGCAGGGCGCGCAGCCCGGCGAGGCGCTCGCGGAGCTCGGCACCGACGAGCAGTGCGACGGCGAACGTGGCGCACGCGGCCGCGGATGTCGGCGACGTCGGCTGGCGGAAGTCGGATGCGCTCGGCAGCCACAGCAGCGTCGCGACCACCGCCGCGATCGACCAGCACCACCCGCCGACGACCAGTCCCGGCCACAGGCGCGACAGTGCGGTGAGGGGCTTCGTGGCTCGCGCGAGCACGGGCACGCGCGCGGCGGCCACGAGGTCGACGAGCACGCCGGCGTCGAACGGCGCTCCGCGATCCTGCCTCGTGCCTGCGACCGCCGAGACGACCCGGCGCACGAGCCTCGCATCGTGGCCGCGGCCGCGCAGGATCGCGGCGACGACGGGCAGCGGCACGTGCGGTCGCAGCACGATCGCACCGTCGGGATCGTGCGCGAGCCGCGCCGCGAGCGCCGCGTCGAAGCGACCCGCCAGCGGGCCGACGCGCAGCATGGCAGCTCGGGTGCTCGCATCGATGGCATCGGCGGCGTGCAGGCGGTCGGCCTGCGATTCCATCGCCGAGCGCAACGCGGTCCACGTGCCCTTCTGGAGTGCCCCGATGCGATCGCGGAACGTGCGCTCGAGCGCCGCGAGCCGCTCCTCCGGCAGGTCGTCGAGCGGATTCGCGCCGCCCGGCAGCAACCCCGAGCCCGGACCTCGGCGGAGGAGGACGAGCAGCGGGATCCCGACGGCGATCGCCAGTGCGTGCAGGGCGAGGCCCCCGACGACGGCACCGGACCAGCCCGAGAGCAGCGACGTCCGCACGACCAGCAGCACGACGATGAGCAGCAGCCACAGGAGCAGCACGACCATCGCGACGACGCCGCCCGGCCCCACCCCGGGTCGATGCGACGTCGGCGACCGGCGCGCTCCGCTCGGCCGCCCCTGCCGTGACGCCGTGGGTGGCACCGTGGGCGGCGCCTTCGGATCCTCGATCGCGAGCGTGGCCAGCATCGCGACGAGCATGAGGGCGCTCGCACCCGTCCACAGCGCCGCGGCGCCCAGCTCGCCGCGCAGGTCCTCGTCGGGCCGGGCGCCGAGCCAGATGGGCGCGCCGAAGAGCAGGATCGTCGCCGCGAACCCCGCGAGCGCCGCGAAGCCGCCCCAGTATCGCCACGTCGCGATGGCGTGCAGCACCGCGAGCGCACGCCGCACGGTGCCTCCGGCTCCCGACGCGCCGCGCACGGAGGAGACGAACGCGTCGTGCGCCGCGCGCACCCGCTCGTCGACGTCGTCGAGCCCGAGGGTCGCGAGCGAGCCGCGCAGCTCCTCCGCCGAGGGCGATCCCTCGACGCGCATGCCCCCGACCTCGACCGAGGCGCCGTCGACGTCGACGAGCAGCCGACGCACGGGCGGCGGTGGGGCGACGGTCGCTGCGGCGCGCGGCTTCGCACCGCGGGGTCGACGCCACCGGTCCGGGTCCGGCCGCTGCGGCTGCTCGGTGGCGCGCGAGGCATCGCGAGCGCGCTGTCGTCGCTCCCCGCGTCGCTCCCGCCGCGCCATGCCGCTCCCCTCGCCCACGCCATGCTGGCATCCGCCGGCCGTGCCCCTCCTGCACACCGACCTCCCTCAAGGGCTTGTCGAAGGTTCGGCCACGGGCCAAGGTGAGTGCATGCGCGCCATGTGGAAGGGATCCATCGCCTTCGGGCTCGTCAACGTGCCCGTGAAGCTGTACTCGGCCACCGAGACGCACGACGTGCGCCTGCACCAGGTGCACGACGAGGACGGCGGGCGCATCCGGTACCAGCGCAAGTGCGAGGTGTGCGGCGAGGTCGTGGCCTACGCGAACATCGACAAGGCGTACGAGGAGGACGGCAAGACCGTCGTGCTGCGCGACGACGACCTCGCAGCCCTGCCGGTCGAGCGCTCGCGCGAGATCGAGGTCGTGCAGTTCGTGCCGTCGAAGCAGATCGACCCGATCCGCCTCGAGAAGTCGTACTACCTCGAGCCGACCGGCTCGGCCCTCAAGGCGTACACGCTGCTGCGGCGCGTGCTCGACGAGACCGCGCGCACGGCGATCGTGCGCATCTCCATCCGCCAGCGGCAGCGCCTCGCGGTGCTGCGCGTGCACGACGACGTGCTCATGGTGCAGACGATGCTGTGGGACGACGAGATCCGCGCCGCCGAGTTCGCGAGCCTCGACGAGAAGCCGCGCATCCCGGCGAAGGAGCTCGACCTCGCGAAGGCGATCGTCGACCAGCTCTCGGGTGACTTCGCCCCCGACGAGTACCAGGACGACTACCAGGTGCAGCTGCGGCAGCTCGTGGAGGCGAAGCTCGAGCAGGGCGACGCGATCGACACGGCCGCGACGTTCGGCGAGCCCGCCGAGGAGGCCGAGGTGCTCGACCTCATGGAGGCGCTGCAGCGGTCGGTCGAGCGGCGCAAGGCCGGGGCCGCGAAGGGCACGAAGGACTCGGGCTCGAAGCGCTCGAAGTCCGCCTAGGAGCGCGCGCGTGGCCGAGCAGAGCGTGCGCGTCGGCGGTCGCACGCTCGGCGTCTCGAACCTCGACAAGGTGCTCTACCCCGACGCCGGCACGACGAAGGCCGACGTCATGGCGTACCTGCAGGAGGTCGCGCCCGTCATGCTCCCCCACGTGCGCGACCGCCCCGTGACGCGCAAGCGGTGGGTGCACGGCGTCGGCCCGGCATCCGACCCCGGCGAGGTGTTCTTCGTGAAGGCGCTCGAGCAGGGCGCGCCGTCGTGGATCCCCCGCCGCCCCATCGAGCACAAGGAGGGGCCGAAGGAGTACCCGCTCGTCGAGGACGCCGCGACGCTCGCGTGGCTCGCGCAGATGGCGGCGCTCGAGCTGCACGTGCCGCAGTGGCGCTTCGGCCCCGACGCCGCGCGCCGAGACCCCGACCGGCTCGTGCTCGACCTCGACCCCGGCGACGGCGCCGGACTGCCCGAGTGCCAGGAGGTCGCGCTGCTCGCGAAGGACCTGCTGGAGGACATGGGCATGCGTCCCCTGCCCGTCACGAGCGGGTCGAAGGGCATCCACCTCTACGCGCGCATCGACGCGCTGACGGCCGAGAAGGCGTCGGCGCTCGCGAAGGCCATCGCGCTGTCGCTCGAGGAGCTGCATCCCGACCTCGTCGTGTCGTCGCAGCGCAAGGCCAGTCGCGTCGGCAAGGTGCTCGTCGACTGGAGCCAGAACTCCGGCGCCAAGACGACCGTCGCCCCGTACTCGCTGCGCGGGCGACCGCAGCCGACCGTCGCGGCGCCGCGCACGTGGCACGAGATCGAGTCGGATGGGCTCGCGCAGCTCACGTACCTCGAGGTGCTCGAGCGCGTCGCGCGCGACGGCGATCTGCTCGCCGCCCTGGCGCCGCCGCCCATGGTCGACCGACTCGCGGTGTACCGGCAGAAGCGCTCTGCCGACAAGACGCCCGAGCCGATCCCCGAGGATGCGCCGCAGCCGACGTACGGGCGTTCGTTCGTCATCCACGAGCACCACGCGTCGAGCCTGCACTGGGATCTGCGGCTCGAGCACGACGGCGTGCTCATGTCGTGGGCGATCCCCAAGGGCATCCCCACCTCGGGCGCGAAGGACCGCCTCGCGGTGCGCACCGAGGACCACCCGCTCGAGTACGGCCGCTTCGAGGGCGTGATCCCGAAGGGCGAGTACGGGGCGGGCGAGATCCGCATCTGGGATGCGGGCGACTACACCGTGAAGGACTGGGACCCCGGCTTGAAGGCCGTGACGCTGCACGGCCGTGCCGACGGCGGCCTCGGCGGCTCGCCCGTGCGCATCGCGCTCGTGCAGACCGACGGCGACCAGTGGCTCTGCCACCGCATGCAGCTGCCCACCGCATCCGCAGAGCGGCAGTCGCGCTCGCGCGGCGCCGCCGTGCCGCGCACGCTCACGCCCATGCTCGCGTCGACGCGCACGCTCACCGACGTCGGCGACGGCTGGGTGTTCGAGCCGAAGTGGGACGGCTGGCGTGCGCTCGTGACCGTCGACGGCGACGAGGTGCGCCTGCAGTCGCGGTCGGGGCAGTCGCTCACCGACGGGTTCTCGGAGCTGCTCGCGCCCATCCGTCAGGCCGTGACTGCCGAGCGGGCGACGCTCGACGGCGAGCTCGTCGCGGGCTCTGGCGGCGGCGACTTCTCGTCGCTGCAGGGGCGGCTCGGCGATCCGCGCGCTCGCGGTCGGGCGGTGGACCGGGGCGAGCCCGTGACGCTCGTGCTGTTCGACGCGCTCGAGGTCGACGGGCGCTCGCTGCTGCGGAAGCCGCTGTCTGAGCGGCGCGAGGAGCTCGAGCGCGTCGTCGTCGTGTCGCCGCAGGTGGCGATCACCGAGCAGCTCACGGGGCGCGCGTCGGCGATCGTCGAGGCGTCGCAGCGGCTCGGCATCGAGGGGCTCGTGGCGAAGCGGCTGTCGTCTGCCTATCAGCCCGGTGTCCGCAGCGACGACTGGCGCAAGGTCGTGCACGTGCGCACGCACGAGGTCGCCGTCGTCGGGTGGCTGCCCGGCGAGGGGTCGCTCGGGCGCACCTTCGGGTCGCTCGTGCTGGCGGCGCCCTCGGCCTCGGGCGGGCTGCGCTACGCGGGGCGCGTGGGCACGGGGTTCTCCGCGCGCGATCGGGCTGCGATCCGCGACCGCCTGCCCGACCAGTCGCGCGCATCCCGCGCCGTCGACGGCGTGCCTGCCGACGTCGCCGAGCGGATGACGTGGATGCGCGCCGCCGTCGGCGAGGTGCGCTTCACGACGGTCACGGAGGCGGGCGCCTTCCGCCAGCCCGTCTGGCGGGGCCTGCGCCCCGACAAGGCGCTCGACGACCTGACGCCGTTGCCGGAGCGGTAGGCCGCGGGAGACGGCCCCCGACCTCGCGCTCCTCTCCAACCGCTCCGTGAGGTGCGAGCGGAGCGAGCCTCGAAGGGGCACCCGAGCCACCCAACTCGACCCACGACCGCGTGCTCCCGTGTCAGTGGTTGCTGGCAGAGTCAGGTCATGGCGCAGGAGATCGCAGGCACGGGGCAGGGTCCCGACGCTGCCGCGCTCGACGCCATCCAGGCCAACGCCCTGTCGCAGCTCGCCGCGGTGGACGCCGGCATGCAGGCGCTCGAGGCGCACCGCCTCCGACTGCTCGCGTCCCTCGGGCACCTCGCCCTGCATCGCGCAGGCGGTGGGAGCAGCCAGCGGTCCGCGATGGAGATGCGTGCGGTCGCCGCGGAGATCGGCGTGCAGGCTCGGGTGTCGGATGCGACCGTCGAGCGGCAGATCGGCGACGCGATGACCCTCGTCGACACGTGGCCGGTCCTGCTGGACGCGTTTGCGAACGGGCGGATCGGTCGTGGGCACGTGCGGGCGGTCACCGAGGCCGGCGGCGTGCTCTCGAGCACCGCCGTCACGCCGGAGCAGCGTGCGGAGTTCGAGCAGCAGATGGTCGCGCTCGCCGAGGCCACGACGCCCGCGCGTGTGAAGAAGGTCGCCCGCCGAGAGGCCGACAAGCACCTGACCGAGCCGCTCGTCGAACGCCACAAGGCAGCCCGCGAGGACCGCCGCATGACGTGCGACGACCTCGACGACGGCATGTCCTGGATCGGCGCCCTCGTCCCGTCGGTGCTGGCGCACGGCATCCAGGCGCGGTTCCGGGCGGGTGCGAAGGCGAAGTCGAAGGACGACCCGCGCACGATGCAGCAGTGGCAGGCAGACGCGTTCTGCGAGCTGCTGCTCACCGGCGCCGGCCAGCCGACGGTCGAGCGGACGCCCGGTGGCGCTGCGGTCGAGCACGCCGGACTGCTCGCGGCCATCAACCCCATCGTGCAGATCACGATCCCGGTGACGTCCATCACCGGCACGAACGACGCACCAGGCGGCCTCGACGGCGCCCAGCCGGTCGACGCCGAGACCGCCCGCATCCTCGCCGGCGTCGCAGCGACGTGGCAGCGGCTGCTGACCGATCCGATCCGCGGCACGGTCGTCGAGGTCGACACGTACTCGCCGACGGAGGCGCAGCGGCGACTGCTCCGGGCGCGCGACCAGCACTGCCGCTTCCCCGGCTGCGGCGCCAAGGCTCGCGACGACGACGCCGACCACACCATCGCCTGGGAGGACGGCGGCACCACCAGCCTCGGCAACCTCGCCCACCTCTGCCGCCGCCACCACACGCTCAAGCACCACACCGCCTGGGCGGTCAGCCAGCCCACGCCCGGCGTGCTCCACTGGCGATCACCCCTCGGCGCGGACTACGTCGACCGACCACCGCCCGTCGGCCCGCGATTCGTCGAGGTCCATGACCTCGCAGACGAATCCGCGACCGACCCACCCGACGCCGACCTGCCGTTCTGACGCCAGCGTCCCACCGACTCCGCTGGCTACGCTCGCCGCATGGACTCGAGTCGGGCGGCATCGCACGCGCCCGACCCGCGCTTGCGCACGCTCGGGCGCGCGTACTTCGGCGTCCAGTCCGTCGCGGGCGCCGCGTGGTGGCTGAGCGTCTTCCTCAGTCCCGCCGTGCAGCACGCGACGCTCGGCGCGCTGCCCCCGGTCGCCGTCGCCGCCTTCGACCTGCCGCTGTTCGTCGCCGCCTCGGCGCTCGCCGCCGCCGGCATCCGCTGGTCGGCGTGGATCGCCACCGCGTGGACGACCCTCGTCGCCGTCGGCATGGCCGGCTATGCCACGGTCACGCAGCTCGCGGGACTCGGGGCCGTGCTCATGGTCGCCGCAGCCGCCGCGAGCATCGCTGCGGCGATGCTCGTGCTGCTGGGCCGCATCCCGGGCGAGCTCGTCACGCGCGGCCCATTCGCGTTCGTCGTCGCGCCCGTCGTATCGGTGCGGGCGATCGCGGCACGCACGACGCGGCAGATGCTCGTGTTCTGGGGCACGTTCCTCGTCGTGCTGCCCACGATCATCGCGCTCGTCGAGGCGCGCTGGCTGCTGCGCCTCGACGCCCCGCCGGTCGTCCAGGCGCTCGGCGTCCTCCTCTTCGTGGTCGCCTCCGCCCTCGGCATCTGGTCGGCGCGCTCGTTCGCGGTGCTCGGCGAAGGCACGCCGCTGCCGTCGACGCAGCCACGCAGGCTCGTCGTCGCCGGCCCCTACCGCTGGGTGCGCAACCCCATGGCCATCGCCGGCATCGTGCAGGGCATGGCCGTGGGCCTCGCCATCGGATCGTGGATGGTCGTCGTCTGGGCCGCCGCGGGCTCGCTCGTGTGGAACCAGGTCGTGCGACCCGAGGAGGAGGCCGACCTGCACGCCCGGTTCGGTGCCGAGTACGCCGCCTACCGCGACCGGGTGCGGTGCTGGCTGCCGCGCCAGCCCCTTCCGCCGGGCACCGAGCAGGCGTAGCGTCGGCCCCCACGAAGGGAGTCGCCATGACAGAGAAGTCCGTCGACGAGTTCGGTCGCCTGCTCAGCGGCGCGCAGTCCGCCGCACCGCTGCCCGACACCGAGTGGATCCACGACGATCCCATCACCCACGAGCGTCCGACGCCCGTGCCCGACGCCACCGCGGAGGACGAGTCCGGGCTCTAGGCCCGACGGGCGCGGATCAGCGCGCGAGCAGCGCAGGCAGCTCGCGGTTGATCCGCGCTGCCCAACCGGGGCCCTCGTAGACGAACGCCGAGTAGCCCTGCACGAGCGTCGCGCCCGCGGCGAGGCGCTCGGCGACGTCGGCAGCCGTCGTGACGCCACCCACCGAGATGACGCACATTTCGGCGGGCAGCACGCGCCGCAGCACGCGCAGCACCTCGAGCGACCGCGCGGCGAGCGGCGCCCCCGACAGCCCGCCGGCACCGGCGGCCTCGACGGTCGCGGCATCCGTGCGCAGCCCGTCGCGCGAGATCGTCGTGTTCGTGGCGATGACGCCCGCGAGGCCGAGGCGCTGCACGAGCGCCGCGACGCCCTCGATGGCGTCGTCGTCGAGGTCGGGCGCGATCTTCACGAGCACGGGCGTCGCGCCCGCGGCGTCGCGCACGGCCTCGAGCAGCGGCGCGAGGCGCTCCTCGTCCTGCAGACCCCGCAGGCCAGGCGTGTTCGGCGACGACACGTTGACGGCGAGGTAGTCGGCGAGCGGTGCGAGCAGCCGCGTCGACACGAGGTAGTCGTCGATGGCGTCGTCGACGTCGACGACGCGACTCTTGCCGATGTTCACGCCGATCACGGGGCGCGACCGAGCGGCGCGCGCGGCGCGGATGCGGTCGGCAGCAGCCGCCGCTCCCCCGTTGTTGAAGCCCATGCGGTTCACGAGCGCCTTGTCGGCGAGCAGGCGGAACAGGCGCGGCCGGTCGTTGCCGGGCTGCGGGATCGCCGTGAGGGTGCCCACCTCGACGTGGCCGAAGCCGAGGGCGCCGAGGCCCGCGATCATCGACGCATCCTTGTCGAAGCCGGCGGCGAGGCCGAACGGCGTCGGGAACTCGCGCCCGAGCGCGTGCACGCGCAGCGACGCATCCGCACGCACGCCCGGTCGCAGCGACCCGGCGGCTCGCACGACCATCGCACCCATGTGGTGCGCGCGCTCGGCGTCGATCTTCGTCAGCACCCGCTCGTACAGCGCGTCGTACAGCGTCACTCGGCCGCCCCCTGGGTCTCGTGGTCGCGGCGCAGGCCCTCGATGGCCGACTCGAAGTCCTCGAGCGACTCGAACGCCTGGTAGACGCTCGCGAAGCGCAGGTAGGCGACCTCGTCGAGCTCGCGCAGCGGCGGCAGCACGGCGAGGCCGATGTCGTTCGCGTCGATCTGGCTCACGCCCGTCGCGCGGATCGCCTCCTCGACGCTCTGCGCGACCGTCGCGAGGTCCGCATCCGTCACGGGCCTGCCCTGGCACGCCTTCTTGACGCCCTCGATGACCTTGTCGCGGCTGAACGGCTCGACGACGCCCGAGCGCTTCACGACGAGGAGGCTCGCCGACTCCGTCGTCGTGAACCGGCGGTCGCACTTCGGGCACTGCCGGCGGCGGCGGATCGACAGGCCGTCGTCCGACGAGCGCGTGTCGACGACGCGGGAGTCGGGGTGGCGGCAGAAGGGGCAGTGCATGTCAGAGCCTCGCTCGGATCGCCTCGGCGTGCGCGGGCAGGTCCTCGCTCTCGGCGAGCGCGACGACGGCGTCGGCGACGCCGCGCAGACCCTCGAGGTCGTAGCGCACGACCTGCTGCGGCCGCAGGAACGTCGCGGCGCCGAGGCCAGAGACGCGCGCCGCCTGGCCGCCGGTCGGCAGCACGTGGTTCGAGCCTGCGGCGTAGTCGCCGAGGCTCACGGGGCTCGCGGCGCCGACGAAGATCGCGCCGGCGTTGCGGATGCGCGCCACGACGGCGTCGTCGTCGGCCGTCATGATCTCGAGGTGCTCGGGCGCGTAGGCGTCGGACACCGCGATCGCGTGGTCGAGGTCGGCGACGAGGATCGTGGCCGACTGCTCGGCGGCGAGCGAGACGCGCACGCGCTCGGCGTGCGGCGTCGCGGCGACGCGCACCTCGAGGGCGGCGTCGACGGCGTCGGCGAGCGCGAGGGAGTCGGTCACCAGCACGGCGGCGGCGAGCTCGTCGTGCTCGGCCTGGCTCACGAGGTCGGCGGCGACGAGGTCGGCGTCGGCCGTCGCATCGGCGATGACGAGGATCTCGGTCGGGCCGGCCTCGGCATCCACGCGCACGTGACCGCCGACGACGCGCTTCGCGGCAGCGACGAACACGTTGCCGGGGCCCGTCACGACGTCGACGGCGTCGACGACGCCCGGCACGCCGTACGCGAGCGCGCCGATCGCACCGGCACCGCCAGCGGCGAGCACCTCGTCGACGCCGAGCATCGCCGCGGCGGCGAGGATCGTGGGATGCGGCAGCCCGCCGTGGTCGGCCTGCGGCGGCGAGGCGAGCACGATGCGCTCGACGCCCGCGACCTGCGCCGCGACGACGTTCATGACGACGCTCGACGGATACACGGCCTTGCCGCCGGGCACGTAGACGCCCGCACGGGCGACGGGCACCCAGCGCTGCTCGACGACGGCACCCGTGCCGAGCGTCGTCGTGACGCCGGCGGGCACCTGCGCCGCCGTCGCGAGGCGCACTCGGCCGATCGCCGTCTCGAGCGCGGCACGCACCCCGTCGTCGAGCCCGGCGAGCGCGGCATCGAGCGCCTCCCGCGGCACGCGCAGCGTCGGCGGCTGCACGCGGTCGAAGCGCACGGCCTGCGCGACGAGCGCCTCCGCGCCGTCGACGCGCACGGCCTCGACGAGCTCGCGCGCGGCGTCGAGCACGCGGTCGACGTCATGCGCTGCGCGAGGCAGCTCGGGGACGTCGGCGCGCGCGGACAGATCGAGGCGTCGCAGCATGCCTCCAGGGTATTGCGCCCGGGATGCCCGCTCGAACCGCGGCGAGCGCGGCGTCACACGAGCGCCGACGGCCCCAGCAGGCTCTTGAGCTCGCCGAACAGCGCCGACGAGATCTGCACCTGGTGCTGCAGGCGGAACACGCGCGCCGCACCCGGCCGCTCGAGGCGCATCCGCACCTCGGTCGGCCCCTGGTGGCGCTCGAGCACCGCACGCAGGTCGCGCGTCACCGCGAGCGTCGCGCGCCGCTCCATGAGGCGCAGCTCGAGCGGCTTCGTCTCGTCGACGGGCAGCAGGTCGGGGAACTCGAGGTGGTTCGCATGCAGCGTGAAGCCCTCGTCGCGCGTGCGGAAGCGACCCTTCACGACGGCGATGCGGTCGGCCTGCATGTCGTGCTGGAACGCCGTGTACGACTTGCCGAGCACCATGACGTCGACCTCGCCGCCGAAGTCCTCGATCGTGAGGATGCCGTACGGGTTGCCCGACTGCCGCGCGACGCGGTGCTGCGCCGTCGTGATGAGGCCGGCGACCGTCACGGTGTCGCCGTCCTCCGCGTCGTCGCCGAGCGTCTGGATCTGATGGCTCGCGTGCTTCGCGAGCTCGAGGTCGAGCCCGGCGAGCGGGTGGTCGGAGACGTAGAGGCCGAGCATCTCGCGCTCGAACGCGAGCTTGTCGCGCTTCGCCCACTCGGGGCGATCGGGCACCTTCTGCTGGTGCTCCGGCTCGTCCCACAGCGAGTCGAAGTCGAAGCCGACGGCGCCGTGCTCGGCGCGCTTCTTGTCGGTGACCGCCTGGTCGACGGCATCCTCGTGCACCTCGAGCAGCGCACGACGCGTCGAGCCCATCGAGTCGAACGCGCCCGCCTTGATGAGCGACTCGACCGTGCGCTTGTTCGCCGCCGCGACGGGCACCTTCTGCAGGTAGTCGTGGAACGAGTCGTACGGCTCGGGCGAGCGCGCGCCGACGATGGCGTCGACGACGTTCGCGCCGACGTTGCGCACGGCGCCGAGGCCGAAGCGGATGTCGTCGCCGACGGCCGTGAAGCGCAGCGACGAGGCGTTGACGTCGGGCGGCAGCACCGTGATGCCCATGCGACGGCACTCCGAGAGGTAGAGCGCCATCTTGTCCTTCGAGTCGCCGACGCTCGTGAGCAGCGCGGCCATGTACTCGGGCGCGTAGTGCGCCTTGAGGTAGGCGGTCCAGTACGAGATGACGCCGTACGCCGCGGAATGCGCCTTGTTGAAGGCGTAGTCCGAGAACGGCAGCAGGATCTCCCACAGCTTGTCGCGGGCCGCCGTCGAGTAGCCGCGCTCGAGCATGCCGTTCGAGAAGCCCTCGAACTGCTTGTCGAGCTCGGACTTCTTCTTCTTGCCCATCGCGCGACGCAGGATGTCGGCCTCGCCGAGCGTGAAGCCGGCGACCTTCTGCGCGATCGCCATCACCTGCTCCTGGTAGATGATGAGGCCGTACGACTCCTCGAGGATGTCGGCGAGCGGCGCCTCGAGCTCGGGGTGGATCGGCGTGATCGCCTGCTGCCCGTTCTTGCGCAACGCGTAGTTCGTGTGCGAGTTCGCACCCATGGGGCCCGGGCGGTACAGGGCGATGAGGGCCGAGATGTCCTCGAACGAGTCGGGGCGCATGAGGCGCATGAGCGAGCGCAGCGGGCCGCCGTCGAGCTGGAAGACGCCGAGCGAGTCACCGCGCGTCAGCAGGTCGTAGGCGCCGCGGTCGTCGAGCGCGAGCGCCTCGAGGTCGAGCGTCTCGCCACGGTTGGCCGTGATGTTGTCGAGGGCGTCGGAGATGATCGTGAGGTTGCGGAGCCCCAGGAAGTCCATCTTGATGAGGCCGAGCGACTCGCACGTCGGGTAGTCGAACTGCGTGATGATCGCGCCGTCCTGCTCGCGCTTCATCACGGGGATGATGTCGAGCAGCGGGTCGGACGACATGATGACGCCTGCCGCGTGCACGCCCCACTGGCGCTTCAGGTTCTCGAGGCCCAGCGCCGTGTCGTAGACGGTGCGCGCGTCGGGGTCGGCGTCGAGGATGGCGCGGAAGTCGCCTGCCTCCTTGTACCGCTGGTGCTCGGGGTCGGTGATGCCCGAGAGCGGGATGTCCTTCGCCATGATCGGCGCGGGCATCGCCTTCGTGAGGCGCTCGCCGAGGCCGAACGGCTGGCCCAGCACGCGCGTCGCGTCCTTGAGCGCCTGCTTCGACTTGATCGTGCCGTACGTGACGATCTGCGCGACGCGCTCGGTGCCGTACTTCTCGGTGACGTAGCGGATGACCTCGGAGCGGCGACGATCGTCGAAGTCGACGTCGAAGTCGGGCATCGAGACGCGGTCGGGGTTGAGGAAGCGCTCGAAGATGAGGCCGTGCTCGAGCGGGTCGAGATCGGTGATGCGCAGCGCGTACGCGGCCATCGAGCCGGCGCCGGAGCCTCGGCCCGGGCCGACGCGGATGCCGTTCTCCTTGGCCCAGTTGATGAAGTCGGCGACGACGAGGAAGTAGCCGGGGAAGCCCATCTGGGCGATGACGCCCATCTCGTAGTCGGCCTGGGCCTGCACCTTCTCGGTGACGCCGTTCGGGTAGCGACGCTCGAGACCCGAGGCCACCTCCTCGCGGAACCACGACTCCTCCGTGTGCCCCTCGGGCACGGGGAAGCGCGGCATGTAGTTCGCCTTGGTGTCGAACTGCACGTCGCAGCGCTCGGCGATCAGCAGCGTGTTGTCGCACGCCTCGGGCCGATCCTTGAAGATGTGCCGCATCTCGGCGGCCGACTTCAGGTAGTAGCCCTCGCCGTCGAACTTGAAGCGCTTCGGGTCGTGCAGCGTCGTGCCCGACTGCACGCACAGCAGCGCCGAGTGCGCCGTCGCGTCGGCGGCGTGCGTGTAGTGCAGGTCGTTCGTCGCGACGAGCGGCAGGTCGAGCTCCTTGGCGAGGCGCAGGAGGTCGCCCATCGTGCGGCGCTCGACGTCGATGCCGTGATCCATGATCTCGGCGAAGAAGTTGTCCTTGCCGAAGATGTCGCGGAACTCGCCCGCGGCCTTCTTCGCCTCGTCGTACTGGCCGAGGCGCAGCTTCGTCTGCACCTCGCCACCGACGCATCCGGTCGTGGCGATGATGCCGTCCGCGTACTCGGCGAGCAGCTCGCGGTCGAGGCGCGGCTTGAAGTAGAAGCCCTCCATCGACGCGCGCGACGCCATGCGGAAGAGGTTGTGCATGCCGGCGGTCGTCTCGGCGAGCAGCGTCATGTGCGTGTACGAGCCACCGCCCGACACGTCGTCGCCGCCGGCGTCGTCGCCCCAGCGCACGCGCGTGCGGTCGCCGCGGTGCGTGCCGGGCGTCACGTACGCCTCCATGCCGATGATCGGCTTGATGCCGGCGTTCGTCGCCTTCGACCAGAAGTCGAACGCGCCGAAGACGTTGCCGTGGTCGGTCATCGCGATGGCGGGCATGCCCTGCTCGACCGCGGCCTCGACGAGCGGCCCGACGTGGGCGGCGCCGTCGAGCATCGAGTACTCGGTGTGCACGTGGAGGTGCGCGAACTGATCGCTCATGTGGCCTCCATCGTACGAGCGACCACCGACGCGACACGATCCCGACGCGCGCCGGATCGCGTGGATGCGGGCGTCAGCCCTCGAGCACCTCGAGCGCGTGCCGCAGGTCGGCCGAGGGCTCGCTCGTCGTCTCGAGCCACTCCCCCGTCGCGGGATGCGTGAAGCCCAGGCGCACGGCGTGCAGCCACTGCCGCTCGAGCCCGAGGCGCGCCGACAGCGTGGGGTCGGCGCCGTACATCGCGTCGCCGAGGCAGGGGTGCCGCTGCGCGGCCATGTGCACGCGGATCTGGTGCGTGCGACCCGTCTCGAGATGCACCTCGACGAGGCTGCCGTCGCGGAACGCCTCGATCGTCTCGTAGTGCGTCACGGCGTGCTTGCCGCTCGACACGACCGCGAAGCGCCACTCATGGCTCGGGTGCCGACCGATGGGTGCGTCGATCGTGCCGCGCAGCGGATCGGGATGCCCCTGCACCGCCGCGTGGTAGACCTTCTCGACCTCGCGGTCGTGGAACTGCGCCTTGAGCGAGGTGTAGGCGCGCTCGCTCTTCGCGACGACCATGAGCCCGCTCGTGCCCGCGTCGAGACGGTGCACGATGCCCTGGCGCTCGGCGGCGCCCGACGTCGAGATGCGGAAGCCCGCGGCCGCGAGGGCGCCGGGCACCGTCGGCCCCGACCATCCCATCGACGGATGCGCGGCGACGCCAGCGGGCTTGTCGACGACCACGAGGTCGTCGTCGTCGTGCACGATCCGCAGGTCGGGCACCGCGATGGGCTCGACCGTCGGCTCGCGCCTGGCCTCCCACCGCACCTCGAGCCACGCATCTCCGCGCAGCCGATCGGACTTGCCGAGCACGCGGCCATCCTGCACGGCGCCGCCGGCCTCGATCGCGTCGGCGACCGCGGTGCGGGAGAGCCCGAGCACGCGGGCGATGCCGGCATCGGCGCGCTGCCCGTCGAGGCCGGGCGGCACGATGAGGGAGCGCTCCTCCATCAGTCCGAGCTGCTCGCAGCCTCGGACTCGGGGCGCGACGCGGCCTCCGGCGCGGCCTCGGGCGTCGGCTCATCGGTACGGCGCACGCCGTCGAGGCCCTCGCCGCGCAGCACGAGCACGATGAACGCACCCATGGCGCAGACGACGAACATGTCGGCGACGTTGAAGATCGCCGGGAAGCCCCACACCTGGATGAAGTCGATCACGTGACCCTGCAGGCCGCCGGGCTCGCGGATGATGCGGTCGGTGAGGTTGCCGACGACGCCGCCGAGCAGCGCGCCGAGCACGATGGTCCACGCGAGCGACCGCACGCGGAACGCCTGCACGAGGATGACGACCGCGACGACGGCGGAGATGAGCGTGAAGATCCACGTCATCCCTGCCGCCAGCGAGAACGCGGCGCCGGGGTTGCGCACGAAGTGCCACTGCAGCACCTCGCCGAGCACCTGCACCTGCTGCCCCTCCGGCAGCGTCGCCAGCACCCACTCCTTCACGAGGAGGTCGACGCCCCAGGCTGCGACGGCGATGCCGACGAGCAGCCCGACGAGGCGCCAGGCGACGCCGCGGGTGGCGGCCACCTACTGCTGCGCGGGAGCGGAGGAGCCGCCGAACGCGAACGACGTGCGGTCGAGGTCGCGCAGCTGGCTCTCGATGTAGCCGCGCAGGCGCAGACGGTAGTCGCGCTCGAACGTCTTCAGCTCGTCGATCTTCGTCTCGAGGTCGGACTTCTCCTGCTCGAGCGTCGTCTTCGTCTTCTCGAACTCCTTGTCGAGGTCGGCGCGACGCTTCGTCGCGGCCGTCTCGATCTCCTTCGCCTGGCCCTCGGCCTCGGCGACGAGCTCGTCCTTGCGGCGCTGGCCCTCTGCCACGTGCTCGTCGTGCACGCGCTGGGCGAGGGCGAGGAGACCCTCGGGCGACACGGCGGTCGCGGAGGCGTCGGCCTCGGCGGCGGGGGCCGGCGCGGGCGCCTCGACGACGGGAGCCGGCGTGGGCTCGGGAGCGGGCGCCGATGCGACGGGCGCGGCGACGGGGGCTGCGGGGGCGCCGGACTCGAGCTCGGCGACGCGGGCCTCGAGACGCTCCTTCTCGGCGATGATCGCGCGGAACTCCGTCACGATCTCGTCGAGGAAGTTGTCGACCTCATCCTGGTCGTAGCCGTCGCGGAAGCGCGTCGTCTCGAACGTCCTCTCGACGATGTCGTTCGGCGTCAGTGCCATCGTGCAGCCTTTCCTCGAGGATCGGAGTCCACTGTAGTGCGCGGCTCCGGGGGATGGATCGAGTGTCGAGCCTACCGGCCCGACGGGGGTCGCCGAGGCGACCGTGTGGTCAGGAGGCCATGGCTCCCGAGATCACGACGACGACGAGCACGAGCGCCATGACGGCGAGCATCGACAGGTCGAGCATCGCGCCGCCGACGCGCACGGGCTTCACGATGCGGCGCGCGACGCGCAGGATCGGGTCGGTGAGCGTGAGGATCGTCACGGAGACGGCGAGCCAGAGGCCCGTGGGCTTCCAGTCGCGGCGCACCTGGCGCACGACGTCGAGGATCACACGGGCCCAGAGCACGTAGAAGAGGATGTTCGCCGCGACGTACACGGCGAAGGCGACGACCTGCACGTCAGTGCGCGAAGGCGTCGGTCTCGCCGACCTCCATGCGCCCGCCCGCGACCGCGATGTGCTCGGGCGTCAGGAGGTAGACCTTCGTCGTGACGCGCTCGATGCGACCCTGCAGACCCTGCGTGAGGCCCGCGGAGAAGTCGATGAGGCGACGTGCGTCGCCATCGGTCATCTGCGACAAGTTGATGATGACGGGCGTGCCGTCGCGGAACGCGCCGGCGATCTCCTGCGCGTCCTTGTACTGGCGCGGGTGCACCGTGAGGATCTCGTGCATCGACCCGACCTCCTGGGCTGCGGGGCGCAGCGGTGCCACGGCGCGCGGCTTCGACTCGTGGCGCTCGGGGCGGCGCTCGGCACGCTCCTCGCGCTGCTCGGGCTCGGAGGCGCGCACGGCGGGCGACTCCTGCGTCAGCTCGTCCTCCTCGGCGAAGCCGAAGTACACGGCTGCCTTCTTCAATGCGTTGCTCATGCGATCCTCCCGATCTCACTCCAGGCTACGGAGTGGTTGGCCGTTCTCCCGTGATTGCCGTGCCGATCCGCAGGTGTGTCGCGCCGTGCTCGAGCGCGACATGCCAGTCCTGGGACATGCCTGCGGACAGCCAGCGGGCCGTCGGGGCGATGCGGTGCACGCGGTCGGCGTAGGTCGCGAGGCGCGCGAACGCGGATGCGGGCTCCTCGCCGAGCGGCGCGATGGCCATGACGCCCAGCAGGCGCAGCGCCGGCGACGCCTCGACGCGCTCGGCGAGCGCCTCGAGGGATGCGGGCTCGACGCCGCCGCGACCGGGGTCGTCGGTGAGGTTGACCTGCACGAACGCGTCGCGCACCGGCAGCTCGTCGCCGGGCTCGCCGCCCTCGAGCGCATCCACGATCGCCGTGGAGTCGATCGAGTGCAGCACGTGCGCGTACCGCGCGACCTGCCGCGCCTTCTTGCGCTGCAGCTGCCCGACGTAGTGCCACGTGAGGTCGAGCGACTCGAGCTCGGCGGCCTTGTCGCGCGCCTCGGGGTGGCGCGACTCCCCCATGTCGCGCTGGCCCGCCGCTGCGAGCTCCTGCACGAGGGATGCGGGATGGAACTTCGTGACCACGACGAGCGTCGCGTCGGCGCCGTAGGGCGCCGACGCGATCTCGTCGCGGATGGCTGCGAGCCGTTCGGCCGCGGTCGACATCCGCCGGCCTCCTACTGGCGCAGGAAGTCGGGCAGGAACTCGTCCTCGTCCTCGTCGCTGTCGCCGAGCGGCTGCACCGGGCCCGTGAGGTGCTCGGGCACCTCGGGCGTCGGGCCCGCGTGGCGGCCGGCGACGGGCGCGGGCTCCACCGTCTCGGCTGCCGCGGCGCCGCCGAGGAAGCCGCCGACGCCGGCGTCGCGCGCGGGCGTGGAGCGCAGCAGCTCCTCGTCGGTGCGCGCGAGGGGCGCGCCGCCGTCGAAGCCGGCCGCGATGACCGTGACGCGCACCTCGTCGCCGAGCGTGTCGTCGATGACGGTGCCGAAGATGATGTTCGCCTCGGGGTGCACGGCCTCCTGCACGAGCTTCGCCGCGTCGTAGGTCTCGTGGATGCCGAGGTTCGACGACGCCTGGATCGACAGCAGCACGCCATGCGCGCCGTCGATCTTGGCCTCGAGCAGCGGGCTCGCGACGGCGAGCTCGGCGGCCTTGATGGCGCGGTCGGCGCCGCGCGACGAGCCGATGCCCATGAGCGCGGAGCCCGCACCCTGCATGACGCTCTTGACGTCGGCGAAGTCGACGTTGATGAGGCCCGGGGTCGTGATGAGGTCGGTGATGCCCTGCACGCCGGCGAGCAGCACCTGGTCGGCGGTCTCGAAGGCCTCGACCATCGAGATGCCCATGTCGGAGATCTCGAGCAGGCGGTCGTTCGGCACGACGATGAGCGTGTCGACCTCGTTCTTCAGCGCCTCGACGCCGGCCTCGGCCTGCGCCTGGCGGCGCTTGCCCTCGAACGAGAACGGCTTCGTCACGACGCCGACGGTCAGGGCGCCGAGGCTCTTGGCGATCCGCGCGACGACGGGCGCGCCGCCCGTGCCGGTGCCGCCACCCTCGCCCGCGGTGACGAAGACCATGTCGGAGCCCGCGAGGGCCTCCTCGATCTCCTCGGCGTGGTCCTCGGCGGCGCGGCGACCCACCTCGGGGTCGGCACCTGCGCCGAGGCCCTTCGTGAGTTCGCGGCCGACGTCGAGCTTGACGTCGGCGTCGCTGAGCAGCAGCGCCTGCGCGTCGGTGTTGATCGCGATGAACTCGACGCCACGCAGGCCCAGGTCGATCATCCGGTTCACGGCGTTCACGCCGCCGCCGCCGACGCCGACCACCTTGATGACGGCGAGGTAGTTGTTGTTCGAAGTCACGGTCCGGCCCCTCGATCGAAACCTTCAACCTCAGGTAGAGGTTTAGAGATTTCCTCAGCGTTCTTTGTCGGTTCCGACGGTACGGCCGGCGCGCGGCACGATCCCCGAGACACGCCGCGCGGATGCGAGGACGCGCAGACGATGCACCCCGCGCGTGTCGCGGGCGGTCGCCGGGGCCGGCTCGCGGCGTGCGTCAGGGACGCACGACGGGATGCTCGGGCGCACTCACGTCGAACGTGACGGGCGTCGCAGGATCCGCTGCGGCGACCAGCGCCGTGAGCACGTCGGCCTTGAGACCCGCCTCGTCGGCGCTCCCCCACACCACCTGCTGGCCGGACGCGAGCGTCATCGTCACGTCGTCGCTCGTCGTCGCCGTGATCGACGCGACCTGCTCGCGCAGCACCGTCGGCATCGCCACGAGCGACGCGGCGACGGCGCCGAACGCATCCGACCCCACCTCGACGCTCTCGAGGCGCGGGAGCGGCGTGCCGTCGGGCATGCCCAGGTGCACGCCCGCGGGGTCGAGCATCGTGTCCTGCCCGTCGAGCGACGCGACCACGACGGGCTGCCGCTCGACGACGCGCACGACGATCGTGCCGGGCGGCACGACGTCGATGACGAACGACTCGAGACCCGTGAAGCGCTCGAGGTCCTCGCGCACGCCCGCATCCGTCACCGTCGCGATCGGCTGGCCCAGGTGCCCGGCGAGCGCCGCCTGCAGCGCCGACGCCTCGAGCCGCTGCGTGCCCTGCACCTCGATCTCGCGCACCGCCATGAGCGGCGAGTGCACGAGCCCCACGAGCACCGCGAACGCTGCGGCGAGCGCACCGACGACGATGAGCGACCTGCGCAGTCGACGACGCGAGGCCGCCGTGAACCGGCGCACCTCCGACCGCTCCGCCCGCTTGCGGTCGCGGTCGGCCTGCCGCGCGCGAGCCTGCGTGCGCCGCGCGTCGATGCGGTCGAGGCGCAGCTGTCGCAGCTCGGCCTCGCGCAGCAGCCGATCCGTGCGGCTCGCGTGCGACTCGCTGCGGCGGCGCCCACGGCCGCGCGTCACGATCGCGTCGAGGTCCTCCGTCGGCGCAGCCGCGTCGACGACCGCGGGCTCCTCGACGCCCGGCGTCGGCTCGGCCGCCGCCGGCTGCTCGGGCTCCCGCCGCGGCCGCGGCGGTCCGTCGAACCCCTCCGGTCGCCTCACCCGTCGCCGTCCGTCGCCTCGAGCGACTCGAGCAGCTGCGGGATGATGCGGTACACGTCGCCGCACGACAGCGTCATCACGAGGTCGCCGTCCTGCGCGATCTCGCCCACGCGGTCGGCCGCGGCCTGCCAGTCGGGCAGGAAGTCGACCTTGGCGTCGTCGGCGAACGCGTTCGACACGAGCGCGCCCGTGACGCCGGGGATGGGGTCCTCGCGCGCGCCGTAGACGTCGAGCACGATCGTGTGGTCGGCGAGCCGCTCGTACGCGGCCGCGAACTCCGTCGCCATGTCGCGCGTGCGGGAGTACAGGTGCGGCTGGTGCACGGCGATGAGCCTGCCGCCGCCCAGCACGGTGCGGGCGCCCGCGAGGGCGGCCTCGACCTCGGCCGGGTGGTGGGCGTAGTCGTCGTACACGCGCACGCCGCGCCGCTCGCCGTGCGACTCGAAGCGCCTGCCCGTGCCCGCGAAGCTCGAGAGCGCCTCGGCCGCGGCGGCCGGCGCGATGCCGAGCTGCAGCAGCACCGCGAAGGCGCCCGCGGCGTTGACGGCGTTGTGGTGGCCCACGACGTCCATCGCGATCGCGTGCCGCTCCCCCGCGTGCTCGACGACGCAATGGATGCCCGCGCCGGTCTCGACCTCGACGACGCGCACGTCGGCATCCTCGCGCTCGCCGAACGTCACGACGCGCTCGTGGTGCATGAGGTCGCGCACGCGGCGTGCGCCGGCGTCGTCGCTCGAGATGACGACGGCCTCGGAGGCCGCGTCGGCGAACTGCGCGAACGCCGCGTCGAACGCGCCGGGCGTGCCGTAGTGGTCGAGGTGGTCGGTGTCGACGTTCGTCACGAGGGCGACCGCGACGTCGTACAGCAGGAACGAGCCGTCGGACTCGTCGGCCTCGAGCACGAACAGGTCGCTCGGCCCGTGGCCGCTCGAGCCGCCGAGGCCCGCGATCGTGCCGCCGTTCACGTAGCTCGCGCCCGCATCCAGGCGGTGCAGGGCCCACACGACCATGCCGGTCGACGTCGTCTTGCCGTGCGCGCCCGCGACGGCGACGAGCCGCTTGCCGCGCGCGAGCAGGTGCAGCGCCTGCGAGCGGTGCAGCACGGGGATGCCCCGCTCCTGCGCCGCGACGAGCTCGGGGTTCGTCGGCCAGAGCGCGCTCGTCACGACGACGGCGTCGACGTCGGCGGGCAGGTTGGCGGCGTCGTGCCCCACGGCCACGGTCGCGCCGTGCGTCACGAGGGCGTCGACGGTCGCGGAGCCCGAGCGGTCGGAGCCCGACACGCGCACGCCCTCGTCGAGCAGCATGTGGGCGATGCCCGACATGCCGGAGCCGCCGATGCCGATCATGTGCACGCGCTCGATCCCCTCGGGGATGGGCTGCGTCAGGTCGGGCTCGATCATGCGTGGTCCTCCATCGCCGTGCGCACGAGGTCGCACATGCGGTCGTCGCCGTCGGCGATGGCCGAGCCGCGCGTCGCCGCCGCCATCGCCGCGACCCGCTCGGGGTCCGCGAGCAGCGGCACGAGCGCGTCCTCGACCCATCCCTGGGCCAGCAGCGCGTCGTCGACGAGCAGCGCGCCGCCCGCGGCGACCTGGTCGTGGGCGTTGAGCGCCTGCTCGCCGTTGCCGAACGGCAGCGGCACGTACGCGGCGGGCAGGCCCACGGCCATGAGCTCGCTCACGGTCAGGCTGCCCGCGCGGCACACCACGAGGTCGGCGGCCGCGTAGGCGAGGTGCATGCCGTCGAGGTACTCGACGGCCACGTAGTGGTCGACCGTCGCGGGCTCGAAGTCGGTCTGCCTGCCGCCCGAGAGGTGGAGGATCTGCCAGCCGGCGGCCACGATCGCGGGCGCCGCGGCCACGATGGCGCGGTTGATCGACCGCGCGCCCTGCGAGCCACCCGTGACGAGCAGCGTGGGTCGGTCGGCGTCGAGCCCGAGCGTCGCACGCGCCTCGGCGCGCAGCGCGGCGCGGTCGAGCGTCGTGATCGAGCGGCGCAGCGGCATGCCGACGACCGTGCCGGGCAGCGTCGTGGGTGCGTACGTCAGGCCGACGTGGCGCGTCCAGCGCGCGCCGAGGCGGTTCGCCATGCCGGGGCGCGCGTTGGCCTCGTGGATCGCGAGCGGCGTGCGCGCGAGGTGCGCGGCGCGGTACGCCGGCGCGGAGGCGTAGCCGCCGAAGCCGACGACGACGTCGACGTCGCGCTCCGCGAGCAGGCGCCGCACGCGGGACACCGTCGGCGCCCACGAGCGCACGAAGCGCAGCGCCGCGGCATCCGGTCGTCGCGGGAAGGGCAGCTTCGGGATCGTCACGAGCTCGTAGCCCGCGGCAGGCACGAGCTCGCGCTCGAGGCCCTCCTGCGTGCCCAGCACGACGATGCGGGCGTCGGGCTCCCGCTCCCGCAGCCGATCGGCCGTCGCGAGCAGCGGATTCACGTGACCGGCGGTGCCGCCGCCGGCGAAGAGGTAGGACGACATCACGGAACAGTCTGGCGCAGTCGAGCGTCGTGCCGCGCGAGCGACAGCACGATGCCGATCGCGACGAGCGCCGCGACGAGCTGCGATCCACCTGCCGAGATGAGCGGCAGCGGCACGCCGAGCACGGGCAGCAGGCCCAGCACGACGGCGATGTTCACGACGGCCTGGCCGACGAGCCACACGAGCACGCCGCCCGTGACGATGCGCGTCATCGGCAGCGTCGCCTCGCGGATGATGCGCAGCAGCGCGACGGCGAGCACGACGAAGAGCAGCAGCACGACGACCGCGCCCACGAGACCGAGCTCCTCGCCGATGATCGCGAAGATGTAGTCGTTGTCGGCCTCGGCGAGCCACATCCACTTCGCGCGCGAGTTGCCGAGCCCGACGCCGAAGAGGCCGCCGTTCGCCAGCGCCCACGTGCCGTGCAGCTGCTGCCAGCATCCCGAGAAGTAGTCGTCGTCGGTGTTCTGGCAGCCGACGAGGAAGGACTCGAGTCGTCGCACGCGCGAGTCGGCCGAGAGGAGCACGGGGATGGCGGCGACGCCCGCCGCGATCGCGGGCAGCAGCAGATGCCACCACTTGACGCCTGCGAAGAACATCGTGCCGAGCACGAGGAGCGCGAGGATGATGACGGTGCCGAAGTCGTTGCCGCGCAGCACGAGCAGGATGAACGCGCCGGCGACGGGGGCCACGGGGATCCAGGCGTGCAGGAACTTCCGAGCCAGGTCGTCCTTCATCGTGAAGATCGCGGCGATCCACACGCACAGCGCGAGCTTGCCGAGCTCGCCGGGCTGCAGCGTGAAGCCCGCGATCGACAGCCAGTTGCGATTGCCGTTGATGACGACGCCGAGCGGCGTGAAGACCACGAGCGCCTGCAGCGCGATCGCGAGGAGCATGCCCGGCCATGCGAGCCTGCGCCACCAGTGGGCGGGCACGCGGCTCGCGACGAGCATGAGCGGCACGCCGACGAGTGCGAACAGGCCCTGGCGTTGGAAGGCGCCGAGCATGCTGCCGTACTCGGCGCGGCTCTCGATCGCCGACGACGACAGCACCATCACGAGGCCGAAGACGACGAGGAACAGCGTCGTGCCCACGAGCAGCAGCTCGTTGCCCGTCACGGTCGGGAACAGACGTCGCAGTCGGACGACCGCGCTGCTACCGCGCCCGCGGACCGCCGGCGTCGGGGGTGCGTCCACCACCGTCGTGGCCATGGGCACCTCCCTCTCGTTGCTGCTCGTCGCGCACGGCCTGCTGGAATCGCAGACCCCGGTCGGCGTAGCTGTCGAACTGGTCCATCGACGCGGCCGCCGGGGCGAGCAGCACCGTGTCGCCGCTGGATGCGTGCGCCAGGGCAGCCGTGACGGCCGTCCGCATGACGTCTCCAGTGTCGGGCTCGTCGACCTCGACGAGCGGGATGCCGGGCGCGTGTCGTGCGAACGCGGCCACGACCGGGGCGCGGTCGACGCCGATGACGACGGCCGCGCGCAGCCTGCCGACGTGGCGCTCGACGAGCGGGGCGACGTCGACGCCCTTCAGCAGGCCGCCGACGATCCACACGACCGAGCCGAACGCCTGCAGCGAGCCGTTGGCAGCGTGGGGGTTCGTGGCCTTCGAGTCGTCGACGAACCGCACGCCGCCGACCTCGCCGACGAGCTCGGTGCGGTGGTGGTCGAGGCGGAACGAGCGGATGGCCTCGCGGATCGCGGTGGGCTCGACGCCGACGGCGCGTGCGAGCGCCGCGGCGGCGAGCACGTTCTGCGCCATGTGCGGCGTCGCGAGGCCTGCGACCTCGAGGTCGTCGAGCGTCGCGAGCTCGAGCGCCTGCGAGTGGCGGTCGTCGAGGAACGCGCGGTCGGCGACGATGCCCTCGACGATGCCGAGCTCCGACAGGCCGGGCATGCCGAGGCCGAAGCCGATCGCGCGGCAGCCCTCGACGACCTCGGCCTCCTCGACCATCGCCATCGTCGCCGGGTCGGCGACGTTGTAGACGGCTGCGACGCGCGCGTTGCGGTAGACCTTCGCCTTCGCGTCGCGGTAGGCCTGCGCGCCGCCGTGCCAGTCGAGGTGGTCGTCGTCGAGGTTGAGGCACACGGCCGAGTGCGGCCACACCTCGCCGAGCGAGTGCAGCTGGAACGACGAGAGCTCGACGACGAGCACGTCGAAGCCGGCGGGATCGCGCACGGCGTCGAGCACGGGCGTGCCGATGTTGCCGACGGGCGCGACGCGCAGGCCGCCCGCCTGCAGCATGTGGGCCGCGAGCTGCGTCGTCGTGGTCTTGCCGTTCGTGCCCGTGACGAGCAGCCACTCGGCGGCGCGCACCTTGTCGCGCACGCGCCACGCGAGCTCGACGTCGCCCCACACCGTCTGGCCGCGCTCGGCGGCGCCGAGGAGCCACGGATGCGTGGGCCGCAGGCCGGGCGAGGCGATGACGAGCTCGGCGTCGGCGAGCGCCTGCGGCGTCTCGGCCGCGTCGACGACGACCGTCTCGACGCCGAGCACCGTGAGGATGCGCTCGCGCTCGGCGTCGCCGCGCTCGGCGACGACGGTCACGTGCGCGCCGAGCTCCACGAGCGTGTCGGCGGCGGCGAAGCCCGTGACGCCGAGGCCGAGCACGACCGCGCGGATGCCCGACCAGTCGTGGTGCCAGCTCGTCAGCGCATCCAGGTCGCGTGCTGCGTCACGGGACAGGGTGGATCACCCAATCGAGGTAGAAGAGGCCGACGGCCGCGGCGACGAACAGGCCCGAGACGATCCAGAACCGCACGACGATGCGGATCTCCGCCCATCCCTTGAGCTCGAAGTGATGATGCAGCGGGCTCATGAGGAAGATGCGCTTGCCGCGCGTGAGCTTGAAGTAGATGCGCTGCAAGATGACGCTGCCCGTGACGACGAGCGGCAGGCCGGCGACGAGCACGAGCAGCAGCTGCGTGTGCGTGAGGATCGCGAGCCCGGCGAGCGCGCCGCCGAGGCCGAGCGAGCCCACGTCGCCCATGAACAGCTGCGCGGGGCTCGTGTTGTACCAGAGGAAGCCGATGAGCGCGGCGGCGAGGCACGCGGCGACGACCGCGAGGTCGAGCGGCGCCTGCACCGGGTAGCAGCGGTAGAGGTCGGCGTCGACGGCGCCGCCCGGACGCACGGCGTCGGCGAGGCGGCCGAGGCACGCCTGGCCGTTCTGCCAGAAGCCGATGAGCACGAATGCCGAGGCCGAGAAGATCGTCGAGCCCGTCGCGAGGCCATCGAGGCCGTCGAGCACGTTCACGGCGTTCGACGTCGCGACGATGATGAAGACGAACCAGATGACGGCGAGGCCGATGCCGACGACGAGGCCGAGGCGGGTGAGGTCGAGCCATTCGATGTCGCGCACGGCCGAGATGGCCGTCGACGCCGGCGTCTGCCCGTACTGGTCGGGCAGCTGCAGCGCGAGCACGGCGAAGACGACGCCGACCGCGACCTGGCCGGCGATCTTCGCCCAGCCGCCGAGGCCGAGCGACTGCCTCTTGCGCACCTTGAGGTAGTCGTCGACGAAGCCGACGGCGCCGAGCCCGACCATGAGCAGCAGCACGAGCAGCGCGGGGGCGCTCGGGTAGTTCGGCACGCCGTCGAGCGAGCCGACGAGCTTGCCGCCGAAGTAGCCGACGATCGTCGCGACGATGAAGACGAGCCCGCCCATCTGGGGCGTGCCGCGCTTCGTGTGGTGCGACTGCGGGCCGTCGGCGCGGATGAACTGGCCCCAGCCGAGGCGCGTCGCGAGCCGCGTGTAGAGCGGCGTCACGGCGAGCGCGAACACGAGCGAGATGGCGGCGGAGACGAGCAGCACGATCATGCGACGCCTCCGATCGCGTCGCCGAGGTCCTTGAGGCCTGCCGAGAGCGACGACTTCACGAGCACGACGTCGCCGGGCTCGAGCGTCGCGCGCAGCAGCGCGAGCGCCTGCTCCTGCGTCTCGACGTACGTGGTCTCCTGGCCGAACGACGACTCGTGCTCGGCGGCGTCGTGCACGGGCTTCGCGCCCTCGCCGACGACGACGAGCCGGTCGATGCCGAGCCGCACGACGAGGCGGCCGACGCGGTCGTGCTCCTCGACCTGGCTCTCGCCGAGCTCGGTCATGGCGCCGATGACGGCGACCGAGCGGGCACCCGAGGTGCGCGAGACGTGCGCGAGGGTGCGCAGCGCCGCCGCCATCGAGTCGGGGCTCGCGTTGTACGAGTCGTTGATCACGACGACGCCCGTCTCGGGACGCAGGAGCTCCATGCGCCAGCGCTCCGCACGCACCATCGACTCGAGCGCCGCGATGGCATCGGGGATCGCGACGCCGAGCTCGTCGGCGACCGACAGGGCCGCGAGGGCGTTCATGACGTGGTGCTCGCCGAGGATGCGCAGCGTCATGGGCCACGTCGCGTCGCCGCGGTGGATCGTCGCGGACGTGCCGTCGATCGACGAGGCGACGTCGGAGGCCCACACGGTGTCGGGCGCGACGTCGGCGCCGGCGTCGAGGCCGAACCAGCGCACGCGCGCGGCGGTGCGGTCGGCCATCCACGCCACGCGGTCGTCGTCGCGGTTGAGCACTGCGACGGCCGTCTCGGGCAGGTCGCGCACGATCTCGTGCTTGGCGCGCTGCGTGCGCTCGACGCCGCCGAACTCGCCCGCATGGGCGAGGCCCACCTTGAGCACGACCGAGACGTCGGGCATCGCGAGGCGCACGAGCGAGGCGATGTCGCCCTCGCGGCTCGCGCCGAGCTCGAGCACGAGGAAGCGCGTCGACGACGTGGCGCGCAGCATCGTCATGGGCGCGCCGACCTCGTTGTTGAACGACTTCACGGGGCTCACGGTCTCGCCGTGGCGCTCGAGGATCGCCTGCAGCATGTTCTTCGTCGTCGTCTTGCCGTTGGAGCCCGTGATGCCCACGACGGTGCAGTGCTCGCGCACGGCCGCGACGACGTGGGCCGCGAGGGCCTGCAGCGCGGCGAGGCCCGAGTCGACGACCACGTGCGGCACGGCCTCGTCGATGGGGTGCTCGCACACGACGAGCGCGGCGCCGGCGGCGACGGCCGTGCCGACGAACCGGTGGCCGTCGGTGACCTCGCCGGGCATGGCGACGAAGACGTCGCCGGGCTCGACGAGGCGCGAGTCGGTCTGCACCGAGCCCGACACGAGCACGTCGTCGCCGACGAGCGCGCCCTCGACGGCGCGCGCGATGACGGATGCCTGCAGCGCGATCATTCGGCCCAGCCCGCCTCGTGCAGCGCCAGCACGGCCTCGTCGCGCGCGACGAAGGGCTCGCGCACGCCTGCGACGTCGCGGTAGTCGGCGTCGCCGGGGCCCGCCCACAGGATCGTGTCGCCGGGTCCGGCGATCGTGACTGCCAGACGGATGGCGTCCTCCTCGGGGCTCACCTCGTGCACGCGGGCGGGATCGACCGCGCGCGCACCCTCGAGGATCTGCGCACGGATGCTCGCGGCATCCTCGGTGCGCGGGTTGAAGTCGGTGACGACGAGCTCGTCGGCGTACGTGACGCCGATGCGGCCCATCTCGGCGCGCTTCGTCGCGTCGCGGTCGCCGTCGGCGCCGAACACGAACACGAGGCGGCCGGGCGTGACGCGGCGCAGCGCCTCGAGCGTCGCTTGGAAGGCGTCGGGGCTGTGGCCGTAGTCCACGAAGAGCGCGGGGCCGCGGTCGCCCGAGACGCGCTCCATGCGGCCGGGCAGCGTCGAGCGCACGCCGCGGCGCACGGACTCGGCGAGGGCGTCGAGCTCGAAGCCGTCCTCGACGAGCATGAGGATCGCGATGGCGGCGTCGACGGCGAGGTGCCTGCCGATGAACGGGATGTCGACCTCGATCGTGCGCTCGCGCCCCACGAGGGCGAAGCGGGTGCCGTCGACGCGCTCGTCGAGCACGTCGACGCGCCAGTCTGCCTCCGCGTCGGTCGACGACACCGTCGTGACGGGGATGCGGGTCTCCTCGGCGACGCGCCTGCCCCACTCGGAGTCGACGCACACGACGCCGCGCTCGGCGCGGTCGGGCGTGAAGAGCTCGAGCTTGACGGCGAAGTACGCCTCCATCGAGCCGTAGTCGTCGAGGTGGTCGTGGCTGAGGTTCGTGAACGACACGACGTCGAACTCGACGCCGTCGATGCGGTGGCGCTCGATGGCCTGCGCGCTGACCTCGAGCACGGCGGCGCGCACGCCGGCCTCGCGCATGCGGGCGAGCAGCGCGTGCAGCTCGCTCGCCTCGGGCGTCGTGAGCTTGGAGGTGACGATCTCGTCGCCGACGTGGCGCTCGGCCGTCGTCGACAGGCCCGTGACGAAGCCGAGGTCGGCGAGCAGGCCCTCGAGCATGAAGGCCGTCGACGTCTTGCCGTTCGTGCCGGTGATGCCGTAGAGCTTCGGCGGGTCCTCGCGCGTGCGGTAGACCCACGACGCGATCTCGCCGAGCGCCGCGCGGGGCTCGTCGAGCACGATGATCGGCGCGTCGACGCCCGCGACGGCAGCGCCGGCGGCGTCGGTCACGACGGCGACGGCGCCGCGGGCGACGGCGTCGGCGGCGAACTCGGCGCCGTGCCTGCGCAGGCCGGGCAGGGCGGCGAAGATGTCGCCGGGCCGCACGTCGTGCGATGCGTTCGTGATGCCCGTGACCTCGACGCCATCCGCGTCGCCGACCGTCTCGAGCGTGAACTCGTCGACGAGAGCGCTCAGCGGCCTGGGCGTCGGATGCTCGGGCCTCAGGATCGGCGGGACGACTCCCTCCACCGTTCCCCCGTCCATGTCAGTCGTTCCATTCGAGCGGCAGGTCAGGCGCCTGCGACGTGCTCGGCGGGATGTCGTACTCCCGGATCAGGAGACTCACCATATCGTGGAACAGCGGGATGGCTGCCGCGCTCGTGCGCTCCGTCTGCGGCAGGTCGAGCTGCACGTAGACCACGAACTGCGGGTCGTCCGCCGGGAACACGCCGGCCGTCGTCACGATGCGCTGCACGGGGTCGTAGCCGGCCGCCGGGTCGAGCACGACCTCGGCCGTGCCGGTCTTCGCCGCGACGCGGTAGCCGGGGATCGGGAAGGTCACGGCGCCGTAGTCGGTGACGACGTGCTCCATCATCGACAGCAGCGTGTCGGCCGTCTGCTCGCTGATGACGCGCGTGTCCTCGCCCTGGTCGGGCGACACGACGGTGCCGTCGGCGAGCGTGCACGAGTCGATGAGCTGCAGGTCGGAGCGCACGCCGCCGTTCGCGATCGCCTGGTACGCGCCGACCATCTGCATCGGCGTGACCTGGATGCCCTGGCCGAACAGCACGTTGAGCTGCGTCTGCGCGTCGAGGCTCGTCGGGTCGGTCGCGAGCGGGAAGGTCGACTCGCCGGGGAAGCCGACGGTCTCGGACCCGAAGCCGAAGTCGGCGAGGTAGTCGAAGTAGTCGTCGCGGCTCATGTCCTGCGCGAGCGACACCATGCCGACGTTCGACGAGTTCACGAGGATGCCCGTCGCGGTCCACTGCTCGTCGGGGTGTGCGTGCGCATCCGACACCCGCACGGGACCGTCGGGGTCGTAGCGCCACGGCACGGTGCGCTCGGTCGTCGGGTCGACGAGGCCGAGGTCGAGCATCGCCGCCATCGCCATGGTCTTGAAGATCGAGCCGGGCTCGAGGCCCTGCGTGAACGCGAAGGCGCCGTAGTCGGAGGCGTCGGTCGCTGCGGGGTCGTTGGGGTCGACGGTCGGCGTCTGCGCGACGGCGACGAGCGAGCCATCGGTGCGGGCGACGATGACGTTGGCCGACTGCGCCTGGTACTGCTGCCGGTACTGCTCGGCGAGCTGCTGCGCCTGGAACTGCACGTCGGCGTCGATCGTGAGCTCGAGCGTGCCGCCGTCGGCCGACTGCTCGGTGACGACGGTGCTGCCGGGGATCGGCGTGCCGTCGGCGCCGCGCTCGAAGGTCTGCTCCCCCGCCTCGGGCGCGAGGCACGACTGGTCCTGGGTCATCTCGAGGCCCGCGAGCGGACCGTCGGTGCCCATGAAGCCCACGAGGTTGCCGGCGACGGCGCCCGCGGGGTAGACGCGCTGCGGGTTGGCGCGCAGCGTGACGAAGCCGATCGGCAGCTCCTGCTGCAGGTCGCGCATCTGCTGGTACTGCGTGCCGTCGAGGCCCGTGTCGAGCACGAGGTAGTCGGACTCGGGGTTCGCGAGCAGCGCGGCGTCGACCGCCGCCTGGTAGACGAGCGGATCCTCGCCGGTGATCTCGGCGAGCCGCTCGAAGATCTCGCCGCCCGTGACGATCTCGCCGGCCTCGAGGCCGTCGCGCTCGGTGAGGTCGTGCACGAACTGCGGCGAGATCGTGAGGTCCCAGCGGTCGACGGTGCCCGCGAGCACCGTGCCGTTCGCGTCGACGATGTCGCCGCGCGTGCCGTGGATGGGCGCCGTCGCGCCGACGCGTCCGGCCGCCTCGGCGTTGAGCGCCTCGGCGCGCACGAGCTGGATGTCGACGAGCCGCACGACGCACGCGCCGACGAGCGCGACGACGACGATGCCCGTGAGGATCGACCGCACGCGGGTCGTGCGCCTGCTGCGCTCGTTCGTCACGGATCCCCTTCCTCCGGACGGCCTGGCGACCACCCGGCTGCGACGGTAGCGGCGGTCAGCCGCCGACGCCGGGTGCCACGCCCTCGGCGGGCAGAAGCATGCCGGGATACGGCTCGGGCTCGGTGGGCTCCTCGACGACGGGCGCCTGCGGCGCGGGCGTCGACGACTGCAGCAGCTGGTTGCCGACGAGCAGGTCGCCCGTGGTCGAGAGGCTCGGCTGCTGCATGTGCAGCGCGTCGGGACCACCGAGCACCGCGCCCGACGACAGCTGCAGGAACTGGCTCGCCTGGCCCTGCACCATGCCGAGCGACTCGGCGGCGGTCGCGACCTGCTGGGGCGACTCGAGCGTGTCGAGCTGCTCCTGCAGCGTCTGCTGCTCACGGCTGAGCTGCGCCGACGACGACTGCAGGCCCGCGATCTCGTACGCGCCCTCGCCGATCGCCATCGACAGGCCCAGCTGGCCGAGGATGATCGCGCCGAGGCCCGCGAGCGCGACGACGCCGTGCACGACGCTCGGCGCGCGGCGCACCGTGGGACGCGGGAGCGCGACGAGGCGGCGCCGGCGCTCCGGCTCCCGCTCGGGGGTACGTCCCGGTGCCCGCTCGGGCAGCGTGTGGATGCTTTCCAGCGCGCTCATGCTGCTCCTTCGATGCGCTCGGCGGCTCGCAGCCGCACGGGGATGGACCTGGGGTTCCTGGCTCGCTCGTCGTCGTCGGCGAGCTCGGCGCCTCGCAGCAGCAGGCGATACGGGGCCGCATGCTCGGGCAGGGCCGCCGGCACGCCGAGCGGCGTGCGATCGGTCGTGGCCTCGCGCAGCGCCGACTTCACGATGCGGTCCTCGAGCGACTGGTACGCCATGACGACGATGCGACCGCCGGGCTCGAGCGCGTCGAGCGCGGCGGGGATGGCCCGCTCGAGCACGCCGAGCTCGTCGTTGACGACGATGCGCAGCGCCTGGAAGACGCGCTTGGCGACGTGGCCGGGCTTGCGCGCCGCCGCGGGCGTCGCACGGTCGAGGATGTCGACGAGCCGCGAGCTCATGACGATGGGCTCCTGCTGCCGCTCGCGCACGATCGCCTTGGCGTAGCGGCCCGCGAGCCGCTCGTCGCCGTAGCGCTGCATGATGCGGGCGAGCTCGCGCTCGTCGAGCGTCGCGAGCAGGTCGGCGGCCGTCGGCCCCTCCTGGCCCATGCGCATGTCGAGCGGCGCGTCCTTCGCGTAGGCGAAGCCGCGGTCGGCGTCGTCGAGCTGCAGGCTCGAGACGCCCAGGTCGAAGAGGATGCCATCGAGCCGATCGACGCCGGCGTCGGCGAGCGACTCCTCGAGCTCGTCGTACACGTGGCGCACGATGCGCACGCGGTCGCCGAAGCGCGCGAGTCGCTCGCCCGCGAGGCGGATGGCGTCGGGGTCGCGGTCGATGCCGACGAGCGTCATGCCGGGGTGGCGCTCGAGCAGCTGCTCGGCGTGGCCGCCCATGCCGAGCGTCGCGTCGGCGACGACGGCGCCGTCGCGCGACGCGGCGGGTGCGAGCAGCTCGAGGCAGCGCTCGAGCATGACGGGGGTGTGGAGGGAGCTGGCGTCCATGATGTGCGGGGCCTGGTCCGGATCCCGGATCCCCATCCGCGGTCGCGCCACCGGGGAAGGTGCAGCGCGGCCTCGGCTGAGGGTCGAGGACTCGGTCAGAAGATGCCCGGGATCACCTCCTCCGTGGTGCTCGAGAAGTCGGCCTCCTTGGCCGCGTAGTAGTCGTTCCAGGCGTCGGTGGCCCAGATCTCCGCGCGGTCGCCGACGCCGATGACGGTGAGGTCGCGCTCGAGGCCCGCGTACTCGCGCAGCGAGGTCGGGATCGTGATGCGGTGCTGGCTGTCGGGCGACTCGCTCGACGCACCGGAGAGGAAGAGGCGCAGGAAGTCGCGGGCGCCGGCGCTCGTGAGCGGCGCCTGGCGGATGCGCTCGTGCACCTTCTGGAACTCGACGGCCGAGAAGACGTAGATGCAGCGCTCCTGGCCGCGCGTCAGCACGATCCCCGACTCGAGGTCCTGGCGGAACTTCGCGGGGAGGATGACGCGGCCCTTGTCGTCGAGCTTGGGGGCGTGGGTGCCGAGGAACACTGCGCCCCCTCTCCATCCGGCCAGTGGTTGGGACGTGCGTGCTGCACGTTCCTCCACAGTACTCCACTTTCATCCACGCAGAGCAGAGATTCGCTCGAACTCGACGCAAGTTCCCAGGAATCGCGTGGTGGAGCGGGGTGGAGGGGTTTCGCGTGTCCGAGCGTACGACGAAGCCCCGAACCTGCCAAGACGGGCTCGGGGCGATGGCGGTGGAGGGTCGTGGAGGGCCGGGATCCCTGCGGACACGCAGAAGGCCGGCCCCGTGGGGCCGGCCTTCGAAGCTGGTGTGGAGCGGAGTGGAGGCTCCGCGCGCGCTACTGCTGCTGGCGCTTGTCCCACTCGTCGCTCAGGCGATCCATGAGCGAGGAGCGCGTGCGCGCCTTCGGCGCGGCGCCGCCCTTGGGGGCGTCGCCCGACTCGGCCTCGCCCGCCTCGGCGGGACGCGAGGCCGTGAGCGCGAGCATCGCGCCGCCGACCGCGAGACCGAAGCCCGCGACGCCGATGAGGGCGAACTGCACGACGACGCCGATCACCACGACGGCGAGGCCGGCCGCGACGAGCGCGATGCCGAGCGCGACGCGCGTGTAGTTCACGGTGCGAGGGCCCGAGGACGTCGACACGATGTCGGCCTCGTGCTTGTAGAGGTTGCGCTCCATCTCGTCGAGAAGGCGCTGCTCCTGCTCGCTCAGCGGCATGTCATCCCCCAGGGCTCCCGGGATGTCGGTGTTCCCGGACGTGTCAGTGTACGCCCTGGGACTGTCACTAGGCTATGGATGTGTCGCCCGGCTCCCGCTTCTCCACGGCGGTCGACGACCGCATCCGCGAGTTCCTCGTCGAGCGGCGCTCGGCCGCTGCAGCGATCTCCGCGGATCTCTCCCCCATCTTCGACGCGGTCGAGGCGCTCACGACGGGCGGCAAGCGCATGCGCGCCGGCTTCCTGCACTGGGGATGGCACGCCGTGGCCGCCGCGCGGCCCGAGGCGAGCCACACGACCGGCAGCCCCTCGGACCCCGAGTGGGAGGCCATCGTGTCGATGGCCGCGGCCGTCGAGGTGTTCCACGCCGCAGCCCTCGTGCACGACGACGTCATGGACTCCTCCGACACGCGCCGCGGCGCCCCGAGCGTGCACCGCAGGCTCGAGGGCGTGCACCGCGACGCCGAGTGGCGCGGCCGCGCAGACGCCTTCGGGGTCAACGGCGCGATCCTCGTCGGCGACCTGCTGCTGGGCTGGGCCGACGACCTCGCGCGCGCCGGGGCCGGCGCGCTGCCCGCCGACCGTCGCGACGCCGCGATGCAGGTGTTCTCGACGATGCGCGAGGAGGTCGGCTACGGCCAGTTCCTCGACGTGCTCGAGGAGGCGGCGTGGGTGCGGCAGGAGCCGCAGAGCCTGCTGCAGCGCGCGCACACCGTCGCGGTCTACAAGTCGGCGCGGTACTCGGTCGAGGCCCCGCTGCTGCTCGGCGCGACGATGGCGGCCGGCAGCGCGCAGCAGCTCGAGGCGCTGAGCGGCTACGGCGTGCCCGTCGGCACCGCCTTCCAGATGCGCGACGACATCCTCGGCGTCTTCGGCGACCCCGCCGTCACGGGCAAGCCCGCAGGCGACGACCTGCGCGAGGGCAAGCGCACCGTGCTCGTCGAGCTCGCGCGCCGCGAGATGGCGCCGGGTCCGCGCACGACGCTCGACGAGCTGCTGGGCGATCCCGACCTCGAGGCAGCGCAGATCCAGATGCTGCAGCGCACCATCGCCGAGGCGGGCGCGCTCGAGCGACTCGAGGGCATGATCGACCGCGCCGTCGGCGGCGCGCTCGAGGCCCTGCGCGACGCGGAGCTCTCGCGCGGCGCCGTGCTCGAGCTCGAGCGCCTCGCCGCCGCAGCCGCGAACCGCGACCGCTGACGCGGTCGCCGGAGCTATTCCGCGAGAACTGGCAACAGGCCAGTGCTCACAATCTCTTTGCCCAGTCGATTTACCCCGTCGACCACGCCTGACTCAACGTTGTAATGAAGCAGTGCCATCTGCGCAGCATCCGCAAAGGCTTCGGCTTCAGCAGGGTAGATACCCGACGTCATGAAGATTGGTGCGCGGCCGTCGACAAGTGCGACGCCAGCTAGTTCGCGAATCTCTGCAATTCCAACCGCACCCACGTAGTGCTTGACCTGCGCGATGTGGCTGGGCGAGTCGACATCAATCCCACCGTCGCCCGAGAACGCTGTTGTGCGAGCCTCCGGCAGGCCCATGTGGATCAACCAATCGCGGCACCAGTACTCGGCACCGACTGCTGAAGCGCCGTAAGGGCACACGGCGGGCGCGGGGTGGAGACGTTGCCACGATGCAAGGGACTCACTCGCGAGAGCGAGCGTTGCAAGGAGTTCCAGGCGCCGACGCTCGGCCGACAAGCATTCGGTTGCGCTCTGGAGCGCGATCGCGTCGAGCTCATCCGAAGTCCAGGGGGCATGGACGTCGTATGTCCACAGCGCCGTGGTCTGTTCATTGAGGTGGCCTCGGTACACAGCCACGAAGTTGTCGGCCAGATGCTGCCACGTCGGGAAACGATGAATCGTTCCGTCGTCGAGACGCAGATCCCACTGCTGGTGGTGCGGTCGAGCGGACGAGAAAACTACTCGCCCTGCTCGCGCCAGGAGTTCGGCGACCGCTGGGGGGATCCCTTGTCCACCATGCGAGGGCCATCTGCGCACGAGCGCTCCGACGAGTCTTTCAAAATAGTCGACCGCGAACTTTGGCGTCATATCCGTGACGCCGGCTAGCTCCAGCAACTCGGCTAGTCGCGCGGAAACCTGAGAATCGACTTCCTTGCTGGCCTCAGCGGCGCGAGACATTGGCCATCCATCGCCGTCAGCCAGACCCAAACGACCGCGCAGTTCAGATATCCGGCGCGCTCGTTCACTCAGCGGGGCGGTCGATGCATCATCGTCACTGGCAGCGTTCATAGCGTCGACGATGCACGCCGCCGCTGCGCGACTGCTGGACGGGCTCGCTAGCCGAGCGCCTGCGCGACGCGACGCACCTCGGCCTTGCGGCCCGCGCGCAGCGCCTCGATGGGGCTCGTGCCGAGCGACGGCTCGGACTCGAGCAGCCATGCGACGGCCTCGTCGTCGTCGAAGCCGAGGTCGCCGAGCAGCATGACCGTGCCCTTCAGCTCGCCCATGGGCGCGTCGTCGACGAGGAAGACCTCGGGCACGACGAGCACGCCGTCGCGGCGCGTCGCCGGGAGGGCGCGCTCCTCGACGAGGCGGCGGATGCGAGAGGGGCCGAGCCCCATGCGGTCGACGAGGTCGGGGATCGTGAGCCAGGCGGTGTCCACGCCTCCAGTCTGCCGTGTCGCCGACGTGCCCGCACGACGCAGCGCCGAGCAGCCGCCCGTGGTCGCGACGAGAGTCTCCCGTGTCACCCGCGTGCCCGCACGACGCAGCGCCCCGCAGCCTCTACGATCCTGACGTGCCTGCGACCCATGACGACCCCCTCTCCGGGCGTCTCGTCGACGGCAGGTACCAGGTGGGCGATCGCATCGCCCGCGGCGGCATGGCCACCGTGTACGTCGCGACCGACCTGCGACTCGACCGGCGGATCGCGCTCAAGGTCATGCATCCGCACCTCGCCGACGACGACCAGTTCCGCGAGCGCTTCATCCAGGAGGCGCGCCAGGCCGCCCGTCTCGCGCACCCCAACGTCGTCAACGTGCTCGACCAGGGCGAGGAGCCCGGGCTCGCGTACCTCGCGATGGAGCACATCCCCTCGATCACGCTGCGCGACCTGCTGCTCGAGCGCGGCCGCATCCGTCCCGCGCAGGCGCTGCAGGTGCTCGAGGCCGTGCTCGCGGGCCTCTCGTCGGCGCACCGCGCGGGCATCGTGCACCGCGACATCAAGCCCGAGAACGTGCTGCTCGCGCACGACGGGCGCATCAAGATCGCCGACTTCGGCCTCGCGCGCGCCGCGACCGCCAACACGGCGACGGGCAAGGCGCTGCTCGGCACGATCGCGTACCTCTCCCCCGAGCTCGTGACGCGCGGCATCGCCGACGCGCGCAGCGACATCTACGCCGTCGGCATCATGCTGTTCGAGATGCTCACGGGCAAGCAGCCCTACACGGGCGAGCAGCCGCTGCAGATCGCGTACCAGCACGCGCACGAGCAGGTGCCGTCGCCGTCGAGCCTCGAGCCGTCGATCCCCCACGAGCTCGACCTGCTCGTGCACTGGGCGACGCACAAGGACCCCAACCTGCGCCCCGCGGATGCGGGCGAGATGCTCGACGAGGTCGTGCGCATCCGCGCGGGCGAGCGGTCGACGACGAGCGCGCACACGCGCATGCTGCCGGTCGCGACCGCCTCCGACGCCGAGACCACGGTCGTCGAGGCGCAGCGCCCTGCCCCGCGCCGCGGCGGCATCGCGACGGGCGACCTGCCAGCGCTCGACACCGGCGACGTGCCGCCCGCCGCGCGGGCGCTGCAGCGCAAGGCGCAGGCGCGCCGCCGCCGCGGGTTCGTGCTGCTCGTGCTCGTCGTCGTGCTCGCGCTCGTCGCCGCCGGCGTCGGCTGGTGGCTCAACGCCGGCCCCGGCGGCGAGACGACCGTGCCCGACATCGCGCAGGGCACGAGCGAGGTGGATGCGCGCGCCGCGCTCGAGGAGGTCGGGCTCGTCGGCGCCGAGCAGACGGAGGGCGAGTACGCCGCCGACGTGGTCGCCGGCACCCTCATCCGCACGGACCCCGCGCCCGGCGAGACGCTGCGCCGCGGCGAGGCCGTGACGCTCGTGCTGTCGCTCGGCATTGAGATGCTGCCCGCGCCGGAGCTGTCTGGCACGCCGAGCGCCGCCGTCGAGGCGGCGCTCGTCTCCGCCGGGTTCGCGTACTCGGGGTCGCTGCCCGTGTTCGACGACACGACGCCGTCGGGCTCCGTCGTCACCCTCTGGGTCGACGACGGCCAGGGCACGGCCGTCGCGTCGCAGGCCGAGTGGCCGCGCGGGCTCGCGATGCTCGCGATCGTGTCGCGCGGCCCGCAGCCGACGCTCGTCGGCCTCGACCAGGCGAGCGCCCAGACGGTGCTGCAGTCGGTCGGCCTCACGCTCGGCGCCGTGACGCCCGAGGCGAGCCGCGACGTGCCGGAGGGCCAGGTCATCCGCGCCGAGTATCCCGAGGGCACGCAGCCCGACTCGGGTGCCGCGGTCGCGATCGTCGTGTCGAGCGGGCCGCCGCAGGTGCAGATCCCCGCCGACATCCTGTCGATGAGCATCCCCAACGCCGTCGCGGCGCTGCAGGCGCTGAGCTTCCAGGTCGTGCTGGACTCGAACGTGCCAGAGGCGCTGCAGCCGATCGTGCAGCCCAACGCCGTGAGCCCCGAGCCCGGATCGTCGGCCGACGAGGGCTCGACCGTCACGCTCACCGCACAGTACTGATCCCGCGGGCACGCTCCGCGGATGCACGAAGGGCCGGTCCTCGCGGACCGGCCCTTCGTGCATGCGAGACGGATGGATCAGGAGATCGCGCGCAGCTCCTCGGCCACGAGGAACGCGAGCTCGAGCGACTGCATGTGGTTGAGGCGCGGGTCGCACAGCGACTCGTAGCGGCTCTCGAGGTCGGCCTCGTCGATGCGCTCCGAGCCACCGAGGCACTCGGTGACGTCGTCGCCCGTGAGCTCCACGTGCAGGCCGCCCGGGAACGTGCCGGCGGCGCGGTGCGACTCGAAGAAGCCGCGCACCTCGTCGACGACGTCGTCGAAGCGCCGCGACTTGTAGCCGTTGGCCGTCGTCATGCCGTTGCCGTGCATGGGGTCGGTGACCCACACGGGCGTCGACTCGAGCGACTTCGACGCCTCGAGCAGCGCGGGCAGCGCATCGCGGATCTTGCCTGCACCCATGCGGGTGATGAAGGTCAGGCGGCCCGGCTCGCGCTCGGGGTCGAGGCGGTCGACGAGACGCTCCATGTCGTCGGCCGTCGTCGACGGGCCGAGCTTGACGCCGATCGGGTTGCGGACGCGCGAGAAGAAGTCGACGTGCGCGCCATCGATCTCGCGCGTGCGCTCGCCGATCCACTGGAAGTGGCTCGACGTGTCGTACGCGAGGCCCGTGCGCGAGTCGACGCGCGTCATCGGCCGCTCGTAGTCGAGCAGCAGACCCTCGTGGCCCGTGTAGAACTCGACGGCGCGCAGCTCGTCGAAGTTCGCACCCGCGGCCTCCATGAAGCGGATGGCGCGATCGATCTCGCCCGCGAGCGCCTCGTAGCGCGCGTTCGCCGGGTTCTTCGCGAAGCCCTTGTTCCACGAGTGCACCTCGCGCAGGTCGGCGAAGCCACCCTGCGTGAAGGCGCGCACGAGGTTCAGCGTCGAGGCGGCCATGTGGTAGCCGCGCAGGATGCGCTGCGGGTCGGCCGCACGCGACTCCTCGGTGAACGGGTAGCCGTTCACGATGTCGCCGCGGTACGCGGGCAGCGTCACGCCCTCGCGCGTCTCGAAGTCGCTCGAGCGGGGCTTGGCGAACTGGCCCGCCATGCGGCCCATCTTCACGACGGGCATCGCGGCGCCGTACGTGAGCACGACCGACATCTGCAGGATCGTCTTGACGCGATTGCGGATCTGGTCGGCCGTCGCGCCCGCGAAGGTCTCGGCGCAGTCGCCGCCCTGCAGCACGAACGCGTTGCCCGTCGCGGCCGCCGCGAGGCGGTCGCGCAGCATGTCGACCTCGCCGGCGAAGACGAGCGGCGGCAGCGTCGCGAGCTCCGCGCGCACCGCGTCGATGGCATCCGCATCCGGCCACGCGGGCTGCTGCTTGATGGGCAGCGAGCGATACGCGTCGAGCCCGGCGACGAGGGTGGGATCGGGGCTGATGGCTGCGGTGGTCACGAGGGTCGAGTCTACGCGCGCGCAGGTGCCGCGTGACGACCGTGCCGGGTCAGGCGCTCGCGGGCTTCGCCTCGGCGGGCCTCGCCGCCGCGGGCCGCTTCGCCTTGGCGCTCGACGCGTACACGTCGACGTACTCCTGGTCGCTCAGGCGAGCGAGGGCGTACATGATCTCGTCGGTCACCGAGCGCAGCACGAAGCGGTCGGTGTCGAGCCCGTAGTAGCGCGAGAAGTCGAGCGGCTCGCCGAACACGATGCCGACGCGACCCACCTTCGGCAGGAACGTGCCCGTCGGCATGATCTGCTCGGTGCCGATCATGACGCACGGCACGACGGGCACCTGGCCCTCGAGCACCATGCGCGCGATGCCCGTGCGGCCGCGGTAGAGCTTGCCGTCGGGGCTGCGCGTGCCCTCGGGGTAGATGCCGAGCACGTCGCCGCGCGCCAGCACCTTGAGGCCCGAGTCGAGGCTCGCCTCGCTCGCCTTGCCGCCCGAGCGGTCGATCGGCAGCTGTCCCGACGCGAGGAAGAACCAGCGCACGAGCGCGCCCTTGAGGCCGCGACCGGTGAAGTACTCGGACTTCGCGAGGAAGTACACGCGGCGGCGCACGACGAGCGGCATGAGCACCGAGTCGATGAACGACAGGTGGTTGCCGGCGATGATCACGGGACCCGTGGCGGGGATGTGCTCCATGCCCTTGATCCACGGCCGGAACACCGTGAGGATGTACGGCCCCACGATCCAGTGCTTCAGCAGCCAGTTGAACATCGAACGACCACCCCCGGCGCCCCACTCTAGCCAGAGGCTCGCGCGGGGCGCGGCATCGGGTCGCGTGGCGTCTCGTGGCGCTCGGTCAGGCGTCGAGACGCGCGACGGCGCCCTGCAGCGCCGCGAGCTGCGCACGGATGTCGGCGAGCGCCTCGTCGCGGGACCCCGCCCGCACGCGCGCGTCGACGTCGAACACCGTGTCGGGTGCATGCCAGAGCGAGAAGCGCTCGAGCACCGCGCCCGACGCATCCTCGGTCACGCCCTCGAGCAGCAGCAGCGGCGCACCGGTCGAGACGCCCAGCAGCGCAGCGACCTCGGCATCGGCGGGCGCGGCGCGCAGGCGCCGAGGTCCGCCGACGGGGTCGGCGCCCTGCTGCCGCATCCAGTCGAGCAGCGACGCGTCGGTGAGCGCCTCGACCGTCGGATGCGGGAAGCGCGCGCGGGAGAAGAGGGTCTCGCCGACGACGACGGGGGCGTCGTCGATCGACCGCACGCGGCTCAGCGCCCACGCGTCGGCGACCCCGAGCTCGGTGGCGACGGCGCCCGCGACGGTGCGGGGCGCGAGCGACAGCACGCGGGTGCGCAGCGACGCGCCCTGCGCCTCGACGTGCTGCAGGAGGCCGCCAGCGCGATCGGCGCTGCGGTGCAGGGTGCGGCGCGACGCGACGACGCTCCCCCGGCCGCGGCGCCGCTCGATCGAGCCAGCGGCGGCGAGGGCGGCGAGCGCCTGGCGCACGACCGACCGCGAGACGCCGAACGCGTCCTGCAGCTCCTGCTCGGTGGGCAACGGCGTCCCCGGCGCGAGGGCGTCGGCGCCGATCGCGTCGGCGACGCGGCGCCGCAGCTGCTCGTGCAGCGGGTCGCCGGATCGGTCGAGCGGCTCGCGTGCGATGGCCTCGAGCATCCCCGCCTCCTCGTGGGTCACGATGGACCTCTCACCCTAGGCGCGACACGCCGGGTGCCGATCGCTTGACGGGCGGGAGATCCTGCCCCATTGTTGTCCGTATCTTTCGTACGGACAAAGAACGTCCCCGAGATCCGGAGCCCGCAATGACGCAGCCCCCCATGGAGCGAGCATCGCTCGTCCCGATGTTCAAGACCCTCAGCAAGATCCCCGGCGGTCTCGTGATCGTGCCGCTCGTGCTGGGCGTGCTCGCAGCGAACCTCATCCCCGACGCCCTCGCGATCGGCAGCTTCACCACCGCCCTCTTCCGCGACGGCACGCTCGTGCTCATCGGCCTGCTCATCGTCTCGACGGGCGCGCAGATCACCGGCTCCCGCACGGGCGCCGCCGCCGCCGGCACCACGCTCGTCGTGCTGGTGGCCAAGACCCTCGTGCCCATCACGCTCGCGGTCGTGCTCGGCCTCGTCGTCGGCATCGACGGCATCCTCGGCGTCTCCGTCCTCGGCCTCATCGCCGTCTTCGGCAACTCGAACGGCGGCCTGTGGCTCGCGTTCGCGAGCCAGTACGGCGACTCGCGCGACCGCGGCGCCTACATCGCGTCCGCGCTCGACGACGGCCCCTTCCTCGCGCTCATCTTCCTCGGCGCCTCCGGCCTCGGCGACATCCCCTTCCTCGCGATCGTCGCCGCGATCGTGCCGTTCATCATCGGCCTCATCATCGGCCGCCTCGACCGCGAGTGGACGCAGGTGCTCGCCGAGGTGCCCTCGATCGTGATCCCCTTCATGTCGTTCTCGGTCGGCACCGGCATCTCGTTCCTCACGGTGCTCACGGGCGGCCTCACCGGCGTGATCATGGGCGTGCTCGTCGTCGCGTTCACCGGCGGCCTCACCTACCTCGGCTACCGCCACGTGCTCAAGCGCGGCAACCAGAGCGGCATCGGCTTCTCGGCGGGCACGACGGCCGGCAACGCCGTGGCCGTGCCGGCAGCGGTCGCCGCGGCAGACCCGAGCCTCGAGCACCTCGTGGGCGCCGCGACGGCGCAGGCGGCGACCGCCGTGCTCGTCACGGCCGTGCTCGCCCCGCTCACGGCAGGCTGGGTCATGCGCAGGCAGGGCGGCATCGCGAAGGGCTCCTCGTCGAAGGAGTTCCGCGCGGCCGTCGCCGACACGGTCAACGACTGACGTCCCGTGGCCGGCCCACCGGCCGGCCACGGCATCCCCGATCACCCGCACCATCCAGAGGGAGCACCCGCATGCGCGATCCGCGCCGCATCCGAGCCACGTACCTGATCGAGGCGACCGACGTCGCGCGCGCCGCGGCGCTCCTCGCCGGCGAGCAGTCGAGCGGCACGTTCGTGCGGATCGCGGGCGAGACGGATGCGCTGCGCCAGCGCCACGGCGCCGAGGTCGTGTCGCTCGAGGAGCTCGGGCGCACGGCCCCGTCGCTGCCGTCGCGCACGAGCCCCGAGCACGTGACGGCGGCGAGGATCGTCGTCGAGTTCCCGATGGAGACCGTCGGCACCGACCTCGCGACGATCCAGACGACCGTCGCGGGCAACCTCTTCGAGCTCGGCGAGCTCTTCGCGTGCAGGCTCGAGGCGCTGGAGCTGCCCGACGAGCTCGTCGCGGCCCACGCGGGTCCCGCGTTCGGCGTCGCAGGCACGCGCGCGCTGCTCGGCGGCGCGACCGGCGCCATGGTCGGCACGATCGTCAAGCCGAACGTGGGCCTCGACGCCGACGGCTTCCGCACGGTCGTGCGCGCGCTCGTCGGTGCGGGCATCGACCTCGTGAAGGACGACGAGCTCATGACCGACCCCGGCTACCTGCCGCTCGCGACGCGCGTCGCGATCGCCGGCGAGGAGATCGACCGAGCCGCGCAGGTCACGGGACGTCGCGCGCTGTACGCCGCGAACATCACGGGCGACCTCGCGAACCTCGAGCGCCGCCACGACCTCGCGGTCGAGGCGGGCACGGGATGCGTCATGCTCGCGATCCCCGTGATGGGCGTGCCCTCGCTCGAGCTGCTGCGCACGTTCGCGAGCGTGCCCATCCACGGGCACCGTGCGGGCCTCGCCGCCTCGATGCGGCATCCCGGGCTCGGCGTCTCGTACCGCGCGTGGCAGGTGCTCGCGCGTCTCGCCGGCGCGGACCACCTGCACGCGAGCGGGCTCGGCAGCAAGTTCTCGGAGCGCGACGACGAGGTCGTCGACTCCATCCGCGCGCTGCAGGCGCCGCTCGGCGCGACGATCGCGCCCGTGCCCACGCTGTCGTCGGCGCAGACGGTGCGCTCGCCGCATCCGACGTTCGCGGCGATCGGCAACGACGACGTGCTCATGCTCGCTGGCGGCGGCATCATCGGCCACCCCGACGGGCCCGCCGCCGGCGTGCGCAGCCTGCGCGCCGCGTGGGAGGCGGCCGTCTCCGGCGAGCCGCTCGAGGCGGCAGGCGCACGGCTCGCCGGTGCGGGCGACGCGACGCTCGCCCGCGCGCTCGGCACGTTCGGCGCGGCCGCCTGATGGCGCGCACCGCGCAGGTCGGGTTCGTCGCCGACGACCTCACGGGCGCAGCCGACGTGCTCGCGCAGGCGCATGCCGAGGGGCTCGACGCCGCCCTCGTGCTCGACGCCGCGCATCCGCTGCCCGACGACGTCGACGTCGTGGGCATCGCCGGCCCGCTGCGCTCGCTCGACGCGCCCGCGCTCGAGGCCGAGGCGCGCCGCGGCTTCGCCGCGCTCGCGGCGCGCGACCTGCGCGTCGTCATCGACAAGGTGTGCTCGACGTTCGACTCGTCGCCGACGATCGGCTCCATCGGGGCGAGCATCGCGGCGATGCGCGCGACGTGGCCGGGCCGCGGCGCCGTGCCCGTCGTGCCCGCGCAGCCCGAGTTCGGCAGGTACACGGCGTTCAGCCAGCACTTCGGCACGCACGGCGGCGCCGTGCACCGGCTCGACCGGCACCCCGTCATGGCGACGCATCCGTCGACGCCCATGCGCGAGGCAGACCTGCGCCGCGTGCTGCAGGAGCAGCTCTCCGGGCATCCCGCGATCGACGGGCTGCACCTGCCCGCGCTCGCCGACCCGCACGCCCTCCGGGATGCCTGGACGGCGCTCGCCGCGACCGACGCGCCCGCGTTCGTCGTCGACGCCGTCACGCCCGAGCACATGGACGCCGTCGCGACGACGCTGCTCGACGAGGCCGACCGCGGCTCCGCGCCCGCGCTCGTCGTCGGCTCCGGCGGCATCATGGCCGCCCTCGCGCGTGCGCTGCGGCGCACGCCGCGCATCGCGCCGCCCACGACGTCGCCGTCGGGGCCCGTGCTCGTCGTCTCCGCGTCCGCGTCGGCGACGACCGCGGCGCAGCTCGACGACGCGCTCGCCGTCGGCTTCGTCGAGGTCGCGATCCCTGCCGACGCATTCGGCGACCCGACCTCCGAGGCCGACTCGGCCTGGAGTCGCGCCGTCGAGGACGCGCTCGCCGCCGGCCACCACGTCGTCGCGCACACGACGCGCGGCGGCGACGACCCGCGCATCGCCGCCTCCACGGCATCCGCCGCCGACGTCGGCGGGCTCATCGGCCGCCTCGCCGGCCGCATGGCCCGCGCCGGCCGCACGCGCGACCTCGCGATCTGCGGCGGCGACACCTCCAGCCACGCCCTCGTCGCGCTCGGTGCGCGCGAGCTGCGCGTCGACGAGCTCTTCGTGCTCGTCGGCCCCATCTGCCGCACCGACGACGCCTCCGACGCAGCGGGCTGCCGCGTGCTGCTGAAGGGCGGCCAGGTCGGCCCCGTCGACGTCCTGCGGCGCTTCGCAGGCATCCCCACTCGCTGATCACCAGCACCCCTCCAAGGACAGGACGCATGAGAGCAGTCATCAAGCCCGCACCCGCACCCGGCTTCGCGTACCGCGAGGACTGGGCGATCCGCGAGCCCGGCGCCGGCGAGGTGCTCGTCGACGTCGCCGCAGCGTCGCTGTGCGGCACCGACCGCGAGCTGTACGAGTGGACGCCGTCGGCGCAGGCCTTCCGCCTCTCGCCGCCCGTCGCGCTCGGCCACGAGGGCTCGGGCACGATCGTCGCCGTCGGCGACGGCGTCACGGGCTTCGCCGTCGGCGACCGCGTCGCCTTCGAGAGCCACATCGCGTGCGGCACGTGCTTCGAGTGCCGCACGGGCACGGCGCACACCTGCCCGAACACGCGCATCGTCGGCATGCACATCGACGGCCTCTTCGCCGAGCAGGCCGTCGTGCCCGCCCAGGTCTGCGTCAAGGTGCCCGACTCCATCTCGCTCGAGGCGGCTGCGCTGCTCGAGGGCGCCGGCGTCGGCATGCACGCCATCCAGCGCGCGGGCGGCGACGTCGCAGGCCAGAACGTGCTCGTGAACGGCGCGGGCCCCGTCGGCCTCTTCACGGCGCAGATCGCGAAGGCGCTCGGCGCCGCGAACGTCGTCGTCGTCGAGCCCAACCCCTTCCGCCGCGGCCAGGCCGAGTCGATCGGCGCCACGGCCGTCGCGCCCGGCGCGCACGTCGTCGAGCTGTGCCGAGACATCGCCGGTCACCGCGGCGGCTTCGACGCCGCGTTCGAGGTGTCGGGCGTGCGCGGCGTCATGGGCCCCATGCTCGAGTCGCTGCGCCACGAGGGCACGATCGTGACGGTGGGACACCCGAGCCAGCCCGCCGAGCTCGAGATCGCCTCGCAGATCAACAAGCGCGGCATCACGCTGCGCGGCATCTTCGGCCGCCGCCTCTGGGACACGTGGGAGCAGCTGCTGCTGCTCGTCGGCTCGGGGCAGGTCGACCTCGAGTGGATCATCACGCACCGCCTCCCCCTCTCGCAGGCGGACGAGGCCATCGAGCTGCTCACGGGCGACGCCGGCAAGGTGCTGCTCGTGCCGTCGCTCGGCTGACGGCATCCGCATGCGCGCACGCCTCGGCATCAGCACCTACGCCTACACGTGGCGCATGTCCGAGCTCGTCGAGCGTCCCCTGACGCTCGACGAGCTCGTCGTCGACGCCCAGCGGCTCGGCCTCGGCGTGCTGCAGGTCTGCGACCACCCGCCGCTCGAGGTCGCGCCGCCCGACGAGCTCGCGCACCTGCGCGCCCACGCCGACGCGCACGGCATCGCCCTCGAGGTGGGCACGCGCGGCATCGGCGCCGACCATCTGCTGCGCATGCTGGACGTCGCCGTCGCGCTCGGCTCGCCCGTCGTGCGCTCGATGCTCACGGCCGGCGACGATCGCCCGAGCGTCGACGAAGCCGTCGAGCGGCTGCTCGCGGTCGCCGACGCCTACGCCGACGCGGGCGTCGCGCTCGGTCTCGAGACGTACGAGCAGGTGCCGACCGCGACGCTGCTCGACGTCGTCGAGCGCGTCGGCAGGCCCGAGACCGTCGGCATCTGCCTCGACCCCGCCAATCCCGTCGCGGGGCTCGAGCATCCGCGCGACGTCGTCGAGCGCTGCGCCGCCGCGACCGTCAACGTGCACGTGAAGGACTTCGCGTTCACGCGCGCGCCCGGCTGGGTCGGCTTCACCTACTCGGGTGCGCGGATGGGCGAGGGCGCGCTCGACTACGCGCATCTGCTCGAGACCGTGCGCCCCGTCGAGCGCGGCCTCAGCCAGATCGTCGAGCACTGGGTCACGTGGCCGGGCACGATCGACGAGGCCGTCGCGATCGAGGCGGAGTGGACCGAGCACGCCGCCCGCGTGCTGCTCGCCGCGCATCCCGCCGACTGACCCCTCGAGCGCCCCGCGCCCACAGGCTCGCCCCATAGGATCGTGACGAGCCCTCACGTACGGAGCCGAAGGAGCCACCGTGACCGACGCCGGCCAGATCCGACCCGTGCTCGTCGAGCGCGACCCGAATGCGAACACGTGCGACCTGCTGCGCGACCGCATGACGACGTCGCCCGACGCGCCCCTGTTCGCCGTGCCCGACGGAGCGGGGTGGAAGGACGTGTCGACGCGCGAGTTCCACGCGCAGGTCGTCGCGCTCGCGAAGGGCTTCGTCGCCGCCGGCGTCGAGCCCGGCGACCGCATCGGCATCATGTCGCGCGTGCGCTACGAGTGGACGCTCATCGACTTCGCCGTCTGGTACGCCGGCGCGATCCTCGTGCCCGTCTACGAGACGAGCGCCCCCAGCCAGATCCAGTGGATCCTCTCCGACTCGGGTGCGACGCGCATCATCGTCGAGACCGCCGAGATGCTCGCGCGCCTCGACGAGGTGCAGGCCGACCTCCCCGCGATCGGCGACGTGTGGCGACTCGACTCGGGCCACCTCGACGAGCTCGTCGCCAAGGGCGTCGACGTGTCCGACGAGGAGATCGAGCGTCGCAGCCGCCTCGCGAAGGCCGACGACGTCGCGACGCTCATCTACACGTCGGGCTCCACGGGTCGCCCCAAGGGCGTCGTGCTGACGAACGCGAACTTCGTCGAGCTGTCGCGCAACGCCGCGATCGACCTCGGCGAGGTCGTCGCGCCCGGCTCGTCGACGCTGCTCTTCATCACGACGGCGCACGTGTTCGCGCGCTTCATCGCGGCGCTCGCCGTCACGGCGGGCGTCAAGGTGGGCCACCAGCCCGACACGAAGAAGCTCGTCGAGTCGATGACCTCCTTCTCCCCCACGTTCCTCCTCGCCGTGCCCCGCGTGTTCGAGAAGGTCTTCAACGTGTCGGAGCAGAAGGCGGAGGCCGGCGGCAAGGGCAAGATCTTCCGCAAGGCCGCCCAGGTCGCCGTCGAGCACTCGAAGGCCGTCGACGCCGGCAAGGTCCCGTTCGGCCTCGCGCTGCAGTTCCGCGTCTTCGACGCCCTCGTCTACAAGAAGCTCAAGGCGGCCCTCGGCGGTCGCGTGCGCTACGCCGTCTCGGGCTCGGCCCCGCTGTCGACGTTCCTCGGCCACTTCTACCGCTCGCTCGGCATCCGCATCCTCGAGGGCTACGGCCTCACCGAGACGACGGCGCCCGCGACGGTCAACCGCCCCGACAAGTTCAAGATCGGCACCGTCGGCCCCGTGCTGCCCGGCAACGGCGTGCGCATCGCCGACGACGGCGAGGTGCAGGTCGCGGGCATCGCGGTGTTCAAGGAGTACTGGAACAACCCCGAGGCGACCGCGGAGTCGTTCGACGGCGAGTGGTTCAAGACCGGCGACATCGGCGAGCTCGACGCGGATGGCTACCTGAGGATCACCGGCCGCAAGAAGGAGATCATGGTGACGGCGGGCGGCAAGAACGTCGCCCCGACGACGCTCGAGGACCCCATCCGCTCGAACCTCATCGTCGGCCAGGTCGTCGCCGTCGGCGACCAGCGGCCCTTCGTCGGCGCCCTGATCACGCTCGACACCGAGATGCTGCCGACGTGGCTGAAGAACAACGGCCTCGACGAGGGCATGCGCGTCGAGGACGCCATCTCGAACGAGGCCGTCGTCGCCGAGGTCACGCGCGCCGTGCAGCACGGCAACACGCAGGTCTCGCGCGCGGAGGGCGTGCGCAAGTTCGTCATCCTGCCGATCGACTTCACCGAGGACAACGGCCACCTCACGCCGAAGATGTCGATCAAGCGCCACAACATCGTCAAGGACTTCGGCGACGAGATCGAGCGCCTCTACGCCGACCAGTCGTACGGCGTCTCGGTGCCGTAGACCTCACCCACGCACGACGCCCCGGCGACCTCGCGGTCGCCGGGGCGTTCGTCGTGTCGGGCTCAGAACCAGGCGGAGGCGCGGATGTCTGCCATCGCCTGCGCGCGCATGTCCTTCTCGAGCGCCTGCACGTACAGGCGGCCGTCGAGGTGGGCGCACTCGTGCTGCAGCATCTGCGCCATGAGGCCGGAGCCCTCGAGGATCACGCGGCCGCCATCGAGGTCGACGCCCTCGACGCGCGCCCACGGATGCCGCGGCGTCGGGTAGCCGAGGCCGGGCACCGACAGGCAGCCCTCGTCGACGAGCTCGACGTCGCCGCGGACCTCGACGAGCACGGGGTTGAGCACGTAGCCGACGTCGCCGTCGACGTTGTAGCTGAACGCGCGGGCGGCGACGCCGATCTGGCAGGCGGCGACGCCGGCGCGGCCGGGCACGCGCACGGTCTCGACGAGGTCCTCGACGAGCTGCCTCGTGGCGGGGTCGGCGGGGTCGACGGGGTCGCCGGCCGTGCGCAGCACGGGGTCGCCGAACACGCGGATCTCGCGAACGGTCATCGGTTCAGCTCCTTCTCGGCGTCGAGCAGGACGTTCTCGATCACCTCGGTCAATGCGGGATGCGGCCAGTACAGGCTGCGGGCGAGGCCGCGCACCGACTGGCGCTGGCTCGCGGCGAGCACGAGCGGCTGGAGGAGGATGGCGGCCTGCGGGCCGACGACGTGAGCGCCGAGGATCTGCCCGTCGCGGCCGACGACGAGGCGGGCGAACGACGACTCGTCCTCCATCGCCCAGCCGTACGCCGTCGACGCGTACGCGCGGTCGACGACGACGGCGTCGGCGGGCGCATCCTGTCCGCGCATGCCGAACGACGCGACCTCGGGGTGGCCGAAGATCGCCTGCGGGATCGGGCCGAGGAGATCCTCGGTGGCCTCGCCGCGCAGGTTGGCGCGCACGACGCGCGCCTGCTCGTTCGCCACGTGCTTCAGCTGATGCGCGCTCGTGACGTCGCCGAGCGCGTAGACGCCCTCGACGGGCTCGCCACCCGCGAGCACGCGCAGCCGCGCGTCGGTGACGAGGCGGCCGTCGGGGTGCGTGTCGAAGAGCTCGGCGGCGCCGAGCGCGTCGGCGTTCGGGATGCGGCCCGTCGCGTTGAGCACGAGCCCGGTGTCGAGCACGGAGCCGTCGTCGAGGGTCACGCGGCGGTCGTCGCCGACGGCCTCGACGCCGACGACCGTGCGCCCGCGCAGCACCGTGAACCGATCGGCGGCGGCGCGCGTCGCGAGGTCGGAGACGGCGGCGTCCTCGCCCGAGAGCACGCGGTCGCCGCGCAGCACCATCGTGATCTCGACGCCGAACGCCGACAGCACGTGCGCGAGCTCGACCGCGATCGCACCGCCGCCGACGACCACGGCGGTCGGCGGCAGCGTCGGGATGCGCATGACGGTGTCGGACGTGTGCACGAGCGCGGGGTCGACGCCCGGGATCGCGCGCGGCCGCGAGCCGACGGCGATGACGAGGCGCTCGAAGCGGATGCGCTCCCCCGACGCCGTCACGAGCGTGCGCGCGTCCTCGAGGTGCACGTGCTCGCGCACGACGTGCACGCCCTCCTGCCCGAGGCGCCACCGCTCGCTCGAGGCCGCGTTGCCGTCGATGCGGCCGAAGACGCGCTCCTGCACGGCGTGCCAGTCGGCGGTCGCGGCACCCGTGACGCCGATGCGAGCGCCGTGGCGCACCGACTCGACGACGTCGGCGGGGTGCACGAGCATCTTCGTGGGGATGCAGCCGCGGTTGAGGCACGTGCCGCCGAAGGCGGGCGCGTCGTCGACGATCGCGACGGCGCGCCCCGCCCACTCGCGGCCGACGACGGCGTTGCCGCTGCCGGAGCCGACGACGGCGAGCTCGACGTCGATCACGCGATCACCGCGATGAGGTCACCCGCCTCCACGGCGCGTGTGCCCTGGATCGCGAGGCGCTGCACCGTGCCGGCGACCTGCGCCGTGATCGCGGCCTCCATCTTCATGGCCTCGATCGTCGCGACGGGCTGACCCACGGCGACGGTGTCGCCCTCGGCGACCGTCACGGTGACGGCGCCCGCGAACGGCGCGGCGACGTGGCCGGCCTGCGAGGCGTCGGCCTTCTCGGCGGCGGTCTTCTCGACCTTGACCGAGCGGTCGCGCACGTACACGGGGCGCAGCTGGCCGTTGAGGGCCGTCATGACCGTGACCATGCCGTCGTCGCCGGGCTTGCCGATCGCCTCGAGGGCCACGTTGAGCGTGACGCCGGTGCCGATGCCGACGCGGTGCTCCTCGCCGGGCTGCATGCCGTAGAGGAAGTCGATCGTGTCGACGACGGACAGGTCGCCGAACTCCTCGCGCGTCGCGAGGAAGTCCTTGGTCGGCCCGGGGAAGAGCAGCGTGTTGAGCGCCTGCTGGCGGTCGGTGCCGGGCTCGACGAGCGAGGCCTTCTGCTCGTCGGTCAGCTCGGTCACGCCGATCTTCACCGTGCGACCCTCGAGCACCTTCGTGCGGAAGGGCTCGGGCCAGCCGCCTGGCAGGTCGCCGAGCTCGCCGGCCATGAAGCCGATGACGGAGTCGGGGATGTCGTACCGCTGCGGGTTCGCCTCGAAGTCCGCGGGGTCGACGTCCTGCGCCACCAGCTGCAGCGCGAGGTCGCCCACGACCTTCGACGACGGCGTGACCTTCGTGGGGCGACCCAGCATGCCGCTCACCGCCGCGTACATGTCCTCGATGCGCTCGAAGTCGTCGGCGAGGCCGAGCGCGATGGCCTGCTGGCGCAGGTTCGACAGCTGGCCGCCCGGGATCTCGTGCGTGTAGACGCGACCGGTCGGGCCCGGCAGCCCCGACTCGAACGGCTTGTAGAGCCGGCGCACGGCCTCCCAGTACGGCTCGAGGTCGCCCACGGCCTGCAGGTCGAGGCCCGTGTCGCGCTCCGTGTGCGCGATGGCGGCGACGAGCGCCGACATCGGCGGCTGGCTCGTCGTGCCGGCCATGGCGGCCGAGGCGACGTCGACGGCGTCGACGCCCGCTGCGGAGGCGGCGAGGAGCGTCGCGAGCTGGCCACCGGCCGTGTCGTGCGTGTGCAGGTGCACCGGCAGGTCGAACTCGGCGCGCAGCGCCGTCACGAGCTGCGTCGCGGCACCGGCGCGCAGCAGGCCCGCCATGTCCTTGATCGCGAGCACGTGCGCGCCGGCATCCACGATGCGGCTCGCGAGGCGCAGGTAGTAGTCGAGCGTGTAGAGATCCTCGGCGGGGTTCAGCAGGTCGCCCGAGTAGCAGAGCGCCACCTCGGCGACCCTCGTGCCCGTCTCGAGCACCGCGTCGATCGCGGGACGCATCTGGTCGACGTCGTTGAGGGCGTCGAAGATGCGGAAGACGTCGATGCCCGTGCGCGCCGCCTCGTCGACGAACGCGCTCGTGACCTCGGTCGGGTACGGCGTGTAGCCGACGGTGTTGCGGCCGCGCAGCAGCATCTGGATGGGCAGGTTCGGCATGGCCTCGCGCAGCGCGGCCAGGCGCTCCCACGGGTCCTCGCCGAGGAAGCGCAGCGCGACGTCGTACGTCGCGCCGCCCCACGCCTCGACCGACAGCAGCTGCGGCGTGAGGCGCGCGACGTGCGGAGCGACCGCGACGAGGTCGGCGGTGCGCACGCGCGTCGCGAGCAGCGACTGGTGCGCGTCGCGGAACGTCGTGTCGGTGACGGCGAGGGCCTTCTGGTCGCGCAGCGCCTTCGCGAAGCCCACGGGGCCGAGCGTCTGCAGGCGCTGGCGCGCGCCGTCGGGCGCGGGCGTCTCGACGTCGATCGCCGGCAGCTTGAGCGAGGGCTGGATGACGCCATCTGCCGAGCCGTTGGGCTTGTTCACCGTGACGTCGGCGAGCCACGACAGCACCTTCGACGCGCGGTCGCGCGAGGGAGTGATGCGCGTGAGCTCGGGGTGCTCCTCGATGAAGTGCGTCGACACGTCGCCGGCGCGGAACTGCGGGTCGTCGAGCAGGTTGAGGAGGAAGGGGATGTTCGTCGCGACGCCGCGGATGCGGAACTCGCTCACGGCGCGATGCGAGCGCGCGATCGCCGAGGCGAGGTCGCGGCCGCGGCACGTGACCTTGGCGAGCATCGAGTCGAAGTGCGGGCTGATCTCGGCGCCCGGGTTGATCGTGCCGCCGTCGAGGCGCACGCCGGCACCGCCCGGCGAACGGTAGGCGGTGATGCGGCCCGTGTCGGGGCGGAAGCCGTCTGCCGGGTCCTCGGTCGTCACGCGGCACTGCAGCGCGAAGCCGTGCATCGTGATCGCGTCCTGCGTGAGGCCGAGGTCGGCGAGCGTCTCGCCCGCGGCGATGCGGATCTGCGACTGCACGAGGTCGACGTCGGTGATCTCCTCGGTCACGGTGTGCTCGACCTGGATGCGCGGGTTCATCTCGATGAACACGTGCTCGCCCGCGCGGTCGCCCGCGGTGTCGAGCAGGAACTCGACGGTGCCCGCGTTGACGTAGTCGATCGAGCGCGCGAACGCGACGGCATCGCGGTAGAGCTCGGCGCGCTTCTCCTCCGAGAGGTTCGGCGCGGGCGCGAGCTCGACGACCTTCTGGTGTCGACGCTGCACCGAGCAGTCGCGCTCGAACAGGTGCACGGTGCCGCCGGCGGCGTCGGCGAGGATCTGCACCTCGATGTGCCGGGGGCGCACGACGGCCTGCTCGATGAACATCGTCGGGTCGCCGAAGGCCGAGTCGGCCTCGCGCATGGCGGCCTCGAGCGCGGGGCGCAGCTCGTCGCGCGTCTGCACGAGGCGCATGCCGCGGCCGCCGCCACCGGCGACGGCCTTGCAGAAGACGGGGAAGCCGATCTCGTCGGCACCGGCGAGCAGCTCGTCGAGGTCCTTCGACGCGGGCGTCGAGCGCAGCACCGGCACGCCCGCGGCGATCGCCTGCTCCTTCGCCGTCACCTTGTTGCCCGCGGAGGCGAGCACCTTGGCGGGCGGGCCGACGAACGTGATGCCCGCCTCCGCCGCGGCCGTCGCGAGGCGCGGGTTCTCGGAGAGGAAGCCGTAGCCGGGGTAGATGGCGTCGGCGCCGGCCTCCTTGGCCACGCGCACGATGTCGTCGACGTCGAGGTACGCACGCACCGGATGCCCGGGCTCGCCGACCTGGTACGCCTCGTCGGCCTTCTGGCAGTGCAGCGAGTTCCGATCCTCGTGCGCGTACACGGCGACGGTGCGGATGCCGAGCTCGTTGGCGGCTCGGAACGCCCTGATGGCGATCTCTCCACGGTTCGCGACGAGGATCTTGCGGAACATGGGTCTCCCAAGGGATCGTTCGGATGGGGCCTGCCAGCGCGTCCTCCCACCGTAGTCGAGGTAGGCTCCCGTACCGTGCACGTCCTCTCCATCAGCTCACTGAAGGGCGGCGTCGGCAAGACGACCGTCACCCTCGGCCTCGCCTCTGCGGCCTTCGCGAAGGGGCTCCGCACCCTCGTGGTCGACCTCGACCCGCAGTCGGACGCGTCGACGGGCATGGACATCGACGTGCAGGGACGCCTCAACGTGGCCGACGTGCTCGGCAACCCGCGCGACAAGATCGTGCGCCAGGCCATCGCCCCGTCGGGCTGGACCGAGGGCCACGGCGGCACGATCGACGTGCTCATCGGCAGCCCGTCGGCGATCAACTTCGACGGCCCGCACCCCACGATCAAGGAGATCTGGCGCCTCGAGACGGCGCTCGCGACGCTCGAGACCGAGTACGACCTCGTGCTCATCGACTGTGCACCGAGCCTCAACGCCCTCACGCGCACCGCGTGGGCAGCCTCCGACCGCGTCATGGTCGTGACCGAGCCTGGCCTGTTCTCCGTCGCCGCCGCCGACCGTGCGCTGCGCGCGATCGAGGAGATCCGCCGCGGCCTGAGCCCGCGCCTCCAGCCGCTCGGCATCGTCGTGAACCGCGCGCGTCCGCAGTCGCTCGAGCACCAGTACCGCATCCAGGAGCTCAAGGACATGTTCGGGCCGCTCGTGCTCGAGACGATCCTGCCCGAGCGCACGTCGATGCAGCAGGCGCAGGGCGCTGCCCGCCCGCTGCACGTGTGGCCCGGCGAGGGCGCGCAGGAGATGGCGCTGCAGTTCGACGAGCTGCTGCAGCGCGTGCTCGACGCCGCCGCCGCGAACGGCGAGGAGGCTGCCGCAGGGGGCCGCGTGCCCGCGCCGACGGCTGCGATCGACGCGTCGAGCGCCGCAGCGGTCGAGGACGCCGAGGCCGAGGCGACCGGCGAGGACCTGCAGGAGGAGCGTCGCGACTGACGCGACGACCCCGCACATGCGACGAGGCGCCCACCGATCGGTGGGCGCCTCTCGCGTTCCGCGCGGCGCGGCGAAGGTCCTAGGAGGCCTTGGTGCGGGCGGCGCGACGGGCGGCGAGCTCGTCCATGAGCGGCTCGACGGGCGTCGTGTCGAGCTCGATGAGCTCGGACTGCACCTCGCGCACGACGGTGCCGACGGCGATGGCGAACACGCCCTGGCCGCGGTCGAGGAGGTCCATGACCTCGTCGGCGCTCGTGACGAGGTAGACGGAGGCGCCATCGGAGACGAGGCGCACCTGCGCGAGGTCGCCGACGCCCTCGTGGCGCAGGCTCGAGACGGCGACGCGGATCTGCTGCAGCGAGATGCCGGTGTCGAGCAGGCGCTTGACGAGCTTGAGCACGAGGATGTCGCGGAAGGCGTAGAGGCGCTGCGAGCCCGAGCCGCTGGCGGAGCGGATGCTCGGCACGACGAGGTCGGTGCGCGCCCAGTAGTCGAGCTGGCGGTACGTGATGCCCGCGGCCTTCACGGCGTCGGCGCCGCGGTAGCCCTGCACGGCGTCGTCGTCGGGCAGGCCGTCGGTGAACAGCAGCCCCGAGTCGTATCGGGGTGTCGTCTCGTTCTCGGCCATCATGTGCCCTTCTCAACCTTCAAGCAGGAGTTGAACCTTCATCTCGAAGCCTAGAGAGCAGGACCCTCGTCGCGGTGCAGGTCGCACCGGCGTGTCGGGCTCTCGTGGTCGAAGTCTACGCCCGGCCCCCGACGAACGGCCGGAATCGGCGCCGCGGATCCCCCGCGTCAGCGCGTGATGCGCTCGACGGCCTCGCGACCGAGCACCTCGCGGATCGACGCGATCTGCCCGGCGATGTCGCGCGCGGCCTCCGCCGCCTTCGGCTTGCCCTCGCCGCGACGCCCGAGCACGGGCCGCACGGCCGTCTCGATGAGCGCCGCCTCGCGGTCGGCAGACGCGCGCATGCCGCGCAGGTGGCGCGGCTCGATGCCGAAGCGCTGCAGCTCGACGAGCGCCGTCGCGACGCGCAGCGCGTGCTCGTCGTACGGCTCGGCCGCAGGCACGAGGCTCGCGGCGATCGCCTCCTGCACGAGCGCGCGCGACGCGCCCGAGGTCGTCTCGAGCTCGCGACGCGACAGGCGACGGTCGACGCGCAGGATGCTCGGGCCCTCCGACACGACGTTGCCCGCCGTGAACGGCTGCGCCTCGCCCGCATCCACCTGCTCGAGGTGCCCGAGGATGACCTTGAGCGGCAGGTAGTGGTCGCGCTGCAGCGTGAGGATGTAGCGCACGCGGTCGACGTCATCGCCCGAGAACTTGCGGTACCCGCTGGGGGTACGCGCCGGCGCGACGAGGCCCTGGTCCTCGAGGAAGCGCAGCTTCGACGGCGCGAGGTCGGGGAACTCGGGCGTCAGGCGCGCGAGCACCTGCCCGATCGACAGGAGCGTCGTGCGCGTGGCCCCGCTGCGCGGCGCGGCCTGCGCGCTCACGAGGTGGCGCCGAGATCGTGCCGCGACGCGTAGAACGTGAGGCGGAACTTGCCCACCTGCACCTCGGTCCCGTCGCGCAGCGGTGCGCGCTCGACGCGCTCGCCACCCGAGTAGGTGCCGTTGAGCGAGCCGAGGTCGCGGACCTCGAAGCTGCGGCCCGAGCGCGTGAACTCGGCGTGACGACGCGACACGGTCACGTCGTCGAGGAAGATGTCGGCGTCGGGGTGGCGACCGGCCACCGTGACGTCCTGGTCGAGCAGGAATCGGGCGCCCACGTCGGGGCCGCGGCGCACGATGAGCAGCGCCGAGCCCGACGGCAGCGCTGCCACGGCCTCCTGCTCGTCCTGGCCCACGCCCGTCATCATCGACGCGAGCTGCTGCTGGTAGTCCTGACCCCAGGACTGCGTGCTGTCGCCGTCGCGCTGGGCGCCGTCGGGATCGCTCATGCGTCCTCCTGGGTCGGGGTGGCCCTGGCCGGGCCTCACGTTCGAGTGCAGGTTCAGACTACGCGAGTCGTCGACGTCGCCGAGCCGTGCGTCCGGGGCCGAGGCCTCGGGGTTCTGGGCACTCTACGTCACGCGCCCGGCGCGCCGCCATGCCTGCGGGCTCGTGCGCGTCAGGCCCAGCCGGCGAAGCGCCGCAGCACGGCGGCGACCGCCGCGGCGCCGATGACGACGACGAGGAAGGGCACGCGCAGTCGGTAGAGCACGACGGCGAGCACCACGGCGGGCACGCGCGCGTCGACGACGAGCGCCGTGCCGTCGGCGAGCGTCTGCACCGCGACGAGCGCCGACAGCAGCGACACCGTGACGAGCTCGAGGATGCGGCGCGGCCGTGGCCCCTCGAGCGGGCCGGCGGGCACGACGTGCCCGAGCACCTTGAGGCCCGCGACGAGGATCGACGCGGCGAGGATGACGTGCCACGTGGTCATGCGCGGTCCCCCGTCGTGTCCTCGGTCGGCGCATCCGGCGCCGACGCCGGGCGGCCGAGCCAGTTCGTCCAGCCGACGACGATGGCGACGACGACCGCGACGAGCACGGGCACGCCGGCGGGCAGCGCGGGCACGAGCGCGGCGGCGACGACGGCGCTCGCCGCGCCGACCGCAGCCGCCTGGCGCGTCGCGAGGCGCGGCCACAGCAGACCGACGAACGCGGCGGCGGCCGCCGCATCCAGCCCCCACATGCGCACGTCGCCGAGCACGTCGCCCACGAGGGCGCCCGCGAGGGTCGTGGCGTTCCAGCCGAGGTAGATGCCGATGCCCGTGACCCAGAAGCCCACGCGACGCGCGCGCACGTCGGGCTGCGCGAGGCCCACGGCCGTCGACTCGTCGATCGTGAGGATGGCGGCGGGCACGCGCGTCGCGCCGTGCGCGCCGAGCCACGGCCGCACGCTGAGGCCGTAGAGCGTGTTGCGCACGCCGAGGATCGCCGCGGACGCGATGGCGGTCGCTGGCGCGCCGCCGCCGGCGACGACGCCGACGAGCGCGAACTGCGAGCCGCCCGAGAACATCAGCAGGCTCAGCGCGCACGTCTGCCACACGTCGAGGCCGCTCGCGACCGACAGCGCGCCGAAGGAGATGCCGTACGCCGCGGTCGCGATCGCGACCGAGAGGCCCTGGCGCCACGCCTGCCGTTCCGTCGCGCTGCGCTGCGCGCGCGTCACCGCATCCCCCGAGGTCGTCGGCTCACCTGCGTCACCGGATCAGCCTAGGGTCGAGGACATGGCGGATCTGGTGGTGGGCGACGACGGGCTCGCGAGGCCCACGTGGGCCTCGCACGACGCGCTGCTGCGCGACTACTACGACGCCGAGTGGGGCATGCCGGTGCGCGACGAGCGCGGCCTGTACGAGCGGCTGTCGCTCGAGGCGTTCCAGTCGGGGTTGTCGTGGCGCACGATCCTCGCGAAGCGCCCCGCGTTCCGCGCGGCGTTCGCCGACTTCGACCCCGAGGTCGTCGCGGGCTTCGGCGACGACGACGTCGCGCGCCTCATGGCCGACGCCGGCATCGTGCGCAACCGGCGCAAGGTCGACGCGACGATCGGCAACGCCCGCGCGACGCTCGCGCTGCGGGATGCGGGCGGCCTGCCCGCGTTCCTGTGGGGCTTCCAGCCCGCCGAGACGCCCGTGCCCCACTCGTACGCCGAGGTGCCGACGTCGAGCCCCGAGTCGATCGCGCTCGCGAAGGCGTTGCGCAAGGCCGGGTTCGCGCACGTCGGCCCGACGACGATGTACGCGCTCATGGAGGCGGTCGGCATGGTCGACACGCACCTCGTGGGCAGCCACCGCCGCGGGTCGAGCGGCGTCTGGGCCTGAGCGACGTGGGCCTGAGCGACGTGGGCCCGACGCGCTCGCACGCCGCGTGACGAGATGTGACGGGGCACCGTCGCGCCGGTCTGCCGGCCGCCGCATCCTGACCGCATGGCGTTCTCCTTCCCCAACCCCGTGAACGAGGTCGCGGCGCGCGTCGTCGCCGGGCTCGTCGTCGCCTCGACGCTCGCGATCGTCGCGCTGGGCGCGACGGTGCTGCCGCAGGCGGGCTGGGCGCTGTGGGTCGTCGCCGCCGGCTTCGCGCTGCGCGTCGGCTGGGGGCCGCGCTACTCGCCGTTCGGGCTGCTCGCGACGCGCGTGCTCGCGCCGCGCATCGCCGAGCCTCGGCTCGTGCCCGGGCCGCCGAAGCGATTCGCGCAGGCGATCGGCCTCGTCGTCACCGGCGCCGCCGCCATCGCGTTCACGCTGGGGGCGCCCATCGTCGCGTGGGTGCTCGCCGGCGTGATCGTGCTCGCCGCCTCCGCCGAGGCATTCCTCGGGTTCTGCCTCGGCTGCTGGATCTTCGCGCGGCTCATGGCCGCGGGCGTCATCCCCGCGTCGGTGTGCGAGGCGTGCGCCGACGTGACGGCGCGCCTGCAGGAGCGGTCGGCGGCGCTCCCCGCCGAGCGCACGGCTGCTGCCTAGGCGGGCTGCGGGGCGGCGACGCGCGCCGCGGCGATGAGCTCGAGCGCGCGCGTGCGCTCGTCGGCTCGGGTGCCGTGCACGGCGAGCATGACCTCGTCGGCCGACGCCTCCGCGGCGAACGCGTCGATCGCCGCCACGGCATCCTCGCCCGTGCCCACGACCGTGCGGCGCATCATGCCGAGCACCTGACGGCCCTGGGGCGACTCGGCGAGCACGTCGAGGTCCTCGTCGGAGAGCGACTCGGCCGCCGCCGCGCCGCGCAGCAGGAACGAGCGGATGCGCGAGCGGCGCACGACCGCATCCATCTCGGCCGCCTCGTCGCGCGTCGGCGCGACGATGGCGTTGAACGCGGCGATGGCGTACGGCTCGGCGAGCTGCGCCGACGGCTGGAACGACTCCCGGTAGACGCGCATCGCCTGCAGCAGCAGGTCGGGCGCGAAGTGCGACGCGAACGCGTACGGCAGGCCGTACGCGGCGGCGAGCTCGGCGCCGAAGAGGCTCGAGCCGAGGATCGTGAGCGGCACGTTCGTGCCCGCGCCCGGCACCGCCTGCACGCCGTCGACGATCGACGCGCCCGACAGGTACCCCTGCAGCTCGCGCACGTCGTGCGGGAACTGGTCGGCGACGCGCGGGTCGCGACGCAGCGCCTGCAGCGTGCGCTGGTCGGTGCCGGGCGCTCGGCCGAGGCCCAGGTCGATGCGGTTCGGATGCAGCGTCGCGAGCGTGCCGAACTGCTCGGCGATCACGAGCGGCGAGTGGTTGGGCAGCATGATGCCGCCGGAGCCGAGCCGGATCGTCGACGTGTGGGCGGCGACGTGCGCGATGAGCACCGCCGTGGCGCTCGACGCGATCGTCGGCATGTTGTGGTGCTCGGCGTACCAGACGCGCTCGAAGCCCAGCCGCTCGGCGGTCTGCGCGAGGGTCACGCTGCCCGCGAGGGACTCCGCGACGGACTCACGGCGGCTGACGGGGGCGAGGTCGAGGATCGAGAGGCGCACGTCGTAGGGCAACGTGGCTCCCCGCTCCCCCATTCCTGGCGCGGCTAGAGCGCCTCGAGCACGACCGCCGAGCCCTGGCCGCCGCCGCCGCAGATGCCGACGGCGCCGACTGCGCCCGAGCCCGCGAGCTGCAGACGGCGGGCGAGGTGGCCGACGATGCGCGCCCCGGAGGCGCCGATGGGGTGGCCGAGCGCGATCGCGCCGCCGTTCGCGTTCACGATCGCCGGGTCGACGCCCAGCTCGCGCGTCGACACGATGCCGACGGCCGCGAACGCCTCGTTGATCTCGACGGCGACGAGGTCGGAGGCGCTCGCGCCTGCCCGGCCGAGGGCCTGCAGGATCGCGTTCGACGGCTGCGCGTGCAGCGACACGTCGGGGCCGGCGACGAAGCCCGACGCGCGGACCTTCGCGAGGCCGGCGATGCCGTGCTCGGCCGCGTAGCGGCTCGAGACGAGCACGACGGCAGCGGCGCCGTCGGTGATCTGCGACGCGTTGCCCGCCGTGATGGTGCCGTGCTCGCGGTCGAACGCGGGGCGCAGCTGCGACAGCGACTCGGCGGTCGTGTCCCGCCTGCCGCCGTCGTCGGCGGCGACGGTGACCGTCTCGCGTCCCTTGCGCACCTCGATCGGGGCGATCTCGTCGTCGAGCAGCCCCGCATCCTGCGCTGCGGCGAGCCGCTGGTGCGAGGCGGCGGCGAACGCATCCTGCTCCTCGCGACTCACGCCGAGCGCGCCGTTGAACGACTCGGTCGACGCGCCCATCGAGCGGCGCTCGAACGCGTCGGTGAGGCCGTCGTGCTCCATGGTGTCGACGAGCGACAGGGCGCCGAAGCGCTGACCCGTGCGCATGGGCGCGGCGTGCGGCGCGAGCGACATCGACTCCTGGCCGATCGCCAGCACGACGTCGGCCTCGCCGAGCTGGATCATGCGATGGCCGGCGACGACGGCCTCGGTGCCCGAGAGGCACACGGCGTTGATGCCGAGTGCGGGCACCGACATCGGCACGCCCGCGGCGACGGCCGCCTGGCGCGGCGGGTTCTGACCGACGGCGGCGGGCAGCACCTGGCCGACGATCACCGACTCCACCGACTCCGGCGACACCCCCGCCTGCGCGAGCGCCGCAGCGCCGGCGTGACCGCCGAGCACCGTGGACGACGTGGACGCGAGCTGCCCGAGGTAGCGGGCGAACGGGGTGCGGGCGTATCCGGCGACGATCGTGTCGGTCATGGCTGCTCCTTCGCAGTGGCGGTGCCGCCAGCCTACGACCGCAGCGCCGGCGCTACTCGGTCGGCGTCGCGACGACGTTGACCATCCACAGCACGCCGTAGCGGTCGATCAGCATGCCGAAGATGTCGCCCCACGGCGCCTGCTGCAGGTCCTCCATGACGGTCGCGCCGTCGGAGAGGCCCTCCCACCAGCGGCGCAGCAGCGTCTCATCGTCGCCGGAGAGCGACACCTGCGGCGTGCCCCGCTCGAGCGGCATCCCGTCGGGGATGTCGGAGCCCATGAGGGTGTGGCCGGCCTCGGTCTCGAGCTGCGCGTGCATGATCTTGTGCGCCTCGTCGGGCGACCCCATGCCGGAGTCGCCGAAGGTCGAGCTGTCGAGCGTGCCGCCGAGCACGTGATGGTAGAACGCCATCGCCTCGGCGGCGGTGCCGGGGAACGCCAGGTAGGGGTTGAGCGTCGTGGCCATGGTGCGACCTCCTCGTCGATGCCGCCATGGTGCACCCGAGGCGCGAGGGCGCGCCAGGAGTGCCCAACAGCTGGTCGAGGAGCGCGCGAGCCCCTGGGCGAGCACGCGTCACGAGACCACGCGAACGCCGCTCCTGCCCAGCCACGCGCATGGTCGCGTCGAGCGGGCACCTCACGAGGTCTCGTGACGGCTCCTCGCTGCGCTCGGGGCCTCCTCGACCAGCTGGAGGTGAACGCCTCGCAGGAATGAGGGGCCGGTCCCCCAACAGCTGGTCGAGGAGCGCGCGAGCCCCTGGGCGAGCACGCGTCACGAGACCACGCGACCACCGCTCCCGCCCAGCCACGCGCATGGTCGCGCCGAGCGGGCATGTCACGAGGTCTCGTGACGGCTCCTCGCTGCGCTCGGGGCCTCCTCGACCAGCTGTGGGGAGGACACCCGCAGTGAGGGGCCCGCCTCCCCCACAGCTGGTCGAGGAGCGCGCGAGCCCCTGGGCGAGCACGCGTCACGAGACCCGAGTCAGTGCCCGGACGGTGCGTCCCGAACAGGCAGGCGTCGTCCACAGCAGCTTCGACCGCCGAACGCGACGGAAGTGCGGTGCGCCACGCTCGCCGAATGCCGCACATGGACATCCTCGAATGCGCCGACGGCTCGTACTACGTCGGCTCCGCGATCGACGCTGGCTACCGCCTCGCTCAGCATCAGGCCGGCGACGGCGCCGCCTACACGAAGCGGCGGCTGCCGGTCAGGCTCGTGTACGTCGAGGGCTTCCCGACGATCGAAGAGGCGTACCTCGCCGAGAAGAAGGTGCAGGGATGGAGTCGACGCAAGCGCCGGATGCTCATCGAAGGACGACAGGCGGATCTGCCCGGCTCGGGGAGCCGATCCTTCGCCGAGGGCCGTCGTCGCGAACGCGACGCAGCGGCCGATGACCACCCGCCGCAGTCGTGGAGGTGACTCGGGTCTCGTGACGCGCGGCGCCTCCGGCGGCGCGCCAGAGCGGGTCAGTGCTCGGGCGGCGCCTCGCCGCGGTGGATGGCCTCGGCCTCCGCCTCGCTCACGAGCACGAGGCCGCGCGCCGTGTTCGCCATCTCGGCGAGCACCTCGAGCCACACGCCGTTCAGCTGGGGCGGACGCGAGCCCGCGAAGCGGAACTCGAGCGGCACGGACGGCGACATCCACAGGCTCACGCGGCCGGAGCCCGAGTCGGGCTCGACCGTCCACGACACCAGGAAGGACTCCTGGCGGCGCAGCTTCGACGCGATGACCGTCTTGAGGTGCGCGAGCATCCGATCCTCGATCTGGTACTCGGTCGCGCCGGCGTAGGTGAGATGTCCCATCGCCGCCGATGCTAGCGGCAGCGATGGAACATCGGGGGACGTCAGCGCTCGCCGCGCTGGTCGCCCTCCTCGTACCACTGCGCCGCGGTGTCCTGCGCGCCCGGTGCTGCGTCGTCGCCGCTCCATTGCTCGGCGGCGTCCTGGGTCTCCTTCGATGACCCGCCCTCGCTCACCCACTGGTCCGCGGTGTCCTGCGGGCTCCCGTCGTGGGTGCTCTCGGCACCGTCGTCCTTCTCCCACTGCTCGGCGCGGTCCTGATGGCCGCCCGCGGCGACCCCCTCGGTCGCGATGTCGGGGTCCGTGCCCTGCACGTGCTCGTCGGTCATGGCGCCCTCCTCTCGCGGTGGACGCTACGCGCGCTCCCCCGCCGTGTCGTCGGGGTTGACGCGAGCGCCGGATGCTGGCTCGGGATCGCCGATCAGCGGCCACGGGCGGTCGGGCACGCCGTCCTCGTTCATGTCGCGCGACCGCGCTCGCCGCGCATCCCGCCGCAGGTCCACTGCCGCGAGGATCGCCGCCGTCGTCGACGCGACGAGCACGGCGAGCTTCGCCGCGTCGGTGTGCACGGCGTCGGGGAACGACAGCGCGGCGATGAGCAGCGACACCGTGAACCCGATGCCCGTCAGCAGCGCGATGGGCCGCAGGTCGCGGATGCCGATGCCGTCGGGCAGGCGCAGCGGCGTGAGACGCGTGACGAGGATCGTGACGCCGAGCACGCCGAGCAGCTTGCCGACGACGAGGCCAAGCATGATGCCGAGCGCGACGGGCTGCGTGAGCAGCGCACCCGCGCTGCCACCGACGACGGTGACGCCGGCGGCGAAGAACGCGAAGATCGGCAGCGCGATGCCCGACGAGATCGGGCGCACGACGTGCTCGACGCGATGCGTGCGCGCCTCGGTCTCGCCGTGCACGGCTCGCGCGGGGATCGTCGCGCCCAGCAGCACGCCGGCGACGGTCGCGTGCACGCCGGCCTCGTGCATGAGCCACCATGCGACGAGGGCGACGGGGATCATGGCCCACCACGGCATGCGGCGCAGGCGCGCGAGCACGCCGAAGACCGCGACGGCGACGAGCGCGCCCGCGAGCGCCAGCAGGTCGATCGACGCGGTGTAGAAGACGGCGATGACCGTGATGGCCAGCAGGTCGTCGACGACGGCGAGCGTGAGCAGGAACGTGCGCAGCGGCACGGGCAGCCCACGGCCGAAGACGGCGAGGATCGCGAGCGCGAAGGCGATGTCGGTCGCGGTGGGGATCGCCCAGCCGGACGCGGCGCCCACGTCGCCCATCGCGAGCACGACGGTGGCGAAGATCACGGCGGGCAGCGCCATGCCGCCGATGGCGGCGAGCACGGGCACGGCCGCCTGGCGCGGGTCGCGCAGGGCTCCGGCGACGATCTCGTGCTTGAGCTCGACGCCGACGACGAAGAAGAAGATCGCGAGCAGGCCGTCGGCGGCCCACGTCGCGAGCGACAGGTCGAGATGCAGCGCCGCCGGGCCGACGACCGTCTCGGACAGCGCGGCGTACCCGTCGCGCCACGGCGTGTTCGCCCACACGATGGCGGCGAGCGCCGCGACGAGCAGCAGCACCCCGCTCGTGGTCTCCTGCCGCAGCATGCGGCGCACTCGCGCGCCCGGCACGGTGATGGTGGTCATGGGACTCCCCTGATCGCGCAACCGTCACGACTCGAATCGTGACGAGCCGACCAGGCTTCCCGGCACACCAGGCTCCAGGATACCGGAGCCGTGCGGATGCCGTCAGGGTCGCAGCCGTGCCGTGAGGGTTCCGTGAGGATGCCCGTCCACCACCCGTGCGCAGGCGTTGGATCGCTCTCGGCGCCCCGCCGGGCGCCCGCATCCCGCGCCGGATGCGTCGCATCGAACGTCTGGACGCAGATCCCATGCTCGACGTCATCGTCGTGGCGACCGTCGTCGCCCTCTTCGCCCTGCTCGGGCTGCTCGTGAAGGGGGTCGAGCGGCTGTGATCGTGCTCGAGATCCTCGGCGTCGTGCTCGGCGTCGCCGCCATCGGCCTGCTCGTCGCAGCCCTGCTGCGGCCGGAGCGGTTCTGATGGACCCCGTCGCCTCCGCCTGGCTCACCGGCGGCCTCAGCCTCGTCACGGTGCTCGTCGCGCTCGCGATCGTGCACCGTCCCCTCGGCGACCTCCTCGCCCACACCTACACGTCGACGAAGGACCTGCGCGTCGAGCGCGGCCTGTACCGCGTCATGGGCGTCGACCCGCGGTCGGAGCAGACGTGGCAGGCGTACGCGCGCTCGGTGCTCGCGTTCTCGCTGGTCGGCATCCTCGCCGTCTACCTGCTGCAGCGGCTGCAGCCCGTGCTGCCGTACTCGCTCGGCCTGCCGGCCGTGCCCGAGTGGCTGTCGTTCAACACGGCGATCTCGTTCACGGCCAACACGAACTGGCAGTCGTACCTCGCGGAGCCCACGATGGGCTACGCGGTGCAGGCGCTCGGCCTCGTCGTGCAGAACGTCGTCTCCGCCGCCGTCGGCATGGCCGTCGCCGTCGCGCTCGTGCGCGGCTTCGCGTACCGCTCGACCGGCACGATCGGCAGCTTCTGGATCGACCTGACCCGCGGCACCGTGCGCGTGCTGCTGCCGATCTCGCTGCTCGCCGCGCTCGTGCTGCTCGCCGCCGGCGTCGTGCAGAACCTCGCCGGCTTCCAGGACGTGCAGACCCTCGCGGGCCTCACGCAGACCCTGCCGGGCGGTCCCGTCGCGTCGCAGGAGGCCATCCGCCTGCTCGGCACCAACGGTGGCGGCTTCTACAACGCGAACTCCGCGCATCCGTTCGAGAACCCCACGGGGCTCACGAACCTGCTGCAGGTGCTGCTCATGCTGCTCATCCCCTCGGCGATGCCGCGGATGTTCGGCACCATGGTCGGCGACCGGCGCCAGGGATACGCGATCCTCGCGGTGATGGGCGTGCTCTTCCTCGCGCTCTGGGCGGCGGCGATGGCGTTCGAGACCGCAGCGGGCGGCACGGCGACGCAGCTCGCGGGCGCCGCGATGGAGGGCAAGGAGACGCGCTTCGGCGTCGACGGCTCGGTGCTGTTCGGCATCGCCTCGACGGGCACGTCGACGGGCGCCGTCAACTCGATGCACGACTCGTGGACCGCGCTCGGCGGCATGATGCCGCTCGTCGCGATGATGCTCGGCGAGGTCGCCCCCGGCGGCGTCGGCGCCGGCCTGTACGGCATCCTCGTGCTCGCGATCATCGCCGTGTTCGTCGCCGGCCTGCTCGTGGGCCGCACGCCCGAGTACCTCGGCAAGAAGATCACCGCCAAGGAGATCAAGCTCGCAGCCCTGTCGATCCTCGTGACGCCGACGCTCGTGCTCGGCGGCACGGCGCTGTCGTTCGCGATCCCCGCCGTGCGCGCCGATGTCGAGGCGACGTCGATCTGGAACCCCGGCGTGCACGGCCTCACCGAGGTGCTCTACGCGTTCACATCGGCGGCGAACAACAACGGCTCCGCCTTCGCGGGGCTCACGGCCGACACCGACTGGTTCACCGTCGCCCTCGGCGTCGCGATCCTGCTCGGCCGACTCGTGCCGATCATCCTCGTGCTCGCGCTCGCCGGCTCGCTCGCGAGCCAGGATCGCGTGCCGACGACGGCGGGCACGCTGCCCACCCACACGCCGCTGTTCGTCGGCCTCACGACCGGCGTCATCATCCTCGTGACCGCGCTCACCTACTTCCCGGTGCTCGCGCTCGGTCCGCTCGCAGAAGGGCTGGTCGCATGACCACCGTCACCACCGAGGCGCCGACGGCGTCCGCCACCGCGCAGGCACCCGCCGGCCGAGGGATCTCGTGGGCGCAGGTCGCGCAGGCCATGCCCGGCGCCGTGCGCAGGCTCGACCCGCGCCACCTGTGGCACAACCCCGTGATGCTCATCGTGTGGGTCGGCGCGGTGCTCACGACCGTCATCGCCATCGCGGAGCCCTTCCTCGGCGGCCCGGGCACGTCGGGCGGCACGCCCGTGCCCGTCGCGTTCACGGCGATCATCGCCGCGTGGCTGTGGCTCACGGTGCTGTTCGCCAACCTCGCCGAGGCCATCGCCGAGGGGCGCGGCAAGGCGCAGGCCGACACGCTGCGCCAGACGCGCACGAGCACGATGGCGAACCGCGTCGAGGCGTACGACGCCGACGGCGACGTCGGCGCCGAGCGTGCGTCGATGGAGCAGGTCGCGTCGAGCGACCTGCGCCTGGGCGACCACGTGGTCGTGACCGCGGGCGAGCTCGTGCCGGGCGACGGCGACGTCGTGCACGGCGTCGCCTCGGTCGACGAGTCGGCGATCACGGGCGAGTCCGCCCCGGTCATCCGCGAGTCGGGCGGCGACCGCTCGGCCGTGACGGGCGGCACGCGCGTGCTGTCCGACCGCATCGTCGTGCGCATCACGGCCAAGCCCGGCGAGACGTTCGTCGACCGGATGATCGCGCTCGTCGAGGGGGCGGCGCGCCAGAAGACGCCGAACGAGATCGCGCTCGACATCCTGCTCGCCTCGCTGTCGATCGTGTTCGTGCTCGTGACGCTCACGCTCAACCCCATCGCGTCGTACGCGGCGAGCCCCGTGTCGCTCGCCGTGCTCGTGGCGCTGCTCGTGTGCCTCATCCCGACGACGATCGGCGCGCTGCTCAGCGCGATCGGCATCGCCGGCATGGACCGCCTGGTGCAGCGCGGCGTGCTCGCGATGTCGGGCCGCGCCGTCGAGGCGGCGGGCGACGTCACGACGCTGCTGCTCGACAAGACCGGCACCATCACCTACGGCAACCGACGCGCGTCGGACGTCGTGCCGCTCGCGGGCGTCGAGCGCACCGAGCTGCTCGGCCTCGCCGCCGCGTCGTCGCTCGCCGATCCGACGCCCGAGGGCCAGTCGATCGTCGACCTCGCCCGCGCCGAGGGCCTCGACGTGGCCGATCGCGAGCGCGGCGACGTCGTGCCCTTCACCGCCGAGACGCGCATGTCGGGCCTCGACCGGCCCGACGGCACGCGCATCCGCAAGGGTGCCGTCTCGGCCGTCACGGCGTGGCTCGACGCCGAGGGCGCCGCGCTCGACGCGACGCAGCGCCGCGAGCTCGAGGCGGCGACGGATGCGATCTCGCAGTCGGGCGGCACGCCGCTCGTCGTCGCGGTCGCCCCGGCGGAGGGTGCAGCACGGGCGCTCGGCGTCGTGCACCTGAAGGACGTCGTGAAGGAGGGCATCGCCGAGCGCTTCGCCGAGCTGCGTGCCATGGGCATCCGCACCGTGATGATCACAGGCGACAACCCGCTCACGGCGGCGGCGATCGCGAAGGAGGCGGGCGTCGACGACTACCTCGCCGAGGCGACCCCCGAGGACAAGCTCGCGCTCATCAGGAAGGAGCAGGAGGGCGGCAACCTCGTCGCGATGACGGGCGACGGCACGAACGACGCGCCCGCGCTCGCGCAGGCCGACGTGGGCGTGGCGATGCAGTCGGGCACGTCGGCGGCGAAGGAGGCCGGCAACATGGTCGACCTCGACTCCGACCCGACGAAGCTCATCGACGTCGTGCGCATCGGCAAGCAGCTGCTCATCACGCGCGGCGCGCTCACGACGTTCTCGATCGCGAACGACGTCGCGAAGTACTTCGCGATCATCCCCGCGATGTTCGCAGGCGTCTTCCCCGGCCTGCAGGTGCTCAACGTCATGGGGCTGCACTCCCCCGCATCCGCGGTGCTGTCGGCCGTCATCTTCAACGCCATCGTCATCGTGGCGCTCATCCCGCTCGCCCTGCGAGGCGTGCGGTACCGGCCGGTCGCAGCCTCCAGGCTGCTCGGCCGCAACCTGCTCGTCTACGGGCTCGGCGGTCTCGTCGCACCCTTCCTCGGCATCTGGCTCATCGACCTCGTCGTGCGCCTCGTCCCCGGCTTCTGAGAGGCACGTCATGTCCACCACCCGCAGCTCCCTCCGCACCCTCTGGGTGTCGGTGCGCGCCGTCGCCGTCTTCACGGTCGTCGCCGGCGTGCTCTACACGGGCGTCGTGCTCGGCATCGGCCAGCTCGTCATGCCGGCGCAGGCGAACGGATCGCTCGTGACCGACGAATCGGGCGAGGTCGTCGGCTCGTCACTCGTCGGGCAGCCGTTCGCCGACGCCGATGGTGCTCCCCTCGCGCAGTACTTCCAGCCTCGGCCCTCCTCCGCGGGCGACGGCTACGACGGCGCGTCGTCGTCCGGGTCCAACTGGGGACCCGAGCACGCCGACCTCGTCGCGGCCGTCGAGGAGCGCATCGCCCAGGTGTCGGCGTTCGAGGGCGTCGACCCGTCGGACGTGCCCGCCGACGCCGTCACGGCCTCGGGATCGGGCCTCGACCCGCACATCTCGCCCGCGTACGCCGCGATCCAGGTCGACCGCGTGGCCGCGGCGCGCGGCCTCGACGTCGCGACGGTCGAGCAGCTCGTCGCGGAGCACACGGATGCGCCGCTCGCGGGCTTCGTCGGCGAGGCTACGGTGAACGTGCTGGCGCTCAACGTGGCGCTCGACGAGCTGGAGGGCTGACATGGCACGGGGGCGGCTGCGCGTGCTGCTGGGTGCCGCCCCCGGCGTGGGCAAGACCTACGCGATGCTCGAGGAGGGCGCGCGCCTGCGCCGCGAGGGCCACGATGTCGTCGTCGCCCTCGTGGAGACCCACGGCCGCGCGGCGACGGCGGCGATGGTCGAGGGACTCGAGGTCGTCGAGCGCCGCGACGTCGCCCACCGCGGCATGACGCTCGACGAGATGGACCTCGACGCCGTGCTGACGCGCGCACCCGACGTCGCGCTCGTCGACGAGCTCGCGCACACGAACGCGCCCGGATCGCGGCACGAGAAGCGCTGGCAGGACGTCGGCGCGCTGCTCGACGCGGGCATCGACGTGATCTCGACCGTCAACATCCAGCACATCGAGTCCTTGCACGACGTCGTGCAGCGCATCACGGGCATCGTGCAGCGCGAGACGATCCCCGATCGCGTGCTGCGCGCCGCCGACACCGTCGAGGTCGTCGACCTGTCGCCGCAGGCGCTGCGCGACCGGCTCGCGGGCGGCCGCGTGTACCCGGCCGAGCGCATCGACGCTGCGCTCTCGAACTACTTCCGGCTCGGCAACCTCACGGCGCTGCGCGAGCTCGCCCTCCTGTGGCTCGCCGACGAGGTCGATCAGGCACTGCAGCGGTACCGGGCCGAGCAGGGCATCGACACGCCGTGGGAGGCGCGCGAACGCGTCGTCGTGACGCTCACGGGCGGCCGCGAGGGCGAGACGCTGCTGCGCCGCGGGGCGCGCATCGCGGCGCGCTCGTCGGGCGGCGAGCTGCTCGCGGTGCACGTGACGCAGCAGGACGGCCTGCGCGCGGGCGATCCGGATGCGCTCGCCAGGCAGCGAGCGCTCGTCGAGCAGCTGGGCGGCAGCTACCACCAGATCGTCGGCGACGACGTGCCCGAGGCCCTCGTGGGATTCGCGAAGGCCGTGAACGCGACGCAGCTCGTGATCGGCGCATCCCGTCGCGGGCGGCTGCAGACCGCGTTGACGGGTGCCGGCATCGGCCAGACGGTCATCGCGAAGGCCGGCACGATCGACGTGCACGTCGTCACGCACTCGGCGGCGGGCGGCAGGCTGCGTGCCCGGCTGCCGCGCCTCGGCGGGGCGCTGTCGCTGCGGCGCCGACTCGCGGGCTTCGCGCTCGCCCTCACGGCCGGGCCGCTGCTCACGTGGGCGCTGTGGAGCGTGCGGAGCCCCGAGTCGATCACGACCGACGTGCTCGCGTTCCAGCTGCTCGTCGTGGTCGTCGCCCTCGTCGGCGGCCTGTGGCCCGCGGTGTTCGCCGCCGTCATGAGCGGGCTCGTGCTCGACGTGCTGTTCGTGCAGCCGCTGTTCTCGATCGCCGTCGACGACCTCACGCACGCCGCCGCACTCGCGCTGTACGTCGTCATCGCCGTGCTCGTGAGCATCGTCGTCGACCGCGCCGCCCGGCAGACGCGCGCCGCGCGCCGCGCCGCCGCCGAGGCCGAGCTGCTCGCGACCGTCGCGGGAAGCGTGCTGCGCGGCACCGGAGCGGTGCAGGCCCTGGTCGACCGCGCCCGCGAGGCGTTCGCGCTCGACGGCGTCGTGCTCGTCGACGACGGCGCGCCCATCGCGAGTGCCGGCGCCGCGACGGGCGACGCGACCCGCATCGCCGTGGGGGCCGACGCATCCCTCGACCTCCACGGCCGCGATCTCGATGCGAGCGAGCGCCGCCTGCTCGCCGCGATCGTCGCGCAGCTCGAGGCGGCGCTCGAGCGCGACGACCTCGCCGAGACGGCGAGCGAGATCGCGCCGCTCGCCGCGACCGACAAGGTGCGCTCGGCCCTGCTCGCCGCGCTGAGCCACGACCTGCGTCGCCCGCTCGCGGCCGCCGGTGCGGCGGTCGGCGGGCTGCGCGCCGCCGGCGCTCGCCTGTCGGAGGAGGATCGCGCCGAGCTGCTCGCGACGGCCGAGGAGTCGCTCGCGGCCCTCACGACCCTCGTGACCGACCTGCTCGACGTGTCGCGGCTGCAGGCGGGCGTGCTCGCGGTGTCGGCGACGCGCGTCGACCCCGCCGACGTCGTGCTGCCCGCGCTCGAGGAGCTCTCGCTCGGCCCCGACGACGTCGAGCTCGACCTCGGCGACGCGACCGACGTCGTCGCCGACGCCGTGCTGCTGCAGCGCGTCGTCGTGAACCTCGTCGCCAACGCGCAGCGCCACGCCCCCGAGGGCTCCTGCGTGCGCGTCGCGACGAGCACGTTCGCGGGCGTCGTCGAGCTGCGCATCGTCGACCACGGCCCCGGCATCCCGCCCGAGCGCCGCGACGACGTGTTCGTGCCGTTCCAACGCCTCGGCGACACCGACAACACGACGGGCCTCGGGCTCGGCCTCGCGCTGTCCCGCGGCTTCGTCGAGGGGATGGGCGGCACGCTCGAGGCCGAGGACACGCCCGGCGGCGGCCTCACGATGGTCGTGACGCTGCAGGCCGCGGATGCGCTGGATGCCGTGCCCGAGCCGATCGAGGAGGCGTCGTGAAGGTGCTCATCGCCGACGACGACCCGCAGCTGCTGCGGGCGCTGCGCATCACGCTCGGCGCCAAGGGCTACGACGTCATCACGGCGGGCGACGGCGCCGATGCCGTGCGCGTCGCGATCGACGAGCACCCCGACCTCGTGATGCTCGACCTCGGCATGCCGCGGCTCGACGGCGTCGAGGTGATCGAGGCGATCCGCGGCTGGTCGGCGACGCCGATCCTCGTCGTCTCGGGCCGCACGGGTGCCGCCGACAAGGTCGAGGCGCTCGACGCGGGCGCCGACGACTACGTGACGAAGCCGTTCCAGATCGACGAGCTGCTCGCCCGCATCCGCGCCCTCACGCGCCGCATCCCGGCGCAGGAGGCCGACCCCGTCGTGCAGTTCGCCGACGTGCGCGTCGACCTCGCGGCGCGCACGGTCGTGAAGGCGGGCGCGCCCGTGCGCCTCACGCCGACCGAGTGGCAGATGCTCGGCATGCTGCTGCGCAGCCCCTCGCGGCTCGTCACGCGGCAGGCGCTGCTGCAGGAGGTGTGGGGCACGCATCACGTGCGCGACACCGGCTACCTGCGCCTGTACGTGTCGCAGCTGCGCAAGAAGCTCGAGCCCGAGCCCGCGCATCCCCGCCATCTGCTCACGGAGGCGGGCATGGGCTACCGATTCGAGCCCGGCGCGCCGACGACGGTGGACGCGGCGGGCGAGGATGCGGGAGCCTCGGGAGGGTGAGCCGCACGATCCTCGTCACGGGTGCCTCCGACGGCATCGGCGCCGTCGCGGCGCGCCGCCTCGCAGAGCGCGGCCACCGCGTGCTGGTGACGGGCCGCGACCGGGCCCGCACCGAGGCCGTGGCAGCCGCGGTCGGCGGCACGGGCTTCGTCGCCGATCTCTCCCGGCTCGACGACGTGCGCGCCCTGGCGGCCGACGTGCTCGCCGCGACGGACGGCCGCCTCGACGTGCTCGTGAGCAACGCGGGCGGCATCCTCGGCCTGCGGCGCCTCACGGTCGACGGCAACGAGGCGACGATGCAGGTCAACCACCTCGCACCCTTCCTGCTCACGCACCTGCTCGCCGACGCGCTGCGCGCCGGTGCGGGCATCGTCGTGCAGACCGCGAGCGAGGCGCATCGGTGGGGTCGCATCCCGATCCGCGCGACGGGCGCCGACCTCACGCTGCGCCGCGGCTACTCCCCCGGGCGCGCATACGGCACCGCGAAGCTCGCGAACGTGCTCTTCGTGCGCGGCGTCGCCGCGCACCTCGACGACCTGCACGCCGTCGCGCTGCATCCGGGCGTCGTCGCCACGTCGTTCGGCACCGGCTCCACGAGTCCCCTGCGCCTCGTGTACCGAGGACTCGCCCGACGGCTGCTCACGTCCGACGAGCACGCGGGCGAGACGCTGGCGATGCTGGCCGCCGGCACGCCCGGCGCCGAGTGGGCGCCCATGACGACGTGGACGAGCGGCGGCTACTACGACCAGCGGCGCGTCGGCCGCGCCTCGCGGGCCACCCACGATCCTGCGCTCGTCGACGCCGTCTGGCGGGCGAGCGCGGCCGCCACGGGACTTCCGATCCACGACTTGGAGGCGAACCGAGCCAAGAACCCCTAGCATGGAGTCACGGACCCGCACTCCTGGGGTCCGCTTCGAGGGTCATCCGTCGGGTTCGCGCCGGCGGCATCGATGGCTGTTCGCTGCAAACTCGCGACACGCTTCCCCTCCTCCCATCTGCGCGAGGCGCCTTCCGGCACCCTCGCCCCCAAGCTGCGGCCCGTGCACCTGCACCGGGTCGCGATCCGCATCGATTCACCTCGCTGCGCACACCCGGGTCGACGAACGTCGGCCCCGAACGAAGGAAACGACGCATGGCCAAGGGCACCGTCAAGTGGTTCAGCTCCGAGAAGGGCTTCGGCTTCATCGCTCCCGAGGACGGCTCCGCCGACCTCTTCGCGCACTTCTCGGCCATCGAGGGTTCGGGTCGCCGTGACCTGTTCGACGGCCAGGCTGTGGAGTTCGACGTCGAGCAGGGCCAGCGCGGCCCGCAGGCGACGAACATCCGCGCCCTCTGAGCTGACGCTCTAGAACCCGAAGGGCCCGCATCCTCACGGATGCGGGCCCTTCGTCGTTCGTGCGCGCTTCACGTGCGCAGGGGCGAGCGCGTTGCAATGGCGGTCGCGGGCGACGATCGCGCGACGCTGCGCCTTCGTGAAGAGCCGCTGCCGTCGGCCCATGCGCAGCGGATGCCCCTGCTCGTCCTGCACGATCGTCTGCACGAACGCATCGCAGAGGTACCGGGCAGCGATCGACACGGGGACCGTGTCGCCCGTGCGGGACAGCGTCGGGAGGTCGTCGAGGCTGCGAGCCGGTCGCCCGGCGAGCACGTCGGCGGCGACCGTGACGCTTGACCTCGGTGTCGAAGCACGCCGCGATCGAGGCTCGCCGGGGATGGGCGGGCACGAGGTGACGCCCTGAGCGCCTTCATCCGCACATCGCGCGGCAACAGGCGCTCAGCGTCACTTCGTGCCCGCCCATCCCCGCCCCGCGCGACCCCTACCCCTCCCGCCGCAGCAGCACCACCGCGTCGTCGAGCGTCGCCGGCGCGCCGTCGGGCGACGTGACCGCGCGCGTGCGCACCTCCGCGAGCTCGACGCTCCACGCATCCCCCAGCGCGAGCTCCGCGACGATGTCGTCGGGCTGCGGCAGGTCGTGGTGGCCGTGGTGCATGGATGCGGGCGCCCACGACGGCGCCGCGGCGTGCGCGACGACGAGCACGTGCCCACCCGGCGCGACGCGTGCCGCGTGCCGCCGCACGATCGTGCCGCGGTCGAGGTGCACGGGCGACTGCAGGAAGCTGGCCGTGACGAGGTCGACGTCGCCATCGGCCTCCCACTCGGCGAGGTCGGCGGCGACCGCCGTCACGCGGTCGCCGACCCCGGCGCGCTCGGCCGCCTGCTGCGCTCGGCGCGCGGCGGTCGGTGCGATGTCGACGCCCGTCGCGTGCCACCCCTGCTGCGCGAGCCACACGAGGTCGCCGCCCTCGCCCGAGCCGAGGTCGAGCGCACGGCCGGGCGTCAGCGTGGCGACGACGTCGACCATCGACGCGTTCGCGTGCCCCGACCAGTGGCGGCGCTGCGCGTAGCGCTGCTCCCAGTACGCGACGGGCGCCTGCTCGGGCCATGCCTCGGCATCCTGCGCCTGCAGCGCCACGGCCTCCTCCGCGTCGGCGGCGACGAGCGCGGCGTTCGCCCCGCCACCTGCCATCGAGCCCGCGCCCATCGCGAGCGGCACGGTGCCGAACGGCACGACGACGTTGCCGGCGGCGAAGACGCGCGGGTGGCTCGTCGCGCCGCGCGGGTCGACGACGATGAGGTCGCCCATCGGGCCGTCCTGCCGCGCGAGGCCCAGCGGCGCGACGACGGCGTCGTGCGGCACGAGCGTGCCCGCCGTGAAGATGGCGTCGACGCGATGCTCGGCGCCGTCGACCGTGCGCACGTGGTCGATCGCGGTGCCCTCGCCGACGACCTCGGCGACCTCGGCATCCACGATGCGGATGCCGCGGGCACCGATGCGCTCGAGCGCGTCGGCGGGCAGCTCGCCCATCGCGTGCACGAACGCGACGACGTCGTCGGTCCACTGCCGCAGCAGCTCGATCTGGTGCAGGCTCGCGGGTCCCGTCGCGACGACGCCGAGCGTGCGGTCGCGCACCTCCCACCCGTCGCAGTACGGGCAGTGCAGCACCGTGACGCCCCAGCGCTCGGCGAGGCCGGGGATGGGCGGCAGCTCGTCGGTGACGCCGGTCGCGAGCACGGCGGCACGCGCACGGATCGTCGACCCGTCGGCGAGCGTCGCGACGAGGTCGCCGCCGTGCTCGTCGACGCTGGCGACGTCGGCGGCGCGCACCTCGACGCCGTACGCCTCGACCTCGGCGCGGCCGCGGCGCACGAGCTCGGCGGGGTCGAGGCCGTCGTGACCGAGCACGCCGTGCATGTGGGCGGCGAAGCGGTTGCGGGGGCTGCCGGCGTCGAGCACGACCGTGCGCCGACGGGCGCGGCCGAGCATGAGGGCTGCGGAGAGGCCGGCGGTCCCTCCGCCGATGACGAGAGCGTCGTAGCGTTCCATGCCTCCCACTCTCGATCGTGGCATGAGATGATGGCAAGCGCGCTTGCAGAATCGGCAAGCGCAGGATCGGAGGACTCGTGGATGCGCTCGACCAGGTCGGCCCGCGGCTGCGCGCCGCACGCCAGGCCCGCGGCTGGACGCTCGACGACCTCGCGGGCCGCGCCCGCATGTCGGCGTCGACGCTCTCGCGCCTCGAGTCCGGCAAGCGCCAGGCGTCGCTCGAGCTGCTGCTGCCCCTCACGACCGAGCTCGGCATCCGCATCGACGACCTCGTGACGCGCGAGCAGCCCGATCCGCGCGTCAAGCGCCCGATCGTCCGCCGCGACGGCATGGTGCTCGCGCCCCTGTCGCGCGAGCGGTCGAAGGTGCAGGCGCTCAAGGTCACGTACACGCCCGAGCACGAGTGCGGCGAGCCCCGCGTGCACGAGGGCTACGAGTGGCTGTACGTGCTGTCGGGGCGGCTGCGGCTCGTGCTCGGCGACCGCGAGCTCACGCTCACGCGCGGCGAGGCGGCCGAGTTCGACACGTCGGTGCCGCACTCGATGACCGCCGTCGGCGGCAGGCCGTGCGAGGTGCTGAGCATCTTCGACGAGACGGGCGCGCGTATGCAGACGCACACGGCGGAGGCGTCGGCCGACTGACGCTCGTGCGTGGGCGAGTTCATCGGCTCGTCATGTCGGATGCGTAGGTTCGGGGTACCCCCTTCCACCTCGAGAGGATCCTCCATGCCCGCTCGCAGACGCGTCGCCGCCACCGCGGCGCTCGCCACCGCAGCCCTCCTCGCCGCTCCCGCGGCGGCCGTCGCAGCCCCGCCGCCCGGCGGCGTCACGCTCACGCTCATGGCGACGACCGACATCCACGGCCACCTGCAGGACTGGGACTACTTCCAGAACGCGGCCTACCCCACCGAGGACGCGCTCGGCGTGGCCCGCATCGGCACGGCGATCGACGAGGTGCGCGCCGAGCAGGGCGAGGAGTCCGTCGTCGTGCTCGACAACGGCGACGCCATCCAGGGCACGCCGCTCACCTACCTCTACGGCTACGGCGACGAGCGCGACGCCGTGCTCGCCGACGAGGTCGACCACCCGATGGCGCAGGCCTTCGACGCCATCGGGCTCGACGCCGGCACCGTGGGCAACCACGAGTTCAACTACGGTCTCGACCTGCTCGAGGCGTACGAGGACGACCTCACCGCTCCCCTCCTCGGCGCGAACGTCGTCGACGTCGCGTCGGGCCAGCCTGCGCTCGATCCGTACACGGTCATCGAGCGCGTGATCGACGGGCAGACGGTGCGCGTGGGCGTGCTGGGCCTCGTGACCCCCGGCGTGCGCGTGTGGGACCGCCAGCACGTCGAGGGCGTGCTCGAGTTCCAGGACATGGTGACGGCCGCCCAGGAGTGGGTGCCGCAGGTCGCCGCCGAGTCCGACGTCGTCGTCGTGCTCGCGCACACGGGCCAGGGCACCGTCGAGGATGCCGCGTACGACCCGAGCACGCTGCCCGAGGACGTCGCGGGCAACATCGCCCGCATGGTGCCGGGCATCGACGTGCTCGTCGCCGGCCACAGCCACCAGGACCTGCCCGAGACCGTCGTGACGAACGCGGCAGGCGAGCAGGTGCTCATCACGCAGCCCGCGTACTGGGGCACGTCGGCGAGCGAGGTCACGCTCGAGCTCGCGCCGACGGCCGAGGGCTTCGAGGTCTCGTGGGACGAGGGCTTCGCGCCCGTCGTGACGCCGCACTACGGCCGCGACATCCCCGTGGAGTCGCAGACGGTGCTCGACGCGATCGGCGACGAGCACCAGGCGGCCGTCGACTACGTGAACACACCCGTCGCCGAGTCGGTCGAGGAGCTGCCGGCGGCGACGTCGCGCTACGAGGACACCGCGATCATCGACTTCATCAACCAGATCCAGCTCGACACGGTGGATGCGGCGCTCGACGGCACCGAGTGGGCCGACACGACGGTCATCTCGCAGGCGTCGCCGTTCTCGCGCACCGCCCGGTTCCCGCAGGGCCAGGTGACGATCCGCGACATCGCCGGGCTCTACATCTACGAGAACACGCTCACGGGCGTCGAGCTCACGGGCGCGCAGCTGCGCGACTACCTCGAGTACTCGGCGCGCTACTTCGTGCAGACCGAGGTGGGCGCGACGTTCGACCCGGCGACGGGCACGAATGCCGCCTACCCCGACCGCCCGGAGGGCGTGCCGGACTACAACTACGACGTCATCTCGGGCCTCGACTACGTCATCGACGTGTCGCAGCCCGTCGGCTCGCGCATCGTCGGCCTCGCGCACCCCGACGGCACGCCGATCGCGGACGACGAGACGTTCGTCATGGCGGTGAACAACTACCGCCAGTCGGGCGGCGGCGCGTTCCCGCACGTCGCGGCGGCACCCGTCGTCTACGACGACCGCCTCGAGATCCGCCAGCTGCTCATCGACCGGGCCAGCGCCGCCGGCACGATCGACCCGGCCGACTTCTTCGTCGAGAACTGGTCGCTGACGACGGATGCGCAGGTCGAGCCGACGGACCCGCCGGTCGACCCCGAGCCGACGACGCCGGCGCCGAGCGACCCGGCACCCACGTCGCCCGCGCCCACGGACGGCGTCGGCGACGACGTCGCGCCCGGCGCAGGCAGCCAGGGCTCGCTGCCGCAGACGGGCGCCGAGGGGCCGACGGCGGCGCTGATCGCGGTCGCGCTCGCGCTGCTCGTCGGCGGCGCGCTGCTCGCGCGCCGTCGCGTGCTGCGCGGCTGACGCACGGTCGCGGCGCACTAGCCTGGCGCTCATGCCAGCTGGTGCGCCGTGACCGTCGAGCAGGCGTACGCGTACGCGGCGCCCTCGGTGCTCGACCGCGTCGACGACGGTGCTCGCCTCGCGCTCGCGACGAGCGGCGGGGCGACGATCGACGGTGCGTCGGCGCATCCCCAGTGCCTGCGCGCCGTCGCAGGGCATCCCGACGTCGTCGCCGCCGGCCTGCTCGTCGTGGCGCGCGTCGCTCGCACGCGGTACCACGTGCCGCCCGGCACGCTCGCGCGCATCCTGCGCGAGGCCGATCCGGTCGTGACGGTGGCGGCCGACGTCGTGCGCTTCGAGTCGTTCAGCGCCTGCGGCAGCGTCGCCGCACGCCTCGACGTCGACGTGGACGCGCTCGACGTCGAGCACCTCGTGCCCGGTGCGACGAACGTCGACGTCAACCCACCCCTGCGCACCGCGCTCGCGGGCGTGCGGGCCGACGAGCCGCTGCGGATCGAGGTCGGCGACGACGGCGTGCGCGTGCGGACGCGCGACGACGACGTCGTCGAGGAGCGCGTGCCGCTGCCCGATCGCTGGCTGCGCGGCTTCGGCGAGGCGCAGGCCGCGAGCAGCGCCATGCGCCCGACCCTGCGGCTCGACGCCCCCGCAGCGCGCCGGTTCGTGCGCGGGCTGCCGAAGGGCGAGCGCGCCGTGACCTGGGCGACCGCGACCCCGCGCGGCGTGCGCCTCGCGACGGTGCCGACCGCCGGCGCGACGTGCCTCGCCGGGCCCGAGCGCCTGCGCACGCTCGAGCCGCTGCTGGGCGCCGCCCTCGCGCTCGAGGCGCACGGCGCCCCCGTCGACGCGACCTCTGGCCCGCAGGCGAGCGCGTGGGTGCTGTCGCTGCCGGGCGCGCGCCTCACGCTGACGCTCAGCGCCGAGCAGCACCGCGGCTTCTCGGGCGAGGGCAGCCTGCTGCACGCCGTCGCCGGCGCGACGGCCGACGACGACGCCGACCTCGTCGCCGCCCTGCTCGCGTACGACGCGACGATCGACGTCGCCCGCCTCGCCGCCGATGCCGCTCTCCCCCGTGACCGCGTCGACGCGGCGCTGGCGGTGCTCGCGTCGTCGGGCGTCGTCGGGTTCGACGTCCACCGCAGCGCCTACTTCCACCGCCCGCTGCCGCTCGTGCCCGACGTGCTCGCCGCCATGCATCCGCGACTCGTCGCCGCCCGGGCGCTCGTCGCCGACGGCGGCGTGGCGGTCGGCGACGACGGCGTCGTGCGCGTGACGTCGGGCGGGCAGCCGTACCAGGTGCGACTCGGCACCCCCGACCGGTGCACGTGCCCGTGGTTCGCACGGCATCGTAATGCGCGCGGGCCGTGCAAGCACGTGCTCGCCGTACGGATGGTCGTCGAGGCGCGACCGTGACGACCTACGAAGCGATGTGGCAGCTGCAGCGCGACCTGCCCGACCTGCTCGACGCGGGCGTGCCGCTGCGCGACGTCCACGACCTGCTGCCGCCGACCGACCCCCGCTTCGCGTGGGGCACGACGCCAGGCTCCCTGGCGCGCCGACGCGTGATCGACGGCACGGGCGCCGCCGAGTTCGTGCGCCTGCACCTGCACGAGCGCTTCGGCGGGCTGCCCGTCGAGCGCGACGACGACTACGTGCTGCTGCTCATGGGCACGATGGGCCATGGCGCGATGCTCGACGTCGTCGATCGACTCGCCGCCGACGACCCGACCCTCGAGGCCACGATCTGGCGGCTCCTCGAGGTCGAGGGCGGCGGACGCGTCTCGCTCGCCAACCTCGACTCCGGCTCAGGATGGACGGCGTGGTTCGCGCGACGCGCCGAGGCGGACCCCGCCGTGCGCGAGCGACTGCTCGATGCCGTGCTCGACGGCCTGCTGCGCGACTTCTCGGCCTACCGCGCCGGCTGGTTCTCGCGCGCATTCGACGCGTACAGGCCCACGCTCGACGAGCTCGCGGCCCGCGAGGACCGGCTGCTCCGCGTGCTCGGCACCGGCATCCGCGCGAGCGTCGCCCTCGCGGTGCGGCACCTCGCCCGACTGCAGGACGTCGACCGGTGCACGCTCGCGGCGCTGCCTGCTGCTACGCCGAGCCTCGACGGCCAGCCGAAGGCGACGGCGCTCGCCGTGCTCGCGCTGCTCGTGCCCGCCGTGGCCGTCCCCGATGCGCGCCCCGCGGCGCTCGCGGCGATCGCGACCGGGCTCGAGCATCCGCACCGTGACGTGCAGCGGCGCGTCGCGGCGGTGCTCGCCGACCTGGGGGCATCGGCCGCGGTCGACGACGCCGCCGACCTGCTCGCACCGTCGGTCGCGGTCGGGCTGGGGGTCGCGCTCGTGCCCTCGCGCCCGCCGCACGTGCCGACGCCCGTGCCGACCGCGCGCGCCGTCGAGCCGTGGACCGACGAGGAGGCGCTCGAACGTGCGTCGGCGCTGCTCGAGCACCCGGAGGACGCGCTCGAGCACGAGCTCGCGCTCGCCTGGGTCGCGTCGACCCCACGGGCCTCGAGCGTGCTCGCCCCGCTCGCTCGCCGTGCGAGGGCAAGGACGCACGGCGCGGCCGAGGACGTCGCGAGAGTCGTGCTCGCCACCGTGGATCCCGCGCGCATCCCGGCGCTCGACCGCTGCGGGTGCTCCCCCGACGACCCGCATCTGCACGACGGCTTCTGCCCGCGCTGCGGGTGGGCGACGCGCGAGCGCAGCCTGCAGCGGCTGCCGTGGCCGCTGCCGTCGCTGCGCACCGAGGAGGTCGTGGCCCGGCTGCGCGATGGCGCCCCGAGCGTGCCGCTGCTCGCGACGCCGACCTCGACCGACGGAGCCATCGCCCCCGCGACGCTCCTCGATCGGCTCGAGCACCTCGCCGACCTCGGCGCGGCGCCGGCGCCGCTCGACCTCGCGCAGGCGCTGCTGCGCACGCCCGTCGACCCGGCGCACGATGTGCCGGAGCTGCCCGCCGCGCATCCGCTGCACGCGGCGAGCGAGCGCATCCGGGCGCACCTCTCCGACGCCGTGCGGGTCGATGGCGCCGACGACGCGATGCTCGTCTGGCTCGGGCGGGTCGGCGAGTGGCAGGAGGAGCGCGGCGGTCGCGTCGTCACGCGCTCGCATACGTGGTGGCAGCCGCTGCCGACCGGACCGGTCGCGGCCTTCGACGGCACCGACCCCGCCGCGATGCTGAGCGGTCGGGCGAGCGAGCATCGGCTGCACGATCGCGAGCTCGATCCGTCGCCCGCCGCGCTCGCGCTCGCACGCCCGTCGTCGACCGGGCCGCTCGTCGCGCACGGCGTCATGCCCATGCTCGCCGCCCAGCACATGACGGCACCGCAGGGCGAGGATGCCGTGCTCGCGGCCCTCGCGACGCACCGCGGCGCGTGGACGCCCGCGACGATGCAGCTCGTCGGCCTCGGACTCTCGGCATCGCGCGGGCCCGCGCGTGCCGCCGCGGCAGAGCTGCTCGTGGCGGCCGTGCCGACGCGCATCGCCCTCGACGACGCGGTCGCCGGCCTCGTCGCGTGCGCCCGCGTGTGCTCGCTCACGCGCTGGACGACGGCGTTCGCCGACGTCGCGACGCTCTCGCCCGCGCTCGCCGTCGACGTGCTCGTGCGTCTGCTGCCCGCGCTGCCTGCAGACGCCCGCGGCGTCGGCGGGCTCGTGACGCTGCTGCACGACGAGCTCGTGCGCGGCGGCGGCGTCGACGACGCGGCGCTGCGCGCGTGGCTCGCGTCGCTGCGCGGGTCGTCGGCGGCGACGCGAGCCGCGCGCACGATGCTGCGCGACGGGCTCGTGGGCTGAGGCGTCAGCCCAGCATCGCCGCCTCCAGCCGCACGCGCACCGGCGCCTCGAAGAACGCGAGCTCGAGCGCCATCGAGCGGTCGAACGCCGCGTCCATGCGCCCGCGCAGCGTGGGTCCGGCGGCGCACGCCGCGGCATCCGCGATCGCGATCGCCTGCCTCGTCGCCTCGGCGAAGCCCGCGTCGCCGTACGCGACGAGCCAGTCGTGGAACGGATGCGCAGCGTCGTCGAGCGCCGCGAGCCGCGCGCCGACGTCGGCGTAGAGCCAGAAGCACGGCAGCACCGCGGCGACGACCTCGGCGTAGGCGCCGTGCGCCGCCGCCTGCAGGTGATCGACGTACGCGCGCGTGTCGGGAGCGCGGTCGGGCACCTCGGTGACGTGGCTGCGGTGCAACGACGCCTCCTCCTCGATCGCGCTGGCCGCCGAGCGCGCCCAGAACGCCTGCTCGTCGCCCGTCGGCGCGAGCGCGCTCGCACGGGCGAGCACGCGCGCGTACTCGCCGAGGTAGATGGCGTCCTGCGCGAGGTACCAGCGGAACCGCTCGGGCTCGAGCGAGCCGTCGCCGAGGCTGCGCACGAAGGCGCACGCGTCGACGTCGGCGCGCACGCCGGCGGTCCGGGCCCACGCATCCGACGCCCACGACGTCGTCGGCATGGCGCCGCGCAGCGCGTGGAGGTGGTCGACGGGGCCCGCGCCCGCGCCGACGTCGAGCGACTCCCCCGCCGCGATGGCCGCGGCGAGCCACGGCTTGGCGACGTCGAGCGCCGCCCGCCACGTCGCGCCGCCCGCGGCGAGCGTCGCCATGGTCGACGACAGCGTGCAGCCCGTGCCGTGCGTCGACGTCGCCGCGAGGCGCGAGCCCGCGACCACGTGCACGCCGTCGGCGTCGACGATCGCGTCGAGGCACGTGGCGCCGTCGAGGTGGCCGCCCTTCAACAGCACCGCAGCACCCGTGCGCTGGTGCAGCGTGCGCGCCTGCGCGAGCGCCGCATCCCACGTCGCCGCCACGGGCTCGCCGACGAGCACCGCGAGCTCGGGCACGTTCGGCGTCACGAGGTCGGCGGCGGTGCAGAGGCGGCGGATGGCGTCCTCGGCGTCGCTCGCCAGCAGCCGATCGCCGCTCGTCGCGACCATGACCGGGTCGAGCACGACGAGCGGCGGGCGCACGTCGGCGAGCCAGCGCTCGACGACCGCGACGACGGGCGCCGACGCCAGCATGCCGAGCTTGACGGCGTCGATCGCGACGTCGTCGCTCAGCGTGCGCAGCTGCGCGTCGAGGAAGGGCAGCGGCGGCACGTGCACGTCGACGACGCCGCGCGTCGATTGCGCCGTGAGCGCTGTGACGACGGCCATGCCGAAGCCGCCGTGCGCCGCGATGGCCTTGAGGTCTGCCTGGATGCCGGCGCCGCCAGACGGGTCGCTGCCGGCGATCGACAGCACGCGAGGGATGCGGCTCATGCGCGCACCCCCGCCGCGGTCTGCCACGCCGCGACGAGCGCCGCGGCGGCCGCGCGCGGATCGGCGGCGGCGCTCACGGCCGAGACGACCGCGACGCCCGCGAGGCCCGCGACGGCGAGGCCGGGCACGTCGCGCACGTCGACGCCACCGATCGCGATGCACCGCAGGTCGGTGGCGGCGGCGACGGCGCGGATGCCGGCGACGCCGAGGGCGGGCGGATGGTCGGGCTTCGTCGCGGTGGCGCGCAGCACGCCGACGCCGAGGTAGTCGAGCGTGCCGACGGGCATGGCCGCGGCGGCGGCGAGATGCTCGGGCGTCGACGCCGTCCAGCCGACGATCGCCGTCGCGCCGAGGTGGCGCCGCGCGGTCTCTGGCGGCACGTCGGACTGCCCCAGGTGCACGCCGTCGACGCGCGCACCTGCGCCGCGGGCGGCGAGCACGACGTCGAGCCGGTCGTCGACGAGCAGCGACGCACGGCCGGCGACGACCGACGAGAGCGCGACCGCCTGCGCGACGAGCTCGCGCGCCGTCGCGTGCTTCGCACGCAGCTGCACCACGCGCACGCCCGCGCCGACGGCGGCGTCGACGACCGAGAGCAGCCGATCGACCGGCAGCCGCTCGTCGGTGACGAGGTGGATGCCCGCGACGCTCATCGTGCGACCTCCACCATGCGACGCTCGAGGCGCGCCTCGTCGAGGTCCGCGGGCTCGAGCGCCGCGAGGGCGTCGAGGAAGCGCACGGCGAACGAGCCGGGACCGTCGGCACCCGCCGCGGCGACCTCCGCCGCCCGCGCGTGCACGAGCGACGCCGCGACGGCCGCCGACAGCGGTGCGCAGACGCCGAGGAACGCCGCCATCGTCGCGCCGAGCGAGCAGCCGCCGCCCGTCACGCGCGTGAGCAGCGGCGAGCCGCCGGGCACGCGCACGACCTCGCGGCCGTCGGTCACGAGGTCGACGACGCCAGACACGGCCACGACCGCTCCCGTCTCGGCCGCGAGACGCATCGCGGTCTCGGCAGCCGCTTCCGGCCCGTCCGTCGCATCCACGCCGCGACCGCCTCCGCCCGCGCCGGCGAGGGCGAGGATCTCGGAGGCGTTGCCGCGCACGATCGCCGGACCGTGCGCGAGCAGCTCGTGCGCCAACGCGGTGCGCACCGGCAGGGTGCCGACCGCGACGGGGTCGAGCACCCAGCGATCGGTCGCGGCGACGACCTCGCGCGCCGCGGCGCGCTGCTCGGCCGTGGGCGTGCCGAGGTTCACGAGCACGCCGTCGGCGACGCCCGCGAACGCGCCGGCCTCGTCGGGGATGTCGACCATCGCGGCACTCGCGCCGAGCGCGAGCAGCACGTTGGCCGTGAAGCCCGTGACGACGTGGTTCGTGATGCACTGCGTGAGCGGCGCCGCGGCGCGGAGCGCCGCCAGGGCCTCCGCCGGCGTCAGGTGGGCCGCGTGCAGCGGCATCGGGTGGGCAGGGTGGACGTGTGCCATGGATGACATCCCTCCGCGAGTACGAGCTCGATCAGGTTCGCCGGGTGTGATCTCAGCCCCAGGCAGGGGCACCCCGTGTCGTGGAGGCGACGCTAGCACGGTGCGCGCAGCGTGCAGGTAAGGGTACCCTTGCTGCAAGGCCTCGCTGCGCGCTGCGCGCAGGCCCACCCCCAAGCCCCCCCCGGAAGGTCCCATGTCCGCGCGCGCCCACGCATCCCCGCAGGCCGGTCCCTCGAGCTCGGCGACCTCGGCCGGACCCCGGCGACTCGTCGCCGGCACCGCCGTCGGCGCGTGGCGCCGCGTGCTGCCCGGCCTCGCCGGCATCACGGTGCACCAGGTGTGCGAGATCGCCGTGCCCGTCGTCGTCGGCCTCGTGATCGACCGCGGCATCGTCGCGCACGACCCCGTCGCGCTGTGGACGTGGATCGGCGTGCTCGTGGGCGTGTTCCTCACGCTCGCGCTCGCCTTCCAGGTCGGCATCTTCTTCGGCCTGCGCGGCATGGAGGAGGCGCACCACGGGCTGCGCATGCGCACGACGTGGCGCATGCTCGACCCGCGCGGCTTCGGCGACCGGCCGCGCTCGGCGGGCGAGCTGCTCGGCATCGGCGGCACCGACGTGCAGACGGTGTCGGGCGGCGTCATGCTGCTCGTCTTCCCCATCGCCGAGCTCGCCGCCGTGATCGTCGCCGGCATCGTGCTCGTCGGCATCTCGTGGCCGCTCGGCGTCGCCGTCATCGCCGGCGGACCGATCTTCCTGCTGCTGCTCGATCGCATCGGCAAGGCCCTGCGCCAGCGGGCGGAGGCCGAGCAGCAGGTGACGGCGGATGCCGCGACGCTCGCCGCCGACGTCATCGGCGGCTTCCGCACGCTCTCGGCGCTCGGCGCGACGGCGCAGGCGAGCACGCGCTACCGCGCCGCGAGCAGCCGCGCGCTCGACGCGGCGATCGCCGCACGACGCACGGAGGCGTGGTTCGTCGCGCTCTCGAGGATCGCGACGGGCTCGTTCGTCGCCGGCATCGGCATCGCCGCCGTCGCCATGGCCATCGGCGGCTCGATCACCGTCGGGCAGCTCATCACGGTCGTCGGCGTCGTGCAGGTGGTCATGGGCCCGCTGCAGGCGCTCGCCGTCAACGTCGGCGCCACCTGGGCGCGCGCGACGGCCTCCGCGACCCGCGTCCTGTCGCTGCTGCACGCCCCGCCGGCGCACGACGCGGATGGCGATGCCCGCGCGCCGCTCGGCGCGGGCATCCGCATGCGCGACGTCGTGGGCGAGCACGTGCGCGGCGTCTCGCTCGACGTCGCGCCCGGCGAGGTCGTGGGCGTCGTGGCCGACGCGCCGACCGCTGCCGAGCTCGTGGCGCTGCTCGGCGGCACGCGCGTGCCCGAGGCGGGCACGGTCGAGGTCGACGGGCACGACCTCGCAGCGCTGCCCGCGAGCCGTAGGTACGAGCACGTCGTCGCCGCACCGCACGCCGCGCATGCGATCGCGGGCTCCGTTGCGCGCAACGTGCTCGGGCGCTCGTCGGGCGACCCGCATCCGGCCCTCGCAGCCTCGGCGTTCGACGACGCCCTCGCGACCCTGCCGAGCGGCACGGCGACCGACGTGGGTCCCTCGGGCCGCTCCCTCTCCGGCGGGCAGCGGCAGCGCCTCGCCCTCGCCCGCGCCTACGCGGCCCCGGCGGCGGCGCTCGTGCTGCACGACCCGACGACCGCGGTCGACGCCGTCACCGAGCTGCGCATCGCCGAGCGGCTGCGCGACGCGGTCGCGGACCGCGCCGTCGTCGTCGTGTGCTCGACGCCGCAGCTGCTCGCGCGCGCCGACCGCGTCGTGGTGCTCGAGGGCGGCCGCGTCGCCGCCACCGACCGGCACGAGGCGCTCATGGCGTCGAGCGCGACCTACGTGGAGGCGGTCTCGTGAGCGCATCGACCCTGCCGATCGCCTCCGGCCGCGACACCGCGCGGCTCGCGTGGGGCATCCTGCGCCGTCGGCCGTGGACGCTCGCGGGCGCGCTCGTGCTGCTCGCCGGCACCGCGACGGCCGGCCTCGCCGTGCCGACGGGGCTCGGCATGCTCGTCGACGTCGTCGTCGACGGCGGCGACCCCGTGCTCGCGATCGCGCTCATCGCGGTCGGCGTCGTCGGCGGCTCGCTGCTGGGCGCCGCCGGCGCCATCGTGCTCGCGCTCGTGCTCGAGACGGCACTGGCCAGGCTGCGCGAGGACGTCGTCGACGCCGCCCTGTCGCTCTCCCCCGCTGTCGTCGACACGATCCCCGACGGCGAGCTCGTCGCGCGCACCACGCACGACGTCGAGGCCGTCGGCGAGGTGACGACCGAGGCGATCCCCGCGTTCGCGGGCTCGCTGCTCGCGGTCGTCGCGACCGGCATCGGGCTCGCGGCGCTGCATCCGCTGCTGCTCGTGGCGATGCTCGCCGTCGTGCCCGTGCACGCCGTCGCGCTGCGGCACTACATCCGCCGTGCGCCCCGCATGTACGCCGCCGAGCGCGCCGCCGTGTCGGCCAGGTCGCGCGAGATGCTCGCGGCGATGCGCTCGCTGCCGACGCTGCAGGCCTACGGCTGGACCGAGACGGCCGGCGAGCGCATCGGCCACCGCTCGTGGACGGTGCTGCGCTGGGCGCTGCGCACGCGCCTCGTGCAGGCGCGGCTCGGCTTCGGCATGAACATGGCCGAGGCCGCGGGGCTCGCGTCGATCCTCGCGGTCGGCGGCTGGCTCGCCGGCTCGGGCACCGTGACCGTGGGCGAGGTCACGACGGCATCGCTGCTCTTCCTCGCGCTGTTCGGGCCCCTCGCGGTGCTCGTCATGCTCGTCGACGACCTGCAGGCGGCGTCGGCGGCGCTCGCGCGCATCGTGGGCGTCGTGCGCTCGGCGCGCACCGATCGCGGTCGCACGGCCGACGCGAGCATCGACGCCCCCGCCGCCATCGCGGTGACGGGCCTGCGCGCCGGCTACCCCGACCGTGAGGATGCGCTGCACGCCGTCGACCTGCACGTGCCGCACGGGCAGTGGGTCGCGATCGTCGGGTCGTCGGGTGCTGGCAAGACGACGCTCGCCCGTGCGATCGTCGGCCTGCTCGAGGCGCGCGCCGGCTCGGTGTCGGTCGCGGGCCACGACCCCGTGACGCTCGACGAGGCGTCGCGCGCCGAGCGCGTCGTCATGGTCGGGCAGGACGTGCACGTGTTCTCGGGCTCCGTGCGCGACAACCTGCTCGTCGCGGCCCCGAGCGCCGACGACGCCGCGCTCGTCGCGGCGATGGATGCCGTGGCCGGCGCCGCATGGCGCACGCGGATCGGCGATCTCGACGCGCTCGTGGGCGACGGCAACGCGCACGTGGAACCGGTCGACGCGCAGCGCATCGCCCTCGCGCGCGTGCTGCTGTCGTCGGCGTCGATCGTCGTGCTCGACGAGGCGACCGCCGACGCCGACACGCACGACGCCCGTGCGCTCGAGCTCGCCGCTCGGCGCGCGTTCGCGGGGCGCACGGTGCTCACCGTCGCGCACCGCCTGTCGCAGGCGCGCGACGCCGACCGCATCCTCGTGCTCGACGCTGGTCGCGTCGTCGAGGACGGCGCGCACGACGACCTCGCGCACGCGGGCGGCCCCTACGCCACCCTGTGGGCGGCGTGGTCGTCGCAGCGCGGCTGAGGGCGTCCGCACACGACACGGGCCCGAGGGATGCGATCCCTCGGGCCCGTCTTCGCGCGTGGCGTCAGCCGACGACGCGGCGGATGCAGCCGCGCGCGACCAGACGCGCATGCTGCAGGAACGTGGGCTCGCCAGTGGGGTGGTCGCGGAACGCGAGCTCGACGAGCGCGTCGACCATGGGCGCAGCGGTGTCGATCGCGACGACCGCGAGCGCCGCCGGCACGCCGTGGTCGCGCACGAGCGCGTCGACGACGGGCGACGCGACCTCGGTCCACGCCACGTGCTCGCGGTCGGCACCGAGGTCGATCCGGTCGCCGAGGCCGATCGACCGCACGGAGGGCTCGGCGCGGTAGTGCTGCGCGACGGTGTCGACGAAGGCGTCGATCGCCTGCTCGAACGTCGGCTGCCCCATGCTCGTGGCGGCGAGCAGTCGGTCGTGCAGCCGCTCGCGGCTGCGGCGACCGAGCTCGACGAGGATCGCGACGCGATCGGGGAAGTACCGGTAGATGCTGCCGATCGCGAGGCCCGTCGCGTTCGCGATCGCGGCGGTCGTGAGGCGCTCGGCGCCGCGCTCGTCGACGATGCGGGCGGCGGCGTCGACGATCTGCGCCATGCGACGCGCGGCGACCGCGGTCTGCGGTGCGCGCGGGGCGCTGGCGACGTCGGGCGTCATGGTGATGGTTCGTGGCACGGTGAGACCTCCGTACCCGAGACGAGCGACGGATGCCATGCGTGACGCCTCATCTGGCGTTCGTCCCCCGAGCATGTTCGTACGAGGCAGAGTTGCACGATCCGCGTCATCCGTCGGCACGCGCCGATCGTCGCACCGCTCACTCGCGTGCGCACCGAGCGGGGGACGCTGGCCGTCCCCTCGTCAGAGCGATCGGCGCACGACGAACGCGCGCTGCCCCGTCGTCGCGTCGGCGAGCGGCAGGCCCTCGCGGTCGTAGAAGCGCTGCGCGTCGACGTCGGGCTCGTCGACCTCGACCTCGAGCCCCGTCGCGCCGCGCCGCGCCGCCTCCTCGGCGACGAGCGCGAGCACGCGTGCGCCGATCCCGGCACCGCGGGCATCCGGCTCGACGTACAGCTCGTCGAGCAGCGCGACGGTGCCCGCCCACACGTTGGGCCGCAGCGTCACGAGCGCGACGGCGTTCGGCGGCGAGCCTGCGACGACCGCGAACGTGTCGTCGCGCTCGACGAGCGTCGCGAGCCGCTCGGCGAGCACCTCGGCGCGCGGCGTGGGCGTGTCGAACTCGGCGTTGAACGCGTGCAGCAGCCGGGCGACGTCGCGCGCGTCGGCGACGGTCGCGAGACGGAGATCCGCATCGACCATGGGGCGACGATACGCCCGCCCGAGCAGACCGCGGCAGGGGTCGCGCATCCAGCCGCGGGGGCTACCGTGCTCGGCATGCGCCGCGCATCCGCCCTGCTCGCCGCAGTCGTCGCGCTCGCGCTCGCCGGCTGCGTCGTCGCGCCTCCGCCCATCCCCGACCGCGGGGCGGCGATCGGGCTCAGCGGCCACCTCGTGCTCATCGACCTGCCGCCGACCGCCGAGGTCGGCGACCCGATGACGCAGGTCGTGTGCGCCACGTCGTCGGCGTCGGTGAGCATCGGCGACCAGGATCGCGGCCACATCGTGGCGATGACGACGACGGCCGACGCGTCGTGCCCCGACGAGGAGGCGCTCAACGGACGCGTGCCGACGTGGGGGCCGGGCGACGCGCTGCCCGCCGACGCGGTGCCCGTCGACGTCGCGGGCGCCGTCGAGGCGCATCGGTTCGCGTTCGAGTACACGGAGTGCACGAACTCGTGCAGCACCATGACGCGCGAGGTGCTGCTCGCGGTGCTCGACGACGACGTGGCGGTCATGCTGCTGACCCGACGGGTCGACGCGGCGACGTTCGACCGGTGGGTCGAGTCCGTCGCGATCGTCTGACCGCACGTGGCTCGACGCCGCGAACGACGACGCGGCGACATCCCCATCGGGATGCCGCCGCGTGCGTGCGATGCGAGCGCTGCAGGCCGTCGAGCGCTCCAGGCCGTCGAGCGCTGCAGGCCGTCGAGCGCTACAGGCCGAGGAACGGCACCACGAACAGCAGCAGCGTGACGACGGGGCCGATGACGACCATCGACAGTCCCCACGTCGCGAGGTGCTTGTAGAGGCGCGGGCGGTCGTCCTCGTGGCCGGAGGCGACGATCGTCGCGCCGGTCGTGCCGAACGGCGCGCAGTCGACGAGCGACGCCGAGATGGCGAGGGCGTAGATGAAGCCCGTCATCTCGAGGCCGCCGCCGGGCACGAGCAGCGGCACGGCGAGCGGGATGAGCGCGCCGATGATGCCGATCGTCGAGGCGAATGCCGACACGAGGGCGGCGATGACGCACATGACGAACGCGGCGACGAGCGGGATGCTCACCGAGCGGGCGACCTCGCCGAGCTGGTCGATGGCGCCGAGGCGCGTGAGCACGCCGACGTACGTGATGATGCCGCCGAGCAGCAGGATCGTGTTCCAGTCGATCTTGCCGAGCGCCTGCTTGCCGACCTTGGGGTCGACGAACGCGAGCGCGACGGCGAGCGTCAGCGCGACGGCGCCGAGGTTGAGGTCGATGTCGAGCATCGTGACGGCGGCGAAGCCGACGATGAGCACGGGGATCGCGACGAGCGTGAGCACGCCGTAGCGCGTGAGCACGGGAGCCTCGGTGTCGACGGCCGTCGTGACGGCGGTACGGCCGCCCGAGCCGAGCGGTGCGTCCTCGGCTGCTGCGAGCCTGGCGGCGCGACCGCGCGCGATGAGCTCGCGGCCGCCGAACATGAAGAACGCGACGGTCGACACGAGCACGTTGATGCCGATCGACAGCCCGAACATCAGCGCGGGGTTGTACGCGATGTCGGCCGTGCTCGCGACCGTCATGACCGTGATGCCGACGATGCTCGTCGGGGCGAGCGCGCCACCGACGATCGCCGACGACATGAAGATGCCCATCATCGTCGAGTGGATGCGGTGCTTGTGCGCGAGCGACATCGCGATCGGCACGATCGTGAAGGCGGCGTGCGACGTGCCGAGGCAGGCCACGAGCGTGCCGACGAGCAGCATGGCCCACGGGATGAGCGCGACGCGGTCGCCGATGAGGCGCACCGAGCGGTCGACGAGCCAGTCGACGGCGCCGACGGTGCGGGCGATGCCGAACAGGTACGTGATGCCGAGCAGGATGAGCAGCGCGTCGACGGGGAAGCCGCCGAGCACGTCGTCGAGGGGCTCGCCGACGACGAGCACGCCGACGAGCAGCGCGGCGACGAACGCGAGCGCGCCCATGTGCACGCCGCGGATCGCCGAGACGGCGAACACGGCGACGAGGACGACGAGGGCGATGACCTCGATCATGCGGTCGCCTCCGTCTGGTGCGCGGGGGTGGTGGGCAGGTGCATCGTCGTCGATCTCCTCGGCTGTGCGGTGCTGGTGGTGCGGATGGTGTGGATGCGGTGCGTCAGACGCCGAGCGCGAGGCCGGCGCGATACGCCTCGAGCGCGGCCTGCGGCACGTCGTCGAGATCGGCGAGCTGCACCAGCTCGCCTGCGGGGACGTCGCGCACGAGGCGCGCGCCCGAGAGCAGGTAGTACGGGGCGATCTCGCCCGCATCCGGGTCGACGATCACGGGCGCGACGCCGGCGATCTCGTGGTGGTGGCCCTCGACGCGGAACGTCGTGCCGGCCTCGAGCGCACCCGTGGAGCGCGCGGCCATGATCGTGTGCTGGCGCGGCTCGCGCAGCGTCGACGTGCCGTCGACGGCGGCGGCGAGCGACAGCGGCGTCTCGATGCCCATGTAGTGGTACGGCCAGTAGATGGCGGCGAAGTCGCCTGCGCGCGAGACGACGTGGCCCTTGCCGCGCAGGATCTCCCACGTGACGGGGTCGCCCGTGCGCACGATGGCGAAGACGCCGCCTGCGAACGATGCCTCGCCGGGCAGGCGCAGCATCGAGAACACGTCGATCGCGCCCGTGCGGCCGACGAGGCCGCCGGCTTCGCGCGTCGCGTAGACGTCGGCGAGCTCGTCGGGGCGCACGACGGGGTAGTGCATCGACTCGACGTCGGCGACGGCGCCCGTGTAGAGCGAGACGACGTTCATCTCGCACGCGTCGGCGGCGGCGGACCGCTTGAGGCTCGCGACCTGCGCCGCACGTGCGTCGAGGGTCGCGTGGAGATCGTCGCCGAGCAGCAGGTGGTCGGCGAGGCCCGGCGCGTCGATCGTCACGCCGTTCTGGTCGACGACGCCCGTCGCGGGGTCGAAGCGCAGGTCGTACTCGCTCGACTTGCCGAGCGCGACGATCTCGAAGCCGACGGCGAGCACCCAGTCGACGAGGCGCAGCAGGTCGGCGGGCTGGTCGCCGTCGCCGGGCAGGTAGCGCAGCCCCTTCGCACGGGCCTTGGCGGCGAGGGCGACGCCCGCGACCGACTCGATCTCCTTCGAGACCATGACGACGTGCGTGCCGTGCTCGAGGGCGGCGTCGGCGTAGCCGTGGCCGGCGTCGATGCGGCCGGTGGCCTCGACGAGCACGTCGATCGAGGCGAAGTCGATCGCGGCACCGTCGGCGAGCACGGCGATGCGGCCGGCGGCGACGGCCGCGGCGGTCTCGTCGCTCGTCGCGGGCGTCGCGACGGTCGCGGGGTCGACGCCGAGGTCGGCGAGCATGCGGCCGACGCCTGCGACGTCGGGGTCGATGAGCTGCACGGACTCCATGTCGGGCAGGCGTCGCAGCTGGTCGAGCAGCGTGCGGCCGTAGCCGCCGTTCGCACCCGTGAGGGCGACGCGGATGGGCGTGCTGCGCCGGGGCGCGGTGCTTCGGATCACCATCGTTCCTGATTCGTCGTCGAGCGTTCGCGTCGCCGCGGGAGGCGAGCGTCGCCAACCGTATCGCAGATTCACAACCTGTCAACAATCGTCACAGATCATCACGTAGAGTGGTCCTCGGTCATCGGCGATGCGTCGATGCCGCACCCGCCATCGACCGCAGGAGCCCCATGCACATCGGAGCCGTCGCCGACGACTTCACCGGCGCGACCGACCTCGCCACGACGCTGCAGGCGCGCGGGATGCGCGCCGCCGTCGTCGTCGAGGATCGCCCTGTCGACGCTGCCGACCTCGAGGGCGTCGACGCCGTCGTCGTCGCGCTCAAGTCGCGCACGGCACCCGTCGACGAGGCCGTCGCCGACTCCACCGCGGCGCTCGAGCGACTGCTGGGCTGGGGCGCCGAGCGCGTCTACGTGAAGTACTGCTCGACGTTCGACTCGACCGACCGCGGCAACATCGGCCCCGTGCTCGACGCCGTGCGCGACCGCCTCGGCGTCGACCGCACCATCGTGGTGCCGTCGTTCCCCGCGAACGGCCGCACCGTCGAGGGCGGCGTGCTGCGCGTGCACGGCGCGCTGCTCGAGGACTCCCCCATGCGGCACCACCCGCTCACGCCCATGACGCGGTCGCGCATCCGCGACCTGCTGCAGCCGCAGACGGCGACGCCGGTCGGCGAGATCGGCCTCGACGTCGTGCGCCAGGGCACCGTCGTGCTGCGCGACGCCATCGAGGCCGCCGACCCCGGCTACCTCGTGGTCGACGCCGTGACCGATGCCGACGTGCGCACGATCGCAGCCGCGACGAGCCACCTGCGCATGCTCTCGGGCGGCGCGGCGCTCGGCGCCGGCATCGACGCCGCCGGCGCGCACGGCACGGCGCCGCTGCAGACCTACGCGGGTGGCCGTCTCGTCGTCGCCGGCTCCGCCTCCGAGGCGACGCGCGGCCAGGTCGCCGCCGCAGCCGCCGCCGGCCACGCCATGCACAAGGTCGACGTGGATGCGGCGCTCGCCGATGCCGACGCCGAGGCCGAGCGCATCGCCGCATGGATGCGCGCGCTGCCCGCCGACGCCCTGCCGGTCGTCTACTCGGTCGGCGAGCTCGCCGACATCCGCTCCGACCCGTCCGGCGCATCCGCCGCCGCCGTCGAGCACGTGCTCGCGGGCCTCGTCGCCCGCGTCGTGCGCGCCGGCGACGTCGACCGCATCGTCGTCGCCGGCGGCGAGACGAGCGGCGCGGTCGTGCAGGCGCTCGAGGCCGGGCTGCTGCGCATCGGCCCGCAGCTCGCGCCCGGCGTGTGCTGGAGCGGCGTCACGACGCCCGACGGCCACGAGGTCGCCGTCGTGCTGAAGAGCGGCAACTTCGGACGCGAAGACCTGTTCTCGACCGCATGCGAGGCGCTGGCATGAGCGCGCTGCAGCAGCTGATCGACGCCGGCCGCACGCTCGTCGACGCCGGACTCTCCCCCGGCTCCTCCGGCAACCTGTCGGTGCGCGACGGCGACCGCATCCTCATGACCGGCACGGGCACGAGCCTCGGCGCGCTCGACGCGTCGTCGATGGCGACGCTCGACGCCTCGGGTGCGCACCTCGGCGGCGCGACGGCGTCGAAGGAGGTGCCGCTGCACCTCGCGACGTACGCGCGCGACGCGGCGTTCCAGGCGATCGTGCACGTGCACTCCCCCTACGCCGTCGCCGCCTCGTGCCTCGCGCCGTGGTCCGACGAGTCGGCCATCCCGCCGCTCACGCCGTACGTGCTCATGCGCGTCGGCCAGGTGCCGCTGCTGCCGTTCGCCGCCCCCGGCGACCCCGCCCTCGGCGCGCTCGTGACGGCGTGCCCGCATCCGTTCCGCGGCGCGCTGCTCGCGAACCACGGCGCCGTCGTGGCGGCCGAGGACCTGCCGACCGCCGTCGGCGCGGCGATCGAGCTCGAGGAGGCGTGCCGCATCGCCCTGCTCACCGCGGGCGCCGAGCGCACGCTCATCGCGCCCGAGCACGTGCGCGCGATCGCCGACCGCTGGGGCATGCCGTGGACGGGCTCGTACGGCGCCGCGTCGATCGACGCCGCGGTGCCCGCGCGCTCGTAGGCTGAGGCCAGGCGTGCGTCCGACGAAGGGTGGCCAGGTGACCGAGACCGCTCCGCTCATCCCCGAGCAGCGACGCGAGTCGATCGTGCAGCACCTGCAGCGTGAGCGCGTGCTGTCGTTCCGGCAGCTCACCGAGCTGCTGGGCGTGAGCCACATGACGGTGCGGCGCGACGTCGCCGTGCTCGAGGAGCAGGGCCTCGTCGCCGCGACGCCCGGTGGCGCGAAGCTCGCGCCGCGCCTGCTCGCCGAGCCGAGCCGCGCCGTGAAGGCGGGCGTCGACGTCGCGGCGAAGGATGCCGTGGCCGAGGTCGCCGCGTCGCTCGTACACGACACGATGACGATCTACCTCGACGCGGGCACGACGATGCAGGCGATGCGGCCGCACCTGCAGGACGTGCGCGACCTCACGGTCGTGACGAACGACCTCGTGACGGTCGAGGCCTTCCTCGATCACCCGTCGATCGACCTCATCTCGGTCGGCGGCCGCGTCGTGACCGCGAACCTGTCGACGATGGGCCGCCTCGCGCGGCTCGTGCTGCAGGAGCTGTCGATCGACGTCGCGTTCGTGTCGTCGTCGTCGTGGGACCTGCAGCACGGCGTCACGACGCCCGTCGAGGCGAAGGTCGAGGCGAAGCGCGCCGCCGTCGCGGTCGCCGAGCGCTCGGTGCTCGTCGCCGACGCGTCGAAGTACGGCCGCTTCGCGAAGTACCGCGCGCTGCGCCTCGACGAGCTCGACACGGTCGTGACGGATGCGTCGCTCGACGACGACGCGGCGGCCGCGTTGCGCGACGCGGGCGTCGAGCTGCGCGTCGCGGGCTGACGCAGCGCAGACCGCTCCGTGAGGTGCGAGCGCAGCGAGCCTCGAAGGGAGCCCACCGAGGACGCCAGCCTCTCGCGCATGCGCGAGACTGGACCCATGCCCGCATCCCGCCCGCAGCGTCAGCCCCGCGGCCGCGCCCGTGACGCGAAGCCGCAGTTCCAGCGCAACGCGCTCGCGCCCGGCATCCTCGGCGCCGTCGCCGCGTTCGTCGGTCCCGCGCTGCTCGGCCAGGGCATCCACGTCGTCGTGCTGTTCGCGATGGCGATCCTCGCGCTCATCGTCGCCGTGTTCGCCGGTCGCGCCGGGCAGTGGTGGTGGATCCCGTTCCTCGCGGCGATCGCCGTCGCGTGGAACCCGCTCTACCCGTTCCCGATGGAGGGGCCGTGGTGGATCGGCGCGCACGTCGCCGCAGGCTTCCTGTTCCTCACGGTCGGCGCGCTCGCGAAGGAGCGCGTCGAGGAGTGACGCGGAATCGCGTCGAGCCCGGCGCGGTTGCATCCGACATGGATGCCGTCGCCTCGCCTGCGCTCGGTGCGGGCGTGCGCCTGGAGCTCTTCTCGACGTCGTTCTGCGGCGCGTGCCGGCAGACGCGCGCGGTGCTCGACCGCGCCGCGTCCCTCGTGCCCGGCGCCGTCGTGGTGGAGCACGACCTCGCGCTCGAGCCCGAGCTCGGCGACGCGAACGTGATCACGCAGTCGCCTACGACGATCGTGCGCTCGGCGTCGGGTACCGAGGTGCTGCGCGCTGCGGGCGTGCCGACGGTGCCGCAGGTGCTCGCGGCGGCGGCGAGGGCGCTCGACGCCTGATCGGAGCCGCTGCGCACGAGTCGACACCTCACGTGTCCCCCGGTTCCTGCGCTCGTCACCGCATGCGCATCCCGCTCGGCGCGGCGAGATTGCGCCGCGACGTCGTGTCCCCCACGATGAACGGAAGGTGAGGCTGTCTCATCTGACTGCCTGCGTGCTCGCAGGATCCGACGGAGGACCCGTGACCGCTCCCCTGCCGCTCCGCATCCCCAAGCCGCTCGCCGCGGCCACCGCCGTGCTGCTCGCGCTCGCCGCGACGCTCGTCGCGCCGCTCGCGCCGGCACAGGCGGCCGCACCGACGGCGTCCACGATCACCCCGAGCAGCGGCGCGCTCGTCGGCGGCGAGACCGCGACCATCACCGGCGTGGGCTTCCTGCCCGGCATCACGAGCGTGACATTCGGCGGCACGACGACGCCGTCGGTCGTGCTGTCGGCGACCCAGCTCATCCTGCCGGTCCCTGCCGGCGCCGTCGCCGGACCGGTCGACGTCGTCGTGTCCAACGCCCCCGGCGAGTCGGCAGCCCCGCTCACGTACACATACGCCGCCCCGACGCTCGTCGCCGCCGACACCGTCGCCGGAGCACCCTCGGCCCTGACCGGGACCGGATGGCGTGGGAACAGTGCCGTGACGGTCCAGCTGGTCGACGTCGCCAACATCCCCGTGCCCGGCGCGAGCGTGGCCCTCACGACGACCGGCCTCGGCGCCCTCCCGACCGGCGCGGCGCTGCCCGTGCCCGCAGGGACCCCGATCGGGAACTACACCGCGGTCGCGACCGATCCAGCCGGCAACGCCGCGAGCGATGCGCTCTTCGTCGGCTTCCCGGTGCCCGGCGCTCCCGTCATCACCGCGGTCACGCCCGGCACGTCCCCGCTCGCCGGCAGCCCCATGGCGACCATCACGGGCACCAATCTCACGCCGCTCCTCTTCGTGTCGGTGAACGGACTGCCGGCGACGACCGTGGTGCAGACGCCGACCGCGGTCTCGATCGTCGTCCCGGCTGGTACGGCGCCCGGCCCCGTGCCCGTGCAGATCTTCGGCCTCTTCGGCCTGTCGAACACGGTCTTCCTCACCTACGCCGCACCGACGGCGAGCGCATCCGGACCCGCGACCCCGGGCGGCTCGACGCTCGTGTCGACGAGCGGCTGGAACGCGCTGGTGCCGCTCACCGCGCAGCTGCGGACGCCGAGCGCGCAGCACGTCGAGGCACCGATCTCCGTCGTCACCAACAGTGCCGGCGCCACCGACATCGTCGTGCCGGTGCCTGCGAGCGCCGCACCCGGCACCTGGTCGGTGCTGCTCTCCAACGGATCGTTCACCGCGACGGCATCGTTCGAGGTCGCTGCCGCCGTGCCGACGTCCACGGCCCTGTCGCCGTCCAGCGGACCGGTCGCAGGCGGCCAGACGCTGACGGTGACCGGCACCGGCTTCGCGCCCGGCATCACGAGCGTCACGATCGACGGGTTCGTCGTCGCGGCCACGGTCCTGTCGTCCACGGCCCTCATCGTCACGACGCCCGCGCACACCGCAGGCCCCGTGCCCGTCGTCGTGCAGAACCCCGGCGGCGCCTCCACGCCGCTCACGTACACGTACGCACCGGCGCCGACGGCTTCGTCGCTGACCCCGGATGCGGGGCCGATCGTCGGCGGCGCGACCGTGCAGGTCACCGGCACGGGCTTCACTCCGGGCGCGAGCGTCATGGTCGGCGGCGTCCCCGTCGTCGCGGTCGTCGGCTCGTCGACGAGCCTCTCGTTCACGGCGCCGCCCATGGCGCCCGGCCCGGTGAGCGTCGTCGTCACCACCCCCGGCGGCACGTCGGCGCCGCTCGTCTACCGCGTCCTGCCGTCGCCGCTCATGGCGGCGCTCTCGCCGAGCGTGGGCTCGACGGCCGGCGGCGACGTCGTGACCGTCACGGGCTCCGGCTTCGACGCGGGCACGACGCAGGTGACGGTCGATGGCACCACCGTGCCCGCGACCGTGCTGTCGCCGACGAGCCTCACGTTCGTCACGCCCGCGCACGCCGCTGGATCCGTGCCGGTGGTGCTGAGCACGGCCGGCGGCCAGGCGCCGCTCGGCCTCGGCTTCGGCTACTTCGACGCTCCGACGATCTCGAGCCTGTCTCCGGATGCCGGCACGACCGGCTCGGCGGACGTCACGATCAGCGGCTCCGGATTCACGCCAGATGCCGTCGTCACGATCGACGGCCTCCCCATCGCCGACGTGACGGTCGAGTCGACCGAGACGATCGCGGCGACGCTGCCTGCGCACGCGGCAGCCGACGTGTCGATCGTCGTGACGACGCCGATCGGCTCGAGCGAGCCCGTGACGTACCGCTACCTCGCGGCGCCGACCGTCGCATCGGTCGAGCCCGGCGTCGTCAGCACGACCGGAGGGGTCGTCGCGCTGGTCGGCACCGACTTCCAGCAGGTCGGCACGATCGTGACGGTCGACGGTTCGACGCTGCCGGCCGAGCTGTCGCTCGTGCTCGGACCGGGCCTCATGCTCGTGGCGATGCCTCCGCATGCGGAGGGAGCAGTGCCGGTCACGGTGACGACGCCGGGCGGCACGAGCGCGCCGGTCACGGTCACCTACGTCGCGCTGCCGACGCTCGCATCCCTCGCCCCCGCCTCGGGTCCGCTCACCGGCGGCACGACGGTGGTGGCGACGGGCACGGGATTCGTCGACGGCGCGACCGAGGTGCACGTCGACGGGGCCATCGTGCCCGCGACGATCGTGTCGGCGACCGAGGCGACGTTCGTGACGCCCGTCGGCACTTCCGTCGGCGACGTCGACGTCGTGGTGACGACGGCCGGGCAGCCCACGGCGCCGGTCGCGTTCTCGTACGACGCCCCGACGCTCACGGCATCGGCGAGCGACGGCGCCGCGCCCTACGCGGTCGCCGGCTCGGGCTGGCGCCCGAACGACGTCGTGACGGTGTCCGTGCTCGACGCCGACGGCTTCGCGATCGCCTCGACGGCGACGCCCGTCACCACGACCGCCGACGGCGCGTTCCCCTCGGACGCGACGGCAGCGATCTCGAGCGTGCTCGCGACCGGCGTGCACGGCCTCGTCGCGGTCGACGCGAACGGCAACGCTGCGACGTCGAGCGTCGAGCTCGTGCGCCCCACGCTCACGATGTCGTCGCCCGTCGTGCGCTCCGGCGCCGGCGCGACGCCCGTGACGATCACGACCGAGGGTTGGGAGCCGTTCGTGGGCGTGTCGGTCGAGGTGCACTCCGACCCCATCCCGCTCGGCACGTTCGAGCCGGATGCGACGGGAGCGTTCGCGCTGACGCTGCCGACCGACCTGCCCGTCGGCTCGCACTCGGTCGTGCTGACGCAGGTGCGCTCGGACGGCGTCGTCGTGACCCGCTCGTTCCCGATCGAGGTCGAGGCCGTGCCGGTCGACGCCCCGACGCCGACGACGCCCGCACCCTCGGCGGCACCGCCCTCGGCAGCGCCGACCGCGAACGCCCCCGCATCCGGCTCGGCTCCCGCAGCGGGCGCACTCCCGCGCACCGGCGCCGACGCGTCGGGCCTCGGTGGCCTCGCGATCGTCGCGGCGATGCTCGTCGCGGCCGGTGCGCTCATGGTGCGCCGCCGGGTGACGTCGCACCGCTGAGCCCGCGCATGCGAGAAGCCCCGGAGCCGTGAGGTTCCGGGGCTTCTGCGTGTGAGGTGTTCGGTCGGGCTGACAGGATTTGAACCTGCGACCCCTTGACCCCCAGTCAAGTGCGCTACCAAGCTGCGCCACAGCCCGTGGCATCCGATCTCGCGATCGGGCCTTGGAGAGTCTAGCCGCAGATTCGGGTCTCGGCTGACCAGATCGAGGTCAGTCTGCGAATCGGTCGCGGATGCCGGCGAGCAGACCCGGCCACGCGGCCGCGAACCCGGGGTGCAGGTCGAGCGCATCCACCTCGGCGACGGGCACCCAGCGCAGCGCATCCGACTCCGCGTCGCCGATCACGGGCTCGAAGCGGCGCGTCGCGCGGGCGACGACGGTCGTGTACGACCAGACGTCGAGGTCGAGCACGTGCTCGAACAGCACCTCGAGTGCGTCGCGTGGCACCGACGCCTCCTCGGCCGCCTCGCGCAGCGCGCCTTCGAGGGCGTCCTCGTCGAAGTGCCGCGCGCCGCCGGGCAGTCCCCACGTGCCGCCGTGGTGGCCCCACGCGGCACGCAGCTGCAGCAGCACGGCATCCTCGTCGGGCAGCCACACGAGCAGCCCTGCGGCACCCGCGAGGCCCCAGAAGCGGCGCCCGTCTGGCAGCTCGACCCACGCATCCGCCGGATCGCGGTTCGCCGGATCGCGCAGGTGCGCGGGCGGCAGCGGTCGGTCGGTCACCCTCCGACGCTATCGCCCGGCGCGTGCGCGGTGACCTCCCGCGTCGATTGGCCAACTTCTGCGACGCGCGCCCGTCGATTGGCGCCAATGAGCGCCAATCGACGGGGTCGCGTCGCAGAACGCGACCACTCGATCGCAGAAGTTGGCCAATCACCGCAGAAGATGGCCAATCGACGCAGCGAGGGCCTCAGCGACGCGTCGCCGACTGCACGAAGGCCGCGAGGTCGGCCGCCTGCTGCACGCGCGACGGCTCGTGCACGTACATCATGTGCCCGGCCTCGTAGTAGCGGCGCTCGAGGTTCTCGCGCAGCGCCTCGGGGATCTGCAGGTGCGCCAGGTCGTCCTCGGCGCACCCGAACGGCGTCGCCCCGTCGTAGTAGCCGAACGCCACGTGCACCTTGAGGTGCGGGTTCTGCCGCATCGCCCGCGACAGGCGGTCGAGCACCGTCACCGACGTGTTCTCGAACTCCTTGTACGACCACTCCTGGATGACGCCCGGCCCGAACACGTGGAACGGGGATGCATCCTCGACGCCCAGCTCGGCGCGGAGGTAGTGCTGGTACGCCGCCGAGTACGGGCCGAGGATGGCGTCGATCGACGGATCCGCATCCTGGTGCTCGGCGATCCCCGACGCGGCGTAGCCCGTGAAGCGCGAGTCGATGCGACCCACGGTGAAACCCTCGTCGCGGCGCAGCTCGCCGAAGTACCGCCAGTGCTCGAGGCGCAGGTCGGCGCGCGAGACGTAGTCCTCCGAGACGCCCGTCAGGCGCGCGAGCGTCGCGACCGCCTCCGCCCGCTCCTCCGCCGACAGCCGCGCACCGCGCGCGAGCACGTACGGGTAGTCCCGCTCGGCGTAGCCTGAAGCCTCCGCGACGACCTCCTGCAGCGTGCGGCCGGGGTGCTTGCCGTGGAAGTGCGCCGTCGCCGCGTAGAACGACAGGAACCGCGGGTAGGCGGCGTCGTTGCCGGGCTTGAAGTCGTGCACGGCGAAGTTCAGCACCGCCGAGATGAGCATGAGCCCGTTGAGGTACATGCCCGAGCCCTGCAGATGCTCGGCGAGCGCCGACGCCCGAGTCGTGCCGTACGACTCCCCCGCGAGCAGCTTCGGCGACAGCCACCGACCCTCGGCCGTGACCCACTGGCGGATGATCTCGCCCACCGACTCGACGTCGGCGGTGAAGCCGTGGAAGTCCTTCGCGGAGCCGCCGTCGACGACGCGCGAGTGGCCGGTCGAGACGGGGTCGATGAGCACGAGGTCGGAGACGGCGAGGATCGTCTCGGGATTGTCGGCGATGCCGTACGGCGGCGCGTGCAGGTCGCCGGCGTCGCCCATGATCACGCGCCGCGGGCCGAGCACGCCCATGTGCAGCCACACGCTCGCCGAGCCGGGCCCGCCGTTGAACGCGAAGGTCACGGGCCGGGTCAGCGGGTCGGCGCCGTCGAGCGTGTACGCGGTGATGCCGACCTGCGCCTTCGCGACGCGGCCCTTGCGCGTGCCGTCCTCGACCTCGTCGGCGTACAGCACGACGCGGCCGGCCTTCGCCGTGTAGGCGAGCTCGCCGTGCGGCGTCGAGAGCGTGTGCTGCGTCGTCACGAGCTCGTCGACGACCTTCGGCGGCGCAGGCGCGTCGGGCGCGGATGCGGTGGTGGCGGATGCGGTCTCGGGCTTCGGGGCGTCGTCGCTCATCCCCGGCAACGCTACTCCCAGCGGCTCGGCATAGCGTTGGCCGCATGCGCGCCTCCCGCCTCCCCGCCCTCGTCGCCGCCGCAGCGCTCGCGCTCGGCCTCAGCGCCTGCGTGCAGTTCCCGACGGCGCCCGCACCCGGGCAGACGCAGGGTGCCGACGGAGGCCAGGGCGGCTCGGGCGGCGGTGCCGGCCCGACGATCGGCCCGAACGGCGAGGTGTCCGACGCGCTCGCCGAGGAGCTCTACCTCACCTACTTCTGCCAGCGGAACGCGCGCATCGCCGACTTCAACGCCGCGCTCGATGCCGGCGACGTCGACGAGCTCGAGCGCGTCGGCCGCGAGACGCTCGACATCGTGCAGGCGGCGCACGGCGCGTTCGCGAACCCCGACCTCGTGTGGCCGGCGGACCTGCAGGGCCCCGTCGACGCGTTCGTCGAGGGCCTCGCGCTCGAGCAGATCCCGCTGCAGGCAGCGATCGACGCCGAGACCGAGGCCGACCTGGCCGATGTCGACTTCACCCCGTCGCTCGACGCGTTCGGCGATGCAGGCAACGAGTACCGCGCGGCGCTGGGGCTGCCATCGGATCCGCTCGTCGCCTGCGGGCTCTGAGCGTCGCGGCGCTCAGGCCGCAGAGGGGTGCGCGGCGGCGAGATCGTCGAGCGTCCACCGACGGATGGGCTGCGGCGTCGCCGCCGCGAGCATCCACCACGCGTCGTCGGCCCCGTCGAGGGATGTGACCCACGAGCCGGCTGCGTCGCGCACCTCGGTCGTCGCGACGGGTCGCCACGCGCCGGGGTCGAGCATCCCGGCGCCCGACGGCCACGCGCCCGGCGTCTCGACCGCCGAGATGCGCAGCCGTGCCGGCGCGGCCCGCAGGCCGAGGCCGACGGACTTCAGCACGGCCTCCTTCTGCGCCCATGCACGGATGCGCTGCGAGACGCCGTCGGCGCCATCGGGCATCGACCCGCGCTCGTCGGGGTGCAGCGCGTACGCGTCGAAGCCCGTCCAGAGCTCCTCGGGCACGACCTCCACGTCGACCCCGACGCGCGCGTCGGCGTCGCCGACCGCGACGAGCACGTGCGTCCCCGACGTCGACGACGAGACCGAGAGCCCGTCGACGCGCGGCTGTCCGTGCTGCTCGCCGCACTGCGTGCACGTGCGATCGATCGCGAGCGCCGCCGCATCGCTCGTCGGCACGCCGACGCGAGCGGCGAGGAGCATCCGCAGCGCCGCGCGTCCGGCGAGCGTGCGCCGCGAGTCCTCGGCGCGCAGCCTCGCGCCCGCGGCCACCCGGTCGCGATCCGACACGAGCCGCTCCGCGCCGAGGCCCGACCCGGGCACGGCGTGCCCGAGCCGGTCGGCGAGCGCGTGCACGTCGTCGACGGAGGCCGCCAGGACGTCGATCACCGCTTGCTGATCCTGCGGTACTGGGTCACGGCGATCGGCGCGAAGATCGCGATGATCGCGACGCAGCAGAGGAACGCGTAGAGCAGCGCGTTGTCGGCGGGCCAGCCGCCCGCCGTCGCGAAGCCTGCGGGCGCCTCGTTGCCGAAGCCCTGGCGCACTGCCGTCGCGACGGCCGTGACGGGGTTCCACTCCGCGATGACGCGGAGCGGGCCCGGCAGCATGTCCGCCGAGACGAACGCGCCCGAGATGAAGCACACGGGGAACAGCCACAGCAGGCCGAGGCTCTGCGCCACCTCCACGCTGCGCGCGGTCATGGCGATGAACGCGCCGATCCACGAGATCGCGAACGCGTAGAGCAGCAGGAGGAGGAACACGACGACGATCTGCAGCACGTTCGCCTCGAGCCGCCAGCCGATCGCGAAGCCGCAGGCGACGATGACGAGGATCGAGATGACGCTCGTCACGAGGTCGGAGGTCGTCCGCCCCAGGATCACGCCGACGCGCGACATCGGCAGCGCTCGGAAGCGGTCGATCAGGCCCGTCTGCAGGTCCTTCGCGAGGTACACGGCCGTGAACGACGAGTTGAACGTGAGCGTCTGGGCCAGGATGCCGCCGATGAGGAACTGGCGGTAGTCGTCACCGCCGAGCGCCCCGCCGAAGACGAAGGCGAGGATGAGCACGAAGATGATGGGCTGCGCGACGCCCGTGACGAGCGCGCCCGGGGTGCGGCGCACGCCGAGGATGTTGCGACGAGCGACGATGCCGCCGTCGCGGATGGCGCCTGCGATGCTCATGCGGGGACCCCCTCGGATGCTGCGACCCGGTCGGCGGGCGGATCGCTCTCGTCGGCGGGCTCCTCGGTCGCGGGCTGGCCCGTGATGCGCAGGAACACCTCGTCGAGCGTCGGCTGGCGCAGCGCGGCCTCGGAGACCGCGATGCCGGCGCGCTCGAGCGCGTGCAGCACGGCGACGAGGCCGTCGCTGCCGTCGGCGGCAGCGCCGGTGAGTCGGCGAGCGCGCTCGTCGAGGTCGGCGTGATGGCCGGTCGAGCGCACGGCCGCGAGCGCTGCGGCGGCGTCGGCACCCGGAGCGAGCACGACGTCGATGCGCGCGCCGCCCGCCTGCGCCTTCAGCTGGGTCGCGGTGCCCTCGGCGATGATGCGTCCGGCGTCGATCACGGCGATGGAGTCGGCGAGCTGGTCGGCCTCCTCGAGGTACTGCGTCGTGAGCAGCACGGTCGTGCCGCCCGATGCGAGCGACTCGATCGCATCCCACGTGTCGCGTCGGCCGCGCGGGTCGAGACCCGTCGTCGGCTCGTCGAGGATCACGACCGGCGGGCGCGCCACGATGGCACCTGCCAGGTCGAGCCGGCGCCGCATGCCGCCGGAGTACTGGCCGGCGCGACGCGTGTCGCCGACGTCGTCGAGGCGGAAGTCGCGCAGCAGCTCGCGCGCCCGCGCCTTCGCCTCACGGCGTCGCATGCCGTAGAGCTCGCCGACCATGGTCAGGTTCTCGAAGCCCGTGAGCTTCTCGTCGACGGCCGCGTACTGCCCCGAGACGCCGAGGCGACGGCGCACCTCGTGGCCCTCGGTGATGGCGGAGTGCCCGGCGACGATCGCCTCACCCTCGTCGGGGTCGAGCAGCGTCGTCAGCACGCGCACCGTCGTCGTCTTGCCCGCGCCGTTCGGCCCGAGCAGTCCTTGCACGGCGCCCTCGGGCACCTCGAGCTCCACGCCGTCGAGCGCCTGATGGTCGCCGAATCGCTTGCGGATGCCCTGGATGGAGATCACGAGGCGACGCGGTCGCTCTCGACGCGCTCGCGCTCGGGGACGGGCGTCACGTCGACCCAGTGCTGCGAGACGTAGGCGAGGCTCTCGTCCTTCGACGCGGGGCCGAAGACGGCGACCCATCCCTTGGGCACGTCCGCGAACTCGGGCCACAGCGAGTGCTGGTTGGCCTCGTTCACGAGCACCCGGAAGGTGCCGTCCTGGTCGTCGAAGGGGTTCGTCATCGTCTGCTCCACTCAGTCTCGAAGTCGCTCTGGTCTCGTCATGGAGTGCTTCGGGACCGCGCGGGAGATGGTTCGAAGTCGAATCCGTCTCAGCGTTGCGGGCGTGTCGCGACCGGCGCGACACGCCCGCGACGCTCAGTCCCGACGCCCGGCCCGATCGAGCAGGTCGTCGAGCACGGGGCCGAGGTCGTCGAGCGCGCGGTCCGACAGCATGTCCTGATGCCGCACGCCCACGAGGCTCGAGGTGACCTCGCCCGCCGCGAACGGCGCCCACGCCTCCGGCTCGGGACGGTCGGCCGGCACCTGCTCGGTGGCGGCGAACACGTGCATCGACCCGTCGAACGTCGGCACGTCGGCGGCGTCGAGCAGCTCGCCGAGTCGCAGGAAGCGGCGCACCATGCGCTCGACGGCCTCGGCAGGCACGTCGGCGAGCGGGCTGCCCGCCTCCTCGAGCAGCGCGAGCACGCGATGCACGTCGAGGTCGCCCTCCGGCGGCACGACGCCGTTCGCGTCGAGGAAGCCGCGCCACATGTCGTCGGGATGCGCGACGCCGTCGAGCGCCGATCCCTCGGTCGGGTAGGCGTCGAGCACGGCGAGCAGCGCCACCTCGTCGCCCTCGGCCTGCAGCCGCGCGGCGATGTGCTGCGCGAGGCGACCGCCGAACGAGAAGCCCGTCAGGTGGTACGGGCCGTGCGGCTGCTCGGCCCTGATCGCCGCGACGTAGGCGTCCAGCAGCTCGTCGAACGACTCGGCGGTCGGCGGCTCGGCCTCGTCGGGCGCGATGCCGGGCATCTGCACGCCGAGGATGGGGCGCGTCGTGCGCAGTCGGGACACGTAGGAGGTGAACTTCCACGCGACGCCGCTGGCGGGATGCACGGCGAACACCGGCTCGCCCTCGCCCTCGCGCCGCAGCGGCAGGATCGTGCGGAGGCTCTCCGCGACGTCCGCACCACCGGAGGCGACGAGCGCCGCGAGCCCTGCCACGGTCGGCGCCTGGAACAGCGCCTGCACGGGCAGGCTCGCGCCGAGCGCCGCGTTGACGGCCTGGATGGTCGGCTGGGCGACGAACGAGTGGCCGCCGAGCGCGAAGAACGAGTCGTCGGCGCGCACGTCGTCGACGCCGAGCGCGTCGGCGAAGGCCGCGGCGACCGCGACCTCCGCGTCGCCCTCGGGCGCACGACCGTCGCCGCCGCCCGTGCGCAGCTCGGGCAGCGCGCGCGCGTCGACCTTGCCGTTGGGCGTGCGGGGCACGGCGTCGATCGCCGCGACGCCCACGGGCACCATGTAGTCGGGCACGCGACCGCGCACGCGGTCGACGAGCCCGCGGGCGAGCGCGCTGCCGTCCTCGCCAGCGTCGGCGACGATCCACGCGCCGAGCGCGGCGCCGCGCGCCGTGTCGATCGCACGCACGACGGCCTCGGCGACGCCGTCGACGCCGCGCAGCAGCGCCTCGACCTCGCCGGGCTCCACGCGGTGGCCGCGGATCTTCACCTGGCCGTCGCTGCGGCCCAGCGAGACGACGCTCGGCCGCTCCCCCGCATCCGCGTCGCGCACGACGACGAGGTCGCCCGTGCGGTACATGCGGCTGCCGTCGGCTGCGAACGGGTCGGCGACGAAGCGGTCGGCCGTCGTGTCGGGCCGGCCGGCGTAGCCGTGCGCCAGCTGCGCCCCGGCGAGCCAGAGCTCGCCGACGCTGCCGACCGGGGCGGGCCGCAGCCTGCCGTCGAGCACGTAGCCCACGACGTCGACCGTGGTCGCGCCGAGCTCGGGCCGCTCGACGTCGGCGACGCGCGCGACCATCGAGTCGACGCCGACCTCGGTGGGGCCGTAGAGGTTCCACGCGTCGACGGCCGTGCGCTCGCGCAGCCACGTCCACAGCCCGGCGTCGAGCGCCTCGCCGCCGAGCAGCATCGTGAACGGCTCGGATGCGTCACGTCGGTCGAGCACGTCGGCCAGGCGCGTCTGCGCCGCGAGCGCCGCGACGTAGCTCGGCGTGGTCTCCCACGCGCCGATGCCGCGCTCGTCGAGCAGGGTCGTGAGGGCCTGCGGGTCGCGGCGCGTGGCGTCGTCGACGACGTGCACCTCGTGGCCGGCGGCGAGCCAGACCACGGGGTCCATCGCGGCGTCGAAGCCGACGCCCGTCGTGTGGGCGAGGCGCACGCGACGCTCGTCGGCGTCGGGCAGCAGCGTCGCACGGTGACTGGCGAGCAGGCTCGCGAGCGCGCGGTGCGGCACCTGCACGGCCTTCGGCTCGCCCGTCGTGCCCGACGTGAAGATGAGGTAGGCAGGGGCATCCAGCGCGACGTCGACGCGGTCGACGGGCTCCGCCGATGCGAGGTCGTCGACGAGCACGACGCGATCGCTCGCGAGGTCGGCATCGGCGGCCGCGGCAGCCGACGCCTCGTCGGCCCCAGCGTGCACGAGCAGGCGCGCCCGGGCCGTGCGCAGCATCGAGACGACGCGCTCCTGCGGCAGCTCGGCGTCGATCGGCGAGACCACGGCACCCGCGTGCCACACGGCGAGCAGCGCCGCGATCGTGTCGGCGGAGCGGGGCAGTCGCAGCGCCACGACGTCGCCCGGCACGACGCCCGCGGCGACGAGGCCGCCGGCGATGCGCGCGACGCGATCGCCGAGGGCGGCGCCGTCGAGCCTCGCGTCGGGGGCGACGATCGCCGCCGCCGACGGTCGGGCGGCGAGCGACGCGGCGAGCGCATCGAGCAGCCCCGGCCGCGCGTCGTCGGTCGTCGGCCACGCGGCGAGCGTGCCCGCGCTCGGCTCGACCACGGCATCCCGCAGCCGCTCGCGCGGTGCCTCGGCTGCCGCCGCGAGGAACGCGATCCACCGGTCGACGAGGCCGCGCGCGGCGCGGTCGCTGAACATCGCGGCGTCGTGCTCGAGCACGCCCTCGACGTCGCCGGAGGGCTGGGGGCGCAGCGTGAACGACAGGTCGACCTTGGCTGCACCCGTCGTCTCGGGCTCGATGGGCGTCGTCGCGACGCCCGGCAGCTCGAGCGCGACGCCCGAGGGCTCCTCGACCGACAGCATGGTCTGGAACAGCGGATGCCTGCCGAGCCGGCGCTCGGGCGCCATGGCCTCGACGATGCGCTCGAACGGCACCGACTCGTGCTCGATCGCGTGCAGCGTCGCCGCGCGGGCGCGCTCGATCGCGTCGACGAGCGTCGGTGCATCGGTGAGGTCGATGCGCAGCGGCAGCGTGTTGACGAAGAAGCCGACGAGCTCGGCGACGTCGGGATCCGTGCGGCCGGCCGAGGGCGAGCCGATCACGACGTCGTCGCCGGCGCCGATGCGATGCAGGTAGCCCGCGAGGCCCGCGAGCCACGCGTGGAACCCGCTCGCCTGCGCCTGACCGGCCGCCGACTGCACGGCCGTCGCGACGTCGGCGGGGATCGTGAAGCGCACCTGACGCGCGGCACGCGCCGCCGTCTCGGGGCGGCGTCCGTCCGCAGGCAGCTCGAGCTCGTCGGGGATGCCGGCGAGCCGATCCGTCCACGCGGCGAGCGAGGCGTCGTGGCGTGCGCCGTCGCCGTCCTCGAGCGCGCGCTGCATGCGCGCGAAGTCCGCGTACTGCACGGCGAGCGGACGCTGCACGCGCGCCGTGCCGCCCGCGCGCGCGGCGTAGGCGGTCGCCACGTCGCGGGCGAGCGGCGCGAGCGAGGCGCCGTCGGTCGCGATGTGGTGGATCACGAGGTCGATGCGCCACTGGCGCTCCCCCGTCTCGACGAGGGCGGCGCGCACGGGCTGGTCGACCGCGAGGTCGAAGCCGGCCGACGTGTCCACGGCCTCCGTGCCCAGCACGCCCGTGCGGGGTGCGTGGATGCGCTGCACGGGCCGACCGTCGACCTCCGGGTACGTGGTGCGCAGCACCTCGTGGCGTGCGACGAGGTCGTCGATCGCCTGGCCGAGGGCCTCGACGTCGAGGTCGCCCTCGAACGACGCCTGCAGCACGACGGAGTACTCGGCCGACGACACGTCGAGGCGGTTCAGGAACCACAGGCGCGCCTGGTTCGGCGAGAGCGGCAGCGACTCGCCCTCGACGCGCGGATGCTCGGCAGCCCACGCGCGCAGGGCCGGGGCGGCCTCGGCGCGACCACCGGCATCCGCCGCCACCGCGCCCGAGCCGATCGCCGCGAGCAGGCCCGCGGGCGTCGGCGCGTCGAAGACCGTGCGCAGCGGCAGGGTGGCGCCCAGCTCGTCGCGGATGCGGCCCATGAGCGACACGGCGAGCAGCGAGTGACCGCCGAGCGCGAAGAAGTCGTCGTCGAGCCCGACGTCGTGCACGCCGAGCACGTCGCCGACGATGCGGCACATCGTGCGCTCGTCGTCGGTCTCGGGCTCGCGCGATCCGCCCGTGGCCGACGGCTCGGGCAGCGCAGCCACGTCGACCTTGCCGTTGGGCGTCAGCGGGATCTCGTCGACGACGGCGATTGCCGTCGGCACCATGTAGTCGGGCAGCTCGGCGGCGGCGGTGCGCCGTGCCGCATCGGCGTCGACGTCACCGGCCACCCACGCGACGAGGCGCGCGGACTCGGCATCGCCGACCACGCGGGCGACGGCGGCGCGCACGCCGGGCGTGCGCTCGAGCGCGCTCGACACGTCGCCGACCTCGATGCGATAGCCGCGCAGCTTCACCTGATCGTCGTCGCGGCGCAGGAACTCGAGCTCGCCCGTGACGCGGCGGCGCACGACGTCGCCCGTGCGGTACATGCGCGTGCCGTCGCCGTGCGGGTCGGCGACGAAGCGACCGGCCGTCTCGGCCGTGCGGCCGCGATAGCCGTGCGCGAGCGTCGCGCCCGAGAGGTACAGCTCGCCCTCGACGCCGGGCGGCACGGGCTGCAGGAAGCGGTCGAGCACGCGTGCCGTGACGGTCGCGACGGGTGCGCCGATGTGCACGGCGCCCGGCTCGATGCGCGCGACGACGGCGTCGACGGTCGACTCGCTCGGCCCGTAGAGGTTCCAGCCGTCGATCGCGTCGGATGCGGCGAGCCGGTCCCAGAGCGCCTGCGGCACGGCCTCGCCGCCGACGGCGACCGTGAGCGGGGCCGCGCGGTCGGCGATCGCGTCGAGCAGGCCGACCGCGACGAGCTGCTGCGCGTACGACGGCGTCGTCTCGAGCACGTCGATGCCGTGGTCGGCGATCGCACGCACGACGGCCTCGGCGTCGGTGCGCGTCGCGTCGTCGGCGACCTCGAGCGTCGTGCCGGCGACGAGCCACAGGATCGGGTCCCACGCGGCGTCGAAGCCGAGCCCCGAGAGGTGCAGCATGCGCGGCGCGCCGTCGACGCGGGCGCGCACGGTGCCGATCATGGCCTCGTCGTGCTGCGCGAGCACGGTCGCGAGCGCCGAGTGCGCCACCTGCACGCCCTTCGGCGCACCGGTGGTGCCCGAGGTGTAGACGAGGTACGCGGCGTCGTCGGGGGCGGGTGCGTCGGGCACGCTCGCGTCGGCGCCCGCCGCATCCACGTCGGCGACGGCGACGACGCGCGGAGCGTCGGCGAGGTCGACGTCGGCGACGACGCGCGCGGCGCGCTCGCCGTCGGCCGTCACCACGACGGTCGGCTCGGCGCCGACGAGGATCTGCCCGATGCGCGCATCGGGGTAGGCGACGTCGACGGGCACGGCGACGGCACCGGCGCGGAGCGCGCCGAGCACGAGCGCGATGGCGTCCGACGAGCGCGGCAACGCGATCGCGACGCGATCGCCGCGAGCGACGCCGAGGGCGGCGAGGCCGGCTGCGAGACGGTCGATGCGCGCGCCGAGCTCGGCGAACGTCGTCGTGCCGTCGGCGTCGACGAGCGCGTCGGCGTCGGGCTGCGCATCCACGGTCGTGGCGAGCCGGTCGAGCACGGTGCCGGAGACCTCGAGCGCGCGACCCGTCGCCTGCTCGTCGAGCACGCGCACCGTGGCGGCGTCGACCGAGGGGATGTCGGACACGCGGCGGTGCGGCGCATCCACGAACCCTGCGAGCACGCGGTCGAGCGCGTCGCGCATGCGCTCCGCCGTCGCCTCGTCGAACAGCGCGCGGTCGAACCCGAGGGTCGCGACGAGCGGGCCGTCGTCGCCCTCCGGCGTCGCGACGTCGATGAGCAGGTCGGCCTTGACGCCCGCGCTCGTGACCTGGCCGGGCACCGTCACGGTGACGTCGCCGAGGTCGAGGGATGCGGGCTCGGTCGACTGCAGCGTGAGCAGCACCTGGAAGAGCGGGGGCCGGTCGGCGACGCGCGGCGGACGCAGGGCGTCGACGACGGCGTCGAAGGGCACGTCCTGGTGCGCGTACGCCTCGGTGTTGCTCGTGCGCACGCGCTCGAGCAGCTCCTCGAGCGTCGGATCGCCCGCGAGCGAGGTGCGCAGCACCACGGTGTTCACGAAGAAGCCGACGAGGTCGTCGAGCTGCGGGTCCGTGCGGCCGGCGACGGGCGTGCCGACCACGACGTCCTCGCCGGCGCCCTGCTGCTCGAGCATGGCGGCGACGGCGGCGTGCAGCACGATGAAGAGGCTCGTGCGGTGGTCGCCCGCGAGCTCGCGCACCGCAGCGTGCCGGGCGGCGTCGAGCGTGAGCGCGACCTCGCCGACGCCGCGCTGCGCGGGATCGGCCGGGTCGGCGGCGCCGCGTGCGCGGTCGCGCGGCAGCGCGATCTCGTCGGGCGCGCCGTCGAGCACGCCGCGCCAGTGCGCGAGCTGCGTCGACAGCTCGCTGTCGGGATCGTCGGCCGAGCCGAGGTGCTCGCGCTGCCACAGCGCGAAGTCCGCGTAGTCGACGGCGAGCGGCGCCCAGCCGGGCTCCTCCCCCGCCGCGCGGGCGGCGTACGCGGTGCCGAGGTCGCGCGCGAACGGCGCGAGCGACCAGCCGTCGGAGGCGATGTGGTGCATCGTCGCCACGAGCACGTGGCGCTCGGGCGCGACGCGCAGCAGCACGGCGCGCAGCGGCGTCTCGGCCGTGACGTCGAACGGACGCATCGCCTCCTGGCGCACGACGGCCTCCACGCGCTCCTCGGGCACGTCGATCGCCAGGAACGGCGGCTCGCCGTCGACGCCCGAGAGGATGCGCTGCACGGGCTCGCCGCCGACGAGGGGCGTCACGGTGCGCAGCGGCTCGTGCCGCTCGGCGACGTCGACGAACGCGGCGCGCAGCGCGGGCACGTCGAGCGGGCCGTCGAGGTGCAGCACGACGGGGATGGAGTACGCGGCCGAGTCGGGCTCGAGCCGGTTGAGGAACCACAGGCGGCGCTGCGCGAGCGACACCGGCAGCGGGTCGGGACGCGTCGCGCGCGACAGGCGCGACGGGCGGTCGTCGACGCCGGCGTCGCCGGCGCGCTCGGCGAGCGCCGCGACGGTGGGCCGCTCGAAGACGTCGCGCACCGTGATCTGCCGCTCGAGACGCTCCGAGAGCGTCGACGCGAGCCGCGTGGCGAGCAGCGAGTGCCCGCCGGCCGCGAAGAAGTCCTCGTCGATGCCCACGGCATCCACCTCGAGGGTCTCGGCGAACGCCTCGGCGACGATGCGCTGCACCGTCGTCTGCGGCTGCTGGGCAGGGTCGGCGCTCGAGCGCTCGGGCGTCGGCAGGGCGCGGCGGTCGAGCTTGCCGTTGGGGGTCATCGGCAGGTCGCTGAGCGCCATGATCGTCGACGGCACCATGTAGTCGGGCACGCCGCGACGCATCGCCTCGCGCACGGCGGCGCCGAGGCCGTCGAGGTCGCCGTCGGCGGTGACGTAGCCGACGATGCGCGCCGTGGCGCCGTCGCCGTGCACGACGGCGGCGGCGCGCGTCACGCGGTCCTGGCGACGCATCGCGGCCTCGACCTCGTCGAGCTCGACGCGGTAGCCGCGGATCTTCACCTGGTCGTCGATGCGACCGACGAAGCGGAGGGAGCCGTCGCGGCGACGACGCACGACGTCGCCCGTGCGGTACATGCGCGAGCCGTCGTCGGCGAACGGGTCGGCGACGAAGCGCTCGGCGCTGAGGTCGGGGCGGCCGACGTAGCCGCGGGCCACGTTGGCGCCTGCGAGGTAGAGCTCGCCGACGGCGCGGTCGGGCACGGGCGTGAGGCTCGCGTCGAGGATGTAGTGGCGCGCGTTGCGCACCGACGTGCCGATGTGCGGCTGCACCCCCGGCTCGATCACGGCGATGAGGCTGTCGACGGTCGTCTCGGTCGGTCCGTAGAGGTTGACGGCGTGGATGTCGTCGCGCTGCGCGAGCGCATCCCACAGCGCGGGCCCGACGGCCTCGCCGCCGAGCGCGATCTCGGTGGGGTGGCGGTCGGCGTCGAGCATGCCGGCGGCGATGAGCGCCTCGGCGAACGACGGCGTCGTCTCGATGGCGTCGATGCGACGGTCGGCGAGCAGCTGCACGAGTCGCTGCGGGTCGCGCCGGGCGTCGTCGTCGATGACGTGCAGCTCGTGGCCCGCGAAGAGCCAGAGCAGCGGATCCCAGGCGGCGTCGAACGACAGGCCTGCGGTGTGGGCGACGCGCACGGGGCGCCCGAGCCGCTCGGCTGCCGGCTCGAACATCTCGGCACGGTGCTGCTGGAACAGGTTGCGCAGCGCGATCCGGTCGACGCCCACGCCCTTCGGGCGCCCCGTGCTGCCGGAGGTGAACACCACGTAGGCGAGATCGTCGTCGGCAGCGGTCGGCAGGGCCGTCGCATCCGGCGTGCCACGACGCCAGCTGGCGGTGTCGGCGTCGACGGCGAGGGTCGGCACCGCCCAGTCCGCTCCCGCGGCGCGGTCGCGCTCGAGCTGACCCGTGCTCGTGAGCAGCAGCACGGGGTCGGCGTCCTCGACCATCCCCGCGACGCGGTCGATGGGGTACTCGGGGTCGAGCGGCACGTAGGCGCCGCCCGCGCGCAGCACGGCGAGCACGAGCATCGGCAGCAGCGCGCTGCGCTCGATGCGCACCGCGACGCGCGCACCGGGGCCGACGCCCTGGGAGACGAGGTGGTGCGCGAGGCGCGTGGCGTCGGCGTCGAGCATCGAGAACGTGACCATGCCGTCCTCGGCGACGACCGCGGGCTCGTGCGGACGCTGCGCCGCGATCGCGGCGAAGGCCTCGAGCACCGTCTCGGGCGCGATCGCGACCCGACGGCCCGCACCCTGCTCGAGCAGGCTCGACGCCTCGTCGACGCCGAGGATCGTCGCATCCGTGACGACGAGCGCGTGGTCGTCGAGCGCGTCGCCGACGAGCGCGAGCAGTCGCTCGGCATGCTCGAGCAGGCTCTCGCGCGTGTGCAGGTCGGCGTCGCCCTCGAGCTGCAGCGTCGCGTCGGCCGCGTCGCTCTCGAGGCCCGAGAGCACGATCGACAGGTCGTGCACCGGCCCGGTCGACAGGATGCGCACCTCGCCGGTCGCCGCGCCGAAGCGCAGCGCGTCGATGACGGGCAGCAGGTTCACGGAGGGGCCTGCGAACGTCGGTGCACCCGACACGCGCTCGACGCGGAACCGCTGGTGCCGCACGGCGCCGCGCACGACGTCGCCGGCCTCGGCGACGACCTCGCCGACCGTCGCGGCCGGATCGACGTCGACGCGCAGCGGCAGGATGCTCGACAGCATCGACGGCGTGGTCTTCGCCACGGAGCCGCGGCGAGCCGTGACCGGCAGGCCCAGGGAGACGCGCGCCTCCCCCGTCACCTTCGCCATGTAGACCGCGATGACGCCGACGATCGTCTTCGGCAGGTCGCGGCCGAGCCCGGCGAGGCGCTCGACGAGCGCCTCGTCGAGCGGCACCGACACGCGCTCGACGCGCGAGGCGACGCCGTCCGCCGAGCCCTCGAGCCCCTCGACGACGGCCTCGTCGGCGAGCACCTCGGTCCAGTAGGCCTCGTCGGCGTCGCGCTGCTCGGACGCCTCGTAGGCGTCGATCGAGGCGTGCAGCTCGGCGAGCGACGGCAGCGGCGAGGGGATGCGCGCGGCGACGCGCGCGACGATGCCGTCGACGAGGTCGAGGGCCCGTCCGCCGGGCGTGAAGCGCGCGAGGCTCGTGTAGACGCCCGCGAGGTAGCGCAGGGCGACGACGGCGCCGTAGCCGTCGAGCAGGATGTGGTGCACGCGCTGGAAGAACAGCGAGCGGTCGCCGCCGAGGCGGAAGAGGATGGCGCCGAAGAGCTCGTCGCCCGTGAGGTCGCGCGGCGTGGCCATCTCGACGTCCATGCGCTCGCGCGCCTGCGCGAACGCAGCGTCGGCGTCGATGCCGCGCAGATCGACGACCTCGAGCAGGTCGTCGGTCGCCGCGGGCGGCGCCGCGACGGCGTACGGGCCGTCGCCGTCGTCGCGCAGCCGCAGGTGCACGGCGTCGAGGTCGGCGACGATCTTCGTCACCGCGACGCGCATGAGCGCAGGCTCGATGCGGCCGCGCAGGTCGAGGTACTGCCCGATCTGGTACGTCGGGTTCGCCTCGTCGAGCTGCTGCGCGTACCAGATGCCGCGCTGCGCCGCGGTGAGCGGGATGCGCGCATCGGCGCTCGGGGTGTCGGTCGATCGGTCGTTCGTGGGCGTCGTGCTCGTCACGGATGGCGCTCCTGAAAGACGTCAGCCCCGCGCAGCGCGCGGGGCTGACGTGGTCCTGTATCGGTCGGTCGAGGCGCGATGCCTACTGGAACTGGCCGATCTGCAGGAAGTTCAGGATGCCGCCGACGTCGACGAGCGGGCCCTGCACGAGCGGTCCCTCGATGAGCGCCGCCTGCGGCATCGGGGTGGTGGTGGTCGAGTGCATGCCCACGGAGTACGACGCGTCCGAGGCCATGGCAGCGGGTCCGCCGATGGCGACGCCACCGATGGCCAGCGCAGCCGTCATGGCTGCGGCGCTCATGGTCCGAGTGGTCTTCTTCATGGGATGTCCCTCCTGAGCCTGCGTGCCCGCTCCGGGCACTGGTGGTCGTTCGGGACGGGTCGGGCCGCGGGTTGGATCGCGGCCCGACCCGGGCGCGGCGGATCCTGAGCCTGGCTCAGGACCCACCGCATCCGGTCAGCCGATCGCTGCCTCTGCGGCCACGCCGCCGACGGGCTCGCGCGTCACCTCGACGCGCGCGGCCTGCATCTGCTCGGCCATGTGCTCGAGCACGCGCACGACCTGCGACGAGTAGCCGTACTCGTTGTCGTACCAGACGTACACGACGAGGTGGCGGCCGGATGCGATGGTCGCGAGGCCGTCGACGATGCCTGCCCGGTTGTTGCCGACGAAGTCGGTCGAGACGACCTCGGGCGAGTCGACGAAGTCGATCTGCGTGCGCAGGCGCCCCTTGAGCGACGCGCGGCGCAGCAGCTCGTTGACCTGGTCGCGCTCCACGGCCTCGTCGAGCGTGAGGTTGAGGATCGCCATCGACACGTCGGGCGTCGGCACGCGGATGGCGTTGCCGGTCAGGCGGCCCTCGAGCTCGGGCAGCGCCTTCGCGACGGCCTTCGCGGCGCCGGTCTCGGTGAGCACCATGTTGAGCGCCGCCGAGCGGCCGCGGCGGTCGCCCTTGTGGAAGTTGTCGATGAGGTTCTGGTCGTTCGTGTACGAGTGCACGGTCTCGACGTGGCCGTGCTCGACGCCGTACGCGTCGTGCAGCACCTTGAGCACGGGCGTGATGGCGTTCGTCGTGCACGACGCGGCGGTGACGATGCGGTCGTCGGCGGCGATCATGTCCTGGTTGATGCCGTACACGACGTTCTTCAGCGGGCTCTTGCCCGGGGCGGTCAGCAGCACGCGCGCGACGCCCTTCGCCTGCAGATGCAGCGACAGGCCCGCCTCGTCGCGCCAGCGGCCCGTGTTGTCGACGACGATGGCGTCGCGGATGCCGTGCGCCTCGTAGTCGACGGTCGCGGGGTCGTCGGAGTGGATGACCTGGATGAGCGTGCCGTTCGCGAGGATCGTCTGCGCCTCGTGGTCGATCTGGATCGTGCCCTCGAAGGGTCCGTGCACCGAGTCGCGGCGCAGCAGGTTCGCGCGCTTCTCGAGGTCGTGCTCGCCGCCCGAGCGCACGACGATCGCGCGCAGGCGCAGGCCGAGGCCGTTGCCGGCGTGGCCGACGAGGATGCGGGCGAGCAGTCGGCCGATGCGGCCGAAGCCGTAGAGCACGACGTCGGTGGGCTCCTGGTGCTCCCACGACGGCAGCGCGCCGAGCGCGTCGCGCACGTACGCCTCGAGGCCCGACACGTCGTCGGGCGCGCCGTCGAGCAGGCGGCCGAGGTCGAGCGACACGCCCTGCAGGCGCAGCTCGTCGGCGACCTGCAGCGCGAGCAGCGAGTGCGCCACGTCGAGCTCGCCGTCGCTCACGCGTCGCGCCCAGCGGTGGGCACGCAGCACCTCGATCGCCGAGCGGTTGATGATCTTGCGGCCGTGCACGTGCGGGATGACGTTCCGCTCGCGGTACAGCCTGCCGATGAGGGGGATGGCCGACTCGGCCATCGCGACGCGCTCCAACCATGCGTCCTGGGATCGCTGCACTGCGTCCGTCACTCGCTCTTCGCTCCTCGTGCGCCCCGGTCGGGCGCTGGTCCGTCGCGGCGGATCTCGCCGCATCCCCATCCTTTCGCTGCAGCGCACGAATGCGGGGCGGATCGGGCGGGTCAGGCTGCGAGCGCTTGCCGCACCGTCAAGAAGCGGCGTTCTTGCCGCCACCGCGCTGCTCTCGTCGGTACGCGTCGCGCATCCGATCGGTCGTCAGCAGGTCGCCGATGCCGATCATGAGCAGCGAGAACACGATCTGCTCGATCGTCATCCACAGCGGGTAGAGGCCCGGGATGGCGGCGACGACGAGCGTGACGATCGGGAAGATGCGCGAGAACAGTCGCAGGCGCGAGTACGCCCACCACCACCGCTGCTCGGCGCGCAGCGCGAAGTAGCCGAGGCCGAGCGTGAGGCCGAGCACGACGAGCGACCGGAACCACACCATGGGGTGGTCGAGCTCGCCGCGCGCCGTGAGCACGGCCGCGACGACGATCGCCGCGAGGCCGATGGCGATCTCGGCCGTGAGGATCCAGCGGATCGCTCGCCAGTCGCGATGCAGGCGTGGATCCGCGAGCCGCTCGGGCGGCATGCGCACGTCGCGCGCGCGGCCGGCGGCGACGCGGTCGATCCGCAGCAGCAGCGCGTCGAGGCTCACGAGCGCGATCGTACGCCCGCGACCTGCGACGACGCCGCCCTCCGGAGGTGGAGGACGGCGTCGGCAGAGCGCTGGGCGCGGGTCAGGACACGTAGGCCTTGCCGAGGCGCCAGTAGCCCGTGAACGTGACGTTGGCCTTGTCGACGCCGCGGTGCTTCACGAGGTGGCGGCGTGCGCCGGTCGCGAGCGACTGCTCGCCGGCGGCGTACGCGTAGGCGATGTCGCCGGGCAGGTCCAGCTCGGACAGGGCGCGCAGGCCGGCCTGGCCCTCGCGCTCGGAGCCGCGGTGGATCCAGTGCACGTCGATGCCATCGGGCTGGCCGAGGTCCTGCACGTCGTCCATGTGGCCGACCTCGATCACGGCGATGCCGCGCGTCGCGCGGTCGATCGAGCCGCACACGCCGGCGATGGCGGGGATGACCGACTCGTCGCCGACCATGAGCACGTCGCCCTCGACGCCATCGTCGTTGTAGAGCAGGCCCTCGTCGAGCAGCGCGGCGCGCTCGCCGACCTTCGCGTCGATCGACCACTGGGCGCCGGGGCCCGGGTCCTCGTGCACGACGAAGTCGATGTCGAGCTCCTGCACGTCGCGGCGGAACGCGCGGATCGTGTAGTTGCGGATGTGGGGGCGCTTCGCCTCCGACATCAGCAGGTACTGCGGGAACCACTGCTTCGGGCTCGTCGGCACCTGCAGCGCATCCTGGTCGGGACGGCGCATGAAGAAGCGGAACCACTGGTCGTAGCCCTGCGGCGTCATGTTCGCGACGTCCTCGCCACCGAGCGTCACGCGACGCAGGTGGGGGGAGATCTGCTCGTTGCCGAGCACCTCGAGGTCGATGAATCGAGGTGCGACGGCGGCGACGCGTGCGGGTCCGGCCATGCGGGAGCTCCTTCGTGCAGCGGCGCTGCGGGAGGGGGATGTGCGGTAAGGCTATCCTCACCGTACCCGACGACGCATCCGGCCGTCGACCCCGGCCGTCGATCCACAGGCCTCTCCAGCGAGCCCTGAGGGAATACCATGGTGGTGCGCAGCGCTGCACAGCCCTGTCCCCACGCACCGTCCGGAGACTCCCCCATGCAGCAGCTCACCCCCACGCGTCGCGTCCTCGCACTCTTCGCGCTCGCCCTCGGCGGCTTCGGCATCGGCACGACCGAGTTCGCCTCGATGGGCCTCCTGCCGCTCATCGGCGACGACCTCGTGTCGGGCTTCGCGCAGAACCCCGAGCGCGGCATCCAGACCGCCGGCTGGCTCATCTCGGCCTACGCCCTCGGCGTCGTCGTCGGCGCCCCCGCGATCGCGGTGCTCGCGGCGCGCATGTCGCAGACGCGCCTCGTGCTCATCCTCGCCGCCGCGTTCACGGTCGCGAACCTGTCGAGCGCCCTCATGCCCACGTTCGAGCTCACGATGCTGTCGCGCTTCGTCTCGGGCCTCCCGCACGGCGCCTACTTCGGCGTCGCCTCGCTGCTCGCCGCCCGCATCATGGGCCCCGGCCGCCAGGGCGCGGGCGTCGCGCTCGCCCTCTCGGGCCTCACGGTCGCGAACGTCATCGGCGTGCCGCTCGGCACCTTCCTCGGCCAGACGGCCGGATGGCGCTGGTCGTACGTCGCGATCGCAGGCATCTTCGCGCTCACGCTGCTGCTCGCGTTCCGCACGCTGCCGCAGGTCGCCGGCAACCCCGAGCGCAACCCGCTGCGCGAGCTGTCGGCGCTGCGCGACGGCCGCCTGTGGCTCATGCTCGCGGTCGGCGCCATCGGCTTCGGCGGGTTCTTCGCCATCTACTCGTACATCGCCGAGACCGTGACGCGCGTCGCGGGCCTCAGCGAGAGCACGGTGCCGTGGGTGCTCGCGACGCTCGGCATCGGCATGACGATCGGCAACATCCTCGGCGGCGTGCTCGGCGACAAGGCGCTCGTGCCCACGATGCTCGGCGGGTTCCTCGCCGTCATCCCCGTCATGGGCCTGTACTCGCTGCTCGGCGGCGAGCCCGTCGCGCTGTTCGTGCTCGCGTTCCTCATCGGCCTGTCGACGTCGATGCTCATCCCGTCGATCCAGTCCCGCATCATCCAGATCGCCGGCGAGGCCGAGCTGCTGGGCGCCGCGATGAACCACGCGGCGTTCAACGTCGGCAACGCGCTCGGCGCAGCCGTCGGCGGCGCCGTGATCGGCGCGGGCCTCGGCTACCTCGCCCCCGGATGGGTGGGCGTGCTGCTCGCGACGGCCGGCATGGGCCTCGCGGTCGTGAGCGTGCTGCTCGACCGCCGCTCCGCATCGCTGCGCCGCCTCGAGACGCACGAGCAGGGCATCGTCGAGCGCGTCGGCTAGCGGCCGTTCCCCCGTTACCGCATCCGGCTGGCTGCGGCCAGCCTCCATTCCCGCACCGTGCCGCCGTGCGTAGGCTCGGGTGCATGCAGGGCACCGCGACCGACGTCGACCTCTCGGTCGACGACGCCGCCCTGGCGTCGACCGACGGCGACTGGGTCACCGTCGTGTGGGACGACCCCGTGAACCTCATGACGTACGTCACGTACGTGTTCCGCTCGTACTTCGGCTTCGACGAGGCGAAGGCCGAGCGCCTCATGATGCAGGTGCACACGAAGGGCCGGGCGATCGTGTCGGCCGGCGGCCGCGAGCAGCAGGAGCTGCACGTGTCGGCGATGCACGGCTACGGCCTGCTCGCGACGCTGGAGCGTGTCGAGTGAAGCCGTGGAAGCGCGACGGCGATGCGCTCGTGCTCGTGCTCACCGCCGACGAGGCGACGATGCTCACGCGGCTCGTCGCGCAGGTGCGGCAGGTCTTCGTGGCGGTGCGCGACGGCGAGGCCGACCACGCCGATCCCGTGATCGAACGGCTGTTCCCGGCGGCGTACGAGGATGAGGAGCTCGCCGACGAGTTCCGCAGGCTCACCTCCGACGACCAGGCGGCGCTGCGCCTCGACCGGCAGCGGGCGATGGCGCGCGACCTCGCGGCCCACGCGACGGTCGAGGACGAGCGCGTGCGCGTCGAGGTGCCCGAGGAGTCGGCGGATGCGTGGCTCGCGGGCATCGGCGACATCCGCCTCGTGCTGCACACGCGCGTGCAGCAGGGCCCCACGAACCACCTCGACCTCACGGCCGAGGACCTCGCGCAGTTCCAGGCCGTCGTCGACTGGCTCGGCTACGCGCAGGGCAGCCTCGTCGAGGCCGTCGTCTCGGAGTGACGCTCAGCGCTCGGGCACGAGGCGCGGCAGCAGCCGCACGAGCTCGCGAGCGTCCGTGGACTCCACGAAGGCGCGCGGCTCGTCGCACGACGTGGCACGAGGTGACGCTGAGCGCATCTTCTCGTGCGACATGCGCATGAAGCCACGCTGAGCGTCACCTCGTGCCCGTGCTCAGTGCTCCCCCGCGCCGAACCCCTCGCGCTGCGACCGCTCCTCGAGCGACTCCAGCTCCTCGAAGAGCGTGATCTGCAGGTCGGCCGGCGCCTGCAGGCGCGCGTTCACCGAGCGCCACGGCGTCTCGCGCGGCGTCGCGAGCACCTCGGCGCCCGCGGCCTCGAGCGTCGACGTCGTGCCGGCGGCGTCGTCGACCTCGAACGCGAGGCGGATGCGCGGGCTCGTCACGCCGTCGGTCTCGACGGCGTCGATCGCGCGCACGTGCGACGGGTTCGCGAGCTCGAGCGTCGCCCGGCCCGCCTCGAGGATCACGACGCGCTCGTCGCCCTCCCCCGCGTACGCGGCCTGCTCGGGCAGCCCGAGCGCGTCGCGGAAGAACGCGACCGCCGCGTCGTGGTCGTCGGCCTCGACGACGATGCGCAGCTGACGGACGGTCGGACGGGCTGCCTCGCTCATGGCGGGTGCAACCGCCGCTCGCCCGGGTCGATTCCGCATCCGCTCGCGACCGGTGGGAGGATCGCAGGATGAAGATCCTCTCGATCCAGTCGTCGGTCGCGTACGGCCACGTCGGCAACTCGGCCGCCGTGTTCCCGCTGCAGCGGCTGGGGCACGAGGTGTGGCCCGTCTCGACCGTCGTGTTCTCGAACCACACGGGCTACGGCGCGTGGCGCGGCCCGCTGCTGCCCGCGACCGACGTCGCCGACGTCATCCTCGGCATCGAGGAGCGCGGCGCGCTCGCGCAGGTGGATGCGGTGCTGTCGGGCTACCTCGGCGGCGAGGCGATCGTCGACGTCGTCGTCGACGCCGTGCAGCGCACGAAGGCGCTCAACCCCGCCGCGACGTACACGTGCGACCCGGTCATGGGCAACGCGAAGTCCGGCTGCTTCGTCGCCCCGGCGATCCCGGCGCTCATCCGCGAGCGCGTCGTGCCGGTCGCCGACATCATCGCGCCGAACCAGTTCGAGCTCGGCTTCCTCACCGGCACCGAGCCCGCGACGCTCGACGAGACGCTCGAGTCCGTCGACCGCGCCCGCGACATGGGTCCGCGCACGGTGCTCGTGACGAGCGTCGAGCGCCCCGACCGACCCGAGGGCACCATCGAGATGCTCGCGGTCGACGACGAGGGCGCGTGGATCGTGCAGACGCCGTACCTGCCGTTCAAGGCCAACGGCTCGGGCGACGTCACCGCCGCGCTGTTCACCGCGCACTACCGCACGTCGGACTCGGCGTGGGATGCGCTCGAGGCGACGGTGTCGAGCGTGTTCGACCTGCTGCAGATCACCCACGACTCGGGCGAGCGCGAGCTCCAGCTCGTCGAGGCGCAGGAGGCGTACGCGCACCCGCGTCGCCAGTTCCAGGTGCGCCAGGTGCGCTGACCATGACCGATCCCACGACCGCGGTGCGGCGCGCGTACGAGACGCGCGCCGATGCGTGGGACTCCGCCATGGGCATGGTCGAGGGCTGGCTCGACGAACGTGCCGACGCGCTGCTCGCCGACGCCGACCGCATGCGCCTCGTCGTCATGCCCGGCCGCATCAAGGAGGAGGCGCGCACCATCGACCGCCTCTCGCGCGCCGCGACGGAGCTCGACCTCGCCGACGTCACCGTCGACCAGGTCGAGGAGCTCGTGCGCGACGTCGTCGGCGTGAAGGTGCTGTGCAAGTCGACGCGCGACCAGGTGCTGCTCGCCGACGACGTCGCGACGGCGCTGCAGGCCGGCATCCACCTCGTCGAGATGCGCGACTACGTCGCCGAGCCGAAGCCGTCCGGCTACCGCGCCGTGCACGCGCTGCTCGACGTCGACGTCACGACGCCTGCAGGCACGACGGTCGTGGCCGTCGAGGTGCAGATCAAGACCCGCGTGCAGGATGCGTGGGGCGAGCTGACGCACGAGGACCTCTACAAGCCGGGCGGCGGGCTGCGCCCGAGCGACTTCCACCGGTCGGTGGGGCGCACGATGGCGAACCTGCTCGCCGAGGTGGATCGTCTCGCCGACGACCTCGCGGGCGAGTTCGACGTCGCGACCGACGAGCCCGCCTCCGAGCGTGCGCACGCCGTCGCCGGCCGCATCCCGATCCGCTCGGTCGTCGTGCGCTCGACCGGCCCCCGGTACGCGCTGGCCGTCGACGACGAGGGCCGCCAGGGGCTCATCCCCGCGTTCGCCGTGCGCGCGCTCGCACCCACCGACGGGCACGTCGACGTGGATGCGTTCGTGCCCGAGGGATCGACGCTCGAGGCGCGGGTCTTCGAGGACGAGCGCGGCCTCTACTACCTCCCGGTCGCCCTGCCGGAGCTGCCGACCGAGGTGTGATCCCACGCGCGCCGTCACCCGTCGCACCTACCATCGCCCTCGATGGCCAACACGAAGCCCCCAGCCGGCTACGACGCCCGCTTCCTCGGCATCGTCGTGCCCGCGCCGACGCCCGTCGACGACTCCGACGCACCCGTGCTGCCGTACACGCACTTCTCGGTGACGATGCATCGGCAACGGCGCCTCGCGTGGTCGGTGGCCTGGGCGATCGACGGCCTGCGCCTCTTCCCCGACATCCCGCGCCACCGCGACTTCTTCCCCGACGATCGGCTGCCGCTCGACGAGCAGACGACCGACGAGGTCTACGCGGCCAACGACCTCGACCGCGGCCACCTCGCACGCCGTGCCGACCTGCTGTGGGGCACGCTCGCCGAGGCGCGCGCCGCGAACCGCGACTCGTTCTGCTTCACGAACATCACGCCGCAGCACGCCGACTTCAACCAGTCGGGCCGGGGCGGTGCGTGGGGCGAGCTCGAGCACGCGGTCCTCGACCTCGACGGCCTGCACGAGCGCCGCGTCGTCGTGTTCGCCGGTCCCGTGCTCGGTGCCGCCGACCCCGAGTACCGCGGCGTCGTGCGCCTGCCGCGAGAGCACTGGAAGATCGTCGTCTACCGGCTCGGCGAAGCCATCCGTGCCCGCGCCTTCCTGCTCGCGCAGGACCTGTCGAACGTGCAGCCCGCGTACCTCGACGGCTTCGAGACGTACGAGGTGACCCTCGACGACCTCGCCGAGCGCACCGGACTCGACCTGTCCCGCATCCCCGTCGGCAAGCGCAGCCGCACGGCGACGCCGACGACGCCGCGCCTCGTGGCGAGCGTCGACGACGTCGACTGGTGACGCGCTAGCGGCGCTCGCGGCGCTCGCGCACGCGCACATTGACCTGGATCGGGCTGCCCTCGAAACCGAACTCCTCGCGCAGGCGACGCGTGATGAAGCGTCGGTACTGCGGGTCGAGGAAGCCCGTCGTGAACAGCACGAAGGTCGGCGGACGCGTGCCCGCCTGCGTCGCGAACAGGATGCGCGGCTGCTTGCCGCTGCGCACCGGGTGCGGGTTCGCCGCCGACAGCTCGGCGAGGAACGCGTTGAGCTTGCCGGTGGGGATGCGCGTGTCCCACGAGTCGAGGGCGAGCTCGAGCGCGGGCACGAGCTTCTCGAGGTGGCGGCCCGTGCGGGCCGAGATGTTCACGCGCGGCGCCCAGGCGACGTGGTGCAGGTCCTTCTCGATCTCGCGCTCGAGGTACTTGCGGCGCTCGTCCTCGAGCTGGTCCCACTTGTTGAACGCCAGCACGAGCGCGCGGCCCGACTCGAGCACGAGGTCGACGATGCGCACGTCCTGCTCCGACAGCACCTCGGTGACGTCGAGCAGCACGACGGCGACCTCGGCCTTCTCGAGCGCGGCCTGCGTGCGCAGCGTCGCGTAGAAGTCGGCGCCCTGCTGCAGGTGCACGCGGCGACGGATGCCTGCCGTGTCGACGAAGCGCCACACGCGGCCGGCGAGCTCGATCTGCTCGTCGACCGGGTCGCGGGTCGTGCCTGCCATCTCGTTGACGACGACGCGCTCCTCGCCCGCCGCCTTGTTGAGCAGCGACGACTTGCCGACGTTCGGGCGACCGAGCAGGGCGACGCGGCGGGGTCCGCCGATCTCGACCTTCGCGACGGCCGACTCGTCGGGCAGCACCTTCATGGCGGCGTCGAGCAGGTCGGCGACGCCGCGGCTGTGCAGCGCCGACACCGGGTACGGCTCGCCGAGGCCCAGGCTCCACAGGCTCGAGGCCTCGAGGTCACGGCGGGCATCGTCGGCCTTGTTGGCGACGAGCATCACGGGCTTCGACGACGAGCGCAGCATGCGCACGACGTGCTCGTCGGTCGACGTCGCACCCACGGTCACGTCGACGACGAACAGCACGGCGTCGGCCAGGTCGACGGCGATCTCCGCCTGCTGCGCGACCGACTTGTCGATGCCGCGCGCATCCGGCTCCCAGCCGCCGGTGTCGACGACCGTGAACGCACGGCCCTCCCACTCGGCGCGGTACGTGACGCGGTCGCGCGTGACGCCCGGGGTGTCCTCGACGACGGCCTCGCGGCGGCCGATGATGCGGTTCACGAGCGCCGACTTGCCCACGTTGGGGCGGCCGACGATCGCGAGCACCGGCAGCGCCGGCAGGGTGATGACCTCGTCGGGGCCGAGCTCGGCTGCGAGCAGCGCGGCGTCGTCCTCGTCGAGGTCGTAGTCGGCGAGGCCGGCGCGCAACGAGGCGACGCGCGCCTCGTCGAGCTCGCGCGCCTCGTCCATGTCGGTCGGGTAGGCCTGCACGACCTCGACGTCGTCGAAGTCCGGCTCCTGGGGCTGGTCGGTGGTCATGCACGCTCCTGCGTTCGAACGAGCTCGACGACCGCCTGCACGGTCTCGTCGAAGTCGAGGTGGGTGGAGTCGACCAGCGTCACGCCCGGTGCGGGCGTCATGAAGTCGACCACCTGGTTGTCGGATCGGTCGCGCGCGCTCAGGCGCTCGGCGACGCCTGCCGCATCCCCCACGTCGCCGATGCGGCGGCGGATGCGCACCTCCTCGTCGGCGGTGAGCAGGATGCGCACGTCGGCGTCGGGGGCGACGACCGTGGTGATGTCGCGGCCCTCGACGACGATGCCCGGGCGGGCGTCGGCGATGAGGGCGCGGAAGCGCACGTTGACGGCCTCGCGCACGGCGGGCACGCGGGCGACGCCCGAGACGGCGCCCGAGATGCGCTCGGTGCGGATGGCGCCCGTCACGTCGACGCCGCCGACCGAGAAGCGCTGCGTCTCGCCCGAGACGTCGACGGCGTAGTCGAAGTCGTCGAGCAGGCTCAGCACGTCGGCCTCGACGTACGGGTCGAGGCCGCGCTCGAGCACGAGCCATGCGAGCGAGCGGTAGGCGGCGCCGGTGTCGAGCAGGTGGAAGCCCAGCTGCTCGGCGGCGACGCGTGCGACGGAGGACTTGCCCGAGCCCGCGGGCCCGTCGATGGCGACGGTCGTCACGAGACCACCGCCCATCCGCGCGCGTCGAGGGCCTCGAGCAGTCGCTGCTCGGTCTCGGGCGCGATGAGGATCTCGGCGACGCCGAACTGGGCGCCCTCGGCGTGCTCGAGGCGCACGTCCTCCATGTTCACGTTGGCGTCTCCGATGTCGGTGAGGAGGCGGGCGAGCTGGCCGGGGCGGTCGTCGACGCGCACGGCGATGCGCGTGAAGCGCGACCGCTGTCCGTGCTTGCCCGGCAGGCGCTCGACGCCCGCGCGGCCGTCGGCGAGCACGTCGGCGAGCGTGCGGCGCGCGCCCTCGCGATCGACGTCGTCGAGCGCGTCGACGATGCGATCGAGGTCGGCGCGCAGCGCGCGCAGCTGCTCCGCGACCGCCGGCGCGTTCGCCGAGAGGATCTGCACCCACAGGCCCGGGTCGCTGCCCGCGACGCGCGTCACGTCGCGCACGCCCTGGCCCGCGAGGCGCAGCGCCTCGTCGGCGGCCTCCTGCAGGCGCGCGCCCATGAGCGTCGAGACGAGCTGCGGCACGTGGCTCACGGTCGCGACCGAGCGGTCGTGCTCGGTGGGGTCCATCTCGATCGGGATGGCGCCGAGGTCGAGGATGAGGTCGTCGACGACGCTGCCCTGCACGTACGAGATGGCGTCGTGGTCGGCGATGACCCACGGGCGGCCGACGAAGAGGTCGGCTCGGCCCGCGAGGGCGCCGGAGCGCTCGCGGCCCGCCATGGGATGCGTGCCGAGGTACCGGCTGACGTCGGCGCCGGCGGCGCGGAGGTCGGCCAGGATGGGCGCCTTGACGCTCGCGACGTCGATCACGACCGCGTCGCGGTGCGTGTCGAGCTCGCGCGCGACGACGTCGGCCGTCACGTCGGGCGGCACCGCCACGACCACGAGCGCGGGGGCGTCGCCGATGCCCGCGGGGCGCCCGGCGCCGTAGTCGGCAGCGAGGCGCACGGCCGTCGGGCTGACGTCGGCGAGCGTCACGTCGACGCCCAGCCTCGTCAGACCCATCCCGATGGAGGATCCGAGGAGCCCGGTGCCGACGATGCGCACGGGTCCGCGGAGTCGATGGGTCACCGGTCAAGGGTACGCGACCGGCAATGGCACCGGTCACCACTCCCTAGCGCGCGAGCCTCAGGATCGCCCCGCGCTCCTCCTTCGTCAGCTCCCGCGTCGCACCCGACGCGAGCGTGCCGAGCGTCAGCGGGCCGAAGCGGCGCCGCACGAGGTCGATGACCGGGTGGCCGACGTGCTCGAGCATCCGACGCACGATGCGGTTGCGGCCCGAGTGCAGCGTGATCTCGAGCATCGACGCCTGCCTGCCCGGCGTGCCGAGGATGCGGGCCTTGTCGGCGCGGATGAAGCCGTCGTCGAGCTCGAAGCCGTTGCGCAGCGTGCGCACGATGCGCGAGTCGACGCGTCCCTGCACCTTCGCGACGTACGTCTTCTCGACGCCGAACGACGGATGCGCGAGCACGTTCGCGAGCTCGCCGTCGTTCGTGAGCAGCAGCAGGCCCGACGTGTCGTAGTCGAGGCGGCCGACGTTGTAGACGCGCTCGTCGAGGTCGCGCGTGTACTGCGTGAGGTCGGCGCGGCCGCGGTCGTCGGCCATCGACGACACGACGCCCGTCGGCTTGTTGAGCATGACGTACCGCTTCGACACGTCGAGCTGCACGGGCGTGCCGTCGACCGTGACGCGCGCGTCGGGCGTGATGCGCGTGCCGAGCTCGGTGACGACCTCGCCATCCACCTCGATGCGGCCGTCGACGATCATGTCCTCGACGACGCGGCGCGAGGCCACGCCGGCAGCGGCGAGCACCTTCTGCAGGCGCTCCCCCTCGGTGGGCAGGTCGTGGTCGGTCACGCGTCGTCCTCGTCGGAGTCGGGCAGCAGGGGCGAGATGGGCGGCAGCTCCTCGATCGAGCCGAGGCCCATCTGCTGCAGCAGCAGGTCGGTGGTCTCGTAGTGGATCGCGCCGGTCTCGGGATCCGTGAACGCCTCGGTCACGAGGCCGCGGCCCAGCAGCGTGCGCACGACGGAGTCGACGTTCACGGCGCGGATGGCCGCGATGGCGCCGCGCGTGATGGGCTGCTTGTAGGCGATGACCGCGAGCGTCTCGAGCGCCGCCTGCGACAGCCGCGTCGGCGTCTGCGTGAGCACGAATCCCTCGACGTCGGCGTCGTACTGCTCGCGCACGTACATGCGCCAGCCGCCGGCGACCTCGCGCAGCTCGAAGCCGCGCTCGGGGCCGTCGGCCTCGCCGGCGTAGTCGGCGCGCAGCCCCTCGACGGCGTCGCGCACGGCGGCGACGGGCGCGCCGAGGGCGCTCGCGAGGTGCACGACGCCTTGCGGCTCGTCGGCGACGAGCAGGATGGCCTCGAGCCGGCGCGCGAGCGGCAGGTGCGAGCGGTCGGGCCGCTGCTCCTCGTCGGGCTGCGCCTCGGATGCCTCGGCTGCGTCGAGCGCGTCGGCGTCGGATGCGACGGGTGCGTCAGTGGTCATAGTCGGCTCCCAGGGTGCTGAGCTGGTCGTCGCGGAAGTCGTGGCCGGTCCACGTGATCGAGAGCTCGCCGAGCGGCTCGACCTGCTCGAAGCCGAGCGCACCGCGACGGTAGAGCTCGAGCACGGCCAGGAAGCGCGCCACGACGACGCCGCGGCTCTCGGCGCCGGCGACGAGCTCGCGGAACGATCGCGTGCCGCTGCCGCGCAGGATCGACACGACGTGCGCCGCCTGCTCGCGGATCGACACGAGCGGCGCGTGCAGGTGCGCGAGCCCCACGACGGGGATCTCGCGCGGCGTCATCGCGAGCAGCGCGAGGGCGGCGAAGTCGTCGGCAGACAGCGTCCACCGCAGCTCGGGTGCGCGGTTGCGGAATCGCTCCTCGAGCCGCACCGAGCGCGCGTGCCGCGTCGACTCGGCCGTGAGGCGTTCGTCGAACCAGGCGGCGGCGCCCTTGAACGCGCGGTACTGCAGCAGGCGGGCGAAGAGCAGGTCGCGCGCCTCGAGCAACGCGACGTCCTCGGCATCCACGACCTCGCCGGCGGGCAGCAGGCTCGCAACCTTCAGGTCGAGCAACGTGGCGGCGACGACGATGAACTCGCTCGCCTCGTCGAGCATCCCCTCGCCCTCGAGCGTCGACAGGTACGCGATGAACGCGTTCGTCACCTGTCCGAGCGCGATCTCGGTCACGTCGAGCCTGCGATTGCCGATGAGCGTCAGCAGCAGGTCGAACGGGCCGTCGAAGTGCTCCTGGTGGACGCGGAATCCGGTCGCGTCGTCGGCGGCGGCCTCGGGCTCGCCGTCGACCGTCGCGACGGCGGCGTCCTGCTCGGTCGACGCCTCGGGCTCGACCACGCGCTCCGTCACCGCGCGCCTCAGGCGACGGCGCCGCGGGCGATGAGCTCGCGCGCGACCTGGCGGTACGCATCCGACGCGGAGTGCTCGGGTGCGTACTGCGTGATGGGCGTGCCGGCGACCGATGCATCCGGGAACTTCACCGTGCGTCGGATGACGGTCTCGAGCACCGACGGCCCGAACGCCTCGACGACGCGCTGCAGCACCTCGCGCGAGTGCAGCGTGCGCGAGTCGTACATCGTCGCGAGGATGCCGTCGAGGCGCAGCGCCGGGTTGAGCCGGTCCTGCACCTTGTCGATCGTCTCCTTCAGCAGCGCGACGCCGCGCAGCGCGAAGTACTCGCACTCGAGCGGCACGAGCACGCCGTGCGCAGCCGTGAGCGCGTTGACCGTGAGCAGGCCGAGCGACGGCTGGCAGTCGACGAGGATGAGGTCGTAGTCGTCGGAGACCTGGCGCAGCACGCGCGCGAGGATCTGCTCGCGGGCGACCTCGCTCACGAGGTGCACCTCCGCGGCCGACAGGTCGATGTTCGCCGGGATGACGTCGAGGCCCTCGACGCTCGAGTGCTGGATCGCCTCGCGCGTGTCGCGCTTCGACGACAGCAGCAGGTCGTAGATCGTCGTCGCCTCGTGGTTCTCGATGCCGAGACCGGCCGAGAGCGCACCCTGCGGGTCGAAGTCGACGGCGAGCACGCGACGGCCGTACTCGGCGAGCGCGGCGCCGAGGTTGATGGTCGTCGTCGTCTTGCCGACGCCGCCCTTCTGATTGCACATCGCGATGATGCGCGCGGGCCCGTGTCCCGTCAGCGGGGCCGGCACGGGGAACTCCTGCAGCGGACGCCCCGTGGGTCCCATGGCGGGTGCGTCGAGGCCCGGCAGCGCTGCCGCCTGCTCCGTCCCACCGCTCATGTCGTCGAGTCTAGGTGCGCGCCGCGCACGCTCCTCGCAGCGCGAGCGGGCGTGTATCTCAACCACTGGTCGAAGGTTCGGGCGGGGTCCCAGCGGTCTCGACGGCTCGTGCGACGCGGTGCATGCCGGTCGACGGGTCGGCGCAGCAACCCCCTCCGTCGCGAGGATCGGATGCGCCATCGTGGAGCGATGGACCGCGACGCCGACCTCGAGCGCACGATGCTGCGCCTCGTCGACGAGCGCGCCCCCGATCGCACGATCTGCCCGAGCGACGTCGCCCGCGCCGTCGGCGACGCCGACTCGTGGCGCTCGCTCATGGACGCGACGCGCGCCGTCGCCGCCCGCCTCGCCGACGCCGGCGAGGTCGAGGTCACGCAGCGCGGCACGGTCGTCGACGCGCGCACCGCCCGCGGGCCCGTGCGCATCCGCCGCCCGCGCTGACCCCGGCCCGAGCGTCGCCGCGCGCTTGCGTTCTGCAGGCGATCAGGGGTGGCAGAGGGGCATCTTCCCTCCGCCCACCCGAATCGCCTGCGAAGCGCAGACGGGAAGGCTGGACGCAGTCAGGCCGAGCCCGTGAGGCGCAGGAAGCCGGAGAGCTGCGCGAGGCCGTCGGCCTTGTACGGCAGCGAGTCGGCGATGCGGGGCGAGAAGACGACGTACGACGACCACTGCGCGCGCGAGATCGCCACGTTCATGCGGTTGCGATCGAGGGCGAACTCCGGGCCGCGCGGGGCGTCGTCGGCGCTCGACGCCGTCGTCGACATGATCGCCACGACCGCCTCCTGGCCTTGGAAGCGGTCGACGGTACCGACCCGCGTCTCGTGCAGGCCTGCGGCGTCGAGCGCGCGGCGCAGCAGCGACACCTGCGCGTTGTACGGGGCGACCACGATGACGTCGGCGGCCGTGAGCGGCCGCGACTCGTCGGATCGCGATGGATCGAGCCACTCGCGACCGAGCTGGTCGCGCACGATGCGCACGACCTCGACGGCCTCCTCGGGCGATTCGACGCCGTTCCCCACGTGGTCGACGGGCACGGCGTGCACGCCCGGCGAGCCCGCGAGCCTCCGCGCCGCCGCGACGGGCGCCGACGTCAGCTGTCGGTCGTACGACAGCGCCGACACGGCCTCGCACAGCACGGGATGCATGCGCCACGACTGCGCGAGGAAGACGCCGAAGCGGTCGGGCAGCACGTGATCGTCGCCCGACAGCCAACCGAGCGCCGAGCGGTCGATGGGCTCGGGATGCGTGCCCTGGCTCACCTGCGGCAGCTGCTGCGGATCCCCGAGCAGCAGCAGGCGGTCGGCGGCGATCGAGCACGCGATCGTGTTCGCGAGCGAGAACTGCCCGGCCTCGTCGATGACGAGCAGGTCGAGCGCGTGCCTGGGCACCTGGTCGGCGTTCGCGAACGTCCACGCCGTGCCACCGACGATGCGGCCGCCGTCGCGCGCGAGGAAGGCCGCGATGTCGCGCGTCTCGAGCGGCGTGCCCGGCACGGTCGTCGCGCCGCTCTTCGGCTTCTTGCCGACGCGGTCGGCCGGCACGCCCAGGTCGATGGCCTTCTGCAGCAGGTGCTCGACCACGTCGTGCGACTGCGCCACGACGCCGATCTTCCAGCCGCGCTCCGCGAGCGCGCGCAGCACCGTCGCGCCGACGTGCGTCTTGCCCGAGCCGGGCGGTCCCTGCACGGCGAGGTACGACCGGTGCATGCCCTCGAGCGCGTGCACGATGCGCTCGGCGGGCGTGCCGGCGTCGGCGGCGAGCAGGCCGCCGCGTACGCGCGGGGGCTCGCGGCGCAGCAGGTCGAGCGCCGAGTCCGCGATCGGCGTGGCGCTGGCGGCCACGTGCTCGCCCCACTCGAGGATCGCGGCACGCTGCTTCGGCGTCGGGATGGGGCGCGACGGCGTGAGCGCGAGCGGCAGCTGCGACCAGCCGACGCCGTCGGCGGCGCGCTCGTCGAGCACGACCGTCCACGTGCCGGAGTCCTCGGTCGCCTCGACGACCTCGACGTCGGCGTGCGCGCGGTACGTCGCGCCGTCGTCGACGTCGCCGAACGGCGCGGGCGAGTCGTAGACGACGAACGGGCGGTCGCCCGTGCTCAGGCGAGAGCCCGCAGCCATGGGCCCGACGAGTCGCAGCCGGCGTCGCGGCTGCCTGGCGCGCGGCGGCGTCTGCCAGCCGTCGACGACCTCGATCGCGACGTCGGTGGGCGCGAGCACGTCGCGCTGGTCGCGCCACAGGTCGACGTGCCCGTCGAGCCGTGCGAAGTGCTCGCCCCAGTAGGCCGTGTCCTCGCGTCGGTGGTACTCGACCGCCGCGGCGGCGAGGGCGACGGCGGCTTGGTCGTCGGTGCGCTCCTTCGCCGGCACGTGCGCGATCGTGGCGCGCAGGCGCGCATCCACCGCGTCCTCCCGCGCCTCGAGGCGCTCCGAGGCCGTCGACTCCACGACGATGCGGCGGCGTCGCGGCACGCCCGCGTCGTCGGCGAGCCCCACGAGCCAGTCGCGCAGGCCCGCGGTCGCGGCGCAGTCGTACTGGTTGTAGTCGCCGATCTCGCCGAGCAGCGCATCCGCCTCGTCGGCCCGTCCCTCGCCGCGCAGCTCGCCGACGCGCTGGTAGGCGACGATCGACGCGCCACCGTCCTTCACGGCGCTGTCGCGCAGCCGCGAACCCATGAACAGCGGCTCGAGGCGCTTGAGCGAGTACGACGACTCCGAGATGCGCACGGCGCCGCGCACGATCGGGTAGAGGTCGACGAGCACGTCGTCGGCGAGCAGGTCGCGCACCTCGTCCTCGCGGATGCCGTGGCTCGCCGAGATCGACCGCAGATGCGTCACCTCGTAGGGCGCGTAGTGGTAGACGTGCAGGTCGGGCCACCACTGTCGCCGTGCGGCGAGCCAGTCGAGGAAGTCCTCGAGCGCGCGCCCCTCGGCGGCGAAGTCGTGCGCCCAGAAGGCCGTGAAGACCTCCTCGCCGGTGTCGTACGTCGTGGCGCCGAACAGGTAGTCGATGCCCCAGTGCTCGCCGTCCCACCAGAGCGGGTCGCCCTCGAAGTCGAAGAAGACGTCGCCGGGGCTCGGCTCGGGCAGCCGACCGAGCACGCGCGCGTCGAAGAGCTCGTGCAGCACACCCGTCTCGGGCGCCGCGAGCTGCAGCCGCGCCTGCACGCGCAGCGAGGCGAGCGTCGCGTCGCCCACGCCCGGCACGGCGCCCGACGATGCAGCGAGGTCGTCGATCGTGGCGATGCCCGCAGCCCGCATCCGCTCGCGCTGCGTCACGCGCAGGCTCGCGACGAGCAGCAGGTCGCGCGTGCGCCCGACCTCCACGGTGCACGTCGCGCAGCGACCGCACTGGCGGATCCCCGGCGTGTCCCACGCGATGGGCTCGGATGCCGCACGGCGTTCGGCGAGCAGCGTGCGCATGCGCCCCACGGCGCGCTCGAAGACCGGGAGCACGTCGTCGAGGCTGTGCGTCGTGGTCTCGCCGGAGCCGAGCATGAGGTGCACGTCGTCGTGCACGGGGATGCCCTCTCGCTGCAGCTCGAGCGCGTAGGCGGCGAGCTGCAGCAGCGCCGTCGTCTTCGCGCTGCGCGCGAGCTTGGCGTCGTAGACGGCGTACGCCCACGAGCCGTCGCGCCGCTGCTCGCGCACGAGGAAGTCGGCGAAGCCCATGAACCCCGTCGTCTCGTCGAGGAACGTCGCCTGGAACGCGACGTCGGCGCCATCGCGCATCGCCGCGAGCGACGCATCGCGGGCTGCAGCGAGGCCGGCGATCGACATGGGCTCGGGCCTCGCGATCTCGACGACGCGGTAGCCGGGCTCGCGCGCGGCGCGATCGCGGTACGTCTGCAGGATGCGCTCCTCGTGCGCGTCGCCGAGGCGGCCGGCGCGCGCGAGCATCGGGTCGTCGACGTCGTCGACCTTGTCGATGCGTCCGAGCTTCGCGTCGAGCGCGCGCAGCATCGCGAACTCGCACTCGCTCGCGGCCTTCAGGTCGCTCGCACTGTGCAGCAGCAGACCCTCGCGCACGAACATGCTCGTCACGGTACCGGCGACCACCGACGCGCGAGGCGTGGGCCAGACACCGCAGCCGGGCGCTGACGCCCGACCGTCACCACCCGGCCACCCCGGCGTCACCCGTGCCGCGTAGCCTCGCGCCGGGAGGCCCATGGACCCGGTGCTCGACGCGATCGTCGCGATGGCGGCGTCGCCGTGGGCGCTCGTCGTCGTCGCGGCGCTGTGCATCGTCGACTCGATCGTGCCGCCGCTGCCGACCGAGGCCGTCGTCATCGCGCTCGTCACGCTCGGCGCGGCGGGCGACGCCCCGCATCCCGTCGCGATCGGCGCGACGATCGCGATCGCCGCGACGCTCGGCGACTCGCTCGCCTACGTGCTCGGTCGCACGGTGGCGTCGCGCAGGTGGCTGCGCCACCGTCGCATCCGCACGCTCGCCCGGCAGGCGTCGACGCTGCTGCGCCTCCGCGGCGCCTCGATCGTCGTCGCCGCGCGATTCGTGCCGGGCCTGCGCGTCGCCGTGAACGCGACGGCCGGCGCCGTGCGGATGGATGCGCGCCGCTTCGTGCCGCTCGTCGCGACCGCCGCGACGCTGTGGGCGACGATCACGGTGCTCATCGGCGTCGGCGCCGCGTGGGCGCTCGGCGACTCCCCCGTGCTCGCGGCCCTCGCAGGTGCGATCGCGGGCCTCGGCGTCGGCCTCGCGGTCGATGCGATCCTGCGCCGCCGCGGGGTCACGACGCCGGCGTGACCGACCGCCGCGCCCTCGGGTGCGCCGTCGTGTACATGTCCCGCAGCGTGTCCGCCGTGACCCTCGTGTAGATCTGCGTCGTCGCGACGCTCGCGTGGCCGAGCAGCTCCTGCACGACGCGCACGTCGGCGCCGCCCTCGAGCAGATGCGTCGCGAACGAGTGGCGGAAGGTGTGCGGCGACACGTGCTCGACCTCGGCCTCGGCGGCGACGCGCTGGATGATCGACCACGCCGCCTGCCGCGACAGCCGTCCGCCGCGCGCGCCGAGCAGCAGCGCCGGCCCGCCCCGCCCTCGCACGGCGAGCAGCGGCCGCGCCCGCACGAGGTACGCGTCCACCGCGTCGCGCGCGTACGAGCCGACGGGCACGAGCCGCTGCTTGCCGCCCTTGCCCGTGAGCCGCAGCAGCTCCTCGTGCGCGTCGTCGACGTCGAGGTCGCACACCTCCGAGATGCGCGCGCCCGTCGCGTAGAGCAGCTCGAGCAGCGCCCGATCGCGCAGGCCGTTCGCGTCGTCGCCGCCCGCGTGCTCGAGGATGCGCTGCATCTGCGCGATCGTCACGGCCTTCGGCAGCGGCATGCCCTGCTTGGGCGGCCGGTGGTCGCGTGCGACGTCCTGCTCGACGAGCCGCTCGTCGACGAGGAACCGGTGGAGGCCGCGCACCGCCGACAGCTGGCGCGCGACGCTCGAGGCCGCGAGGCCTCGGTCGGCGAGGGATGCGTGGAACGCCTGCACGTCGGCCGCCTCGATCGCCGCGACGGCATCCCGCCCGCGCGACGCGAGCACCGCGAGGTACCCGTCGAGGTCGCGCCGGTAGGCGGCGAGCGTGTGCCGCGAGAGCCCGCGCTCGATCGTCAGCTGCCGCAGGTAGCGGGCGACGGCATCCGCGGGGCGCATGCGCGCGTCAGCGCTCGGGACGCGCGGGGCGGTGCCAGTCGAACGGCACGTCGGCGGGCTGCGGTGCGCCGTCGCGGGCACGCAGCGCCTCGTAGGCGAGCACGGCCGTGAGCATCGTGGCGTTGTGCAGGCGGTTCGACAGCGCGGCGGCGACGACCTCGGCGCGCGGCACCCAGCGCGCCTCCATGTCCGCCTCCTCGTCGGTGCGCGCGAACGTCTCGGGCGCATCCGACACGTCGGTCGCGAGGTAGATGCGCAGCATCTCGCTCGAGCCGCCGCCCGACGTCGAGATGTCGCACAGCACGCCCCATGTCGCGGCGACGGTGTCGGTCTCCTCGGCGAGCTCGCGCTGGGCGCCGACGAGCGGGTCCTCGCCCTCGACGTCGAGCAGTCCCGCGGGCAGCTCCCACATCGTGGCGCCGACGGGGTGGCGGTACTGATGCACGAGCAGCACCTCGTCGCGCTCGTTCACGGCGAGCACGGCGACGGCGCCGGGATGGTCGAGCAGGTCGCGCACGATCGTCGTGCCCGAGGGCAGGTCGACCGTGTGCCGCTCGACGTCCCACACGCGCCCGTGGAACACCGTCTCGCGGTGCGTCACCGGCAGGCTGCCGAGCGTGTCCTCGATCATGCGGTCGCGGCCTCGGTGGCCGACTCCGCCGACTCGGCGTCGACGTCGAACAGCTTCGACGCGCGCTGGCGCTCGAGCGACGCCTCGACGAGGCCGCGGAACAGCGGATGCGCGTGGTTCGGGCGGCTGCGCAGCTCGGGGTGCGCCTGCGTGGCGATGTAGTACGGGTGGCCAGGCACCTCGACGTACTCGACGAGGCGGCCGTCGGGCGACGTGCCCGAGAACGACAGGCCCGCCTCCGACAGCTGGTCGCGGTAGTGGTTGTTCACCTCGTAGCGGTGGCGGTGGCGCTCGTGCGACACGGGCGCGCCGTACACGCGCTCGGCGAGCGAGCCGGGCGCGAGCGCCGCCTCGTACAGGCCGAGGCGCATGGTGCCGCCGAGGTTGCCGCCGTGCACGTGGGCCTCCTGCTCCGCCATCGTCGCGATGACGGGGTGCGGGGTGCCCTCGTCGAACTCGCTCGACGACGCGCCCTCGATGCCGGCGACGTTGCGCGCGTACTCGATGACCATGCACTGCAGGCCGAGGCACAGGCCGAGCGTGGGGATGTCGTTCTCGCGAGCGAAGCGCAGGGCGCCGAGCTTGCCCTCGATGCCGCGCACGCCGAAGCCGCCGGGCACGCAGATGCCGTCGACGTCGGACAGCTGCTGCGCGGCGCCCTCGGGCGTCTCGCACAGGTCGGAGGCGACCCAGCGGATCTTCACGGCCGTCTGGTTCGCGAATCCGCCGGCCTTGAGCGCCTCGGTCACCGAGAGGTAGGCGTCCGGCAGGTCGATGTACTTGCCGACGAGGCCGATCGTCACCTCGTGGCGCGGGTGGTGCACGGCGTCGAGCACGGGCTGCCAGCGGCTCCAGTCCACGTCGCCCGCGTCGAGGCCGAGCTGCTCGATGATGTAGCCGTCGAGGCCCTGCTCGGTGAGCATCGTGGGGATGTCGTAGATCGAGGGCACGTCGACGGCGTTGACGACGGCGCGCTCGTCGACGTCGCACATGAGCGCGATCTTCGTGCGGTTCGACGCGCTCACGGGGCGGTCGGAGCGCAGCACGAGCGCGTCGGGCTGGATGCCGATCGAGCGCAGCGTCGCGACGGAGTGCTGCGTGGGCTTCGTCTTCTGCTCGCCCGACGCGCCGAGGAACGGCACGAGCGACACGTGCACGAAGAACACGTTCTTGCGGCCGAGCTCGTGGCGCACCTGACGGGCGGCCTCGATGAACGGCTGGCTCTCGATGTCGCCGACGGTGCCGCCGATCTCGGTGATGATGACGTCGGGCTGCGGCACGTTGTCGGCCTGCAGGCGCATGCGGCGCTTGATCTCGTCGGAGATGTGCGGGATGACCTGCACGGTGTCGCCGAGGTACTCGCCGCGGCGCTCGCGCTCGATGACGCGCGAGTAGATCTGGCCCGTCGTCACGTTGGCGGCCTGCGAGAGCTCGATGTCGAGGAAGCGCTCGTAGTGGCCGATGTCGAGGTCGGTCTCGGCCCCGTCGTCGGTCACGAAGACCTCGCCGTGCTGGAACGGGTTCATCGTGCCCGGGTCCACGTTGAGGTACGGGTCGAGCTTCTGCATCACGACGTGGAGGCCACGAGCCGTGAGGAGATTGCCGAGGGAAGCGGCCGTGAGGCCCTTGCCCAGGGACGAGACGACGCCGCCCGTCACGAAGATCTGCTTGGTCACCCGGGAATCGCTCGCCACGGGCTCTCACACTATCGGACCCGGAGGCGGCGTCCGTCAGCGACGCGGCTGCGGCGTGGCGTGCGCGTCGGCGAGCAGCTCGGCGGCGTGCGCGAGCGCGGTGTCGGATGCGGTGCCGGCGAGCATGCGGGCCAGCTCCTCGACGCGCGCGTCGTCGCGCACGGTCTGCACGCTCGACGCCGTCACGGAGCCGTCGGTGGCCTTCACGACCGTGATGTGGCGGTCGGCGAACGCGGCGACCTGCGCGAGGTGCGTCACGACGATGACCTGCGCGTGCTGCGCGAGCGCCGCGAGGCGACGCCCGATCTCGATCGCGGAGGCGCCGCCGACGCCGGCGTCGACCTCGTCGAACACGAACGTCGGCACGTCGTCGGCCGCGAGGGCGACCTCGAGCGCGAGCATGACGCGCGAGAGCTCGCCGCCCGACGCCGCCTTCGCGACGGGACGGGGCTCGGCGCCCGGATGCGGCGCGAGCAGGATCGCGACGTCGTCGCGCCCGTGCTCGTGGTGCTCGTCGCCGGGCGTCACCGCGATGCGCAGGCGCGCATCCGGCATCGCGAGCGCTCGCAGCTCGTGCTGCACGCGCTCCTCGAGGTCGGCGGCGGATGCGGTGCGCACCTCGGTGATGCGGGTCGCGAGGGCGTCGGCGGCGTCGCGCTCGGCGGCGATGCGCTGCTCGAGCTCGAGCGTGCGCTCGTCGTCGGCGTCGAGCTCGACGAGCCGCAGGGCGCCGAGCCTGCCGTGCTCGAGCGCGGCCTCGATGGAGTCGTAGCGACGCACGACGGGCGCGAGCACCGCACGGCGCTCCTGGATCTCGTCGATGGGCCGTTCGGGCGCCTCGAGCGTGTCGGCGTAGCGCGTGAGCTCGGCGGCGGCCTCCTGCACGGCGGCCTCGGCGTCGGCGAGCAGCGACAGCGCGGTCGCGAGGGCGGCGTCGTCGCGCTCGCCGCGCTCGACGAGGCGGCGGGCGGTGCCGACGAGCGTCGTCGCGTCGATGCCGTCCTCGCCCGTGATGGCCGTGTGCGCCTCGGCGACGATGGCGCGCAGCGACTCGACGTGCTCGAGCCGGTGCGCGAGCGCGTCGAGCTCGGCGTCCTCCCCCGGCTGCGGGTCGATGGCCTCGAGCGCCTCGAGCTCGGTGCGCAGCTCGTCGGCCTCACGGCGGCGCGCGTCGCGCTCGGTCGTGATCGTCGTGAGCTCGCGCTCGGCGTCGCGCCACGCGTGCAGGTGCCCGCGGTAGTCGACGAGCAGCGTCTCGAGCGCCTCGCCCGCCGCGCGGTCGAGCGCTGACAGCTGCGCCTGCGCGCCGCGCAGCCGCTGCTGGTCGGACTGCCCGTGCACGGCGACGAGCGAGTCGGCGAGCGACTGCAGGGATGCGGCGGGCACGTTCGCGCCGCCGATCTGCGCGCGGCTGCGGCCCTCGCGCGACACGGAGCGCGCGACGAGCAGCTCGCCGTCCTCGACGACGCCGCCCGCGTCGTCCACGAGCTCGCGGTCGGTCGCGTCGTCGAGCATCCACACGCCCTGCACCGCGGCGCGGTCGTCGCCGGCGCGGATGAGGCCGGCATCGGCGCGCGCGCCACGCAGCAGCGACAGCGCCTGCACGACCATGGTCTTGCCAGCGCCGGTCTCGCCGGTGATGGCGGTGAAGCCGGGCGCGAGCTCGAGCACGGCGTCGTCGATGACGCCGAGGCTGCGGATCGCGAGCTCCTCGAGGCGGGTCCTGCTCACGAGGCGCTCCTGGCGGCGTCGCGCCACCCCTGCACGGGCAGGTCGAACTTCGCCACGAGCCGGTCGGCGAACGGCGCGGGCGTCAGGCGCGCGAGGCGCAGCGGCGTCTCCGAGCGGCGTGCCTCGACGCGTGCGCCCTGCGGCAGATCGACCGAGCGGCGCGAGTCGCACCACAGCACGGCGTCGCTCGTCGAGTGGGGCGAGATCGTCACCGACATCGTCGACTCGGGGCCGACGACGAGCGGACGCGTGAAGAGCGCGTGGGCGCCGAGCGGCACCATGAGCATCACCTGCGCCGTCGGCCACACGATGGGGCCGCCCGCCGAGAACGAGTACGCGGTGGATCCCGTGGGCGTCGCGAGCAGCACCGCATCCGTGCCGAACGACGAGATGGGTCGGTCGTCGACCTCGAGCAGCGCCTCGATCATGCGGCCGGCGCCGTGCTTCTCGATCGCGGCCTCGTTGACGGCCCAGGTCGCGGCGACCTCGACCTCGTCGATGAACACGCGCACGTCGAGCGTGAGTCGCGACTCGACCTCGTAGTCGCCGGCGACGGCGTGGTCGACGACGGCCTGCACGTCGGCCACCTCCGCCTCGGCGAGGAAGCCGACGTGGCCCATGTTGATGCCGAGCAGGGGCGCTCCCGTGAGCCGCTGCAGCTCGGCGGCGCGCAGGATCGTGCCGTCGCCGCCGAACGTGACGACGAGCTCGATGTCGCCGGGCGCGTCGGCGTCGAACGTCGACACGACCTCCGCCTCCGCGGCGTGCGCGACGAGCGCAGCGCGCTCCTCGGGCACGAGCACGGGCGTCACGCCGACCTCGACGAGTCGGCGGCACACGCTCGAGGCGGTGCGCAGCGTCTCGTCGCGACCCGGGTGGAACACCACGAGGAAGCGGCGCTCGCTCATTCGCCCTCCGTCCGCGCTCACGTGCATGCTCATTCTGTCGGATGCGCGCCGTGGGCGTCGTCGGTTGCGCTGCGAGCGAGGAGGTCGGGCCGATCGCCGAGCTGTGCGGGATCCATGGCGCCCGCCCGCAAGTGCGCGAGGTACTCGCGGTTGCCGTGGGTGCCGACGACGGGGCTCGCGGCGAGGCCGGCGGTGCCGAGGCCCAGGGCCCACGCGGCGTCGAGCACCTGGCGGATGGCGCCGGCCCGGGCCGCGGGGTCGTCGACGATGCCGCCCCGCACACGGCCGCGGCCCACCTCGAACTGCGGCTTCACGAGCACGAGCCAGTCGGCGTCGGCGGTCGCGACGGCTCGCACGGGCGGCAGCACGAGCGCGAGCGAGATGAACGAGACGTCGGCGACGACGAGCGACGGCTGCGGATGCATCGGCGGGCGCAGGTCGCGCACGTTGACGCCCTCGCGCAACGTGATGCGGTCGTCGAGCGGCACCTGGAACTGGTCGTGCCCCACGTCGAGCGCCGTGACGTGACGAGCGCCGCGCGCGAGCAGCACCTGCGTGAAGCCGCCCGTCGAGGCGCCGACGTCGAGGGCGTCGCGGCCGGCGGGGTCGACGTCGAACGCGTCGAGCGCCGCGAGCAGCTTGCCCGCCGCGCGCGACACCCAGCCGTCGTCGTCGACGTCGATGCGCGCATCCGGCGCGACGGGCGCGGAGGGCTTCGTCGCGACGACGCCGTCGACGCGCACGGCACCGGCCGCGACGAGGCGCGCGGCGTGCGTGCGGCTGCGCGCGAGGCCACGGGCGGCGAGCGCCTGGTCGAGGCGCGTCGGCGAGAGGTCGGTCACGACCCGGCGAGCGCCGCCTCGAGGCGGTCGTGCAGTGCCGCGAAGGCCTCGGCGCGACGCTCGAGCGGCTGCTCCTCGATGACCTCGATCTCGTCGAGGAGGCCTGCGCTGGTGTCGTCGGTCACGGCATCCACGGTACCGCTGCGGCGTCGCCTCGCGCGGGAGGCGACGCCGCGGCGACGGTCAGTTGAGCTCGCGGAACCCAGGAAGCTCGCCGTGCGCGAGCGCGGTCTCGGCGAGCTCCTGCAGCGCCGTGAGCGCGACGCGCTGCGAGATCGGCCCGAAGGAGACGCGGGCGACGCCGAGCTCCTGGAGCTCGTCGAACGACGGCGTGCCCGGCAGCGCGATGGTCGTGAGGCGCTGCTTCCCGAACGCGTCGACGAGGGTGCGCACCTCGTCGCTCGTGAGCGGACCCGGCACGAACACGATGGGTGCACCGGCGTCGAGGTAGGCGCGGCCGCGCGCGAGCGCGTCGGCGATCACGACGTCGCGGTCGCGGTCGCCACCGACGGGGAACGCATCGGTGCGCGCGTTGAGCACGAAGTCGGGCACGCCGGCATCCTTCGCGGCGCGCATGATGGCCTCGACCTGGCTCGCGGCCTCGTCGAGCGGCTTCAGCTGGTCCTCGATGTTCGCGCCGACGACGCCGAGCTCGATCGCACGGCGGATGGTCTCCGGCGCGTCGCCGTACCCGCCCTCGAGGTCGGCCGAGACGGGCAGGTCGGTGACGGCGAGGATGCGGCGGATCATGTCGAGCATCTCGTCGACGGGGATCTGCTCGCCGTCCTCGTAGCCGAGGGTCGCGGCGATCGAGTGGCTCGCGGTCGCGAGGGCGACGGTGCCCTGGGCGCCGGCGACGGCCGACGTCGAGATCGGATCCCAGACGTTGACGACCTTCAGCAGGGCGGGGTCGCGGTGGAGGCGCAGCAGCTCGGATGCGCGGTCTGCGGTGGTGCTCATGATGGCTCCTTCTGTCGTGGGTCGGCCGCGCGTCGTCCGGATGCGCGGCGTGATTCGGATGGGTCGGATCGGATGGGGCGGATCGGATGGGTCGGATCGGTCAGTCGCCGGCGAGCGCCGCGAGCACGGCGAGCTCGTCGGCACGCGAGATGCCGCTGGCACGCGCCCGCTCGAGGCCGCGCTCGCGCTCGTCGGCGACGACGTCGCGCGCGGTCTCGGCCGTGGGGCGCAGGTGCACGCCGTCGTCGAGCAGCGCGGCGTTCGAGCGCGACCCGTGACCGTCGTACCCGACGGGCAGCCAGAGCGCGAGCGATCGCGGGCCGCCCCACGGCTGCACGTCGAGGCGCTCGAGGTCCGCATCCGACGCGAGCACGACGGGTCCCGCGTGCCCGGCGGCGGCGCGGATCTCGTCGACGAGCCCGTGCAGCGTCGAGACGGGGCCGACGGCGGTGCGCACGCCGACGACGCCGCGGGTGCCGAGGTCGACGACGGCGTCGGCGAGGTCGCGCACGTCGATGACCTGGGCGGCGACGTCGCGCTCGGGCACGAGCAGCGGGTCGTCGCCGGCGAGCGCCGCGCGCGCCGCCCACGAGCCGTAGCGGTCGCTCGGATCCCCGGGGCCGACGATGAGGCCGGGCCGCAGCACGAGCAGCCGGGCGCCGAGCGCCTGCTGCATGGTCTGCTCGACGTGCACCTTGGCACGGCCGTAGTCGTCGGGTTCGGCTGCAGGCTCGAGCAGCGGCGCCGACTCGTCGTCGCCCACGCGGTCGACGTCGCGGTGGACGGACACGGTGGACACGAGCGTCCAGTGCCGCGCGCGCTCGGCGAGCGCCTGCGCGGCGGCGGAGGCGTGCGCGGGGATGCGCGTGACGTCGACGACCTCGTCCCACTCCCCCGTGAGCGCGGCGAGCGCATCCGCTCCATCGTCGCGATCGGCCTGCACGAGCGTCGCGCCGTCGGGCACGGCGGCGCCGCGGGCGACGCACGTGACGTCGTGACCGGCGGCGAGGTGAGCGGCGGCGATCGCGTGGCCCAGCCAGGCGGTGCCACCGAGGACGAGGACGCGCATGCTGCGAGCATGGCACCGCGCGGGCACGGATCGCGCGGCCTTCGCGGCAGGCGAACCGACGGCCTAGGCTGCGCCTCCCGGGCTAGCGTCGAGCCATGGAGCTCGCGAGCGCACCGCCTGCCGACACCCCCGTGCCTGCATCCGTGCTCGCGATCGCCGCCGGACGTGCCACGCGCATGCTGTGGCGCAACGATCTCGGCGGCCTGACCATCGCCATCGATGGCGACGACCCGCTCGTCGCGAAGTGGAGCCCACCCGGCGGCCCTGCCCTCGCGGGCGAGGCAGAGCGGATGCGGTGGCTCGCCACTCGCCATCCCGCGCCGCTCGTGCGCGAGCACGTCGTGGTCGACGACGGCGAGCTGCTCGTGACCGAAGCGCTCCCCGGAGACGGCGCGGTGGCGAACCGGTGGCTCACGGACCCCGAGACGGCCGTGCGCGCGATCGCCGAGGGCCTGCGCCGGCTGCACGCGCTGCCGACCGACGACTGCCCCTGGACGTGGCTCCCCGCGGACCGGATCAGCAGCGCTCGCGCGCACGGCAGCATCGTGCCGACCCCGCTCGAGCACGCACCGAGCATCGACCACCTCGTCGTAGGCCACGGCGATGCGTGCGCACCGAACACCCTGCTCGATGACGCCGGCGCGTTCCTCGCGACCGTCGACGTCGGCAGGCTCGGTCTCGCCGACCGGTGGTCGGACCTCGCGGTCGCGACGATGTCGCTCGAGTGGAACTACGGACCCGGATTCGAGCCCGCGTTCTGGCAGGCGTACGGCATGGAGCCCGACGTCGAGCGCGTCGCCTACTACCGCGCGCTCTGGGACGTCGCCGACTAGCGCCTCAGCGAGTCATGTCCCGAAGACGCGAAAGGGCCCCAGCATCATGCTGGGGCCCAAAGGCGAAAGGGGCCCCAGCGTCATGGCTGGGGCCCCTTTCGAAAAGAAGTCCGGCGGTGTCCTACTCTCCCACAGGGTCCCCCCTGCAGTACCATCGGCGCTGTGAGGCTTAGCTTCCGGGTTCGGAATGTAACCGGGCGTTTCCCTCACGCTATGGCCGCCGAAACACTATGGATGTTTCAGTCTGAATCCTAGCGGATTCTTCGTTCTCGACCGTCCATCGAGAACCACAAAGTGGACGCAAGCATCACAACAGTCATGTGATGAGTTATCAAGTCATCGGCCTATTAGTACCGGTCAGCTCCACGGGTCGTTAGTCCCCGCTTCCACATCCGGCCTATCAACCCAGTCGTCTGGCTGGGGGCCTCTCGCCCGAAGGCATGGAAGTCTCATCTTGAGGCCGGCTTCCCGCTTAGATGCTTTCAGCGGTTATCCATCCCGAACGTAGCTAATCAGCGGTGCTCCTGGCGGAACAACTGACACACCAGAGGTTCGTCCAACCCGGTCCTCTCGTACTAGGGTCAGATCCTCTCAAACTTCCTACGCGCACAGAGGATAGGGACCGAACTGTCTCACGACGTTCTAAACCCAGCTCGCGTGCCGCTTTAATGGGCGAACAGCCCAACCCTTGGGACCTACTCCAGCCCCAGGATGCGACGAGCCGACATCGAGGTGCCAAACCATGCCGTCGATATGGACTCTTGGGCAAGATCAGCCTGTTATCCCCGAGGTACCTTTTATCCGTTGAGCGACAGCGCTTCCACAAGCCACTGCCGGATCACTAGTCCCGACTTTCGTCCCTGCTCCAGTTGTCACTGTCACAGTCAAGCTCCCTTGTGCACTTACACTCGACACCTGATTGCCAACCAGGTTGAGGGAACCTTTGGGCGCCTCCGTTACTTTTTGGGAGGCAACCGCCCCAGTTAAACTACCCATCAGGCACTGTCCCTGCACCGGATCACGGTGCGAAGTTAGATGTCCAGAGTGACCAGAGTGGTATTTCAACGATGACTCCACCTGAACTAGCGTCCAAGCTTCACAGTCTCCCACCTATCCTACACAAGTCACGCCGAACACCAATACCAAACTATAGTAAAGGTCACGGGGTCTTTCCGTCCTTCTGCGCGTAACGAGCATCTTTACTCGTAGTGCAATTTCGCCGAGTTCGCGGTTGAGACAGCTGGGAAGTCGTTACGCCATTCGTGCAGGTCGGAACTTACCCGACAAGGAATTTCGCTACCTTAGGATGGTTATAGTTACCACCGCCGTTTACTGGGGCTTAAATTCAGAGCTTCGCTTGCGCTAACCCCTCCTCTTAACCTTCCAGCACCGGGCAGGCGTCAGTCCGTATACATCGTCTTGCGACTTGGCACGGACCTGTGTTTTTAGTAAACAGTCGCTTCCCACTGGTCTCTGCGGCCGTCAAACGCTCAGGGAGCAAGTCCCATCACGCCTCAGGCCCCCCTTCTCCCGAAGTTACGGGGGCATTTTGCCGAGTTCCTTAACCACGATTCTCTCGATCTCCTTAGTATTCTCTACCTGACCACCTGAGTCGGTTTGGGGTACGGGTGACTTGAACCTCGCGTCGATGCTTTTCTCGGCAGCATAGGATCGTCGACTTCCCTCTAGGGTTCGGCATCGGCTCTCAGGGAATGTTGCAGACGGATTTGCCTATCTGCACCCCTACGACCTTGCCCGGACTCAACCATCGGCCCGGTTCGACTACCTTCCTGCGTCACACCTGTTAATACGCTAGCCGCACCAGCATGGGGTCGAGTGCTAGCTCAAGGACCGTCACCCCGAAGGGATCGGGTCCAAGAATTCGGACTCTTAGCACCACTGGATTGACTTGGGCGGTTCTTCGCCAGCGCAGGAATATCAACCTGCTGTCCATCGACTACGCCTGTCGGCCTCGCCTTAGGTCCCGGCTTACCCAGGGAAGATTAGCTTGACCCTGGAACCCTTGGTCTTTCGGAGGACATGTTTCTCACATGTCTTTCGCTACTCATGCCTGCATTCTCACTCGTGCAGCATCCACGGCTGGTTTCCACCGCCGCTTCACTCGCTGCACGACGCTCTCCTACCGATCCGCACGCCTGGACAGCCATCAAGTGGCTGCCGAGCTGTTGCGCGAATCCCATAACTTCGGTGGTGTGCTTGAGCCCCGTTACATTGTCGGCGCCGAATCACTTGACCAGTGAGCTATTACGCACTCTTTCAAGGGTGGCTGCTTCTAAGCCAACCTCCTGGTTGTCTAAGCAACTCGACATCCTTTTCCACTTAGCACACGCTTAGGGACCTTAGTTGATGGTCTGGGTTGTTTCCCTCTCGACTATGAAGCTTATCCCCCACAGTCTCACTGCTGCGCTCTCACTTACCGGCATTCGGAGTTTGGCTGACGTCAGTAACCTTTTGGGGCCCATCGGCCATCCAGTAGCTCTACCTCCGGCAAGAAACACGCAACGCTGCACCTAAATGCATTTCGGAGAGAACCAGCTATCACGAAGTTTGATTGGCCTTTCACCCCTATCCACAGCTCATCCCCTCAGTTTTCAACCTAAGTGGGTTCGGTCCTCCACGAGGTCTTACCCTCGCTTCAACCTGGCCATGGATAGATCACTTCGCTTCGGGTCTAGGACATGCGACTGAATCGCCCTATTCAGACTCGCTTTCGCTACGGCTACCCCACTCGGGTTAACCTCGCCACATATCGCTAACTCGCAGGCTCATTCTTCAAAAGGCACGCCGTCACAGCTACCAGGGCTGCTCCGACGGTTTGTAAGCAAACGGTTTCAGGTACTATTTCACTCCCCTCCCGGGGTACTTTTCACCTTTCCCTCACGGTACTTGTCCGCTATCGGTCATCTGGGAGTATTTAGGCTTACCAGGTGGTCCTGGCAGATTCACACGGGATTTCTCGGGCCCCGTGCTACTTGGGATCCCCCTCGCACCATAACGACATTTCGACTACCGGACTGTCACCGTCTGTGGTCAGCCTTTCCAAGCTGTTCGTCTATGTCGCGCTGTAATGCTTGCCGATCGGCAGATCGACTGAAGGGTCCCGCTACCCCGACCATGCAACGCCTGCCGGCTATCACACATGATCGGTTTGGCCTCTTCCGGTTTCGCTCGCCACTACTAACGGAATCACGGTTGTTTTCTCTTCCTGTGGGTACTGAGATGTTTCACTTCCCCACGTTCCCTCTACCCGCCCTATATATTCAGGCGGGAGTCACTGGGTCGGCACGCCGCCCAGCGGGGTTTCCCCATTCGGAAATCCTCGGATCGAGGCTCGTTTATCAGCTCCCCGAGGCTTATCGCAGATTACTACGTCCTTCATCGGCTCCAGATGCCAAGGCATCCACCGTTTGCTCTTAAAGACTTGATCACAACATGAGTATTGTTGGTCATCGGAAGCACCCGCCAAGAGCAGGTGCACCAAATAATTTTGATCAGAACATCCGAACTCGAAAGTCCGGAAGCTCTAAGATGCTCGCGTCCACTGTGTAGTTCTCAACATACGGTCGGTCCCACCACTCCCACAGCCTCCTGGCTGGATCATGATGGTCCGAGGGTCAGCACGGATCGCCGAAGCGACTCGTCCGGTCCCTCAGGACCCAACAGCGTGCATGCGCCCCCGTCTACGCTGCGCCTTCGTTCCTTGCCGACCAAAGCCGGCCGTACTAGAAGGCAACAGCGCTCGAGGAGCGCCAATGTCAATGTTCCACCCATGAGCATCCACCGGTCGACATTCGCGACCATGGTGGCTCTGCGCAAGACGAATCCTGCGAGAAGCTCCTTAGAAAGGAGGTGATCCAGCCGCACCTTCCGGTACGGCTACCTTGTTACGACTTAGTCCTAATTACCGATCCCACCTTCGACGGCTCCCTCCACAAGGGTTAGGCCACCGGCTTCGGGTGTTACCGACTTTCATGACTTGACGGGCGGTGTGTACAAGGCCCGGGAACGTATTCACCGCAGCGTTGCTGATCTGCGATTACTAGCGACTCCGACTTCATGAGGTCGAGTTGCAGACCTCAATCCGAACTGAGACCGGCTTTTTGGGATTCGCTCCACCTTACGGTATCGCAGCCCATTGTACCGGCCATTGTAGCATGCGTGAAGCCCAAGACATAAGGGGCATGATGATTTGACCTCATCCCCACCTTCCTCCGAGTTGACCCCGGCAGTATCCCATGAGTTCCCACCATGACGTGCTGGCAACATAGGACGAGGGTTGCGCTCGTTGCGGGACTTAACCCAACATCTCACGACACGAGCTGACGACAACCATGCACCACCTGTTTACGAGTGTCCAAAGAGTTCACTGTCTCCAGTGCGTTCTCGTATATGTCAAGCCTTGGTAAGGTTCTTCGCGTTGCATCGAATTAATCCGCATGCTCCGCCGCTTGTGCGGGCCCCCGTCAATTCCTTTGAGTTTTAGCCTTGCGGCCGTACTCCCCAGGCGGGGAACTTAATGCGTTAGCTACGACACGGAGACCGTGGAATGGTCCCCACATCTAGTTCCCAACGTTTACGGCGTGGACTACCAGGGTATCTAAGCCTGTTTGCTCCCCACGCTTTCGCTCCTCAGCGTCAGTAACGGCCCAGAGATCTGCCTTCGCCATCGGTGTTCCTCCTGATATCTGCGCATTCCACCGCTACACCAGGAATTCCAATCTCCCCTACCGCACTCTAGTCTGCCCGTACCCACTGCAAGCCCGAGGTTGAGCCTCGGGTTTTCACAGCAGACGCGACAGACCGCCTACGAGCTCTTTACGCCCAATAATTCCGGATAACGCTCGCACCCTACGTATTACCGCGGCTGCTGGCACGTAGTTAGCCGGTGCTTTTTCTGCAGGTACCGTCACTCTCGCTTCTTCCCTGCTAAAAGAGGTTTACAACCCGAAGGCCTTCGTCCCTCACGCGGCGTTGCTGCATCAGGCTTGCGCCCATTGTGCAATATTCCCCACTGCTGCCTCCCGTAGGAGTCTGGGCCGTGTCTCAGTCCCAGTGTGGCCGGTCACCCTCTCAGGCCGGCTACCCGTCGTCGCCTTGGTGAGCCATTACCTCACCAACAAGCTGATAGGCCGCGAGCTCATCCCTGACCGAAGTTCTTTCCAACCGATGCAGATGCCTGCTCGGCTCGTATCCGGTATTAGACGCCGTTTCCAGCGCTTATCCCAGAGTCAGGGGCAGATTGCTCACGTGTTACTCACCCGTTCGCCACTAATCCAGAGGAGCAAGCTCCCCCTTCATCGTTCGACTTGCATGTGTTAAGCACGCCGCCAGCGTTCATCCTGAGCCAGGATCAAACTCTCCGTAAAGAAAATTTGCATACCACCGAAGTGGCAGCGAGTTTGAATCTGACAAGTGGATTGTCACTGACAATCTCAATGTGTCCAAAGGAATCTCAACGCATCCGAAGACACGACGAGGTAATTTGGCATTTGACATTGTGCACGCTGTTGAGTTCTCAAGGATCGGGCGCTCCCGACCGCACCCTCCCGGGATTGCATCGAGGCCCTACTTGGCTGCCACGCGACTCTCCGCGAGATGGCAACCTGTTGAAGGTAGCACCCCGGTTCGGCCGGAACAAATCCGGCGTGTCGCACCCTGGCCCGGCATGAACCGTGCGAGGACTGCGACGTGCGTCGAGTGGCTCTCCACCATACGAGCGGCAGCAGCGAAGTGCAAGACCAGCTGGCCGGCTCTGAGTGGAGGTGGTCCCCGCTTGAGGTCCTGGCCGCTTCGGGCCGGGCACCTTTGGGGTGACGAGTTAGAACAATACGTTGCCGACCCGCCCCTCCCCCAAATCGGGCGCATCCCGGGCGTGTCGCAGCGGATTCCCAGGTTCGCGATCGCCCGCCGGCGCACAGACGCACGAAGGGGCCCCGCGCGATGCGGAGCCCCCTCGGTGCGGATGCGATCAGCCGGCGTCGACGCCGGCGAGCGTCTTCTTGCCTCGACGCAGCACGGCGAACCTGCCGTGCAGCAGGCGACCCTCGAGGGTCGCGGCCTCGTCGTCGATGCGCACGTTGTTGACCGAGACCCCGCCCTGGGCGATCGCGCGTCGCGCCTCCGAGAGCGAGTCGACGAGTCCCGACTCCTGCAGCAGCTGCAGCAGCGGTGCGTCGGGCGTCGCGGTCACGAGCTCGAGCGACGAGATGGCTGCCTGGAGCGTGCCGGCCTCGAGCGCGGCGAGGTCGCCCGACCCGAAGAGCGCGGCCGACGCATCCATCGCCTGCTGGGTCGCGGACTCTCCGTGCACGTAGGCCGTGACCTCGGCGGCGAGCACCTTCTGCGCCTCACGGCGGAACGGCGCATCGGCGACCGCGGCCTCGAGCTCGTCGATGCGCTCCTTCGGCAGGAACGTGAACGACTTCAGCAGCTGCACGACGATCGCGTCGTCCTGGTTGAGCCAGAACTGGTACATCGCGTACGGCGTCGTCAGGTTCGCGTCGAGCCAGACGGCGTTGCCCTCGCTCTTGCCGAACTTGCGCCCGTCGGGCTCGGTGATGAGCGGCGTGCCGATCGCGTGCACGTGCGCGCCCTCGGCCTTGCGGATGAGCTCGGTGCCCGCCGTGAGGTTGCCCCACTGGTCGGAGCCGCCGGTCTGCAGCGTGCACCCGTACGTGCGGAAGAGCTCGAGGTAGTCCATGCCCTGCAGGACCTGGTAGCTGAACTCGGCGTACGAGATGCCCTCGTCGGAGTCCATGCGCGCCGCGACGGCGTCCTTCTTCAGCATCGTGCCGACGCGGAAGTGCTTGCCGACCTCGCGCAGGAAGTCGACGGTCGAGAGCGGCGCGGTCCAGTCGAGGTTGTTCACGAGGCGCATCGGGTTGTCGCCATCGGTCGCGAGGAAGCGCGACACCTGCCCCTGCAGGTACGAGACCCACTCGGCCACGGTCTCGCGCGCGTTCAGCTGCCGCTCGCTCGTGGGCTTGGGGTCGCCGATGAGGCCGGTCGATCCGCCGACGAGGCCGAGCGGGTGGTGGCCCGCGAGCTGCAGGCGACGCATGACGACGAGCTGCGCCAGGTTGCCCAGGTGCAGGCTCGGCGCCGTCGGGTCGAAGCCGCAGTAGAACGTGATGGGCTCGCCGCCGAGCGCGGTGCGCAGCGCATCCGCGTCGGTCGAGACGTGCACCGAGCCGCGATAGACGAGCTCGTCCCACACGGTCTCGAAGGACGTGTCGAGCTGGATGGGCGCGGTCTGCACGTGCTCCAGCGTATCCGTCCCCGGCCGATCGGCGATGCCGGAGATCAAGTCGTGAGCCTTGATTGCTGGCAATCAAGCCTGTAGCCTTGTGCATCCGGCCACAAGCCTGAGGACTGGAGGACCCGATGCATCGGATCGTGCTCACGATCGACCGCCGCGGCTCGCGCCGCCACGCCGACGACGTCGAGCAGATGCGCGTCGCGCTCGCCGACCGGTGGTCGCGTGCGCTGCGCTCCCCCGTCGCCCGCTTCGCCGGCGACGAGCTGCAGCTCGTGACCGACGACGCCGTCGCCGCCGTGCGCATCGCCCTCGACCTCACCCGCACGCGCGACTGGAGCGTCGGCATCGGCGTCGGCGCCGCGACGCTCGCCGACGATCCCGCCGCCTCGACAGGGCCGGCGTTCTTCGCCGCGCGCCGCGCGGTCGACCGTGCGAAGCCCTCGCCCACGCGCCTCGCCGTCGCCGTCGACGACGCCGACCTCGAGCCTGCCGCCGAGGACGTCGAGGCCGTGCTCTGGCTGCTCGTCGCCCTGCGCGACCGCCGCTCGAAGGAGGGCTGGGAGGTCGTCGACCTGCTCGAGCGCGTCGCGACGCAGCGCGAGGTCGCCGACGAGCTCGGCATCTCGGCGAGCGCCGTCTCGGCCCGCGCCGTCGCCGCCGGCATCCGCGTCGAGTCGGTGGGCGTCGCTACCGTCGAGGGCATGCTCATGAGGCTCGCGGGAGGCGCGGATGCGTGACACGACCCGGATCGCGCTGCACGCGACCGCCGCGATCGGCGGGCTCGTGGTCGTCGGCGGCCTCGTCGCCGCCGGCATCGCCTGGCGGCTCGAGCCCGCGTGGCTGCAGGTGCTCGCCGTCGCTGCGATCGCCGCGGCGGGCACGGCGCACGGCGCGAGCGTCGTCACGATCGTCTTCCGCGTCGCCGACCCGCCGGCGTCGCGCCTCGACGCGCCGGGCTCCGAGCCCAGGCAGCAGCCCGACCTCGCTCCCCCGAAGAACTCGATGCGCGGCGGCTGGATGATCGGCGTGCTCGAGCGCGCATCCACGATCCTCGCCATCGCGGTCGCCGAGCCCACGATCATCGCCGCGATCGTCGCGATCAAGGCCGTCGGCCGCTTCGGCGAGCTCGCCGGCGACGGTCAGGGCGCCGCGGCCCGCATGCGCGAGCGATTCCTCGTCGGCTCGCTCGCGAGCCTCACGATCGCCGGGCTGTGGGGCGTCGCCGCCTGGCTGCTCGTGCGCTGAGGCCGACGCCCGTCAGCCGAGTCAGGCGTCGAGCGCCGCGAGCCGATCGCGCAGCGTCGCGAGCTGCGTCGCCACGGCCGACGGCGCCGTGCCGCCGACGCCCGAGCGGCTCGCGATCGCGCCGTCGACGTCGAGCACGGCGCGCACGCCGGCCGTGAGTCGCGGGTCGATCGCCGCGTAGTCGGCGTCGCTCGGCTCGTGCAGCTCGATGCCGCGCTCCTCGCAGTGCTGCACGAGCGCACCAGCGATCTCGTGGGCCTCGCGGAACGGCACGCGCTCGCGCACGAGCCACTCGGCGACGTCGGTCGCGAGCGCGAAGCCCTCGGGGGCGAGCGAGCGCATCCGCGCCTCGTCGAACGTCAGCGTCGCCACGAGGCCGGCGAAGGCGGGCAGCACGAGGTCGAGCTGGTCGACGATGTCGAAGATGGGCTCCTTGTCCTCCTGCAGGTCGCGGTTGTACGCGAGCGGCAGTGCCTTGAGCGTCGCGAGCAGGCCCGTGAGGTCACCGAGGATGCGGCCGGCCTTGCCGCGCGCGAGCTCGGCGACGTCGGGGTTCTTCTTCTGCGGCATGATCGACGACCCCGTCGAGAACGCGTCGTGCAGGCGCACGAACCCGAACTCGCGCGTCGACCAGAGGATGATCTCCTCCGACAGGCGCGACACGTTCGTCGCGATGAGCGTGCCGATGAAGGCCAGCTCGGCGACGACGTCGCGCGCGCTCGTCGCGTCGAGCGAGTTCTCGGTGGGGCCCGACAGGCCCAGCTCGCGAGCGACGAGCGCCGGGTCGAGACCGAGCGACGAGCCGGCGAGCGCGCCGGCGCCGTACGGCGAGGCGCTCGCGCGCACGCGCCACTCGGCGAGGCGCTCGAGGTCGCGCACGAGCGGCCACGCGTGGGCTAGCAGATGGTGCGAGAGCAGCACGGGCTGCGCGTGCTGCAGGTGGGTGCGGCCGGGCATCGCAGCGCTCGGGTGCGCCTCCGCCTGCTCGACGAGGGCCGCGATCACGGCGCGCACGCCGCGCTCGACGCGGTCGGATGCCTCGAGCATCCACATGCGCACGAGCGTCGCGATCTGGTCGTTGCGGCTGCGACCGGCACGGATGCGGCCGCCGAGGTCGGGGCCGGCGATGGCGATGAGGCCGCGCTCGAGCGCGCCGTGCACGTCCTCGTCGGTCGCCGCCGCGACGAACGTGCCGTCGGCGACCTGCGCCGAGAGCTCGTCGAGCGCCGCGTGCATGCCGGTCAGCTCGTCGTCGGTGAGGTGCCCGGCGGCGTGCAGCGCGGTCGCGTGCGCCTTCGAGCCGCGGATGTCGTGCTGCGCGAGCCGCCAGTCGAAGTGCGTCGAGCGCGACAGCGCCACGAGCTCCGGGCTCGGTCCGTCGGCGAACCGCCCACCCCACAGCGATCCCTCACGCGTTCCCATGCTTCGAGGCTATCGGCCCGCCGGCGCCCTCGAGGACACGTCGCTCGTCGCCCGCGAGATGGCCGAGAGCCCCCACTCGAGCGGTCCCTTCGGCAGCAGCGCGCGCCACAGGGTGCAGCCGAGCACGACGCCGACCGAGAGGCGCACCCACGACCACGGGTCCGCCGAGAAGCCGTCGACGAGCAGGAACACGAGCGCGTGCGCCGTGTACGCCGTGAGGCTCATCGAGCCGACGGCCGCGATGGGGAACAGCACCCAGCGCAACCACCGCTGCGTCAGCAGGCACAGGGCGATGACGACGCACGCGACGCCTGCCGAGCCGAGCAGGTCGAACGTCGACCCCGAATGACCCTCGGGATCGAGGAGGCTCGCGAGGTCGGTGCCCTGCACGCGGCCGCGCCAGCCGGCGAGCAGGAAGTCCTCGATCGGCGCGAGCGCGAGCGGCACGAGGTTCGCGGCAGCGATCGCCACGACGCCGGCACCGAGGATGACGAGCTGCACGCGCCAGCGCTCCATGTGCGCACGGCCGATCGCCATGCCGACGAGCGTGTAGCCGAACCACGTGAGCGCCGGGTAGAAGCCCGTGAGCGCCAGCTCGACGATCGCGGTGTCGACCATGTGCGCATCCCGCAGCCCGTCGACGAGCAGCACGCGCACCTGCGGCATCAGCAGGATCCAGCCGATGCCGAACGCCGCGAGCCCCCACCACGGCATGCGCAGGAACGGCAGGCTCATGGCGAAGAACAGTGCGTAGAACTCGATGATGACGACGAGCTCGGTGCCGAGCGCGACGATGATGCCGCCGACGGCGAAGATGAGCGCGGCGCGCACGAGGATGCGCATGCGCGCCTGCAGCAGCGGCACCCCGTCCGGGATGCTCGTGCGGCCCGCGATGATCGCGACCGCGACGCCCGCGAGCACCGCGAAGGTCGCGGAGGCGTTGCCCCACGCGAGCTCGCTCCACGTGCCCGGCTCGAGCCAGTGGAACTCGTACGCGATGACGCCCGTGTGCACGGCGAACATGCCGAGCACCGCGAGCCCGCGCGCGACGTCGAGGCCGATGACGCGGCCGCCCGAGCCGACGAGCTCGCGCAGGCGGCGCACGATCCACGGTCGCCGCTGCGGCGCCACGGGCGCGGGCGCCGCGGTTGCGTCGGCCGCGCGCGGCTGCGCAGGTGCCTCCGTCGCCACCCGCGCCTCCACGGTCAGTCCTGCTCGAGCAGCCAGGCCAGCAGCGCCTTCTGGGCGTGCAGCCGGTTCTCCGCCTCGTCCCAGATGACCGACTGCGGGCCGTCGATGACCTCCGCCTCGACCTCGAAGCCGCGGTCGGCGGGCAGGCAGTGCAGGAAGATCGCGTCGCCCTTGGCCTTCGTCATGAGCTCGCGCGTCACCTGGTAGCCGGCGAACGCCTCGAGGCGCGCGGCCTTCTGGTCCTCGCGACCCATCGACACCCACGTGTCGGTCACGACGACGTCGGCGTCGGCCATCGCCTCCGCCGGGTCGGACAGCAGCGTGATCGAGCCGCCCGTCGACGCCGCGATGCGGATGGCGTCCTCGACGATCTCGCGCCGCGGACCGTACGACGCGGGATGCGCGACGCGCAGGTGGATGCCGGCCGTCGCGCACGCGAGCAGGTACGAGTGCACCATGTTGTCGCCGCCGTCGCCGACGAACGCGACCGTGAGGCCCTGCAGCGCGCCCTTGTGCTCGCGGATCGTGAGCAGGTCGGCGAGCAGCTGGCACGGGTGGAAGTCGTCGCTGAGCGCGTTGACGACGGGCACGGTCGTGCCTGCAGCCATCTCCTCGAGCCCCGACTGCGCGTACGTGCGCCACGCGATGGCGGCGACCTGGCGCTCGAGCACGCGCGCCGTGTCGCTCGCGGTCTCCTTGCCGCCGAGCTGGCTCGACGCCGTCGAGATCACGAGCGGCACGCCGCCGAGGTCGGCGATGCCGACCGCGAACGAGACGCGCGTGCGCGTCGACGACTTGTCGAAGATCACGGCGACCGTCTGCGGACCCTCGAGCGGGCGCTCGGCGAACCGATCGGCCTTCATGCGCTCGGCGCGGTCGAGGATCGCGGCCTGCTCGGCAGGGCTCAGGTCGTCGTCGCGCAGCAGGTGGCGGGTCATGCGTGTCCTTCGGTGTCGGGGTGGACCTCCGTGCCGGAGCCGGAGTCCGTGAAGATCTCGAGCAGCACGGCGTGCGGCTCGCGGCCATCGACGATCGCCGCCTTCGCGACGCCGCCCTCGACGGCGTCGAGGCACGCCTGCATCTTGGGGATCATGCCGCTCGCGAGGCTCGGCAGCAGCGAGTGCAGCTCGGTCACGCCGATCGACGAGACGAGCGACGCCGTGTCGGGCCAGTCGCGGTAGAGGCCGGCGACGTCGGTGAGCACGACGAGCTTCTCGGCGCCGAGCGCGATCGCGAGGGCCGCGGCGGCGGCGTCGGCGTTGACGTTGAGCGACTCCCCCGGCCGGTCGCGGTCGGGCGCGACCGACGAGACGACGGGGATGACGTCGTCGTCGAGCAGGCGCTGCACCGCGCGGGGGTCGACGGCGACGACGTCGCCGACGTGGCCGAGGTCGAACTCCTCGCCATCGACGATCACGCCGCGGCGCACGGCCTGGAAGAGCCCCGCATCCTCGCCGGACAGGCTCGCGGCGTGCGGGCCGTGCTCGTTGACGAGCGACACGAGCGTGCGCGACACCTCGCCCGTGAGCACCATGCGCACGACCTTCATCGCCTCGGCGCTCGTCACGCGGTAGCCGCCGACGAACTCGCTCGCGATGCCGTGACGCTCGAGCTCGGCCGAGATCTGCGGCCCGCCGCCGTGCACGACGACGGGCTTGATGCCCACGTGGTGCAGGTAGACGACGTCCTGCGCGAACGAGCGCTGCAGCTCCTCGTTCACCATGGCGTTGCCGCCGTACTTGATGACCATCGTCGCGCCGCGGAAGCGCTGCAGCCAGGGCAGCGACTCGATGAGGGTCGCGGCCTTCGCGGCGGCGGGCGCGGTGGTGTCGTCGTGCGTCGTCATGCTCGGCTCAGCTCGCGTAGGCGGAGTTCTCGTGCACGTAGTCGTGCGTGAGGTCGTTCGTGCGGATCGTCGCGGCCGCGTCGCCGACGCGCAGGTCGACGAGGATGCGCGTGGCGCGCGGCGTGAGGTCGACCTCCTCGCGCGGACGGTCGGGTCCGCCGGCGTGGCAGACGCGCACGCCGTTGAACGACACGTCGACGTCGTACGGGTCGAACGCGGCGTCGGTCGTGCCGATCGCGGCGAGCACGCGGCCCCAGTTGGGGTCGTTGCCGAAGATCGCGGCCTTGAAGAGGTTGTTGCGCGCGATCGACCGGCCGACGACGACGGCGTCGTCCTCGCTCGCCGCGCCCACGATCTCGATGGCGATGTCGTGGCTCGCGCCCTCGGCATCCCCCTGCAGTCGTGCGGCGAGGTCGTCGCTCGCGGCCGTGACGGCTGCGGCGAGCTCGTCGGCGGTGGGCGCGACGCCGGAGGCGCCGGAGGCGAGCAGCACGACGGTGTCGTTCGTCGACATGCAGCCGTCGGAGTCGAGGCGGTCGAACGTCACGCGCGTCGCGGCGCGCAGCGCGGCGTCGAGCGTCGCGGCGTCGGCGACGGCGTCGGTCGTGAGCACGACGAGCATCGTCGCGAGGCCGGGTGCGAGCATGCCCGCGCCCTTCGCCATGCCGCCGACGCTCCAGCCGTCGCGCTCGACGTGCACCTGCTTCGCGACCGAGTCGGTCGTCATGATCGCGTGCGCCGCGTCGTCGCCGCCCTCGGTCGACAGCGCGGCGGCCGCATCCGTCATGCCCTGCAGCACGCCGGCGCGGAACGTCTCGTCGCCCACGCCGATGAGGCCCGTCGAGCACACGACGACGTCCTGCGCGTCGACGCCCACGAGCTCGGCGACGCGCTCGGCGGTCTGATGCGTGGTCTGGAACCCGAACGAGCCGGTGAAGCAGTTCGCGCCGCCCGAGTTGAGCGCGACGGCGCGGGCGCGGCCGTCGGCGATCGCCTGCTCGCTCCAGAGGATGGGGTTGGCCTTGGCACGGTTCGACGTGAAGACCGCGGCGGCGGCGTCGAGCGGGCCGTCGTTGACGACGAGCGCGACGTCGCGCGCCCCCGACGACTTGAGACCGGCGACGACGCCGGCGGCGCGGAAGCCCTGCGGCGCGGTGACGCTCACGGGGCGACGCCGTCGGTCGTGAGCCCGAGGTGCTCGTCGAGGCCCAGCGCGATGTTCGCCGACTGGATCGCGGCGCCCGCGGTGCCCTTGCCGAGGTTGTCGATGGCGCACACGACGACGACGCGACCCGCGCGCTCGTCGACCGTGACGCCCATGACGGCCGAGTTCGAGCCGACGACGTCGCTCACGCGCGGCGTCTCGCCGTGCGGCAGCACGTGCACGTAGCGCTCGTCGGCGTATGCGGAGTGCCATGCCGACAGCACGTCGTCGACGCTCGTGCCCTCGACGAGTGGCGCCGTGACGGTCGCGAGGATGCCGCGCGCCATCGGCACGAGCACGGGCGTGAACGAGATGCGCACCTCGGCGGCGCCAGCGGCGCGCAGGTTCTGCTCGATCTCGGGGATGTGGCGGTGCGTGCCGCCGACGGCGTACGCCTGCGCGTTGCCGAGCAGCTCGGACGCGAGGAGGTGCGGCTTGAGCGCGCGACCCGCGCCGCTCGGGCCGACCGCGAGCACGGCCACGACGTCGGTCGCATCCACGATCCCCGCCTGCACGCCCGGCGCGAGCGCGAGCGTCACGGCCGTGACGTTGCAGCCGGGCACGGCGATGCGGCGCACGCCGCGCAGGTTGCGGCGCTGCAGCGCGTCGCCCACGGGCAGCTCGGGCATGCCGTACGGCCAGGATCCGCCCCAGCCGTCGCCGTAGAACGCCTGCCAGTCGGCCTCGCTCGTGAGGCGGTGGTCGGCGCCGCAGTCGACGACGAGCACGTCGTCGCTCAGCTCGGCCGCGATCGCCGCCGACTGGCCGTGCGGCAGGGCGAGGAAGACGACGTCGTGCCCCTGCAGCTGCGCCGCGGTCGTCTCGACGAACGAGAGGTGGCCGAGGGATCGGAGGTGCGGGTGGACGGCGAGGAGCGGCTGCCCGGCGTTCGAGTGCGCCGTGACGGTCGCGACCTCGAGCTCCGGGTGCTGGGCGAGCAGGCGCAGCAGCTCGCCACCGGCGTAGCCGCTCGCACCCGCCACGGCGACGGAGACAGACATGCTCCCAGGCTACCCGTGGGCGCGTGCCCGGCCGTCACGCCTGGAAGTCGACCTGCACCTCGCTCGTGACCTCGATGTCGCTGCCCTCGAGCGCGATCGACGTGTCGGCGGCCGCGGCGCCACGCATCGTCGCCGCCATCGGCTGCGCCTTGAACCGCACGGGCTCGTCGGCGGCGCCCTCGCGGATGCTCGCGACGCGCGGCGACGACAGGCCGGCCGCGGAGGCGAAGTCGACGGCCTTGCGCTGCGCGTCGGCGATCGCCTCCGCGCGGGCCTTCGAGCCGAGCGCGTGGCTCGTCGCATCCGAGAGCGACCACTGGATGCCGCCCACCTGGTGCACGGGGCGGGTCGCGACCGCGCCGATCCACGTGCCGAGCGCCTCGAAGTCGACGAACGTCACGTGCACGCTCGCCGCGGCGTCGAACACGAGGTCGCGGCGCTTGCCGTCGCCGACCCACTGCTCGTGGTGGCTCACCCACACGCGGTCGGCGTGCCAGCGCTCGGCCTGCCCGCCGTCGACGAACGCGCGCGCCTGCGCCGCGATCGCGGCGTGCGCCTCCGAGACGACGCGGATCGCCTCCTCGGGGTGGGCTGCGCGGTGCTGCGTCTGCACGACGACCGTCGCGCGCTCTGCGGGGGCGCGCTCGACGCCGAGGCCGGACACGGTGATCTGGGTCATGGCCCGGATGCTACTCGCGGCATCCGTGCCATGACCCAGGATCGGCAGGACGCGTCAGTCGCGCAGCGTCGCGCCCGTGCGCTCGGTCGCGAGTGCGAGGCCCGCGAGCTTCGCCTCGGTCGCCTGCGCCGCCGTGAGCGTGCGCTCGGCGTCGCGGAACCGCAGCGCGAACGTCAGCGACTTCGCGCCGTCGAGGCCGGCGCCGCGGAAGTCGTCGACGAGCGCGACGTGCTCGAGCAGGTCGCCTGCACCCTCGCGCACGGCGGCGAGCACGTCGCCGGCGGGCACGGAGGCGTCGACGACGACCGAGAGGTCCTGCGTCGCCGCGGGCGTCGCACCGATCGTCGCGGTGTCGAGGCTCACGCGAGCGGATGCGACGAGCGCGTCGAGGTCGAGCTCGACGACGGCGACCTGTCGGGGCAGGTCGGCGTCGGCGGCGAGCGACGGCAGCAGCTCGCCCGCGACGCCCACGACCGTCTCGCCCAGCAGCACCTCGGCCGTGCGGCCCGGGTGCAGCCAGTCGCGCTGCGCCTGGCGCACGTCGACCGCGAGGCCGAGCGTGCGGGCGACGCGACGCGCGACGTCGATGGCGTCGGCGACGCCGTAGACCTCGCGCGCCTGGCCGGGCTGCTTCGCGACGCGCGCGCCGAGCAGCAGCGCGCCGACGTGGCGCGGCTGCGTCGGCAGCGCGTCGAGCGTCGCGAGCACGTCGGCGTCGGGGCGCACGGCACCGGCCGGCACCGCATCCGTGCCGTGGTCGCCCTCGACGCGGAAGATCGCGCCGAGCTCGAACAGCGCGAGGTCGGTGAGGCCGCGGCCCACGTTGCGCTGCGCGGTCTCGACGAGGCCGGGCACGAGCGAGGTGCGCAGGAACGGACGGCGCTCGTCGAGCGGGTTCGTGAGGCGCACGGGCTCCGCACCCACGCGGCGCGCATCGGCCTCCGCCTGGAACGGCGCGACGAGCACCTCGGTGAGGCCGCTGGCCGCGAGGGCGTTCGCCACGTTGCGGCGCAGGCGCTGCGGACGCGTGAGGCCGCTGCCCGACGGCGGCGACGGCAGCACCGAGGGGATGCGGTCGTAGCCGACGACGCGAGCCGCCTCCTCCACGAGGTCGACGCGCTCGGTGATGTCGGGGCGCCACGTCGGCGGCGTCACGCGCCACGTCGGTCCCTCGCCCGCGACGACGGTCGCGCCGATGCGCACGAGCGCATCCCGCGTCTCGTCGTCGGAGTAGTCGGCGCCCGTGACGCGCGAGGCGTCCTGGGGCGCGAACGCGATCGTCGGCTGCGCGGGCGTCTCGCCCACGGAGGTGCCGAGCGGGTCGGCCGTGCCGCCCGCGAGCTCGACGAGCAGGTCGACGACGCGCTGCGCCGCGACGGCCTGCAGCGCGGGGTCGACGCCGCGCTCGAAGCGCTTCGACGCCTCGCTCCACAGGCGGTGCCTGCGCGCCGTCCGTGCGATGGAGACGCCGTGGAACCACGCGGCCTCGATGAGCACGTCGGTCGTGCGGTCGCTCATCTCGGTGCGGTTGCCGCCCATGACGCCCGCGAGACCCACGGGGCCCATGTCGTCGCAGATGAGCAGGTCCTCGGTCGACAGCGTGCGCGTGACGTCGTCGAGCGTGACGATCGTCTCGCCCTCGGTCGCGCGCCGCACCGTGATGCCGCCCTGCAGCAGGTCGAGGTCGTAGCCGTGGATGGGCTGGCCGAGCTCGAGCATGACGTAGTTCGTGATGTCGACGGCGAGCGAGATCGGGCGCATGCCGGCGAGCGTCAGCCGCTGCTGCATCCAGCGCGGCGTCGCCTTCGTGGCGTCGATGCCGCGCACGGCACGCGCGACGAAGCGGCCGCAGCCCACGACGCCGCGGATCGGGGCGTCGTCGGCGATCGTCACGGGGAAGCCCGTGCCCTCGCCGGCCTCGATCGCGGCGGGGTCGCGGAACGCCCAGCCGGTCGAGAGCGCGAGCTCGCGCGCCATGCCGCGGATCGACAGCACGTAGCCGCGGTCGGGCGTGACGTTGACCTCGACCGCGACGTCGTCGAGGCCGAGCAGCGCGAGCGCGTCGTCGCCGGGCGTGGCGTCGTAGCCCTTCGCGTTGAGGCGCAGGATGCCGTCGTGGTCGTCGCCGAGGCCGAGCTCGCGCTCGGAGGCGATCATGCCGTCGGACACGTGGCCGTACGTCTTGCGTGCGGAGATCTCGAAGCCGCCGGGCAGCACGGCGCCGGGCAGCGACACGACGACGAGGTCGTCGACGAGGAAGTTGCCCGCGCCGCAGACGATGCCGCGAGGCTCGTCCTCGCCGACGTCGACCTGCACCCAGCGGATGGTCTTGCCGTTCTTGTGCTCCTCGGCCTCGAACGACAGCACGCGGCCGACGACGAGCGGGCCCGTGACGTCGCCGCCGTGCAGCGCCTCCTCCTCGAGGCCGACGCGCACGAGCGCGGCGTGGACGTCGTCGCCCGTCGTGCCCGCGGGGACGTCGACGTGCTCGGCGAGCCAGGACATGGGGGCGCGCATCAGATGACCATCCCGAACTGCTCGGAGAAGCGGACGTCGCCCTCGATCATGTCGCGCATGTCGTCGAGCTGGTAGCGGAACTGGAGGGTGCGCTCGATGCCCATGCCGAACGCGAAGCCCGAGTAGCGGTCGGGGTCGACGCCGGCGGAGCGCAGCACGTTGGGGTGCACCATGCCGCAGCCGCCCCACTCGACCCAGCGCGGGCCGCCGCGCATGCCGGGGTGCCACACGTCCATCTCGGCGCTCGGCTCGGTGAAGGGGAAGTGGTTGGGGCGCAGGCGGATGCGCGCCTCCTCGCCGAACATCTGGCGCGCGAGGTGCTCGAGCGTGCCACGCAGGTGGGCCATCGTGATGCCCTCGTCGACGGCGAGGCCCTCGATCTGCGTGAAGACCGGCAGGTGCGTCGCGTCGATCTCGTCGGTGCGGTACGTGCGGCCGGGGGCGACGACGTAGACGGGCAGGTCGCGCGTCAGCAGCGAGCGCACCTGCACGGGGCTCGTCTGCGTGCGCATCACGAGGTGCTTCGAGGCGGGCTCGACGTAGAAGGTGTCGGACTCGCCGCGCGCCGGGTGGTCGGGGTCGACGTTGAGCGCGTCGAAGTTGTACCACTCGTGCTCGAGCTCGGGGCCCTCCGCCACCTCCCAGCCCATGCCGGTGAAGATGTCGGCCATCTCGTCCATGAGCATCGTGAGCGGATGCCGCGAGCCGGGACGCTGGTGCGTCGCCAGGGCCGTGACGTCGACGGCCTCGGCCTGCAGGCGGGCCTGCTCCTCGGCGACGGCGAGCTCGCCCGTGCGGGCCTCGATCGCCTGGCCGACGCGGCCGCGCGCCTGCCCGATGGCGGCGCCGGCCTCCTTGCGCAGCTCGGGGGCGAGGTCGCGCAGCGAGCCGTTGAGCGAGGCGAGCTCGCTCCCCTGGCCGTTGTGCGCGGTCTTGGCGGCTTGCAGCTCGGCGACGGTGGTCGCGGCGGCGATGGCCTCGAGCGCGGCCGTCACGGCGGCGTCGAGCCTCGTCGTCAGATCGGGGTTGGACACAGTCGTCCATCGTATCGGCGGCGCGCCCGTGGGCGCGCCGCCGTCGATCACGTGGCGCGACCGGTCTCCGAGTCCGTCCCGACCTGGATGGCGATGAGCTTCGTGGTCGAGGTCTCGCCGCCGACCATCTTGCCGCGCTTCGGGGCGGCACCAGCCTTCGGGCCCTTGCTGATGCGGCGCTCGACGATCGTCGCGACCCACGAGAGCAGGAGGCACATCGCGATGTAGACGACGGCGATGACGATCGCCGACTGGATGATCGGGCTGCCATAGGTGGCCTGCGTGCCGAGCAGCTTCGCGACGTAGAGGAGCTCCTGGTACGTGATGATCGAGCCGAGCGCCGTGTCCTTCAGGGTCACGACGAGCTGGGCGATGATCACGGGCAGCATCGCGCGGATCGCCTGCGGCATCAGGATGAGGCGCAGCACGCCCGTCTTGCGCAGGCCGATCGCGTAGCCCGCCTCCTTCTGCCCGTTGGGCAGCGACTCGACGCCGGCGCGGATGACCTCGGCGAGCACGGAGCCGTTGTAGGCGATGAGCGCGATGACGACGGCGAAGTACGGCTCCATGCGGATGCCGATCGTGGGCATGCCGTAGTAGAGCAGCATCATGAAGATCAGCACGGGGATCGCGCGCATGACCTCGACGACGACCGTGACGGGCACGCGGATGACCGCGTGGTCCGAGAGCTTGCCGACCGCGAGGATGAAGCCGAGGATCAGCGAGCCGATCGCGGCCGCGACGAACGCGGCGAGGGTCTGCACGAGGCCGTCGATGACGCGCTGCCACACGGTCGAGTACGTGAAGATGTACCACTTGTCGTACGAGAACTGGCCGGTGACGGCCATGCGCCAGAGGATGAAGCCGACGAAGGCGCCGACGATGGCGATCGTGACGACCGCGAGGATGCGGTTGCGCGCGATCGCGCGGGGGCCGGGGACGTCGTAGAGGACGGAGCTCATCGTGCGACCTTCCAACGACGCTCGAGTCGGTTCTGGATCCACGTGAGGACCAGGACCATCAGGACGAACAGCACGGCGACCCAGAGCATGACCCCGAGGGCGTTCTCGCCGCGCTCGGAGAGGTAGGCGCGCACGAGGCCGAGGTTCACGACCGAGAAGCCGGCGGCGACGGTCGTGTTCTTCAGCAGTGCGATGAGGACGTTCATCATCGGCGGGATGACGCTGCGACCGGCCTGCGGCAGCACGACGCTGCCCATGACCTGGCCGAACGTGAGGCCGAGGGCGCGCGCTGCCTCGGCCTGGCCGACGGGCACGGTGTTGATGCCGGCGCGGATCGTCTCGGCGACGTACGTCGCCGTGTAGATGCCGATCGCGAGGATGCCGAGCGTCAGGAAGTCGAGGCGCACGATGCGCAGCGCCGGGAAGGCGAGCGCGAAGGCGAAGAACACGAGCGTGAGGGGCGTGTTCCGAATGGTGTTGACGTAGAGGGCGCCGATGCCGCGTGCGATGGGCACGGGCGAGACGCGCATGGCCCCCACGATGAAGCCGAGGACGAGCGCAAGGGCACCACCACCTAGGAACAGCCAGATCGTCCCGAGGAGCGCCTCGCCCCACAGGTCGAGGTTGTCGGTGATGATGCCCATGCGTCGCCTCTCTCACGCGTGGGCGGGCAGCTCGCGCCCGCCCACGCTGCGATGGATCAGTAGCGGTCGACCTCGGGCTGCTCGACCTCGATGCCGGTCGCGCCCAGGTTGTTGTCGTAGATCGCGGTCCAGGTGTCGCCGCCGTCCTCGAAGAGGTCGTTGATCCACGTGCGGAGGGCGTCGTCGCCAAGCGGCAGGCCCACGCCGTAGCGCTCCTCCGTGAAGGGCTCGCCGACGACCTGGATCTCGTCCGAGTACAGCGCGGCGTAGCCGAGCAGGATGGCCTGGTCGGTCGTCACGGCGTCGACCGTGCCGTTGCGGAGGGCGTCGACGCACTGCGAGTACGTGTCGAACTCCTGGACGGGGACCTCGGGGTAGTTGTCGCGGATGTTCTGGATCGGCGTCGAGCCCGTCGCCGAGCAGACCGTCGTGTCGGCCGACAGGTCGGCCTCGCTCGCGATGTCCGAGTCGGCGCCGACGAGGATGCCCTGGCCGGTGATGAAGTACGGGCCGGCGAAGTCGATCTGCTGCTTGCGCGCGTCGGTGATCGAGTAGGTGCCCACGTAGATGTCGATGTCGCCGTTCACGAGCGCCTGCTCGCGGTTCGCCGACGGGATGGCCACGAACTCGATGTCCTCCTCGTCGAAGCCGAGCGAGGCTGCGATCCAGCGGGCGATGTCGACGTCGAAGCCGGTGCGCTCACCCGTGACGGCGTCGAGGTAGCCGAGACCGGGCTGGTCCTCCTTGACGCCGATCGTGATGACGCCGTCCTCCATCATGGCGTCGTACGTCGGCGAGCCGGTCAGGTCGACGTCGGTCGCGACCTCCCAGGGCGTCGACGAGCCCTCGGCGCCGGGCTCGGCGTCGGGGTCGGCGGTCGGGGCGCCGGAGTTGCAGGCGGTCAGCGCGAGCAACGCTGCGGCGCCGACGACGCCGATCTTCGAGAGGCTGGAGAGCTTCATGCTCTTCTCCTTCGTGTCGTGGTGCGGGGTCAGTGGGTGATGAGCTTCGAGAGGAAGTCCTTCGCACGATCCGTCTCCGGGTTCGTGAAGAACTCCTCGGGGGTGCGGTCCTCGAGCACCTCGCCGTCGGCCATGAAGACGACGCGGTCGGCCGCCTTGCGGGCGAAGCCCATCTCGTGGGTGACGACGACCATCGTCATGCCGTCCTTCGCGAGGCCGATCATGACGTCGAGGACCTCGTTGATCATCTCGGGGTCGAGCGCCGAGGTCGGCTCGTCGAAGAGCATGACCTTGGGCTTCATCGCGAGGGCGCGCGCGATCGCGACGCGCTGCTGCTGACCGCCCGAGAGCTGCGCGGGGTACTTCGCAGCCTGATGGGCGACGCCGACGCGGTCGAGCAGCGCCATCGCCTCCTCCTCGGCCTGCTTGCGCGAGATCTTGCGCACCTTGATCGGGCCGAGCGTGACGTTCTCGAGGATCGTCATGTGCGCGAAGAGGTTGAACGACTGGAAGACCATGCCGACGTCGGCGCGCAGCGTCGCGAGGGCCTTGCCCTCCTTGGGCAGCTCCTTGCCGTCGATCTTGATCGACCCCGACGTGATCGTCTCGAGGCGGTTGATCGTGCGGCACAGGGTCGACTTGCCCGAGCCCGACGGGCCGATGACGACGACGACCTGGCCCTTGTCGACCGTGAGGTTGATGTCCTTGAGCGCGTGGAAGTCGCCGTAGTGCTTCTCGACACGCTCGATCTCGACCAGAGGCTGCATGGGAACAGTCAAGCGCACGCCATGTGACGGCGATGTTTCGTCACGGCTATCGAGACCGAATGGTTATGGCGACGATCGAGGTACCTCGACCGTCGCCATCACCAGGGCCATCAGGCGTCGGCGCGCGCGATCGCCGACTGGTAGAGGCACACCGATGCTGCGGTCGCCAGGTTGAGCGACTCGGCGCGGCCGTAGATGGGCACGCGCACCGGCAGGTCGGCCAGCGCGAGCGTCGCGTCGTCGAGCCCGCGCGCCTCGTTGCCGAAGAGCCACGCCGTCGGGCGCGCGAGCCGCTCGCGCACCGACGGCGCCGTGAGCTCGTCCCCCGACACGTCGGCGGCGAGCACCTGCAGGCCCGCCTGGCGTGCGGCGAGCACGGCATCCTCGGTGCTCGCACCCACCGAGTGGCGGATGTGCAGGATCGATCCGGTCGTCGCGCGCACGACCTTCGGGTTGTACGGGTCGACGCTCGAGCGCGTGACCACGACCGCGTCCGCGCCCGCCGCGTCGGCGACGCGCAGGATCGTGCCGAGGTTGCCGGGATCCTGCACCTCGTGGAGGATCACGACGAGCGACGCCCCCTCGAGGGCGGCGTCGAGCGACGTCGGCTGCTGCCTGCACATCGCGACGACGCCCTGCGGGCGCACGGTGTCGCTCATCGCGGCGAGCGCCCGCTCCCCCACGAGCTCGAGCGCGTCGCCGAGGGCGGCGGCGAGGTCCGGATGGCGGTCGACGAACGGCTGGGTCGCGAACGCCTCGACCACGGCATCCGCCGCGATCGCCTCGCGCAGCGCGTTCGGGCCCTCCAACAGGAACAGCCCGGTCTCGGACCGGGCTGCTCGCTGCTGGAGTCTCGCTGCCGCACGCACTCGCTCGTGGCGCGGAGACTCGATCAAGAGGTGACTACTCGGCGCTCTTGGCGGCCGACGTGTCGGCGGGCAGTGCCGCCTTCGCCGTCTCGACGAGCGACGCGAACGTCGCGGGCTCGTTGACCGCGAGGTCGGCGAGGATGCGACGGTCGACCTCGACGCCGGCCAGGTTCAGACCCTGGATGAGGCGGTTGTAGGTGAGGCCGTTCTGACGCGATGCGGCGTTGATGCGCTGGATCCACAGGCGACGGAACTCGCCCTTCTTGGCGCGACGGTCGCGGTATGCGTAGACGAGGGAGTGGGTGACCTGCTCCTTCGCCTTGCGGTAGAGGCGCGACCGCTGACCGCGGTATCCCTCTGCGCGCTCGAGGATGACCCGACGCTTCTTGTGGGCGTTGACTGCCCGCTTGACACGTGCCATTGCTGTTCTCCTACGTTCCTACGCTCAGCGACCGAGCAGCTTCTTGATGACCTTGGCGTCCGCGGGCGCCAGGACCTTGTCCTTGTTGAGGCGGCGCGTCTGGACCGACGACTTCACCTCGAGGTTGTGGCGCATGCCGGCCTGCTGCTTGCGGATCTTGCCGCTGCCGGTGACCTTGAAGCGCTTCTTCGCACCGGAGTGCGTCTTCTGCTTGGGCATGGATGCTCCTACTTCGATGCGGGCTTGGCGGCAGGGGATGCCGGCTTGGCCGCGGGCTTGGCGGCAGCGGGTGCTGCCGGCTTGGCCGCGGGACCTGCGGGCTTCGCAGGAGACGCGGCGGGCTTCTTGGGCGCTGCCTTGTCGGCAGCGGGGGCGTCGGCAGCCGGCTTCGCCGGAGCTGCGGACGGGGCCGATGCGGGCTTCGCGCCGAGCATGCGGGCAGCAGCGGATGCGGCTGCGCCCGGACGGGCGGCGGGCACCTGCGGCGCGCTCGAGCTCGAGCCCGAGCCCTGACGCGGCGGACGCGAGTCGCCGCGCGGCTCGCGGGGCTCCCTCGAGTCGGAGCGCTCGCGGTCGTCGCGGTCGCGACGCGGCGGACGGTCGTCTCGGTCGCGGTCACGACCGCCACGCGACGGACGCTGCGAGGCCTGCTGGTTCGCCAGGCGAGCCGCACGCGTCTCGCGCACGGGCTCGACGACGCGCGCCGGGCGCGACGCCTCGATCTCGGCCTGGTGCGCAGCCTGCTCCTCGGCGGCGGCGCGACGCTTCTCCTGCTCGGCCTGACGCACCTGCTGGCGCGCGGCGTTCTGCTCGGCCTTCGCGTCGCTCTTCGAGCGCAGCGGACCCACGACCATCGTCATGTTGCGGCCGTCCTGCGTCGGACGGTTCTCGACGACGCCCCACTCGGCGATGTCCTCCGCGAAGCGCTGCAGCAGGCGCACGCCCATCTCGGGACGCGACTGCTCGCGACCGCGGAACAGGATCATGGCCTTGACCTTGTCGCCGTCCTGCAGGAAGCCCTCGGCGCGCTTGCGCTTCGTCTCGTAGTCGTGCTCGTCGATCTTCAGACGGAACCGGACCTCCTTGAGGACCGTGTTCGCCTGGTTGCGTCGGGCCTCCTTGGCCTTCTGCGCCTGCTCGTACTTGAACTTGCCGAAGTCCATGATCTTCGCGACGGGCGGGCGCGCCTCAGGGGCGACCTCGACGAGATCGAGGTCCGCCTCGCGGGCGAGACGCAGCGCGGCGTCGACGCTCACGATGCCCACCTGCTCCCCACCGGGGCCGACGAGTCGGACTTCGGGGACGCGGATGCGCTCGTTGGTACGGGGATCGCTGATGTGATGCTCCTGGTGCAGTCGAACTCGATGGCACGGACGAGGAGCCTTCGGAACGCGTGAACGTTCCGGCTCGGCACCCGCGGCCGTCACCGGCGGGGCGCCATGACCCGGTAGCCTGACATGCGGCTGCGGGTGGGAGAGACTCCACTTCCATGAGCCTGGGCGAGCCCAGACCAACCGCCAGCATAGCAGAGGCCCGCGATCGCGGGCCAGCAGTCTGAAGGGGACGATCGGTGCAGGACGACGACCTGACCCGCGACATCGCAGAGGTGCCCGCGGTCGAGCTCATCAACACGGTGGCCATCCACCTCCTGAGCGCGGCTGCGGTGAAGCTCGGGCTCGGCGACGGCCCCGATGCCGAGACCGAGGTCGACCTCGACGAGGCGCGCAAGCTCATCAACGCCCTCGCGGGACTCGTGACGGCCGCGGCACCCGAGGTGGGCAGCGTGCACGCGGCTCCCCTGCGCGACGGCCTGCGCTCGGTGCAGCTCGCGTTCCGCGAGGCGTCGACGATCCCCGACGCACCCGGCAAGGGTCCAGGCGAGAAGTTCACCGGCTCGGTCGTCTGAGCCACGGCCGCCTCGGCGGCCCGCACCGCCGTCAGCGCGCGCGGTAGACGGCGACGTGCTCGCCCGACGCGATCCGCGTGGGCTGCGTGAGCCAGACGACCTCGATCGCGACGTCGGTCACGGCGTCCTGCCACGATGCGCGGCGGGCGCCGATCGCGGCGACCGTGCGCTCGAACGCCGCCTGCACCGTCTGCCGGTCGACGCCGGGCGACGCGACAGCGCGCACCTCGAGCTCGCGGCCGGCGAGGCTCGCCGCCGGGTCCGCGTCGGCGAGCGCCACGGCCTCGATGCCGTCGACCCGCAGCAGCGGACCCACGATCTCGGCCTGCACGACCGGATGCTCGTGCGGCGGCATCCACGGATCCCCCGTGAGCAGCGCCACGAGCGCGCTGCGGCGCAGCACGACCTGCGTCGGCGAGCCCGGGTCGATCACGATGCGACCCGCATCCTCGAGCGCCGCAGCCGCGCACCGCTCGATCGACGCCGGCACCGGGCGGGCGTCGGGGCGCCACGCGCGCATGGCGTCGGCGCTCGACGTCATCGGCAGGATGGGCGCGCCATCCGGCCCCGCGACCGCCACGATCGACAGCTCCTGGCTCTTGTCGACCGTGCGACCGTCGACCGTCTCGGTGTCGCCGGCCTCGGCGACGAGCGGCACGAGCAGTCGAGACTCGCGCAGCGCCTCGACGACGCCGGCGACGCTCGCCGAGCCGTCGCGCACGGCCGCCGCGGCCGCGAGGAACGCGGGCGGCGCGCTGCCGTCGTCGTCGGCGTACGCCGTGTCGTGATGCTGGAACGTGCGGCCGACCCACGGCCGCCCGGCGGAGTCGCCCGTGCTCGTCACTTCCCGGCGACGTCGAGCGCCGCGGCGAGGGTGAAGTTGCCCGCGTAGAGCGCCTTGCCCACGATGGCGCCCTCGACGCCGATCGGCACGAGCTCGCGCAGCGCGGCGATGTCGTCGAGGCTCGAGACGCCGCCCGAGGCGACGATGGGCCGGTCGGTGCGCTCGGCGATCTGCTGCAGCAGCTCGACGTTCGGGCCGTTGAGCATGCCGTCCTTCGTGACGTCCGTCACGACGTAGCGGCTGCAGCCGGCCTCCTCGAGGCGGTCGAGCACCTCCCAGAGGTCACCCGAGTCCTGCGTCCAGCCGCGCGCCGCGAGCGTCGTGCCGCGCACGTCGAGCCCGACGGCGATCTGGTCGCCGTACTCGGCGATGACGTGCGCCGTCCACTCGGGGTTCTCGAGCGCCGCCGTGCCGAGGTTGATGCGCTTCGCACCCGTCTCGAGCGCCGCCTCGAGCGAGCGGTCGTCGCGGATGCCACCCGACAGCTCGATCTGCGCGTCGCCCTTCACGGCCTTGATGACCTTCTTGATCGCACCGCGGTTCTCGCCGCGACCGAAGGCGGCGTCGAGGTCGACGAGGTGGATCCACTCGGCGCCCTGGCGCGTCCAGTCGAGGGCGGCGTCGACGGGGCTGCCGAACGACTGCTCCGTGCCGGCCTTCCCCTGCGTGAGGCGCACGGCCTTGCCGCCCGCGACGTCGACGGCGGGGAGCAGCGTCAGGTGGGGTGCCTGGGAGAAGTCGGTCATGGCTCGCTTTCGTGTGTCGGTGCGACGATCGAGGATGCTACTCGCTGCGCAGCGTGCCGACCCAGTTCGTCAGCAGGCGGGCGCCCGCCTCCCCCGACTTCTCGGGGTGGAACTGCGTCGCGCAGAGGGGGCCGTTCTCGACGGCGGCGAGGAATCGCTCGCCGTGCTCGGCCCAGGTGGTGATGGGGCGCTGGATGCGCGGGTGGGGATCGATGAGCCACTCGGTCGCGGCGTAGGAGTGCACGAAGTAGAACCGCTCGTGCTCGACGCCGGCGAAGAGCCTCGACCCCTCGCCCGCCTCGACGGTGTTCCACCCCATGTGCGGCAGCACGTCGGCCTCGAGCCGGCGCACCGTGCCGGGCCACTCGGCGAGCGCCGCGGTCTCCTCCGCGCCCTCGAGGCCGCGCTCGAAGAGCACCTGCATGCCCACGCAGATGCCGAGCACCGGCCGACCGCCCGCAAGGCGGCGGCCGATGAGCTCGCCGCCGCGCACGGCGTCGATGCCCGCCATGCACGAGGCGATCGAGCCGACGCCGGGCACGACGAGGCCGTCGGCCTCCATGATCGTCGCGCGGTCGGCGGTGAGCGTCACCCGCGCACCTGCGGCCTCGAGGGCCTTGGCGGCGGAGTGCACGTTGCCCATGCCGTAGTCGAGCAGCGCGACGGTGGGGGTCAGAGCGCCCCCTTGGTGGAGGGGATGCCCGTGACGCGCGGGTCGGGCTCGACCGCGACGCGCAGCGCGCGGGCGAGCGCCTTGAACTCGGCCTCGGCGACGTGGTGGGGGTCGCGGCCGCCGAGCACCTCGACGTGCATCGTGATGCGGGCGTTGAAGGCGATGGCCTCGAGCACGTGGCGCACGAGCGAACCGGTGAAGTGGCCGCCGATGCGGTGCAGCTCGAAGCCGGCGGGCTCGCCGGAGTGCACGAGGAACGGGCGGCCGGACAGGTCGACGACGGCGCGCGCGAGCGCCTCGTCGAGCGGCACGGTCGCGTCGCCGTAGCGGCGGATGCCGGCCTTGTCGCCGAGGGCCTCGCCGAGCGCGAGGCCGAAGGCGATCGCGGTGTCCTCGACCGTGTGGTGCGCGTCGATGTCGGTGTCGCCCGTCGCCACGACCTTGAGGTCGATGAGCGAGTGCTTCGACAGCGCCGTGAGCATGTGGTCGTAGAACGGCACGGTCGTCGAGATCTCGCTCGCGCCGGTGCCGTCGAGGTCCAGCTCGAGCTCGATGGATGACTCGCTCGTCGTGCGAACGATGCGTGCAGTGCGCATGGTCTCGATCCTACGGTCGTGCGGAGGGCGCGAAGCGCGCCACGGAGGCCAGGAACGCGTCGGTCTCGGCGGGCGTGCCCGCCGTGACGCGCAGCGTGTGCGGGATGCCGACGTCGCGGATGAGCACGCCGTCGGCGAGCATCCCGTCGAACGCGGCGTGCGGGTCGGCGAGCCCGCCGAACAGCACGAAGTTCGCATCCGACGCGTACGGCTCGAAGCCCATCGCGGCGAGCTCGGCGACGATGCGGTCGCGCTGCACGCGCAGCTCGTCGACGCGGGCGAGCATCGTCGGGGCGTGACGCAGCGCCGCGAGGGCAGCCGCCTGCGTCAGCGCCGACAGGTGGTACGGCAGGCGCACGAGGCGCAGCGCGTCGACGACCGCCGGGTCGGCGGCCAGGTAGCCCACGCGCACGCCCGCGTACGCGAACGCCTTGCTCATCGTGCGGGACACGATGAGGCGCTCGAAGCGCGGCAGCAGCGCGAGCGCGGTCTGCGCGCGGTCGTGCGCGAACTCCGCGTAGGCCTCGTCGACGAGCACCATGCCGCGCGCGGCCTCGCACGCCGCCTCGATGACGTCGAGCGACAGCGCCGTGCCCGTGGGGTTGTTGGGCGCGCAGAGGAACACGATGTCGGGGTCGTGCCGCTCGATCGCGGCGACGACCGTCGCGGCGTCGAGCGTGAAGTCGTCGGCGCGCGGCTCGGCGACGTACGTCGCGCCCACGCCCTGCGCCAGCAGCGGGTACATCGAGTAGGTCGGCGCGAACGACAGCAGCGAGCGGCCGGGGCCGCCGAACGCCTGCAGCACGTGCTGCAGCACCTCGTTCGAGCCGTTCGCCGCCCAGATGGACTCGGCCGTCAGGCCGTGGCCCAGGTAGCCGGCGAACGCCTCGCGCAGCTCGGTGAACTCCCGGTCCGGGTAGCGATGCACGCCTGCGATCGCCTCGCGCACCGACGCCACGACGTCGGCGATCACGACGTCGGCGATGGGGAACGCGTTCTCGTTGACGTTGAGCCGCACGGGCACGTCGAGCTGCGGCGCCCCGTAGGGCACGCGGCCGACGAGGTCGTCGCGGAGCGGGAGGTCGTCGAGCGATGCCACCCGACCAGCCTAGGCGCGGGCACGTGCCGCGACGGACAGGCGGCAAGCGCCGCAGCGCGCTGCCCGAACGCGACGGCGCCCCATCCCCTGCACGGGATGGGGCGCCGAGATCGCGGCCTGCGGTGCGCTGCTAGCGCGTGTACTCAGCCGGGATCGCCAGCTGCTGACCGGGCTGGATCGCGCCGCCGATGTCGTTGAGGCTCTGGATGTCGGCGATGACCTCGCGCGGGTCGGCGTCGGGGGCGACGGCCGAGGCGATCGACCACAGCGTCTCGCCCGGCTGCACGACGATCGACTCGTGCACGACGGTCGAGGCCTCGAGGCCTGCCGTGGCCGTGGTGGCCTGCAGCGCACCGAGCGCCGCGAGCACCAGCACGGGTGCGGCGACGACGATGGCGAGCGCGCGGCGACCACGCGCGGTGATGCGCAGCTGGGGGGCCTGGATGGCGATCGCGGTCATGGTGTGCTCCTCGTCTGGATCGGATCGCGGGTGCGGCGCTCGGCCGGGAGCGCTGCACCCGCGTTCCATGATTCGAACGTACCTTCGGATCATCCGTTCGTCAAGACTCGGATTCCGCCGGATTCCTGGGCGACACGCTCGAACATCCGTACCCTTTCGAACATTCCGTCGGATACGCTTTCGAACGAGGCACAGGCTGTTCTCGAACGAGGACGAGTCAATCGGCGACCACCGACACGGTCGCGCGGAGAGGACGACGGACCATGGCACAGCGGCAGCTCACCGAGAAGCAGGAGGCGATCCTGCGCTGCATCCAGCAGTCCGTCAAGCAGCGCGGCTACCCGCCGAGCTACCGCGAGATCGGCGACGCCGTGGGCCTCTCGTCGCTCTCGAGCGTCACGCACCAGCTCGGCCAGCTCGAGCTCGCGGGCGCCATCCGCCGCGACCCCGCTCGTCCCCGCGCCATCGAGGTGCTCGTCGAGTCCGACGACTCCGCCGACGGCGCCGGTGCCGACGCCACGGCGTTCGTGCCGCTCGTCGGCCGCATCGCGGCCGGCGTGCCCATCACGGCAGAGCAGCAGGTCGAGGAGGTCTTCCCCCTCCCCCGCTCGCTCGTCGGAGGCGGCGACGACCTCTTCATGCTCAAGGTCGTCGGCGAGTCGATGATCGACGCCGCGATCTGCGACGGCGACTGGGTCGTCGTCAAGCAGCAGCAGACCGCCGAGAACGGCGACATCGTCGCGGCGATGCTCGACGAGGAGGCCACCGTCAAGGTCTTCCGCCAGCGCGACGGCCACACGTGGCTGCTCCCCCGCAACTCCGCCTTCGAGCCCATCCTCGGCGACGACGCCGTCGTGCTGGGTCGCGTCGTCGCGGTGCTGCGGTCCGTCTGACCTCGCGCACGCGACGGAGGCCGGCTGGGGATCCCCAGCCGGCCTCTCGTCGTGCATGCGCCTGCGCTCAGACGGTCGCGCCGATCCGCTCGCGCGCCCGCTCCGCCGCGGCGACGAGGCGCTCGAGCGACGCCTCCGTCTCGGCGTAGCCGCGGGTCTTGAGCCCGCAGTCGGGGTTGACCCACAGCCGCCCCGCGGGGATGCCCGCCGTGGCCGTCGCGAGCAGCTCGTCGAGCTCGTCGGCGCCGGGCACGCGCGGCGAGTGGATGTCCCACACGCCGGGCCCGATGCCGCGCGGGTAGCCGTGGCCGGCGATGTCGTCGACGATCTCCATGCGGCTGCGCGCGGCCTCGATGCTCGTGACGTCGGCGTCGAGCCCGTCGATCGCGTCGATGATCGAGCCGAACTCCGAGTAGCAGAGGTGCGTGTGCACCTGCGTGCCCGGCGCCGCCCCTCCCGTGGCGATGCGGAAGGCGCGCACCGACCAGTCGAGGTAGTCGGCGCGGCGGTGCTCCTCGAGCGGCAGCAGCTCGCGCAGCGCCGGCTCGTCGACCTGCACGATGCGCGTGCCCGCCGCCTCGAGGTCGGTCACCTCGTCGCGCAGCGCGAACGCGACCTGCGCGGCGGTGTCGGCGAGCGGCTGGTCGTCGCGCACGAACGACCAGGCGAGGATCGTGACGGGGCCCGTGAGCATGCCCTTGACCGGCTTGGCCGTGAGCGACTGCGCGTAGGCGGTCCACGGCACCGTGATGGGCGCGGGGCGCGCGACGTCGCCCCAGAGGATCGAGGGGCGGGTGCAGCGCGAGCCGTACGACTGCACCCAGCCGTGCGCCGTCGCCGCGAAGCCGTCGAGCGACTCGGCGAAGTACTGCACCATGTCGTTGCGCTCGGGCTCGCCGTGCACGAGCACGTCGAGGCCCAGGCGCTCCTGCAGCGCGACGACGTCGCGGATCTCGGCCTCCATCGCGGCGCGGTAGCCGGCGTCGTCGAGCTCGCCCCTCGCGTGGGCGGCGCGGGCGCGGCGGATGTCGCCCGTCTGCGGGAAGGATCCGATCGTCGTCGTGGGCAGCGCGGGCAGCACGATGTCGGCCTGCGCCGCGACGCGCTCGTCGTAGGCGACGCGCTCGGCGTCGCCCGCCGACGCGGCGGCGACGCGATCGCGCACCACGCCGTCGGCGACGCCGGGGGCGACGCGGCGGGCGGCGAGCGCATCCCGAGCCCGGCCGAGCGCCGCCGACTCGTCGGCACCCGAGAGCGCCGAGGCGAGCGTCACGACCTCGGCGACCTTCTGGTCGGCGAACGCGAGCCATGAGCGCAGCTCGTCCGAGAGCGTCGTCTCGCGGTCGACGTCGTGCGGCACGTGGAGCAGCGACGTCGACGTGCCGACCACGACGTGCGCGTCGATGCCGCGCAGCGTCTCGAGTGCGGCGTCGAGGTCGGTGCGCCACACGTTGCGGCCACCGACGACGCCCGCGACGACCGTGCCGCCGATCGCGGGCACCGAGCCGCGCACGAGGTCCACGGCCACGGCGTCGGCGAGCGGCGCGAGCGCCTCGACGCGGCCCGAGGCGTCGCCGTTCGGCACGGCGAGCAGGATGCGCACCCCCGTGCCGCGCACGGCCTCGAGCCCCGCGCGCACGGCGGCCTCGACCTCGGCGCGCGAGACGTGGCCCCAGTCGCCGACGAGCGCGGGCTCGTCGATCTGCAGCCAGGGCGCGCCGGCCTCGGCGAGCGCCTCCGCGAGGGCGCGGTAGGCGGGCACGAGGCGGTCGACGAGCTCGATGGGGCGCACGCCGCCGCCCGTCGCGAGCGTCAGCAGCGTCGCGGGTCCGACGATCGAGGGGCGCGTGACGACGCCGGCGTCGCGCACGGCGGCGAAGCGCTCGACGATGCGGCGGTCCTGCAGCGCGAACGTCGACGCGGCGTCGAGCTCGGGCACGAGGTAGTGGTAGTTCGAGTCGAGCCACTTCGTCATCTCGAGCGGCGGCACGTCGCCCTCGCCGCGTGCGAGCAGCCACTCGTGCGCGAGCGACACGGGGCCGGCGGGCACGACGTCGCGCAGGCGCGGCGGCACGGCGCCGAGGGTGATGGCGGCGTCGAGCACGTGGTCGTAGTGCGCCCACTCGCCGGGCACGGCGGCGTCGCCGACGAGGCCGAGGTCGACGAGGCGGCGCGCGTCGGCGACGCGGATCTCGTGCGCGCGCTCGTGGAACGCGGCATCGTCGATCGCGCCGCGCCAATGCTGCTCGAGCGCGCGCTTGAGGTCGCGGTCGCGGCCGATGCGGGGGTAGCCGAGGATCGTGGCTGCGGGAAGGGTCATGCGGATGCTCCAGCGATCGAGCCGACGCCGCGCAGCACCTCGAGCGCGGCGCGATGGCGGTTGAAGGTGTACAGGTGGACGCTCGGTGCGAGGTGTCGCAGCTCGTCGACGAGCGCGACGGTCGCATCGATGCCGATGCGCTCGGCGTCCTCCGGCGAGGCGCCGTCGAGCGCCGCGAGCAGGGCGGCCGGCGGCCGCTCGTTCGCGAGCTCGGCCGCGCGCACGAGGCGGCGCGCGGAGTCGGGGATGATGATGCCCGGCACGATCGGGATCGTGATGCCGCGCGAGCGCGCGAGGTCGACGAACCGCTCGTAGTCGTACGGGTCGAAGAACAGCTGCGTGATCGCCAACGTCGCGCCCGCCGCCTGCTTGGCGAGCAGCGCATCCACGTCGTGGCGCGCCGAGCCCGCACCCGAGCCGGGGTGGCCGTTGGGGAAGGCCGCGACGGCCACCTCGACCGCGCGCGGCCGCTCGGCGACGACGCTGCGGCCCTCGCGACCGATCTCGCGGTACGGTGCGCGCTCGGCCTCGACGCGCTGGATGAGCTGCACGAGCTCGCTCGCCGAGCCGAGGTCGCCGAGCGGCGCCCCGTCGACGGGCGGGTCGCCGCGGAGCGCGAGGAAGCGCGTGATGCCCGCGTCGAGGAAGTCGCGCACGAGCACGCTCGCCTCGCGCACCGTGAGGCCGACGCACGTGAGGTGCGCCATGGGGCGGGCGTCGGCGGCGAGCAGCTGGCGCAGCACCGCGAGGGAGCCGTCGCGCGTCGAGCCGCTGGCGCCGTACGTCACCGAGACGAACGACGGGCCTGCGGCGACGAGGCGCGCGAGCGAGTCGTCGAGCGTGTCCGTCGCCGACGCGTCGCGCGGCGGGAACAGCTCGAAGGAGAACGGGAGACAGTGCGACATCGCAGGCGAACGTAGCGACGCCCGCCCCTCGAGCAGAAGGGGCGGGCGTCGCGGGGCGTCGCACGACGACGCGGGGCGTCACACGACGACGCGGAACTCCTCGAGCCCGTCCACGGCATCCTCGGTCACGAGCACGTCGACGCGCGTGCCGGTCGCCTCGTACGTCTCGCGCTCGACCGTGAAGCGGTCGTGCAGTCGCGAGACGACGTCGCCGCGGTCGAACGGCACGAGCAGCGCCATCGCGACCGTGGGCCGCGGCAGCAGCTCGGCGATGCGCTCGCGCAGCTCGTCGACGCCCATGCCCGTACGCGCCGACACGAACACCGCCGTCGGCACGAGGCCGCGCAGCACGAGCAGGTCGTCGTCGGAGACGAGGTCGGCCTTGTTGAACGCGACGATCTCGGGGATGTCGCGCGCACCGGTCTCGCCGATGACCTCCCGCACGGTCGCGAGCTGCGCGGCGGGGTCGGGGTGGCTCGCGTCGACGACGTGCACGATGACGTCGGACTCGCCGACCTCCTCGAGCGTCGAGCGGAACGCCTCGACGAGCTGGTGCGGCAGGTTGCGCACGAAGCCGACGGTGTCGGCGAGCGTGTAGAGGCGTCCGTCGGGCGTCTCGGTGCGGCGCACCGTCGCATCCAGCGTCGCGAACAGGGCGTTCTCGACGAGCACGCCCGCGTTCGTGAGGCGGTTGAGCAGGCTCGACTTGCCGGCGTTCGTGTAGCCGGCGATCGCGACCGACGGCACCTCGAAGCGGTCGCGGTTGGCGCGCTTCGCCTGACGCGCGGGCGCGAAGCCCTTGATCTGCGTGCGCAGCCTCGCCATGCGATTGCGGATGCGCCGACGGTCGAGCTCGATCTTCGTCTCACCGGGTCCGCGCGAGCCCATGCCGGCGCCCTGGCCGCCGACCTGTCCACCGGCCTGGCGCGACATCGACTCGCCCCAGCCGCGCAGGCGCGGCAGCAGGTACTCGAGCTGCGCGAGCTCGACCTGCGCCTTGCCCTCGCGGCTCTTCGCGTGCTGGCTGAAGATGTCGAGGATGACGGCGGTGCGGTCGATGACCTTGACCTTCACGACGTCCTCGAGCGCACGCCGCTGGCTCGGTGCGAGCTCGGTGTCGGCGATGACGGTGTCGGCGCCGGTCTCCTTGACGAGCTCGGCGAGCTCCTGCGCCTTGCCGCGGCCGACGTACGTCGCCGGGTCGGGCGTCGGGCGCCGCTGCAGCACGCCGTCGAGCACGAGCGCGCCGGCGGTCTCCGCGAGGGCCGCGAGCTCGCGCATCGAGTTCTCGGCGTCGACGACCCCGCCGGCGTGCACGCCCACGAGCACGACGTTCTCGAGGCGCAGCTGGCGGTACTCGACCTCGGTGACGTCCTCGAGCTCCGTGCGCAGGCCGCCGACGCGGCGCAGCGCCGCGCGATCGGCGCGATCGAGCTGCTCGCCGTCGAAGTCGCCGTCGGTCGCATCGGCGCCGAGCGCCTGGGCCGACTGGTCGAGCAGCCGCTCGTCGCCCGGATCCGCCCACTCGAGGATGCGGTCCACGCGCGAGGTGCCGTCCGCCATGCTCTTCCCTCCACTACGGTCGGTGCGTGACCGACCACTACTTCTCCGCCGCCTCCGGCGACGCTCCCACGCGCGAGGTGCGCGCGACGCTCGCCGGCCACGAGCGCTCGCTGCTCACGGCGCCCGGGGTGTTCTCGGGCGACGGCCTCGACGTCGGCACGAGCGTGCTGCTCGACGAGACCCCGGAGCCGCCGCGGACCGGCGACCTGCTCGACCTCGGCACCGGCTGGGGCCCGGTCGCCCTGTCGCTCGCGCTCCGCGCACCGGAGGCGCGGGTGTGGGCGGTGGATGTGAATCCGAGGGCGGTGGACCTCGTCCGGCGCAACGCCGAGCGTGTCAGCGTAGCAAACGTGACGGCGGCGCTGCCGGGCGAGATGCCCGATGTTCGCTTCCAGGGGATCTGGTCGAACCCGCCCATCCGCATCGGCAAGCAGCAGCTGCACGCGCTGCTGCTCGAGTGGCTGCCGCGGCTCGTGGTCGGCGGCGAGGCGTGGCTCGTCGTGCAGAAGCACCTCGGCTCCGACTCGCTGCTGCGCTGGCTCGACGAGCAGGATGGGCTCGCGGCCGAGCGCTGGACGTCGAAGAAGACGTTCCGCATCCTGCGCGTGGAGCGCGTCGAGGGCTGAGCCCCCGCGCCCTCAGAGGATCGCGGTCTCGCCGCGGTAGACGATCTCGGCGGGGCCCGTGAGCCACGCGTGCTCGCCGTCGGCCTGCTGGTCGACGTCGACGTGCACGACCCCGCCCGGCACCTCGACGCGCCAGCGGTTCGGCGCGCCGCCCGCCCAGTGCCGCGTCGCGAACGCCGCCGCGACCGCGCCGGTGCCGCACGAGAGCGTCTCGCCCGAGCCGCGCTCGTGCACGCGCATGCGGATGCGGCCCTCGTCGCCCGCGATGCCCTGCGGCACGACGAGCTCGACGTTGACGCCGCCGGGCGTCGCGGGCTCGAGCTCGGGCGCCGTGTGCAGGTCGAGCGCCGCGAGCTCGGCGTCGTCGGCGATCGCGACGACGACGTGCGGGTTGCCGACGTCGACGCGCTGGCCGGGGCGCGCGACGGGCAGACCCGCGGCGCGCACGAGCGGCTCGCCGTCCTCGAGGCGCACGGCACCGAGGTCGGCCGAGAATCCGCCGTCGACGGCGCGCACGTGCTTGATGCCCGCGCGCGTGCCGACCTGCAGATCCGTCACGTCGGCGAGGCCCTCCTGCTCGAGCAGGCGGGCGAAGACGCGGATGCCGTTGCCGCACATCTCGGCGACGCTGCCGTCGGCGTTGCGGTAGTCCATGAACCACTCGGCGCCGCCGCCGAGCGCGCGCTCGTGCTCGGGCATCGCCTCGGTGCGCGTCGCGACGATGAGGCCGTCGCCGCCGATGCCGAAGCGGCGGTCGCACAGCGCCACCACCTGCTCGGGCGTCGGCGAGAGCTCGCCTGCCGGGTCGACGAGCAGCACGAAGTCGTTGCCCGTGCCCTGTCCCTTCGCGAACGCCACCACGACGACGAGCCTACGGGCTCTGCAGCAGCCGCTCGGCGATGCCCTCGGCGCCGACGGGGCCGTCGACGTCGAGCGCCGGGTAGCGCTGGAACCACGACACCTGCCTGCGCGCGTACCGCCGCGTGAGGTGCTGCGTGCGCGCGATGGCCTCGGCCTCGTCGATCGTGCCGTGCAGCTGGTCGAGCGCCTGCCGGTAGCCGATCGCCGCCCGCGCCGTCGTGCCGCGCTCGAGGCCGGCGTCGACGAGCGTGCGCACCTCGTCGAGCATGCCCTGCGCCCACATCCGCTCCACGCGGGCGTCGAGGGCCTCGACGAGCGCAGAGCGCTCGCGGCGCACGTGCACGATCGTCGTGCCGGGCAGCACGTCGGGCAGGCCCACGGGGAACGGCTCCCCCGTCGAGGTCACGACCTCGAGCGCGCGCACGAGCCTGCGGCCGTTGTGCGGGCCGATCGCCTCGGCGGCGCGCGCGTCGACCGCCGCGAGCCGCGCGTGCATCGCCGCGGCGCCGTCGCGCTCGAGGTCGCCCTCGAGCTGCTGGCGCAGCGCGACGTCGGTGCCGGGGAAGTCGAGCGGCCCCAGCACGCTCGACGCGTACAGCCCGCTGCCGCCCACGAGGATCGGCACGGCGCCGCGCGCCTCGATCGCCGCGACCACCTCGCGCGCCCGCGGCTGGTACCAGGCGACGCTCGCCTCGGCCGTGACGTCGAGCGCGTCCATGAGGTGGTGCGGCACGCCCTGCCGCTCGTCGAGCGACAGCTTCGCCGTGCCCACGTCCATGCCGCGGTACAGCTGCATCGCATCCGCGTTCACGACCTCGGCGGCACGACCGCGCTCGGCGAGCGCCGCGGCGACGTCGAGCGCGAGCTGCGACTTGCCGGTGCCCGTCGCTCCGACGACCGCGAGCATCAGACGCGCAACGTGGGCATGCCGAGGCTCACGGGCACGGGCCCGACGGGCTGTGCGCCCAGCGGCGTGCCTGCGCGCACGGGCACGCCGCACGAGTCGGCCTGCGCGAGATCCCACGCGTCGCCCCCGCGCGTGCGGCGCACGGCGACGGGGCCGGCGTCGGCCTCGAGGAAGAACGGTGCGGCGCGCGTGATCTCGACCGTCGCGACGTCGCCGGGGCGCAGCGCGTGATCGCCGGGCACGAGGTGCACGAGGCGGTTGTCGGGCGCTCGACCGGAGATGCGGTGCGTCTCGGCATCCTTGCGGCCCTCGCCCGCGGCGACGAGCACGTCGACGACGCGGCCGACCTGTCGCTGGTTCTCCTCGGCGCTGATGTGGTCCTGCAGCGCCGTGAGACGCTCGTAGCGCTCCTGCACGACGGCCTTCGGCACCTGGTCGGGCATGGTCGCGGCCGGCGTGCCCGGGCGGATCGAGTACTGGAACGTGAACGCCGACGCGAAGCGCGACTGCTCGACGACGCGCAGCGTGTCCTCGAAGTCCTCGTCGGTCTCGCCGGGGAAGCCGACGATGATGTCGGTCGTGATCGCCGCGTCGGGGATGCGGTCGCGCACGCGGTCGAGGATGCCGAGGAACCGCGCCGACCGGTACGAGCGACGCATGGCCTTCAGGATGCGGTCGGAGCCCGACTGCAGCGGCATGTGCAGCTGCGGCATGACGGCCTCGGTCTCGGCCATCGCGTCGATGACGTCGTCGGTGAAGGCGGCGGGGTGCGGGCTCGTGAAGCGGATGCGCTCGAGGCCGTCGATCTCGCCGGCAGCGCGCAGCAGCTTGCCGAACGCGAGCCGATCGCCGAACTCGACGCCGTACGAGTTCACGTTCTGGCCCAGCAGCGTGACCTCCACGACGCCCTCGGCAGCGAGCGCCTCGAGCTCGGCGAGGATCTCGCCGGGCCTGCGGTCGCGCTCCTTGCCGCGCAGCGACGGCACGATGCAGAACGTGCACGTGTTGTTGCAGCCGACCGAGATCGACACCCAGCCCGAGTACGTCGACTCGCGCTTCGTGGGCAGCGTCGACGGGAACGTCTCGAGCGACTCGAGGATCTCGATCTGCGCCTCGTCGTTGTGGCGCGCGCGATCGAGCAGGGTCGGCAGCGAGCCGAGGTTGTGGGTGCCGAACACGACGTCGACCCACGGCGCCTTGTCGAGGATCGTGCCGCGATCCTTCTGCGCCAGGCAGCCGCCGACGGCGATCTGGAAGCCGTCGCGCTCGCGCTTCGTCTTCGCGAGCTGGCCGAGCGTGCCGTAGAGGCGCGTGTCGGCGTTCTCGCGCACGGCGCACGTGTTGATGACGATGAGGTCTGCCTCGGCGCCGTCGGCCTCGGCGTAGCCGGCGTCGAGCAGCGAGCCGCGCAGGCGCTCGGAGTCGTGCACGTTCATCTGACAGCCGAAGGTGCGCACCTCGAACGTCCTGGTCATGCCCTCCAGGGTACGACGAAGGGGGACGGCACCCGTGCCGTCCCCCTCGTGGTCTCGCAGTCGGTCAGCCCTGCGTGAAGGTCGCCGTGTAGCCCGACGCGCCGTTGCCGTCGACGCCCGTCAGCGAGAGCGAGCCGCCGCCCGAGTAGGCGCCCGTGAGGTCGATGCGGTCGATGTCCTCGATCTGCGACAGCGTGATCTCGAGCGTGCCGCCCGCGACCGACCACGTGTCGCTCGGGGAGTCGAACGGCACGTTCGTGAGGTCGTTCCACTGCGTGATGTAGAGGGTGCCGTCGGCCTCGAACGTGAAGACGAGGTCGATGCCCGCGTCGACGCCCGAGACGCTGCCGGTCCACTGCGTGTCGACGAGCGCGTCGCCCGCGTCGGTCGCAGGTGCCGACGTCGCCGGCGCCGTCGTGCCGGGGTCGGTCGTGGTGGGCTGCGTCGTGGTGGGAGCCTGCGGGATGGAGGGCAGCTGGATGCAGCCGGCGAGCGTGAGGATCGCCGCTGCGCCGAGTGCTGCGACGCCTGCGATGCGAGGGAGCTTCATGCCTCGAGCGTACGCTTGCGCTCCCCTCGGCTCCTGCATGCCGCGTGGATGTCACCTGACCGCACGCGACATGCCACGAGGGCGACGGGGCTCTCGCCCGCCGCCCTCGTGGGGATGGATCTGGAAGGGGGTCAGCCCTGCGTGATGCTGAGCGTCTGGCCGGCGGCCGTGCCCGAGCCCGTGAGGCTCATCGAGCCGGTGGCGGCGGGGCCGGTGTAGACGAGGTTGCCCTCGTTCGTCGTGATCGTGAGCGTCACGTCGGAGCCCGACACGACCCACGTGTCCTCGGGGACGTCGAAGCCGCCCTGGTCGTTCCACTCCGAGAAGTCGATCGAGCCGTCGGCGTTGAGCGTGAAGGACATGGTGTTGCCGCCGTCGCCGCCGCTCCAGCTCGTGCCGGCGAGCTCGGTCGACGCGCCGTCGCCGCTGCCGCCGTCGGCGGGGGTCGTGGTGCCCGGGGACGTGGGGGCGCCGGGCAGCTGGAAGCAGCCGGTCATCGTGAGCACAGCTGCCGCAGCGATCGCGGGCAGCGCAAGGAGGCGCGAGGTCTTCATGGGGTCACCATAGCCCTCGACACGGGGGCCGTCGGTGAACGTGCGCTGAATCTGCGCTCAGCATGCCCCGGACTCGCCGAGGCGCTCGCGCGCCTGCTCGATCGCGCGCCTGCAGATGCCCGACGAGAAGCCTCGACGAGCGAGCATGCCGGCGACGCGGCGCTCGGCGACCTCGTCGATCGGTCCGCGGCGCAGTCGCTGCTCGGCGAGCGCGAGGGCGCGCTCGAGCTCGTCGTCGTCGGAGGGCGGCGCAGCGCGATGCTCCTGGTCGATGCCGCGACGCGCGAGCTCCTGCTCGACGACGCGGGCGCCCGCCTTGCGGCGACTGCGCACGCGCTCGGCGACGGACTCCGCGAGGGCACGATCGTCGATCGCACCCTCCTGCTCGAGACGCTCGAGCGCGGCGTCGCGATCCTCGGGCTCGACGCCGTGCTCGTCGAGGCGCTTCGCGACCTCGGCACGGCTCAGCGCACGACGACCGAGCGCGCGTCGCGCGACGTCGAGCGCCTCGTCCGAGGCGCGCGCCTTCGCGGCGCGCACCTCGGCGAGGTCGACGACCCTCATGCGCCCATGCGCTCCGCGCGACGCTCGTCGAGCGACTCGACGGGCGCAGCGCCAGCCTTGCCGACGCCGAGCTTCGTGAGGATCTTCGTCTCGATCTCGGCGGCGATGTCAGGGTTGGTGCGCAGGAACTCGCGCGCCTTCTCCTTGCCCTGACCCAGCTGGTCGCCGTCGTACGTGTACCAGGCGCCCGACTTCTTCACGATGCCGTGGTCGACGCCGAAGTCGATGAGGCTGCCCTCGCGCGAGATGCCGACGCCGTAGAGGATGTCGAACTCCGCCTGCTTGAAGGGCGGCGCCATCTTGTTCTTCACGACCTTGACGCGCGTGCGGTTGCCGACCGCGTCGGTGCCGTCCTTGAGCGTCTCGATGCGACGGATGTCGAGGCGCACCGAGGCGTAGAACTTGAGCGCCTTGCCGCCGGCGGTCGTCTCGGGGCTGCCGAAGAACACGCCGATCTTCTCGCGCAGCTGGTTGATGAAGATCATCGTCGTCTGCGTCTGGTTCAGGCCACCCGTGAGCTTGCGGAGCGCCTGCGACATGAGGCGGGCCTGCAGGCCGACGTGGCTGTCGCCCATCTCGCCCTCGATCTCGGCGCGCGGCACGAGCGCCGCGACGGAGTCGATGACGACGAGGTCGATCGAGCCCGAGCGCACGAGCATGTCGGCGATCTCGAGCGCCTGCTCGCCCGTGTCGGGCTGCGAGACGAGGAGCGCGTCGATGTCGACGCCGAGCTTCTTCGCGTACTCGGGGTCGAGCGCGTGCTCGGCGTCGATGAACGCCGCGATGCCGCCGTTGCGCTGCGCGTTGGCGATGGCGTGGAGCGTGAGCGTGGTCTTGCCCGAGGACTCGGGGCCGTAGATCTCGATGATGCGGCCACGCGGGAGTCCGCCGATGCCGAGCGCGACGTCGAGGGCGATCGAGCCCGTCTGGATCACCTCGACGGGTGCGCGCTCGTCGCTGCCGAGGCGCATGACCGTGCCCTTGCCGAACTGCTTGTCGATCTGGGCGAGCGCCGCCTCCAGCGACTTCTCGCGATCTGCTTGCGTAGGCATCCTTGAACCCTTTCGTCGTGTCCGCTCGCCCACAGGCAGCCGATGCTCGGCCGGGCGCAGCCACCGGGGTGACCGGCGGCGTTCCTTGACCCGGATCACGCTAGGTGGGACCGCCGACACGAGGTCGACCGGGGCTCCACCTGTGCAGAGCGCCGGGCTGTGGAACGCTGCGGGATCAGCGTACGACGGGTTCGAACGAATCTTCGAACGCGGAGGCGGCGTGTCGCGCCGAGCGGAGTGCGCGCGTCAGCGCAGCGGCGCGCGGCGACCGGCGCCGTGCCTGCGCGACGCGGGCACCTCCTGCGCCTCGCACAGCGCGAGCCACACGTCGCGCGGCGCGACGCCGTCGGCGAGCGCCTGCTGGCCCGTGCGGCCGTCGAGGCCGGGCAGCACCTGGTCGGCGAGCAGCACGGCGCCGAGCCGACCGAACTCGTCGTCGACCGCTCGCTGGAGCTCGCTCGTGCGCATGGTCCCTCACGATAGGCGAAGAGGGGCCGCGTCTGCGGCCCCTCCTCGAAGGTCTGGTCTGGTCGACGCGCGCGTCAGCCGGCGAACGACGACAGCTCGCGGACGAGCTCGTCGGGCACGGCATCCGGGATGCGCTGCAGCGCGGGGTCGAGCGCGGGCACCTCGATGCCCTCCATCACGGCGAGACGGTCACCCACCTCTCGCAGGATGCTCGACAGCGGCACCTCGAGCGCCTCTGCGACGGCGGCGAGGATCTCGCTCGACGCCTCCTTCTGGCCTCGCTCCACCTCGGAGAGGTAGCCGAGCGCGACCGAAGCACGCGACGCGACCTGGCGCAGCGTGCGCCCCTGCTGCAGGCGAACGTCGCGCAGCACGTCGCCCAGCTCCTGTCTCAGCAACACCATGGGATCCCCCTTCACCCTCGGCGGACGACCAGCCTACCGCTGTCGCCCCGCCAAGATCTGACAACGTCAGTGTCACATCTCGTATTCCGGTTCGGACCCCGACCCGCCTATGGATGGGCTGTGATCGTGGGCGGATGCGCGGCGAGCTCCGCGACGAGCGCGTCGAGCGCCGCCGCGACGGTCGCGGCACGGATCGCGGCGCGGTCGCCCGCGAGGTCGAGGCGGATCGAGCGGGCGCCCGCGGCGGTCGCGACGCCGACGTGCACCTCCCCCACCGCGTGCCCGTCCTGCGGCTCGGGACCTGCGACGCCCGTCGTCGCGACGCCGACCGTCGCGGGGCCGGCGACGTCGGCGAGCAGGCGAGCACCCGCTGCCATCTGCGCCGCGACGTCGCCGTCGACGGCGCCGCGCTGCGCGAGCAGCTCGGCGTCGACGCCCAGCACCGCCGCCTTCATGGCCGTGTCGTACGCGACGACGCCGAGGCGCAGCACGGCGGAGGCGCCCGGCACGTCGACGATGGCGCTCGCGAGCGCGCCGCCCGTGAGCGACTCGGCGACCGCGATCGTCGCACCCGCCTCGCGAGCGAGGCGCACGACGTCGGCGGCCGTCATCGGCGGCGCGGCCGCACGTGCCAGAGGTACTCGAGCCCCGAGACGATCGTGAGGATGACGGCGATCGTCATCGTGACGACGTGCACGATGCCAGCCGCGCCCTCGCCGAGCCACAGCGAGAGCGGCAGCAGCGCCGCCGACAGCGCGATGGCCTGCGCCCACGTCTTCGCCTTGCCTGGCCACGTCGCCGGGATGACGACGTCGCTCGCGATCGCGAGCCGGTGCACCGTGATGCCGATCTCGCGCACGAGCACGAGGATCGTGATCCACCACGGCAGCTCGCCGAGGATCGACAGCACGACGAAGCCCGAGCCCGTGATCGCCTTGTCGGCGATGGGGTCGAAGAGCTTGCCGAAGTCGGTGACGAGGTTGCGGCTGCGCGCGATGTGCCCGTCGACGAAGTCGGTCGCGATGAGCACGATGAAGAGCACGGCCGCGACGGTGCGCACCGCGACGTCGTCGGCGCCGAGGAGCGCGAGCCACACGAAGACGGGCGTGAGCACGACGCGCACGACCGAGATGAGGTTCGGCACGCTCGCGACCGACGCCGGCGTCTCGCCGCGAGCCCACACGCGTCCGCGCCAGGGGCTCAGGATGCTCATGCGTCCAGGCTACCTCCGCGCGGAGGACGTCAGTCGCGACCCGTGAGGCCCCACGCGTCCTCGGACTCGTCGCCGTCGGCCTCGACGACCTCGAGCCCGCGGTTCGCCTCCGCCTCGGCCTCGGCGACGAGGTCGCGCTGCGGCGCCGGCGCGGGCGGCGCGTCGCCGCGCAGCGACGCCAGCACCGCCGCGAGGCCGTCCGGCGGCACGAGCACGTCGCGCGCCTTCGAGCCCTCGGAGGGGCCGACGATCTCGCGGCTCTCCATGAGGTCCATGAGTCGACCGGCCTTCGCGAAGCCCACGCGCAGCTTGCGCTGCAGCATCGACGTCGATCCGAACTGCGTCGTGATGACGAGCTCGGCGGCGGCGCACAGGTCCTCGAGGTCGTCGCCGATGTCGGCGTCGATCTCCTTCTTCGCCGCCACCTCCTCGACGTCCTGGCGGTACTCCGGCTGCGCCTGGCCCGTGACGTGCTGCACGACGCGCGCGATCTCGGCCTCGTCGACCCACGCGCCCTGCACGCGCATGGCCTTCGACGCGCCCATCGGCAGGAAGAGGCCGTCGCCCTGGCCGATGAGCTTGTCGGCGCCCGGCTGGTCGAGGATGACGCGCGAGTCGGTGACCGACGACACCGCGAACGCGAAGCGCGACGGCACGTTCGCCTTGATGAGGCCCGTGACGACGTCGACCGAGGGGCGCTGCGTCGCGAGCACGAGGTGGATGCCGGCGGCGCGCGCGAGCTGCGTGATGCGCACGATCGAGTCCTCGACGTCGCGCGGCGCGACCATCATGAGGTCGGCGAGCTCGTCGACGACGACGAGCAGGTACGGGTACGGCTTGAGCACGCGCTCGCTGCCCGGCGGCAGCGCGAGCGATCCCTCGCGCACGGCGGCGTTGAAGTCGTCGATGTGGCGGAAGCCGAACGACGCGAGGTCGTCGTACCGCATGTCCATCTCCTTCACGACCCACTGCAGCGCCTCCGCCGCCTTCTTGGGGTTCGTGATGATGGGCGTGATGAGGTGCGGCACGCCCTGGTAGGCGGTGAGCTCGACGCGCTTGGGGTCGACGAGCACCATGCGCACCTCCGACGGCTTCGCGCGCATGAGGATCGACGTGATCATCGAGTTCACGAACGACGACTTGCCCGAGCCGGTCGAGCCGGCGACGAGCAGGTGGGGCATCTTCGCGAGGTTCGCGACGACGAACCCGCCCTCGACGTCCTTGCCGATGCCGATCGTCATGGGGTGCGTCGACGTCGTGGCGCGCTTCGAGCGCAGCACGTCGCCGAGCTTCACGGTCTCGCGGTCGGGGTTCGGGATCTCGACGCCGATCGCCGACTTGCCCGGGATGGGCGCGAGGATGCGCACCTCGTTCGAGGCGACGGCGTAGGCGAGGTTGTTCGAGAGCGCCGTGACGCGCTCGACCTTGACGCCCTGGCCGACCTCGATCTCGTAGCGCGTGACGGTCGGACCGCGCGAGAAGCCCGTGACGCGGGCGTCGACCTTGAAGTTGTCGAGCACGCCCGTGATGGCGGCGACCATGTCGTCGTTCGCCTGCGAGCGCGACTTGCCGGGCTCGCCCTGGTTGAGCGACTGGATGCTCGGCAGGCGGTACGGGCGGTCGGTCGGCGGGCCGGCGAGGGGCTGCATGCCCTCGGGCTCGACGGGCTCGGGCTCGAGCGCGGGCGTCTCGGCCGTGATGCGGCGCACGGCCTCCTCGGCGTGCTCGAGGTGCCCGAGCACCTCGGTCTCGTACGCATCCTGGTCGGCCCACTGCTCGAGCACGCTCGTCGCGTCGTCGGAGGCGGCGATGGGTGCGGGGCCCGTGAGCTCGCCCGTGCCACGGTCGACCATGACGGGGGTGTCGTACGCGGGGTCGACCTCGCGGCCCGTCGCGTTGCGGCGCCAGAACGGCAGGGACTCGTCGTCGCCGCCCTCCTCGGTGTCGCCCTCGCGCTCGGCGCGGGCCGCGAGGCGCTCGGCACGGCGGCGCTCGCGCTCGTCCTCCGTCTCGGGGTCCATGCCGAACAGGTAGCGGTACAGGTCGCCGACGCGCTGCACGATGCGGTTCGGCGGCGTCGCCGTGATGACGAGGATCGAGACGGCGATGAGCAGCGCCGCGACGACGCCGGCGCCGGGCAGCTGGATGAGCGCCGCGATCGGGGTCGCGACGAGCCAGCCGAGGATGCCGCCGGCCGTCGAGACCGCGGGCAGGCCCGCCGACGCCTGCGGCGCGCCGAGCGTGACGTGGCACAGCGTCGCGACGGACACGAGCAGCATGACGAGGCCCACGCCGACGCGGCCGTTGTCGGCGACCGACGCGGGGTGGCGGAACATCCACAGCGCCAGCAGCGCCAGCACGACGGGCAGCGCGAGCGCGACCTGCCCCAGCAGGCCGCCGAACGTGTAGTCGCTCAGCGCGCCCGTGACGGGGTTGGCAGGCAGGATCCACTCGACGACGCCGCCGGCGATCGCGAGCAGCGTCAGCAGGAACGGCACGCCGTCGCGGCGCTCCTCCTTCGCGAGCGACTCGCGACCGAAGACGCGGGCGGCGCCGCCCGTGAGGTGCGCGAGCCCCATCCAGGCACGTGCGAGCGCTCCGGGGCGCTCCTCGGCGGCGGGCAGGACCTTCGTCTGCGCACGCGTCGACGACGTGCTGCGCGAGGACGTCTTCGAGGACTGCGTCTTCGAGGTCGCGCGCTTGGCGGCAGGCGTGCGCGTCGGCTTCGTGGTGGCCATGGCGTCACGGTAGCCGCGAGGCGGCGCGCAGCCCGTGAGGCGCACCGTGCCGCGCCACGACTCCCCGGTCGTGGCGCGGCAGACGGCGCGTGCGACGCATCAGAACCGGATGGCGTCGATGACCTTCGACCGCACGGCGACGACGGCCGGGATGATGCCGGCGATCGCGCCGACGGCCGTCGCGACCGCGAGGCCCACGATCGCCGCCCACACGGGGAAGGCGGGCAGGTCGCCCGGCAGGCCGAGCGGGATGACCTGCTCGACGAGCAGCAGCCGGTACGCGAGGACGACGACCATGATGCCGACGACGCCGGCCACGACGGTGCCGACGACGGACTCGAGCATGACGCCGACGAACACGCGCGACAGGCTCGCGCCGAACGCTCGGCGGATGCCGAGCTCGCGCACGCGATGCCGCACGGTGATGACCGCGATGTTCACGAGGCTCAGCGCGCCCAGCAGCAGCACGACGCCCGAGATGCCCAGCAGGATCTGCTGCACGAACGCCGTCGGGTCGCCCGCCTCGTCGAAGTACGCCGCGTAGTCCTGTCGGTACGAGTCGACCTGCGCGTCGGGGAAGGCGCCCTGCAGGTCGCGCGTGACCATCGTCTGCACGGCATCCGCCGACTCCTCGGGCACCCACATCTCGATCGTCGGCTGCGCGTACGCGGGGTCGGCGCCCGAGATGGCCGCCGCCGTGTCCGGCAGCGCCCACAGGTACGGCCACCCCTGGTACATCGGGCTGTCGATGACGCCGACGACGACCGCCGTGCGCCCGTCGGGCAACGCGATCGTCGGGTGCTGCGCGGCCGACGCGAACCCGAGCATGTCCATGACGTACTGGTTCACGACCACGGGTGGCGCGAGCCGCTCGGCGTCCGACTCGACGAACCAGCGCCCGTCGGTCACCTCGACGCGATGCATCGCCTGGTAGTCGACGCCCACGCCCATCACCTGGGCGTCGGTGCGCACGTCGCCGAGCTGCACGGAGCCGCCGAGGTACGTCACGGGGCTCATGTAGCGGATGTCGTACCGCTCGGCGATCGCCTCGGCCTCCTCGACGAGCGCGTCGGCGTCGATCGGGTCGCCCTCGAGCGAGTACGCCGAGAAGCCGAACGTCGCGGGACGTCCCGACGACTGCTCCATCGACTCGATCGACGTCTGCCGCACGATGTCGCCCATCGCGACCGACGCCGTGAGGGCCGCGACCGCGACGGCGACGCCGACGAGGCTCAGCATCACGCGCACGCGGTGGATGCGCAGCTGCGCGACCGCCTCGACGAACGTCGCTGCGATCACCCTCATGCGGCGACCTCCGCGACCTGCTCGGCCGGCGACAGCACGCCGGCATCGAGGCGGTGCATGCGCTCGGCGCGCGCCGCGACGTTGACGTCGTGCGTGATCGTGACGAGCGCCGCCTGCGAGTCGCGCGCCACGGACTCGAGCAGATCCATGATCTGGGCGCCCGTCTCGAGGTCGAGGGCGCCCGTGGGCTCGTCGGCGAGGATGAGGCGCGGCGAGCGCACGAGCGCACGAGCGATCGCGACGCGCTGCTGCTCGCCGCCCGACAGCGTCGTCACCTGCGAGTCGGCGCGGTGGCCGAGCGAGACGCGGTCGAGCATGTCGCGCGCGAGCCGATCGCGACGCCAGAAGTGCGTGCCCGAGCCGTACAGCAGCGGCATCTGCACGTTCTCGAGCGCCGTGAGCCCCTCGATGAGGTGGAACTGCTGGAAGACGAACCCGACCGCGAGGGCCCGGAGCCGGTCTCGACGGCGCGCGGACATGAGCAGCACGGGCTCGTCGTCGAAGCGCATCCTGCCGGTCGTCGGCTGGTCGAGCAGGCCGAGGATGTTGAGCAGGGTCGACTTGCCCGAGCCCGACCGGCCCACGATCGAGACGCGATCGCCCGCATCCACCTCGAGGTCGATGCCGCGCAGGATCTGCAGCGGCGGCGCGTCGGGCAGGGCGACGTGGCGCGTGACGCCCTCGAGCGACAGCAGCGTCACGGCACGACCTCGCCGCACGCGATCGGGTCGTACGTCATCGACATGGGGTCGGCGCACGGGTCGTCGAGCGGCTCGCCGCCCGGCACGAACTGCATGACCTGCTCGCCGTCGGCGAGGCCGCTGCGGATCTCGATGACCTGGCCGTCGGTGAGGCCCAGCTCGACCTGCACCTCCTCCTGCGCGCCGTCGGCGCCGATGCGCACGACGCGGCCGGTGTCGGCGCTGCCGAGCACCGCGGTCGTCGGCAGCGTGAGCACGTTCTCGGCGACGCCGCCCGCGATCGTCACGTCGGCCGCGAGGCCCGAGAAGACGCGCACCTCGGCGGGCACCTGGCAGCGTGCCGTCGCCGTCGAGACGCCGGCCGACCCCTCGCCGCCGGGCGTGCCGCCGCCCGAGCCCGTCGACGGCTGCAGCACCTGCAGGCCCGTGCACGTGAACGGCGCGGGGCCGCCGGGGATCTGCACCTGCGCCTCGGTCGGCTGCGTCGTGAGGCGGTACTGCTCCTGCGCCGTGAGCGGCGCGTCGACGTGGAACGTCGCCGGCTGGACCGAGCCCGTCTCGGTGCCCACCTGCAGCTCCTGGTTCAGCAGCACCTCGAAGCCCGTCAGCACGCCCGCCGCGGGCGACGTGATCGTGAAGAGCCGCACCGTCGGGGCCGGCAGCGATCCGTCGGCGTTCGGCTGCGTCGGCTGCGTCTCGACGCGCACGACGTACAGCTCGCTGCCCGCCGAGACGCCCTGGCCGTTCGACGCGAGGATGCGCGACACCGTGCCGGTCTGCGTCGAGCGCACCGCCACGGCGTCGTCGGGCAGCACCTGGCCCGTCAGCGACAGGTCGTTGCGCACCGTGCCGACGGTGGCGGCGACGAGCGGCTCCTCCATCGACGCCGTCGGCGGCAGGTCGACGCCCGCCTCCGACGCCGACGCGTCGGGGAAGAACGCGACCTTCACGAGCGCGACGGCGATGACGGCGAAGACCGCGAGGCGCAGCACGGGCCACACGACCGTGCGCCACACGCCCGGCCCGCGCGACTGCCGCTCGGCCCGCTTCGAGGCCTTGCGCTCTGCGGCCTCGAGGCGGCGCTGGGCCGCGGCGGCCCGGCGATCGTCGGCCGCGTGCTGCGGCCGGTCCTCGGGCGTCGTCGCCCCATCCGCCTCGTCGATCCGACCGTCGTCAGCGCTCATGCTCGCCTCGCTCCTGGCACGCGCGTTCGGCGGGCCAGGAGCGAGGCTATGGGCGCGCCCTGCGAGCCCGCCTCATCCGTACGGACGAGAACGGGTCACGCTTCGGTCACGGCCGGGTCAGGCCTCGATGACGACGGGCACGATCATCGGCCGGCGGCGGATGCGCGTGCCCACCCAGCGACCGACGGTGCGGCGCACGGTCTGCGAGAACTGGTGCGTGTCGCGCACGCCCTGGCCGGCGGCCTCCTCGAGCGCCTTCACGATCTTCGGGCGGATCTCGTCGAAGATCGAGTCGTCCTCGGCGAAGCCGCGCGCGTGGATCTCGGGGCCGACGACGCACTTGCCCGTCTGGGTCTCGATCGCGACGAAGATCGAGATGAAGCCCTCCTCGGCGAGGGTGCGGCGGTCCTTGAGGTCGGCGTCGTCGAGGCGACCCACCGACGAGCCGTCGACGTAGACGAAGCCGATCTCGACCTGGCCGGCGACGCGGATGTCGCCGTCCTTCATGTCCCAGACGGTGCCGTTCTCGCCGACGAACGCACGCTCGGTCGGCACGCCCGTCTGGCGCGCGAGCGACGCGGCCGCGTGCAGGTGGCGGAACTCGCCGTGCACGGGGATGACGTTGCGCGGGCCGAGGATGTTGTAGCAGTACAGGAGCTCGCCGGCCGAGGCGTGGCCCGAGACGTGCACCTTGGCGTTGCCCTTGTGCACCACGTTGGCGCCGAGCTTCATGAGGCCGTTGATGACGCGGTAGACGGCGTTCTCGTTGCCCGGGATGAGGCTCGACGCGAGGATGACGGTGTCGCGCTCCCCCACCACGATCTGGTGCTCGCCGTTCGCGATGCGCGACAGCACGGCCATGGGCTCGCCCTGCGAGCCCGTCGACATGAAGACGATCTTCGACTCGGGCAGGTCGTGCGCCTTCTTGGCGTCGATGAGCACGCCCTCGGGCACCGTGAGGTAGCCGAGGTCGGCGGCGATGCCCATGTTGCGCACCATCGAGCGCCCCATGAACGCGACGCGGCGGCCGTGCGCGTGGGCGGCGTCGAGCACCTGCTGCACGCGGTGCACGTGGCTCGAGAACGACGCCACGACGACCTTGCCCTGGGTCGCGGCGATGACCTGCTCGAGCACGGGGCCGATGCCCCGCTCGGGCGCGGTGAAGCCCGGCACGTCGGCGTTCGTCGAGTCGACGAGGAACGCATCCACGCCCTCCTCGCCGAGGCGGGCGAACGCGCGGAGGTCGGTGATGCGGTCGTCGAGCGGCAGCTGGTCCATCTTGAAGTCGCCCGTCACGAGCGCCATGCCGGCCTTCGTGCGGATCGCGACGGCCAGCGCGTCCGGGATCGAGTGGTTCACGGCGACGAACTCGAGGCCGAACGGCCCGAGCTGCTCGGTCTCGCCCTCGCGCACCGTGTGCGTGTAGGGCTTGATGCGGTGCTCCTTGAGCTTCGCCTCGACGAGCGCGAGCGTGAGCTGCGAGCCGATGAGCGGGATGTCCTGGCGCAGCTTCAGCAGGTACGGCACGGCGCCGATGTGGTCCTCGTGACCGTGCGTGAGCACGACGGCCTCGACGTCGTCGAGGCGGTCTCGGATGGGTCCGAAGTCGGGCAGGATCAGGTCGACGCCCGGCTGGTGCTCCTCGGGGAAGAGCACGCCGCAGTCGACGATGAGCAGACGACCGTCGATCTCGAAGACCGTCATGTTGCGGCCGACCTCGCCGAGGCCGCCGAGCGGGATGATGCGAAGGGTGCCGGGCTCGAGCGGAGCCGGCTGTGCGATGGCCGTCATGGGCCTCCTCGTGGTGTCAGCGCGTCGTGCCGTGGACCTTCGGCAGCGCGCCACCCGCAGCCGCGTTCCGGTCGGGCCGGAAGCGGGAGAGGTCGAGGCCGTCGATGTCGCGCACCAGCGCGATCTCGTCCTCGATGAGCGCTGCCTCGGAGTCCTCGGGACCGACGAGCGGCAGGCGCACGCGCGGCGAGCCGATGCGGCCGAGCGCGTGCAGGATGTACTTGGTCGCGACCGTGCCAGGCACGTGCGTCATGGTCGCTCGCACGAGCGGCTCGAGCGCCTTGTGCTGCGCCTGCGCGGTGTGCAGGTCGCCGGCGTTCACGGCGTCGATGATCGTGCGGTAGGGGCGTGGGGCGATGTTCGCCGTCACGCCGATGAGTCCCACGGCGCCCACCGCCAGGTGCGGCAGCACCATGGCGTCGTCGCCGGAGAAGTAGAGCAGGTCGGTCTGGTTGAGCACGCGGCTCACCTCGGCGAGGTCGCCCTTGGCGTCCTTCACGGCGAGGATGTTCGGGTGCTTCGCGGCGCGCAGGATCGTCTCGTACCGGATCGGCACGCCGGTGCGGCCGGGGATGTCGTAGAGGATGACGGGCAGGTCGGTCGCGTCCGCGATCATGCGGAAGTGCGTGAGCAGGCCCGCCTGCGTCGGCTTGTTGTAGTAGGGGGTCACGATCATGACGCCGTCGGCGCCGGCCTGCTCGGCCTGGCGGTACAGGTCGATCGCGTGGGCGGTCTCGTTCGAGCCACCGCCCTGGATGATCTTCGCCCGGTTGCCGGCCACCGACTTCGCGACCTCGACGAGCTTGATCTTCTCGGGGTCGGTGAGCGTCGACGTCTCGCCGGTGGTGCCCGAGACGACGATGCCGTCGGCACCCTGGGTCACGACGTCGTCGATGAGTCGCTCGACGCCCGGCCAGTCGACCTCTCCGTCGGCCTGCAGCGGCGTGACGAGGGCGACCAGGACCTGGCCGAAGGGGTTGTGGATCACGCCCACCAGGCTATCGCGGGTAGCGTCGCCGCATGATCGCCCTCGTGCTGCCCGCTCACGACCGCCGCGACTCGTGGCTCGAGAGCGTGCGGGAGTTCGCCGGCGCGACGCTGCACGGCTACGCGACGTTCGGCTTCGAGGCGGATGCGCTGGCCGATTCGGCGACGTTCGACCGTTGGCTCGCGCGCGAGGTGGCGCAGCGCACGGAGGGGCAGGACGGCTTCGTGCCCGCGACGGTGTTCTGGATCGTCGACGACGCCGCGCCGGAGCGCGTGCTCGGGTCGATTCACCTGCGCCACGAGCTGAACGACTGGCTGCTCGCCGACGGCGGGCACGTCGGATACGGCATCCGCCCGTCGGCACGCGGCCGGGGCGTCGCGACCGCGGCGCTCGCGCTCGTGATCGACGAGGCTCGTGTCATGGGCATCGACCGGCTGCTGCTCATCTGCGACGCCGACAACCCGGCGTCGCGCGCCACGATCGTCGCCGCCGGCGGCGAGCTCGAGGACGTGCGCGGCGCGTACGAGCGGTACTGGATCAGGCTGACGTGACGCGCGTGAGCGTGCGGAAGCGGTAGCGCAGGCCACCCTTCGACTCGTGCCAGCCGTCGACGGGGTCGAGCACGAGGGTGGCCCACTCGGGGCCGAGGTCGGGTGCGGTCGTGTCGCCATCGAGGGACGCGTCGATCTCGGTCAGCTCGATCGTGTCGGCGAGCGCGAGCGCCTGCCGGTAGACCTGGCCGCCGCCGATGATCCAGATCGTCTCGGCGTCGTCCTCCTCGGCGACGATCCGCGCCACCTCGAGTGCGGTCTCGAGCGTCGCGACGACCGTCGCGCCCTGCGCCTCGTACGACGCGTCGCGCGAGATGACGACGTTCGTGCGGCCCGGCAGGGGCCTTGGCGGCGTGCCGAACGACTCCCACGTGCGGCGCCCCATGACGACGGGCGAGCCGAGCGTGATGCGCTTGAACCGCTGCAGGTCCTCGGGCAGCCGCCACGGCATGTCGCCCCCCGCGCCGATGACGTGGTCGTGGGCCTCGGCCCAGATGAGGCCGACTCGCTGGGTCACGGTCGGCCTCAGACGGCGACGGGCGCCTTGATGCCCGGGTGGTGCTCGTAGCCGACGACCTCGATGTCGTCGTACTCGTAGTCGAGGATGCTGTCGGGCTTCCGGGCGAACCGCAGCGTGGGCAGCGCGAACGGCTCGCGGCTCAGCTGCCGCTCGACCTGCTCGACGTGGTTGTCGTAGATGTGGCAGTCGCCGCCCGTCCACACGAGCTCGCCCACCTCGAGGCCCGTCTGCTGCGCGAGCATGTGCGTGAGCAGCGCGTACGAGGCGATGTTGAACGGCACCCCGAGGAACATGTCCGCCGAGCGCTGGTAGATCTGCAGCGACAGACGACCGTCGGCGACGAAGACCTGGAAGAACGCGTGGCACGGCGCGAGCGCCATCGACGGGATGTCGGCCGGGTTCCACGCCGAGACGATGAGCCTGCGCGAGTCGGGGTTCGAGCGGATCTGCTCGACGAGCTCGGAGAGCTGGTCGATCGACTCGCCCGACGGCGTCGGCCACGAGCGCCACTGCACGCCGTACACGGGGCCGAGGTCGCCGTCGGCGTCCGCCCACTCGTCCCAGATCGTCACGCCGCGCTCCTGCAGCCACCGCACGTTCGAGTCGCCGCGCAGGAACCACAGCAGCTCGAGCGCCACCGACTTGAAGTGCACGCGCTTCGTCGTGACGAGCGGGAAGCCCTCGGCGAGGTCGTAGCGGAGCTGACGGCCGAACACGCTGCGCGTGCCGGTGCCGGTGCGGTCGCCCTTCGCGACGCCGTTCGCGAGGACGTCGGCGAGCAGGGTCTCGTAGGGCTGGCTCATGATGGCTCCCAGTGTGGCACCGACGCCCGACGCTCGGTCGCGACGCGCCCTCAGGCGCGGCTGAGGCGGATCGCCTCGCGCGCCGCCTTGCGCGCACGGCGACGGTCGCGGGCGGCGTCGTACGCCATCGAGAGGCGCAGCCACGACTCCCACGACTCGGGATGCGCCTCGACGTCGGCCTTCGCGACGGGGAACGCCTCGTCGGCCGCATCCTTGTCGGCCCGTCCGCTCGGTGCCTTCGGCAGCGGCGTCGGCATGCCGCCCGCCGCATCCAGCCGCCGCACGAGCCGATCGAGTTGCACGCCGAACACGAGCTCGGTCACGAGCGCCCACGCGCCGATGCCCGCGAGCACCACGAGCGCGATGCCGAGCCCGATGCCGAGCGGCTCGCCGCTGCCCATGAGCTGCACGGCCCACGAGCCGGCGAGGCCGATGTAGAGCGCCAGGACGGCGCCCATGACCCACGCGAACGCGCGGCTCACGCGGGTGCCTGCAGGCCGAGGAGGTCGTCGAGGCCCACGACGACGCCCGCGGGCGCCGCGGCGCGCAGCGCGAGCAGGATGCCGGCGGCGTACGCGTCGTGCCCGAGCGTGTCGTGGCGGATCGTGAGGGTCTCGCCCGTGCCGCCGAGGATGACCTCCTGGCGCGCGCTCACGCCCGGCAGGCGCAGCGCATGCACGGGGATGCCGGCCACGAGCGTGCCGCGACCCGGCTCGTCGGGCGTCGGCGCCACGACGGCGCGCACGGCGCCGATGGCCTCGGCCGTGCGCACGGCGGTGCCGCTCGGCGCATCCACCTTGCGCTCGTGGTGCGTCTCGACGATCTCGATCGCGCCGAGGTGGCGCGCCGCGATCGTCGCGAGATGCGTGCCGACGACCGAGCCGATCGAGAAGTTCGGCACGACGCGCACGCCCGTCGCGCCGGCGTCGCGCAGCGCGTCGACGCGCGCCGCGCTCCAGCCGCTCGTGCCGACGACGATCGGCACGCCCTGCGCGACCGCCGCGTCGACGATGCGCTCGGACGCGGCGAGGATCGTCGCGTCGAACGCGACGTCGACGTTCGCGAGCTCGAGGCCTCCCCGCGGGTCGAGCTCGACGACCTCGAGGTCGTCGGCCGAGTCGATGGCGGCAACGGCGGCGGCGCCGAGCCGTCCGCTCGCACCGAGGACGCCCACGCGCAGCATGAGCCGAGCCTACCGGCGCACGGTGGCCCGCCAGGACGGCGCTAGCGTGGCCACGTGCTCACGCTCCACGACGCCTCCCCCGACGACGCCGACGCCCGCGCCCTGCTCGACGCGTACATCGCCGATCGGGTCGCGACCTGGGCCGACGACTCGCGGCCGTACCAGCCGAAGACGGCGCCGACCGAGCAGCTGACGCCCCCGAACGGCGCGCTGCTCGTCGCGCAGCTCGACGGCGCGCCCGTCGGCGTCGGCGGCGTGCGCCGCATCCCCTCCGACGAGGGCACGTGGTTCGAGGTCAAGCATCTCTTCGCCTCCCCCGCCGCGCGCGGCCACGGCGTCGGCAAGACCCTGCTCGCCGCGCTCGAGCAGCGGGCGATCGCGCTGGGCGCGACCGACGTCGTGCTCGACACGAACGACTCCCTCGCAGCGGCAGGCGGCCTCTACCTCGCCGCGGGCTTCCAGCGCGTCGAGCCGTTCAACGACAACCCCAACGCGAACGCCTGGTTCCGCAAGCGCGTCTGACGCTCGCGCGCCCGATCCCGGGCGGATCCGGTCAGACCGGCAGCGCCGTCGGCATGCCCGTGCGCAGCTCGACGGGCAGGTGGCCCAGGTCGTTGTGGCACAGCAGCTGCGGCGGACGCCCCGCGCGCATGTGGATGACCGTGAGGCCGCCGTTCGCCTGGTTCAGCGTCATCCACTTCCAGTCCGGCGCGTCGAGCACGTGCCGCACGAACCAGCCGATGACGAAGTTGTGGGTCACGAGCAGCACGTCGCTGCGCTCGCCGCGCGGCGTGAGCCACTGCTCGACCGCGTCGGCCATCTGCGCCTTGCCCGCCTCGACCTCGGCGTCGGTGACGCCCGAGAAGAACGACTGGTACGAATGCGGCATCTCGGGGTCGACGCCAGACGGGATGCAGTCCATGAGCAGGGCGTGGGGCGAGAACTCCGTCGCGGGCAGCCGCTCGTGCATGACGCGCGCCGTGTGCTCGGCGCGCACGAGCGGCGAGTGGTACGCCTCGGTGAAGCCGACGCCGCTGAGGCGGTCGGCCACGAGATGCGCCTGGCGCACGCCGCGTGCCGACAGGGGCCCGTCCTCGACGCCGTGCTCGGCATCCTGCTGCTCGCCGTGACGGACGAGGTACAGATGATGCGGCACGTCGATCCTTCCTTCGCTGCTCGCGCTCCGTCGCGCGAACGACCTCGCACACCCTACCCGCGCGACCCGTGCGGATCGCCCAGGGTGACGTGCATGCGGGCCGGATGCGCCCGAGGCGCTCGCGTCAGGCGAGCCCGGCGAACGCGTCGGCGCGCACGGGACCGACGGCGGCGACCGAGCGGCGGCCTCCCGCGAGCTCCGCGGCGATGGCGCGCACGTCGTCGGGCGTGACGCGGTCGACGAGGGCCAGCACGGTGTCGAGGTCGGCGAACTCGCCCATCGTCAGCTCGGATCGGCCGAGGCGCGACATGCGCGAGTCCGAGTCCTCGAGCGCGAGCGCGCTCGCGCCGGCGATCTGCCCCTTCGCGCGCAGCAGCTCCTCGTCGGTCACGCCGTCGGCCGCGAGACGGTCGAGCTCGCCGAGCATGATGCGCGCGACCTCGCCCGCCTTCGCTGGCGTGCAGCCCGCGTACATGCCGAACGAGCCCGCATCCGAGTACAGCGACGAGTACGAGTACACCGAGTACGCCAGGCCGCGGCGCTCGCGCACCTCCTGGAAGAGGCGCGACGACATGCCGGCGCCGAGCACGGTGTTCATCACCGACATGTGGGTGCGACGCCGGTCGGAGGCGAGCAGGCCCGGCATGCCGATCATGAGGTTGACCTGCTCGAGCGGGCGGTCGATGACCTCGATGCCGCCGCCCGAGATCGTCGCGGCGTCGGTGACGCGACGCGCACGGGGCGTCGCCGCCTCGTCGGACCAGCCGCAGTCGGCGAGCGCCCGCTGCACGAGCGCGACGAGCTCGTCGTGGTCGACGGCGCCCGCGACCGTCACGACGAGGTCGCGTGCGCGGTAGTGCTCGCGGTAGTGCGCGGCGACGTCGTCGCGCGACACGGCCTTGATGGTCTCCTTCGTGCCGCCGATGGGCCGGCCGAGCGCGTGGTCGCCGTAGACGAGGCGCGCGACGAGCTCGCCGGCGACGTCGCCCGGGTCGTCGTCGGCCATCGCGAGCTCCTCGAGGATGACGCCGCGCTCGCTCTCGAACTCGTCGACGTCGAGCAGCGACGACGTGACCATGTCGGTGAGCACCTCGACGGCCATCGGAAGGTCGCGGTCGCGCACCTTCGCGTAGTAGCAGGTGTGCTCCTTGGCGGTGAGCGCGTTGTGCTCGCCGCCGACGGCGTCGAACGCGACGGCGATGTCGAAGGCCGTGCGGCGCTGCGTGCCCTTGAAGAGCAGGTGCTCGAGGAAGTGCGTCGAGCCGTACGTGACGGGCTGCTCGTCGCGCGAGCCGACCGGCACCCAGAAGCCCACCGTGACGCTCGACGCGCCCGGCACGTGCTCGCTCAGCACGCGCAGGCCCGTCGGCAGCACCGTGCGGCGCACGAGCGCACCGCCCGATGCGGCGATGGTGGTGTCCGGGGACTCGAGCGGCAGCGGCACGGGGGCAGACATGCTCCCCAGCCTACGTTCGCGACGGCGTCTCGCCGGACGCGTCCGCCGACGGCGCAGCGCCCGGCGGCCCCGACGTCAGGGCGTCAGGCGTCGGCGAGGAAGGCGTCGACCTCGGCGCTCGACGGGATGGATGCCGTGGCACCGACGCGCGTGACCGAGATCGCCGCGGCAGCCATGGCGCGACGCGCGGCCTCGTCGAGGCTCGCGCCGTCGGCGAGGGCCGCCGCGAGGTAGCCCGAGAACGTGTCGCCCGCGGCGGTCGAGTCGACGGCGTCGACGACGTGGCCCGCGAGCATGCGCGCGCCGTCGGCGTCGACGAGCACGGCGCCCGCCTTGCCGAGCGTCACGATCGCCGCGTCGACGCCGCGATCGAGGAACCAGCGCGCCGCCTGCTCGGCGCTCGCGGCATCCGTCACCTCGACGCCCGTGAGCAGGCCCGCCTCGTGCTCGTTGGGCTTCACGAGCGCCACGTGCTGCCAGATCGACTCGGGCAGCGGTGCCGCCGGTGCGGGGTCGAGCACGACGCGGATGCCGCGCGCGTGCGCGCGCTCGGCCGCGGCGAGCACGACCTGCTGGTCGACCTCGAGCTGCAGCAGCAGCGCCGACGCGTCCGTCGCGTCGATCGCCGCGTGCGCCTGCTCGACCGAGAGGGCCGCGTTGGCGAGCGGCACGACGACGATCGAGTTGTCGCCGCCCGCGACGCGGATGTGCGCGATGCCCGTGCCGCCCTCGACCGTGGCGACGCCCGCGACGTCGACGCCCGCCTCGCGCAGCCCGTCGAGCGCGACGTCGGCGAACGCATCCGAGCCGACGCAGCCGACCATCGTCGTCGCAGCCCCCGCGCGGGCTGCGGCGGCCGCCTGGTTCGCACCCTTGCCGCCGAGGCCCGTCTCGAGCGCGGTGCCGGTGATGGTCTCCCCCGCCTGCGCCATGCGATCCGCGACCACGGTCACGTCCACGTTGATGCTGCCGACGACGATGACGCTCATGCGTTCGAGCCTACGGCGCTGCGGGCATCGTCCGGACACGACGAAGGGGGCGCACCCGCAGGTGCACCCCCTTCGCTCGGGACCGGACTACTCCGCGGCGGGAGCGTCCTCGGCCGGCGCCGCAGCAGCCGACTCGTCCTCGACGAGCTCGAGCGACAGCTTGCCGCGGTCGTCGACCTTCGTGATCGTGACCTGGAGCTTCTGACCGACCGACACGACGTCCTCGACGGCCTCGATGCGCTTGCCGTCGTTCAGCGGACGCATCGCGGTGACGTGGAGCAGACCGTCGCGACCCGGCATGAGCGAGACGAACGCGCCGAACGACGCGATCTTCACGACCGTGCCGAGGAAGCGCTCGCCGACCTCGGGGTTCGAGGGGTTCGCGATCGCGTTGATCGCAGCGCGTGCGGCCTCCGCGGACGGACCGTCGACGGCGCCGATGTAGACGGTGCCGTTGTCCTCGATCGAGATCTGGGCGCCCGTGTCGTCCTGGATCTGGTTGATGACCTTGCCCTTGGGGCCGATGACCTCGCCGATCTTGTCGACCGGGATGTTCACGCTGATGACGCGCGGCGCCGTGGGCGCCATCTCGTCGGGCGTGTCGATCGCCTGGTTGAGCACGTCGAGGATCTTCGTGCGCGCCTCCTTCGCCTGCGTCAGCGCGCCGGCGAGGACCGAGGCGGGGATGCCGTCGAGCTTCGTGTCGAGCTGGATCGCCGTGACGAACTCGGGCGTGCCCGCGACCTTGAAGTCCATGTCGCCGAGGGCGTCCTCGGCACCGAGGATGTCGGTGAGCGCCGCGTAGCGGGTCTCGCCGTCGACCACGTCGGAGATGAGGCCCATCGCGATGCCCGCGACGGGTGCGCGCAGCGGCACGCCAGCGTTGAGCAGCGAGAGCGTCGAGGCGCACACCGAGCCCATCGAGGTCGAGCCGTTCGAGCCGAGCGCCTCGGAGACCTGGCGGATGGCGTAGGGGAACTCCTCGCGGCTGGGCAGCACGGGCACGAGCGCACGCTCGGCCAGGGCGCCGTGACCGATCTCGCGGCGCTTCGGGCTGCCGACGCGGCCCGTCTCGCCCGTCGAGTACGGCGGGAAGTTGTAGTTGTGCATGTAGCGCTTCGAGGTGACAGGCGACAGCGAGTCGATCTGCTGCTCGAGCTTCAGCATGTTCAGCGTCGTGATGCCCATGATCTGGGTCTCGCCGCGCTGGAAGATCGCCGAGCCGTGCACGCGCGGGATGACCGCGACCTCGGCGTCGAGCGCGCGGATGTCCGCGAGCCCACGGCCGTCGATGCGCACGCCGTCGGTGAGGACGCGACCGCGCATGGCCTTCTTCGTGACGGCCTTGTAGGCAGCCGAGACCTGCGGGGCGATCGACGCGTCGAGCTCGCCCGCCTCGATCTTCGCGTTGACCTGCTCCTTGACGCGCTCCTTGAGGGCGTCGTCGGCGTCCTGGCGCTCGATCTTGTCTGCGATCTGGTAGACCGCTGCGACGTCCGTCGCGGCGATCGCCGAGACGGCGTCGAAGGCCTCGGGCGAGTACGGCGGGAACAGCGGGTAGTCGCGCGTCGGCTTGGCAGCCGTCTTCGCGACCTGCTGCTGCGCCTCGACGAGCTGCTTGATGAAGGGCTTCGATGCCTCGAGACCCTCGGCCACGACCTCCTCGGTGGGGGCCTGCTGGCCGCCCTCGATGAGGTGCCACGACTCGTCGGTCGCCTCGGCCTCGACCATCATGATCGCGACGTCGCCGTCGTCGGTCACGCGGCCGGCCACGACCATGTTGAACACGGCGTGCTCGAGCTGCGAGTGCTTCGGGAACGCGACCCACTGGCCGTCGATGAGCGCGACGCGCACGCCACCGATCGGGCCCGAGAACGGCAGGCCCGAGAGCTGCGTCGACATGGACGCGGCGTTGATCGCGAGCACGTCGTAGAGCTCGTCGGGCTCGATGGCGAGCACCGTGATGACGACCTGGACCTCGTTGCGGAGGCCCTCGACGAACGTCGGGCGCAGCGGGCGGTCGATGAGGCGGCACGTGAGGATCGCGTCGGTCGACGGACGGCCCTCGCGGCGGAAGAACGAGCCCGGGATGCGACCCGCGGCGTACATGCGCTCCTCGACGTCGATCGTGAGCGGGAAGAAGTCGAAGTTGTCCTTCGGGTGCTTGCTGACGCTCGTCGCGCTCAGCAGCATGGTCTCGCCGTCGATGTACGCGGCGGCCGAGCCCTGCGCCTGCTGGGCGAGGCGGCCGGTCTCGAAGCGGATGGTGCGGGTGCCGTGCTTGCCGTTGTCGATGACGGCTTCGGCGAACGTGATCTCAGGACCTTCCAAGGTCTCTCTCCTCCTGTGCCCGATCCGCGGGCACGACAGACAGGTCGTGCGCAGCCTGATCCGTCGGAGTGGTCATCAGTGGTGGACGTCGAGACCTGCGGCCTCGGCATCCGCCACCAACGACCAGCCTTCCGGTCGTGACGGCGCACGCGGCCGCAGTCCTGCGGCCATCGGGAGCCTATCAGCCGGCACCCCGCCGAGCCCGGGATCTCCAGGCGGCGCGGCGAGCCCGCACATGCGACGAGGCCCCGCATCCCTTCCGGGATGCGGGGCCTCGCGTGCAGATACGGTGTCCTGCCGGGGGTCTCTAGCGGCGCAGGCCGAGACGCTCGATCAGCGAGCGGTAGCGCGCGATGTCGATGTCCTGGAGGTAGCCCAGGAGACGACGGCGCTGACCGACGAGGAGCAGGAGGCCACGACGCGAGTGGTGGTCGTGCTTGTGCTCCTTGAGGTGCTCGGTCAGGTCCTTGATGCGGCGCGACATGAGCGCGACCTGCACCTCGGGGGAACCGGTGTCACCCTCGTGGGTGGCGTACTCGGCGATGATCGCCTGCTTGACCTCAGAGGCAAGGCTCATTCGGTCTCCTCTCTCCTGTCGCAGCGCGGCGCCCGACGCTGGATGCGTGAGCTCTCTGGTTCCGCGGCCGATCGACGGCAACCTGTCGAGTGTAGCAGCGTCTCGGAGGCCTCGGCAGCGCGAGGAGTCGGGCGTCACCAGCCCTGCGTGCCGCCCTGCTGCGGCGGCTGCACGGGCGCCTGCTGCTGCGGGGGCTGCGGGGCGACGAACGGCGGCGCGACCTGCGTCGGTGCGGCGTTCGGCTGCGCCGGCGCGGAGCCGCCGACCGCCATGGCGTACTGCCAGCCCTGCTGCCACGGCTGCGCCTGCGCGCCCGGTGCGGTCGCGAAGCGCTGCGAGTGCGGCGTGGAGCCCTGGATCGGTGCGGGCAGCTGCTGGCCGACCCCGACCTGCACGGGCGCTCCCCCGCCGACGGTCGCCATGTACGAGCGCAGCGCGGCGACGTCGCCGAGCAGCCTCGCCTCGTCGGCGACCGGGCGCAGCTTCTCGCGGCCGATGATGGCGCGCTGGCGGTTGGCGGCCAGCCTCGTCGCGATGCGGATGTAGGCCTGCATCGCGCGCTGCAGCCCCTTGCGGCGTGCCCACTGCGTGAGGCTCAGGCGGCCGTCGGACGACGAGAGCATGCGCGACTCCTCGTTCGAGAACCAGCCGGCCTCCGCGTACTCGTCGAGCCGCAGGCGGGTGAGGCGCGCCTCGAATCGGCGCAGCATCACGACGAGCAGCAGGGCGCCGATGCAGATCGGCACCTGCACGAGGCCGTAGTAGATGAAGAACCCGAGCATGCCTGCCGGCACCCAGAACGACGCGCTGTTCCACAGCGCGTGCAGGAACATCGAGACGCCGAGCCCCACGGGCAGGGCGAGGAGGATCCAGAGGCGCGACGAGCGTCGGGCGGCGAAGCCGAGCGCGAGCCCCACGCCGACCGCCGTGAAGATCACGTGCGCGAGCGGGCTCATGATGCCGCGGAGGAAGAAGATGAACGACGCGTCGCCGACCTCGGCGAGCTCGCGACCGAAGTAGAGGATGTTCTCGGTGTAGGCGAAGCCCGCCGCCGAGAAGCCGGCGATGACGAAGCCGTCGATGGGGCCGTCGAAGTGCTTGCGCACGAAGAGGAACATGACGACGACCGGCACGGCCTTCCAGAGCTCCTCCGTGAACGGCGCCTGGATGACGGGGCCGTAGAACGAGTAGACGGCCTGCGCGGTCGAGGCGCCGCCGGACTCGACGAGGTCGCGCAGCGCGGGGAACGCCGGCGCGAGGATGCCGTAGATCGTGTCGGCGAACGCAGGCACCGAGAGGATCGGGACCGCGAGGAACGGCTGCAGCACCGCCTCGTTGAGCAGCAGCGTGAGCAGCACCGCCATCGTGCCGCCCCACAGCACCGACAGCCACAGCGCGACGCGCGGCTCGGGCTCCCAACGGTCGAGGCCCAGGAGCGCCCACACGACGAACGCGAGCGGGAAGAGGCCGAGGAAGCCCGCGATGGGCACGGCGAAGCCGAGCCCGAAGACGACGGCGAGCATGAAGAGCGTGACGACGCTCGCGAGGCCGAGGGCGGCGACGCCGACGATGCCGAGGATGAGGCCGGTCGACGACGGCTTCGAGAGCGCCGGCATGGGCGGCGCCTGCGGCGCGACGAGCTGCTGCGGGGCAGGCTGGTAGCCCGGCTGCTGGGGGGTCTGCGGCGGCTGCGCGAGCGTCATGCGGCCATGCTAGGCCGAGGAACCCGCCTGTTCGCCGGGAACGCGGCGCGCGTCGCCTGCCGGTCGACGCGCGCCGCGCGGCGGCTCAGGCGCGGTCGTGCTCGGCGAGCATCTCGGGCGTGATGACGGGGATGGCCTGCGTGGCCGGGTGCAGCCCCGACAGTCGTGCGGGCTCGAGCAGCTTCGTGACGCGCTCACGATCCATGAGCCCCGCCTCGACCACGAGGTCGGCGATCGACTTGTGCGACGTGAGCGCCTCGTGCGCCAGCGACGCCGACGCCGTGTAGCCGATGTACGGCGTGAGCGCCGTGACGACGCCGACCGACGAGCCGACCATGGCGTCGAGCCGCTCGCGGTTCGGCTGGATGCCGTCGATGCAGTTGATGCGCAGCGTGAGGCACGCCTGCGTCATCCAGTGCAGGCTCTGCAGGATCGAGTGGGCGATGACGGGCTCGAAGGCGTTGAGCTGCAGCTGCCCGGCCTCCGACGCGGCCGTGACCGTCGCATCCGAGCCGATGACGGCGAACGCGACCTGGTTCACGACCTCGGGGATGACGGGGTTGACCTTGCCGGGCATGATCGACGACCCCGCCTGCTTGGGCGGCAGCAGGATCTCGCCGAAGCCGGCCTGCGGTCCCGACGACAGCAGTCGCAGGTCGTTGCAGATCTTCGACAGCTTGACGGCGCAGCGCTTGAGCGCCGCGGACACCGACATGAAGACGCCCGTGTCGCTCGTGGCCTCGATGAGGTCGGCGGCCGTGACGATGGGCAGGCCCGTGAGCTCGGCGAGGTGGCGCCCCGCCGCCTCGGCGTAGCGCGGGTCGGCCGTGATGCCCGTGCCGATCGCGGTCGCGCCGAGGTTGACCTCCGACAGCAGGCCGATGGTCTCGTCGAGCCGGTCGTAGTCCTCGTCGAGCGTGACGGCGAAGCCGCGGAACTCCTGGCCGAGCGTCATGGGCACGGCATCCTGCAGCTGCGTGCGCCCGACCTTCAGCACGTCCTGGAACTCGACGCCCTTCGCATCGAACGCGTCGATGAGGAGGCGCAGCTCGGCGAGCATGCGGCGCAGCGTGAACGCCATCGCGACCTTGATCGACGTCGGGTACGTGTCGTTCGTCGACTGCGAGCGGTTGACGTCGTCGATGGGGTGCAGGTGCTGGTAGTCGCCCTTGGCGAAGCCCAGCTCGACGAGGCCCGCGTTGGCGATGACCTCGTTCGTGTTCATGTTCGTCGACGTGCCGGCGCCGCCCTGGATGACGCCGACCTTGAACTGGTCGTGCAGCTCGCCTGCGCGGATGCGGCGGCACACGTGGTCGATGAGGTCGGCCTTCTCGGGGTCGAGCGCGCCGATCTCGCGGTTCGCGCGCGCCGCCGCCTGCTTCACGACCGCGAGCGCGTCGACGAGGTCGGAGTACACCGAGATCGACCGACCCGTGATGGGGAAGTTCTCGAGCGCCCGCTCGGTGTGGATGCCCCAGTAGGCGTCGGCCGGCACGGGCTTCTCGCCCAGCGAGTCGCGCTCGATGCGCACGGGTCCGTCGACGACGTGCTCCCCCATCGGTGCTGGCTCGAGCTTGTATGCGGGCGTGTCGGTCATCGGCTCCAGCGTTCGTCGGATCGGCGCCGCGAGCGCTCCATCGCGCTCGCTGGGACGACCACGAGCCTAGCGTCGCGCCCAGGCGCCGGCTCGTATGCTCGCTTGCATGCGTGGCCTCTCCGTCGTCCCTCTCGCCCTCGTGCTCGCCGTGACGCTCGTGGGCTGCAGCGACGGCGGCGACGAGGCGGCGCCGAGCTCGTCGGCGCCGACGAGCGTCGCGCCCGACGGCCCGGGCGCGCCGTCGGCGACGCCCGACGCGGGCGGCGTGGATGCGCCCATCGCGCAGGAGGACATCCCCGGCTGCGAGGAGATCGACGCCGTGCTGCTCGCAGCCCTGCCTGCGGGATCGACGGCCGACGCCGCCGGCCAGTCGTTCGACGACCCGTCGGTCGACGTCGAGGGCTCGTGCGGCTACCGCGCGAACGGCGCGCTCGTGCAGGTGACCGTGTCGGCCATCCCGTTCACGGACGACGAGCTCGCGGCGCTGTCGACGGGCCCGACCGTGCGGGCGAGCGCCACGGGCGACGCCGCGGGCCTGCTCGTGATGACGAGCGACGAGATGGGCGACGACGCCGAGTGGCTCAACGGCTCGGTGCTCGCGTTCGACGGCGCGGTGTCGGTGAGCATCACGGCGCGCGATCAGGGTGGCGAGCGCACCGTCGTGCCGGAGGCGCTCACGATCGGCGCCGCGACCGACGCCGCCGTCGCGGTGCACGACCTGGTCGGCTGATGCCCGCGGCGCGGACGGTGGCAGGCGACCTCGGCCGCTTCGCCGCCGACCTCGCCGTCTCGATGCGCAGACTGGCGGCGCGCGGCCTGCCGGAGGTGCTCGCGATCGAGCTCGCCGCCCGCATCCTCGGCACGCTGCTCGTCGCCGTCGCGGGCTCCGTCGGCGCGACCTCCGCGGTCGGCGGGCTCGCGCTCACCGCCGTGACGGCGCTCGTGCGCATGGTCGCGATGATCCTGCAGATCCTCGTGCTGCTGCGGGCGATGCGGTCGACGCCGCCGCCGCTCGAGGGCTCGGCGCGCCTGCAGTCGGCGCTCGCGGGGCTCGCGGCATCCGTGCTCCCCGCGTTCCTGCTGCTCACCGCGTGGGGGCTCTTCACCGACGACCTGCGCGAGTACGCGCTCACGGCGCTGTCGGCGATCGACTGGTTCCAGGAGGGCGCGGGCGTCGGCGCCGTGCTCGACGTGCCGGTCGACGTGCTCTCGATCGGTCTCCTCGTCGGCTGCCTCGTGCTGCGCGGCGTGCTGCGCCGCTTCGAGCGCCGGGGCACGCGGCGCGGCGTCTCGGTCGCGACGCTCGTGCTCGAGGGCCTGTGGACCTTCCTCGCCGTGTCGATCCTCGCGCGTCTGCTCGGCATGGCCGGCGACTGGTTCGCGACGACGCGCCTCGCGAGCGGCGTCGACGACGTGCGCGCCGCGATCGACGGCGTGATCGGCGGATGGCTGCTGCAGACGTGGGAGGCGGTCGGCGAGGTGTGGCACACGGTCTCGCTGCCCCTCGTGTGGCTCACGCTCGTCGGCATCGTGCTGCTCGGCGCCCGGCCCGAGCTGGCGCCCGAGCCTGCCGAGCCGCCGCGGCCGGCGCGCTGGTGGCTGCGACTGCTCGAGGCGCTGCCGTCGCCGCTCGACGACCTGCTCGAGGAGCTCACCGACGACCTGCACGACCGCTGGGTGCCGATCGTCGCGACGCTGCGGCAGGTGTGGGGCGCCGGCCTCGTGCCCCTCGGCGCCGCCGTGCTCGCCTGGCACGTCGTGCACGTGGCGGCGTCGTGGCTCACTGTCGCGCTCACGCACGCGCTCGGCGGGCAGCCGCAGCAGCTGGCGGAGGCCGTCGCGAACGTGGGCGGGGCGCTGGGCGACTCGATCGTCGCCGTGCTGGGCCTCGTCGTCTCGGTCGCGGCGCTCGACGCGCTGCGGCTGCGGGCCGTGCCCGAGGCCGCGGGTCAGAGCGTGAGCGGCACGCCCAGCCAGATCGGCTCGCCGCCGACGAGCAGCCTCGCGTCGGACACCGAGCCTGCGGGCACCACGAACCCGACGACGCCCGACAGCGAGCCCTCCTCGGCGTAGCAGCTCGTGACGTCGGTCGCCCCGCCGTCCCACAGCCACTGCGACCGCACGCCGTCGACGGTCGCCTCGAGCCGGTACGTGCACCACGCGAGCAGGTCGTCGGCGTCGTCGACGCGCAGGTCGACCACGACGACCTGCGACCCCGCCGGCGCGTCGGCGTAGCCCGCCTCCTCGCTGTCGGGCGCGACGATCCTCGCCGACCCGATCGTGAACGCGGGGCCGCCGACCGTGTGCGCCGTGCCCTCGACGCCCGCGACGACGACGACGGGCTCGCGCTCCATCCAGCTCGTGACGGGCTCGGATGCGACGAGCACGGCGAGCCCGAGCGCGAGCGGTCCGATCGCGAGCGTCGCGACGATCCTCGACGGCCTCATCGCGACACGACCTCGATCGTCAGCTCGTCGACGACCGTCGGGTCGATCGAGAGCGGCACGACGACCTGCGGCTGCAGGTCGCCCTGGGCGTCGATGCCCATCGAGACCACGAGCTCGACCGTGCCGTCGGCGGCGAGCGCCGCCGGGTCGACCTCGAACACGAGGTCGCCGCGCACCGGGAGCCCGGCGGCGGGCTCGCTCTCGTCGAACGACGTCGGGCCCTTCGACGACGCGTCGTACACGCGGCCGTCGACGAGCAGGTCACGGGCGACGAAGTCCGTCATGCCGGTCCAGCCGATCGTCGCCTCGACGACCACGAAGACGCCGTTCGTCGTGCGCACCTCGTCGTCGACGACGATCGTCGCGGCGAGCTCGGCGTCGTGCACCTCGACCGACAGCGGCCCTGAGGTCACGAGCCCCGACCCAGAGGCCGAGAACGGGGCGTACCGCGCGGTGGGGCCCGGCTCGAGCCGGTCGACGCCGACGGCGAGCGCCGCGAGCGCCACCGCCACGAGCACCGCCGCGATGCCGCGCGCCGTCACGGCACGGCGTGCCGACGCCAGGCGGCTCACGGCATCCTCACGTACGCGACGGCGTGCTCGTCGTACGAGTTCGACCCGAGCCCGAACGCCGTCTCGTCGCGCGGCGTCCACGTGGCGTCGCGCACCTCGGCGCGCACGGAGCCCTCGATCTCGCGATCGACGACGAACTCGATGTCGAACGTGTCGGTGACGCCCGGCTGCGCGCTGTTCGCCGACACCCCGTCGACCGTGCCGTAGCCCCACAGCGCGAGGTCGCCGGCGTCGTCGACGAGGTGGAAGAGGTCGTCGTTGAGGATCGAGACCGGCAGGTGGCTCGTGATCGTCGCCGTGACGACGATGGCGCCGTCCTCGCCGTTCGCGAACGCCTCGATGGCGATGTCGGCCCGGCTCGTCTCGATCGTGTCGCCGAGGGCGACGATCGGCACGCGCTCGTCCTCGCGCGGGCCGAGGGCGCCCGTGAGCACGAGCGTGCCGACGATCGCCGCGACGGCGACGAGCGCCACGATGCCGATGCGCACGCGACCCGTCATGCAGCCGAGGCTAGCCGCCGCACCTCCACGCTCCGTGATCGACGGACGCGACGGATGACGACGCGTCATGTGCCGCCGATACCATCGGGCACGATGCCCTCGACGACCGCCGCCGACCGTCTCGCAGCCGTGCTGCGCGTGCCCACCGCCGCCACCGACGGCGTGCCCGACGCCGCGGGCCTCGCGGCGCTGCGCACGCTGCTCGCCGACCTCTACCCGCACGCGTTCGGTGCGCTCGAGGTCGAGCTCGTCGCCGAGCACACGATCCTCGCCCGCTGGCCGGGCGCATCCGCCGACGCCCCCGCGCTGCTCATGGCGCACCAGGACGTCGTGCCGCCCGGCGACGGCTGGACGCACGGCGCGTTCGACGGCGCCATCGTCGACGGCGTCGTGTGGGGCCGCGGCGCCATCGACGACAAGGGCTCGCTCGTCGGCATCCTCGAGGCGATCGAGGCGCTCGTCGTCGACGGCTTCGTGCCCGCGCACGACGTGTGGCTCGTGCTCGGCCACGACGAGGAGACCTTCGGCGGCGGCGCGCACGCCGCGATCGCGGTGCTCGCCGAGCGCGGCGTGCGGCCCGCGTTCGCGATCGACGAGGGCGGCGCCGTCGTCGACCCGCCGGTGCCGGGCGTCGACGTGCCCGCCGCGATGGTGGGGCTCAGCGAGAAGGGGATGCTCGTGCTGCGCCTCGCGGTCGACGAGCACGGCGGCCACGCCTCCACGCCACCGCGCATGCCAGCGACGGCGATCCTCGCCCGCGCCGTCGTGCGCGCCTCCCGCGCCCGCTTCCCCGAGCGGCTCACGCCGACGACGGTGCGGATGCTGCAGACGCTCGGCGCGCACGCGCGGGCACCGTACCGCGCGCTGCTGACGCGGGCCGACGTGCTCTCCCCCGTGCTGCGCCGCATCCTCGCCGCGAACGCCGAGACGCGCGCGACGATCGCGACGACCGCGACCGTGACGGGCCTGCAGGCGGGCACCGCCGCGAACGCCATCGCGGAGCGCGCCGAGGCCACCGTCAACGTGCGGCTCACGCAGGGCACGACGATCGCCGACGCCGTCGCGATCCTCGGCCGCGCCATCCGCGACGACCGCGTGACGATCGACGTCGTGCGCGGGCACGAGGCGTCGCCGACGTCGCCGACCGACGGCCGCGGCTGGGATGCCATCGAGGCCGCGACCGCCGCCGAGTACCCGGAGGCCGTCGTCTCGCCGTACGTGATGCTCGGCGGCTCCGACGGACGGCACGCGTACCGCGTGACCGACCGCGTCTACCGCTTCACGCCGTTCCTGCTCACGAGCGACCTGCGCGCATGCCTGCACGCGCGCGACGAGCGCATCCCCGTCGACGCGTTCGAGCGGGGCATCCGGTGGTACCGGCGCCTGCTCGAGACGTGCTGACCGGCGCGGCTCAGTAGTCGCTCGCCGAGGGCGCGCCCTCGACGATCGCGCGCGTCGACGACAGGCCGAGGCGCGAGGCGCCCGCACGGACCATGGCGTCGGCGGCCTCGCGCGTGCGGATGCCGCCCGACGCCTTGACGCCGAGGCGGTCGCCGACCGTCGCGCGCATGAGCGCGACGGCGTGCTCGCTCGCGCCACCGGCCGGGTGGAAGCCCGTCGACGTCTTCACGAAGTCGGCGCCCGCGGCCTCGGAGGCCTTGCAGACCGCGACGATCTGGTCGTCGGTCAGCGCTGCCGACTCGATGATGACCTTGAGCACCACGCCCGGCGCGGCCTCGCGCACCGCGCGCACGTCGGCCTCGACGGCGTCGTAGCGACCGTCGATCGCGGCGCCCACGTCGATGACCATGTCGAGCTCGTCGGCGCCCTGCGACGCGGCGAGGCGCGCCTCGGCGGCCTTGACCTCCGAGTGGTGGCGACCGCTGGGGAAGCCCACGACCACGGCGGTCTTGAGACCCTCGGGCACCTCGACGGGCAGCACGTTCGGCGACAGGCAGACGCTGTACGCGCCGAGATCCGCCGCCTCGGCGATCGTGGCGGCGACGTCGGCCGCCGTCGCCTCGGGCTTCAGCAGCGTGTGGTCGACGATGGTCGCGATCGACTCGGTCATGGCGTCTCCTCCTCGGGCGCATCCACGCGCCCCTCGGCGATCCCCAGGATCTCGCGCACGCGCTGGACGTCGGCGTGCATCTGGGCGATGAGCGGCTCGATGCCGTCGAAGCGCACCATGGGGCGCACGTGGTCGACGAGCTCGAGCTCGATGGGTCGGTGGTACAGGTCGAGGTCGACGTCGAGCAGGTACGCCTCGACCGTCGTCTGCACGCCGTCGAACGTGGGGTTGTCGCCGATCGACACCGCGGCCGGGAAGCGGCCGGCGTCGACGGTCGCCCACGCGGCGTACACGCCGTGCCCGGGCACGAATCCCTCGATGTCGGGGCCGAGGTTCGCGGTCGGGAAGCCGAGCTCGCGGCCGCGCTGGTGGCCGCGCACGACCGTGCCGCGCAGGCGCGGGCTCCTGCCGAGCTGCTCGGTGGCGTGCGGGATGCTGCCCGCCTCGAGCGCGTGGCGGATCTCGGTCGACGACACGCGCGTGCCCGCATCGTCGACGACGTCGTCGACGACGAGCACCTCGACGCCGCGCGCCGTGGCGAGGCGCGTGAGCAGCGCCGGGTCGCCCACGCCGCCGCGGCCGTACCGGAAGTCGCTGCCGACGACGATGAAGCGGGCGCCGAGGCCGTCGAGCAGCACGCGCTGCACGAAGTCCGTCGGGTCCATCGCGGCCGTCTCGGCGTCGAACGGGATCGTGACGACCTCGCAGCCGAGCGCCTCGAGCGCCTCGCGCTGCTGCGCCGGCGACAGGATGAGGCGCGGCGCGAGCTCGGGGCGGAGCGTCGCGAGCGGATGCCGGTCGAACGTGACGACGACGGGCGTGAGGCCCCGCTTCTCGGCCATGCGCAGCGCGCCGGTGAGCAGCTCGCGGTGGCCGAGGTGCACGCCGTCGAACTTGCCGATCGTCACGGCCGACGGACGCGCGACGAGATCGTCGATCCAGCTCACGCGGCGACGCTCCCGTCGACGGTGGCGCGCTCGGTGCGGCGGATCCACCACAGGCCCACGATGGGCAGCACGGCGGGTATGAACAGGTAGCCCATGCCGTACCAGCTCCACACGCTCGCGTGGCCGAAGAGCGCAGGGCTCGTGAGCGAGAGGGTGCCGACGGCGACGACGCCGACGAGCTCGAACGCGATGGTCGCCACGGCGACGCGCGTCCAGATCGCGCCGCGCATCGCGAGCGCGATCGTCGCGACGACGTAGACGACGGCGGCGACGGCGCTCAGCGCGTACGCGAGGGGCGCCTCGTCGAAGCGGCTGAGGATCTGGTAGACCGAGCGCCCCGTCGCGGCGATCGCGAGGATCGCGTACACCGCGATGAGCACGCGGCCGAAGCCGGATCGACGGGAGGAGGGCACCGGACGATCCTACGCCCGCGTGTGAGCGCGTTCAGACGACCTGCACGAACCAGATCTGGTGCATGCGGTACACCATGACGGCGACGGCGAGCAGGCCGACGCCGACGACGAGCACGCCCCAGCGGCCCTTGTCGGCGAACGCCCACAGGGTCGCGGCGGGCGGGATGAGCAGCGCCGTGACGAGGTACACCCAGTACTCGAGCAGGTCGCCCGTGGGGCCGGCGCCGACGATGGGCGCGACGATCGAGGCGACGACCTGCACGATGAGGCTCAGCATCGTGAGGGCGGATGCGCCGAGCACGAGGTCGTTCATCTTGACCTTCGCGAGCCCCGCGATGGCGACGCCGGCGCCGAGCACGGCGATGACGATCGCCTGCGTCAGCATGAGCCACGAGATCATGCGTCGGCCTCCGTCGCGGCGTCCTTCGCGGCCTGGTCGGCGGCGGCGACGCCGAGGTTCGCGACCGGGTGCAGGCGGCCGCCCTCGCCGCGGGCGATGCCCACGAGCTCGCCGTCGTGCACGGCCGCGACGATGCCCTCCGCGTCGGTGCGCGGGCGGCGACCGTTCGCGAGCAGGCGCGCATCCTCGTCGCCGAGCGTCACGACGGGCAGCACGCGCGATGCGACGTCGACGGGGCGCAGCATGCCCTCGGGCACGATCGCGTCGGCGGCGACGGCATCCTCGAGCCCGAACGGGCCGACCTTCGTGCGCCGCAGCGCGGTGAGGTGGCCGCCGACGCCGAGCGCGGCGCCGAGGTCGCGGGCGAGGGCGCGGATGTACGTGCCCGACGTGCAGTCGACGACGGCGTCGATCGATGCGAGCGCGCCCGGCCGCAGCGGGCCGAGCTCGAAGCGCGACACCGTGACGGGGCGTGCCGTGAGCGCGACGTCCTCCCCCGCTCGCACGCGGGCGTACGAGCGCTTGCCGTCGACCTTGATCGCCGACACGGCGCTCGGCACCTGCTCGATGTCGCCCGTGAGCGGCACCACGGCGGCCGCCACGGCCTCCTGCGTGATGCTCGACGCATCCGCGGTCTCCACCACGTCGCCCTCGGCGTCGTCGGTGATCGTCGAGGCGCCGAGCGCGATCGTCGTCTCGTACGTCTTGTCGAGGCCGACGAGGAACGTCAGCAACCGAGTCGCGGGGCCGACGCCGAGCACCATGAGCCCCGTCGCCATCGGGTCGAGCGTGCCGGCGTGGCCGACCTTGCGCGTGCCGAGCTGCCGCCGCGCCATGGCGACGACGGTGTGGCTCGTGACGCCAGCGGGCTTGTCGACGAGCAGCACGCCGTTCGGAGCAGTCATCGGTCATCGAGCGTAGCCGTAGCCTGAGGGGATGCGGATCGCGGTGCTCGGTGCTGGGGCGATCGGCGGTTGCCTCGCAGCCCTGCTCGATGCCGCGGGGCACGACCTCGTCGTGGTCGCGCGCTCGTCGGCGCCGGTGCTGCGCGCGCACGGCATCCGCCTCGAGGGCGCGTTCGGCACGCATCACGCGCATCCGGAGGTCGTGGATGCGCTCACCGAGGCGCCCGACGTCGCGATCCTCGCGACGAAGACGATCGACTCGGCCGCGGCGCTGACGCCGTCGCGCGCCGCGCTCGCCGACGTGCCGGTGCTCGCGGTGCAGAACGGCCTCGACGCGCACGGACGCGTCGCGCGCATCCTCGGCCACGACCGCGTCGCGGCGGGCCTCGGCACGTGGGCGGCGAACGCGCTCGAGCCGGGCGTCGTGCGCATCACCGCGTCGGGCGAGACCGTGGTCGGCGGACCGGAGGGCGAGCGGTTCGCGGGCATGCTCAGCGGCGCCATGCCGCACGTGCGGCGCGCGGGGAGCATCGAGGGCGCGCAGTGGGCGAAGCTCTGCGTCAACGCCGTCAACGCCGTGCCCGCGGCCGTCGGGCTGTCGATGCAGGAGGTCGCTGCCGCGCCCGCGCTGCTGCGCGTCACGGCGGCGGCGATGCGCGAGGCGGCCCTCGCGGCGATCGCGTCGGGCGTGGCGATCGAGCGCGTCGGCAGCGTCGGGCCCGAGACCATCGGCACGCTCGCGGCGTCGATCGAGGAGGCCCAGGCGGTGCCGCGCCGCATGGCCGCGACGTTCGGCGACGTGCCGAACCTCGGTTCGACGCAGCAGAGCATCCGCAAGGGCCAGCCGACCGAGGTCGACGACCTCGCGGGCGCGATCGTGGAGGCGTCGGCGCGCCTCGGGCTCGACGCGCCGGTGAACGCGGGGCTCGTCGCCCTCGTGCACGAGGTCGAGCGCACGGGCGCGTTCGTGGCGCCCGAGCGGGTCGCGGCGCTCGCGCCGCTCCCCTAGGTGCTCCCAGCACGCGGCGGATACTGTCCCCGTAGCGACCAGGAGGAGACACAGTGGCGCACAAAGACGCAACGACGGTGGCGGAGACCCTTCGCCGGATCCAGCGTGGGGACCTCATCCTGCCCGCGATCCAGCGGGAGTACGTCTGGAAGCCATCCCAGGTCGTCAAGCTGTTCGACTCGATGATGCGCGGCTATCCCATCGGCACGTTCCTGTCATGGAAGGTCGAGCCGTCCACCGCCAAGTCGTTCAAGTTCTACGGCTTCATGCGCGAGTACAGCGCCTATGACAATCGACACAATCAGCTCCTCGATGTGGATCCGAGCCGGCCGGTCACTGCGGTGCTCGACGGTCAACAGCGCCTCACGTCGTTGAACATCGGGCTGCGCGGTACCTACGCATACAAGAACAAGGGCGGCTGGGCCAGCAAAGAGTGGTCCTACCCAACCCGACACCTCTACCTGAACCTCCTCGGCTACGCGCCCGAAAACGACGCTGGCCTTCGCTACCACTTGGCGTTCCTGACCAAGGAGCAGGTCGCCGCAGCCGAGGATGACGCGGAGCATCGCTGGCTTCGAGTCTCCGATGTCTTCGAAGCAGCCGAGCCCGCAGCGTGGTTCAAGCTCGCACAGCAGTACGGTGTGGGCAACGACGAGATCGCCGTCGAGATCCTCGGCAACCTGTGGGCCGCCGTGCACAGCACCGCCAGTCTCCAGTTCTACGAGGAAAGCGACCAAGACATCGAGCGAGTCCTTGACATCTTCATCCGTGTCAACTCCGGCGGCACTGTCCTCTCGTACAGCGACCTGCTGCTCTCCATCGCTACCGCGCAATGGAAGACCCGTGACGCGCGTGCAGCAGTGCACGGTCTCGTCGATCAACTGAACGCGACCGGCGCTGGCTTCGACTTCGCCAAGGACACCGTCCTGAAGGCAGGTCTGGTCCTCACAGACATCCGCGACTTCGGCTTCAAAGTGAAGAACTTCCGCACCGAGAACATGGAACTGCTCGATGCGCAGTGGGACAGCATCAGCGAGTCGCTCCGGGTCGCGGCCGGACTGCTGTGGGACTTCGGACTCTCCGACGCAACGCTCACCGCCGATAGCGTGCTGATCCCGATCGCCTACTACCTGCAGCACCGTGGCCTCGGCAACGAGTACCGCCTCGCAGAGAAGCACCGCGACGATCGTGGCGCGCTTCGGACCTGGGTGCTGCGCTCGCTCATCGCCCGAGGGGTCTGGGGTTCCGGGCTCGACACCCTCCTTCGCGAGATGCGCGAGGTCATCCGTGTGCACGGCACCGGTGCGTTCCCAGACGCTGCTCTCGACGCCGCGCTCGCACGTCAGGGAAAGTCCCTCGAGGTCACCGAGTCACTCGTGGACGATCTGCTCTCGCTGCGCTTCGGCGGCCCGAGAACGTTCGCGACGCTCGCAATCCTGTTCGACCACGTCGACACGAGGTCGGTGCACCACGTCGACCACGTCTTCCCCGCCTCCCTGCTATCGAGGAAGGCAGTCATCACGGCGCTGTCCCAGAACGGCGGCCCCTCTCCCGATCGAGAGCACGTCGACACTCTGCTGTCGCTTCGCGACTCACTGGCGAACCTCGAGCTGCTACCCGGCGCTGAGAACGTCGACAAGTCGGATCAAGACCCTGCGTCCTGGCTCGACAACGCATACCCGACTCATGATGCTCGGAGCGCATTCCTCGACCGAAACGCCCTCCCCGACCCGCTGCCGACCGACGTCTCCGAGTTCGAAGCATTCATCGAGCGCAGACGCACGCTGCTCGCGCAGCGCATCGCACTCCGGCTCGGCGGGCTCGGTGGCGTGCCGGCCGTCGGGACCGACTCCGATGCGGGAATCGACGACATCGACACCGACCTGGGCGTCGCGGACGACGGCAGCGAGGCGCTCTCGTAGTCCGCGCCCGACCGCTCGTCAGCCGTCGAGCGCGTCGACGATCGTCGCGGCGATCTCGGCGTGCGCCTCGTCTCCGGCGACCGTCGCCTCGTCGTCGCCCGGCTGCGCACCGTAGTCGCCGAACTGCGCGTGGTTCACGCCCTCGAGCTCGACGAAGACCGCGTCGTCGGGCAGCAGGTCGCGCGCCTCGTCGGCCGCATCCTGGCGCAGCACGCCGTCGCGCGAGCCCGTGATCGACAGCACCGTGAGATCGTCGCGGCCGCTGAGGTCGCCGAGCGAGCAGTACGAGGCGAGCAGCACGAGCGCCTGCACGGCGTCGTCCTCGGCGTACGTGCACGCGCGCACCCCACCCATGCTGTGGCCGCCGACCGACCACGACTCGACGCCGGGCACCGCATCCGTGAACGTCGACAGCGGCCGCAGCTCGACGATCGCCAGGTTGAGGATCGGGCGCACGAGCACGACGGTCGCGCCCGCGGCGGCGACGTCGCGGAACGTCGCGACGTAGGCGGCCGCATCCACGCGCGCCCCTGCGAAGAAGACGATCCCCTGCCCCTCGAGCGTCGTCGATGCCTCGGCGGCCGGCGACAGCACCACGACGTCGCCCTCGTCGGCGACCGTGATGCGCGCATCCGCCTCGGCCGCCGCGAGCCCCGCGGCCTCGGCTCGGTACGGCGTGCCCGCCCACACGAGGCCGCCCACGATCGCGAGCACCAGCACGCCCGCCACCGCGATGCCGACGATGCGCACGACCCGGCGTCGACGCCGGCGCGGCGGCGCGCCCGACTCGTCGGCCATCGTCAGCAGCGGTCCTGGAACACCTGCCGCGGCGCGCGCCAGTCGGTGGTGTCGATGACCATGTCGGCGTTGCGCACGGGGTCGGCGAGCCGCTCGTAGTGCTCGTGCGCGAGCCGGTACCGGTCGTGCGAGGGATCGGTGACGAGCGGATGCGCGCCGTCGCGCCGCTGCAGGCGCGCGCCGCGCTCCGCATCCGACGCCTCGAGCCGCAGCACGAAGTGCCAGCGTCCCTTGAACGCGGGACGCAGCAGGAAGACGCCGTCGACGATGAGCACGGCGTCGGGCCCGGCGGTCTTCCAGTCCATCTCGACGGGCTGGTCGGTGTCGAGGTCGAAGGCCTTCGTCATGAAGCCCGTCGAGCCGCCCATGCGGAACGGCTGCAGCAGCACGCGGTCGGCGAGCTCGAGGTCGAACGCATCCTCGTAGTAGCCGGCCCACGAGTCGCGACCCTGGCGGTAGCGGCGCTCGCGCGGCTGGTGGAAGTCGTCGAGGCTCGCGCGGAACGACTGCACGCCTGCACGGGCGAACGCGACGTGCAGCGCGTCGGCGAGGTGGGTCTTGCCGACGCCGTCGCGCCCGTCGACCGCCACGATGCGGCGGCCGCGCGGGCTGCGGGCGACGACGACGCGCACGACCTCGGTGTAGAGCGCCTTCTGCTCGGGCGTCCACGACGCCGCCTGCATGAGGAGCTGCTGATCGGCCATGCAGCCAGGCTAGCCGCGCACGGTCGGCACCGGGGCGCTGCTCGCCGAGGGCGCAGCGGCATCGCGCATCGCCGTCGGCTGCGCCTTCGCATCGCGCGGGTACGCGAGCCTGCGCAGCAGCGTCTCGGCCGGTCCCCGTCGCCCGGCCGCGTCGAGCGCGACGGCGACCGCGACCGTCACGAGCCACACGCCGAGCGCGTACAGCGCGCCCTGCCACTCGGTGAGCACCCCGCCGAGGCCGAGGCCCCACGCCGACAGCACGGGCGCGAACAGCACCGACTGCAGCAGGTAGCTCGTCATCGACCGCTTGCCGACGGCGGTGAGCGCCTTCGACACCGGGCCGAGCGGACGCTGCGCGAGCCGTGCGGCGACGAGGCCGAAGAGCGCGGCGTAGCCGAGGCCGCCCGCGACGCCCGCGGCGGTGTGCAGCATCCAGAACGTCGTCGGCATGACGGGGATGACGTCGACGTGCTCGAGGAACGCGAGGATGCCCGCCGACCAGGCGATGGCGATGCCGCCGACCGCGACCTTCGCGAGCAGGGCGCGGTGCCGCTCGGGCTCCTCGAGCATGCCGTGGCGGGCGGCGAGGATCGCGAGCAGGATCGCGACCGGCACGGCGAGGCCGAAGACGCCCTGCACGAACGTCACGGGCGCCCACATGCCGAGCCTCGCGAGGATCGAGGCGAGGTACGAGTCGATGCCGGCGACCGCGGGCAGCGAGACGTCGCCGAGGTCGGTGACGCCGAAGAGGGTCGCGACGAGGCCCATCGCCATCCACGCGAGCGCGCCGAGCGCGAGCAGGCCGCCGAGCACGCTCGCCCAGATCACGATCGTGCGGTCCCTGCGCTCGACGAAGAGCCAGCCCACGAGCAGGCCCACGAGGCCGTAGGCGCCGATGATGTCGCCGCCCCACAGCAGCGCGGCGTGCACGGCGCCGAACGCGAGCATCCACCAGTGCCGGCGCCGCAGCAGCCGCCGCGCCTCGAGCGACGTCGCCCCGGCAGCGAGCTGCCTCCGGTACAGCTGCCACATGCCGTAGCCGAACAGGAACGCGAACAGCGGGTACGAGCGCCCGTCGATCGCGATGATCGCGATCGCCTGCCAGATGCGGTCGCCGAGGTCGCCGCCGTCGAAGTGCATCGACGACATCGCCACGTCGCGGCCGTAGAGGTGGAAGGGCATGTTCGCCAGGGCGATCATGAGCAGCATGAGGCCGCGCGCGAGGTCGGGCGCGATGGCGCGCACGCGGGATGCGGCGGGCGTCGACGCGGTGCTGGTCGGCGTGGTGGCGGTCGGACCGGATGCGGGGGCTGGGATCGTCACGCATCCGACGCTAGGGACGCCCGACGCGTCGCGCATCCACCCGTGGTCGGACCTGCGCGCCCGCCGCTCGGCGGAGGCGGGCTTCGGGCCCGCCGCGCCCGTAGCCTGGTCGGATGGACGCGGACCTGCTGCACGCACGCCTCGCGCCCTGGTACGCCGAGCATCGGCGCGACCTGCCGTGGCGCGAGCCCGGGTTCACGGCGTGGGGCACGCTCGTGAGCGAGATCATGCTGCAGCAGACGCAGGTCGCGCGCGTGCGCACCGCGATCGTCGAGTGGCTCGATCGCTGGCCGACGCCCGCCGACCTCGCCGATGCGCCGACGCACGAGGTGCTGCGCGCCTGGGGCACGCTCGGGTACCCGCGGCGGGCGCTGCGGCTGCAGGATGCGGCGCGCGCGATCGTCGAGCGGCACGGCGGCGTCGTGCCCGACGACGTGGCCCAGCTGCTCGCGCTCCCGGGCATCGGCGACTACACGGCGCGGGCCGTCGCCGTCTTCCACTTCCAGCAGCGGCATCCCGTCGTCGACACGAATGTGCGCCGCGTCGTCGCTCGGGCCGTGCAAGGGCAGGGGGATGCGGGCCCGGCGGCGCGCGCGGACCTCGCGCGCGTCGAGGCGCTGCTGCCCGACGACGTCGCCGAGGCGGGCACCGTGTCGATCGCGCTCATGGAGCTCGGCGCCCTCGTCTGCACGGCTCGCGCGCCACGCTGCGACGAGTGCCCGCTCGTGGGCGACTGCGCGTGGGTCGCCGCGGGGAAGCCGGCGTACGAGGGCCGGCGCGCCCCGCGGCAGGCGGCGTTCGCCGGCAGCGACCGGCAGACGCGCGGCACGGTGCTGCGCGCCCTGCGCGGCGTCGACGTGCCGCTCACGCTCGCCGAGCTCGCCCCGCTGTGGCCCGACGCCGAGCAGCTGTCGCGCGCCATCGCCTCCCTCGCCGACGACGGCCTCGTCGTGGTGGAGGGCGAGGCGGTGCGGCTGCCGCACTGATCCCCTCCAGCAGCTGGTCGAGGAGCGCGAGCCGCCCCTTCAGCTGGTCGAGGAGCGCGCGAGCCGCCAGGCGAGCACGCGTCACGAGACCACGCCACCGCGGCTCCTGCCCAGCCATGCTCGTGGGTCGCGTCGAGCGGGCACGTCGCGAGGTCTCGTGACGGCTCCTCGCCTGCGGCTCGGGGCCTCCTCGACCAGCTGGTGGGAGGCGACTCGGATCGAGCCTGGCTAGGGTCGACCCGTGCCCCTGCGACAGCAACGGCTCCGCGCCGACGCTCCCGAGCTCACCGCCGCGCTCGCCGCCATCCGCGCCGACCTGGGCGCCGACGAGGCCTTCCCGCCGGCCGTCGAGGCCGAGGCCGCCCGCGCCGCGCAGCGCCCTCTCGAGGGCGTCGACCGCACCGACGTGCCGTTCGTCACGATCGACCCAGCCGGCTCGACCGACCTCGACCAGGCGCTGGCGATCGAGGCCGACGGCGACGGCCACGTCGTGCGCTACGCCATCGCCGACGTGCCGGCGTTCGTCGAGCCCGGCGGTGCCGTCGACGCCGAGGCTCGCAGGCGCGGCCAGACGCTCTACGCGCCCGACGCGCGCGTGCCGCTGCACCCGACGGTGCTGAGCGAGGATGCCGCGAGCCTGCTCCCCGGAGTCGAGCGGCAGGCACTCGTGTGGACGTTCGTGCTCGACGCCGCGGGCGCCGTGCGCGACACGAGCCTCGAGCGCGCCCGCATCCGCAGCCGCGAGCAGCTCTCCTACCCCGAGGCGCAGGCGCGCATCGACGCGGGCGACGCGCAGCTCGGCATGCTGTGCACCGTCGGCGAGCGACGCATCGTGCTCGAGGCGGCGCGCGAGGGCGCGAGCCTCGACGCGCCCGACGAGGAGGTCGTGCACGACGAGCACGGCTGGCGCATCGAGCGCCGCGCGCCCCTGCCGGTCGAGCAGTGGAACGCGCAGATCAGCCTCATGACCGGCATGGAGGCGGCCAGGATGCAGCTCGCGGCCGGCGAGGGCGTGCTGCGCACGATGCCGCGCCCGTCGAAGGGCGCCATCCGCGACTTCCGCCGTGCCACGGAGGCGCTCGGCGTGCCGTGGGCCGAGGGCGAGCACTACGGCGCCTTCCTGCGCCGCCTCGACCGCGCCGAGCCGACGACCGTCGCGATCCTCGCCGCCGCCCGGCGCCTGTTCCGCGGCGCCGACTACCTCGTGCTCGACGGGGGCACGCCCGGCGCGGATGCCGTGGTGCAGGCCGCGATCGGCGCACCGTACGCGCATGCGACCGCGCCGCTGCGGCGTTTCGTCGACCGCATCGTGCTCGCCCACTGCGAGGCCATCGCCAACGGCCGCGACGTGCCCGCGTGGGCGCGCGAGGCCGCGCAGGGCGTGCCCGAGGCCATGCGGTCGTCGGGCTCGCGCGCGTCGCAGCTCGAGCGCGAGTCGCTGCGCGCGGTCGCTGCGTGGATCCTCGAGCCCCGCATCGGCGACGAGCTCGACGCGCTCGTCGTCGAGCGCCGCGACGACGAGGCCGTCGTGCAGCTCGTCGACCCGCCCGTCGAGGCGCGCGTCGTCACGGCTGCCGAGCCAGCCACGCGCATCCGCGTGCGCGTGCGCGCCGCATCCGTCGCCGACGGCACGATCGCGCTCGACGAGGTCTGAGCCCGCACGCACGACGAAGGGCCCGGCGCGCCATGCGTGCCGGGCCCATCCGTCGGACGGTCAGTCCTCGTCGTCGAGCTCGCGAGGCTTGCGGTACGGGTCGGCCTCGCCCGCGTACGACGCCGTCGACTGCTCCTTGCTCGTCGCGGCGTCGCGCGAGCGCGCCTCGTCGAGCAGGTGGTCGATCGACGCCGCGTTCTCGGGCAGCGCGTCGAGGATGAACTCGACCGACGGCGTGAGCCGCAGCGTGAGACCCTTGCCGATCTCACGGCGCACGACGCCCTTCGCCGACTGCAGCGCGGCGGCGGAGTCGCTGCGCTCCTCGTCGGAGCCGTAGACGGTGTAGAAGATCGACGCGTGCTGCAGGTCGCCGGTGACGCGCACGTCGGTGATCGTCACGAACCCGAGTCGCGGGTCGCGGATCTCGCGCTCGAGCGTCTTCGCGGTGATCTCCTGGATGCGGTCCGCGATCTTGCGGGCCCTGGGGTTCTCTCCCACGACTCCTCCTTCTCTCCTCGACGCCTGCGGCGTCGGTCCTGCCATGCCCTGCCCGGACGTCCGGCGAGCGCCGGATGCACGGATGGGGTGGCCGCAGCCACCCCATCCTTGCGCGTTCGCCGAATCAGTCGCGCGGCTTCTCGACCATCTCGATGGTCTCGATCTCGTCGCCGAGCTGGATGTCGTTGAACTTGCCCAGACCGATGCCGCACTCGAAGTCGGTCTTGACCTCGGTGACGTCGTCCTTGAAGCGGCGCAGCGACTCGATGGCGAGGCCATCGGCCAGCACGACGCCGTCGCGGATGACGCGCGCCTTGGCGTTGCGGGTGATCGTGCCGGAGCGCACGATGACACCGGCGATGTTGCCCCACTTCGACGAGCGGAACACCTCCCGGATCTCCGCGACGCCCGACTGGACCTCCTCGTACTCCGGCTTCAGCATGCCCTTCAGCGAGCTCTCGATGTCGTCGATCGCTGCGTAGATGACGTTGTAGAAGCGCACGTCGACGCCCTCGCGAGCTGCTCGCTCGCGCGCCTTCGTGTCGGGTCGCACGTTGAAGCCGATGATCACGGCGTCGTCGACCGTCGCCAGGTTCACGTCGGACTCCGTGATCGCACCGACGCCGCGGTGGATGATGCGGAGGTCGACCGAGTCGTCGATGTCGATCTTGAGCAGCGACTCCTCGAGCGCCTCGACCGCACCGGACACGTCGCCCTTGATGATGAGGTTGAGGGTCTCGACCTTGCCCTGCTCGAGCGCGAGCTTGAAGTCCTCGAGCGACAGGCGCTTGCGAGCCTTCGCCAGGAGGGCGTTGCGCTCGACGGCCTCGCGCTTCTCGGCGATCTGACGCGCCGTGCGGTCCTCCTCGGTGACGAGGAAGGTGTCGCCTGCGCGCGGGACCGACGAGAGGCCCTGCACCTGCACGGGCATCGAGGGCCATGCCTCGTCGACGGGGGTGCCGTCGTCGAGGGTCATGGCGCGCACGCGGCCGTAGGCCGTGCCCGCGACGATCGCGTCGCCGATGCGCAGCGTGCCCGACTGGATGAGCACGGTCGTGACCGCACCGCGGCCCTTGTCGAGGCGAGCCTCGATCGCGACGCCGCGCGCCTCCTTGTTGGGGTTGGCACGCAGGTCGAGGCCAGCGTCCGCCGTGAGGAGGACGGCCTCGATGAGCTCGTCGACGCCCTTGCCCGTGAGCGCGGACACGTCGACGAACATGACGTCGCCGCCGTACTCCTCGGCCACGAGGTTGTACTCGGTGAGCTGCTGGCGCACCTTGGCGGGGTTCGCGCCCTCCTTGTCGACCTTGTTGACCGCGACCACGATCGGCACGCCTGCGGCCTGCGCGTGGTTCAGCGCCTCGACCGTCTGGGGCATGATGCCATCGTCGGCCGCGACCACGAGGATCGCGAGGTCGGTGACGCGCGCACCGCGGGCACGCATGGCCGTGAAGGCCTCGTGACCGGGGGTGTCGATGAACGTGACGGCACGGTCGATGCCCTCGTGCTCGCGGTACACCTGGTACGCACCGATGTGCTGCGTGATGCCGCCGGCCTCGCCGTCGATGACGTTCGACTTGCGGATCGCGTCGAGCAGTCGCGTCTTGCCGTGGTCGACGTGACCCATGACCGTGACGACGGGGGCGCGGAACTCCAGGTCGCTCTCGTCCTCGTCCTCGAGCTCCTGCTCGAGGTCGAGGCCGAAGCCCTCGAGGAGCTCCTTGTCCTCGTCCTCGGGGCTGACGATCTGGATGCGGTAGCCGAGCTCCTCACCGAGGATCTCGAACGTCGACTCGTCGAGCGACTCGGTGGCCGTGGCCATCTCGCCCAGGTGGAACAGCACCTGCACGAGGTCGCCGGGGCTCACGTCGATCTTCTCGGCGAAGTCCGAGATGGATGCGCCGCGGCGCATGCGGATGACCTGGCCCTCGCCGCGACGGACGCGCACGCCGCCGAGCGATGGCGCCTCGCGCATCTCGAACTCGAGCCGCTTCGTACGCTTCGACTTGCGCGACTTGGCCTTGCCGCCGCCCTTGCCGAACGCGCCGGCGGTGCCGCCGGGACCGCGGCCACGACGACCCGCGAACGCGGGGCCGCCACGACCGGGGGCGCCACGACCGGGCTGGCCGGCGCCGGGGCGCTGGAAGCCGAGGCCGCCGCCACCGGGGCCGCCCTGGCCGCCGCGCGGAGCGCCGGGACGGGGCGAGCCGGGACGCGGGGCGCCCGGACGGGGTGCGCCGGGACGCGGAGCGCCCGGACGCGGGCTGTCACGCGTGGGACGCGCGGTGAACGGGTTGTTGCCACCGCGGGGACGGCCCATGCCCTGCGACGACGCGAAGGGGTTGTTGCCGGGGCGGGGCGCGCCGGGACGCGCCATGGGGCGCGGGATGGCGTTGGGGGTCGGCGAGTCGCCTGCCGGTGCGGCGGGGGTCGCCGGGGCCGTTGCCTCGGCAGCCTCGGCGGGCTTGGCAGCCGGAGCCTCGGCGGGCTTCGCCGCAGCGGGAGCTGCGGGCGCGGCGGGCGCGGGCGCCTCGGCGGCGGGCTTCGCCGCGGCGGGCTTCGCGCCGGCGGGCTTCGCTGCGGGCTTCGACGCAGGCTTCTCCTGCGCCGGTGCTGCCGCTGCAGCCTCGGGCTGCTTCGTGACGCCGGCCTCCTCGAGGGCGGCCTTGAGCTTGCGCGCGACCGGCGGTGCGACGGCGGATGCGGGGCCCTTGACGAACTCCCCCATCTCCTTCAGCTTCGCGAGCGCGACCTTGCTCTCGACGCCGAGCTCGGCGGCGATCTCGTGTACGCGTGGATTTGCCACTGGTTGTTCTCCTGTCCGGGTCCGACCCCGGATCAGGGGACGGACGTCTAGCTGACGGGTCTCATCTCGAGCCGCTCATCAGTTGTCCATGGTGGTTTCTGTCTTCCTGTCGTGGCCGTCTCCGGCCAGTCGTGCCGCCCACGCTTCGATGGGCGTCGCGTCGAGTCCCCTCGAGCGCAGCGCGTGTCCGAGCGATCTCGTCGCCCGCTGGACGCACGCAGCATCCGAGTGCACCCACGCGCCCCTGCCTGGCAGGCGTCGACCTTCGTCGACGACCACCGCGCCGTTCGCCGCGACGAGACGCACCAGGGCGTCCTGCTCGCAGCGCATGCGGCAGCCGAGGCACATGCGGATGGGCATCAGTCTATCCCAACGCTGGAAGCGGCTCGACGCTTCCCTAGTCCTCGTCCATGACGGAGTCGGGCTGGATGTCGATCTTCGAGCCCGTGAGCTTCGCGGCGAGGCGGGCGTTCTGGCCCTCCTTGCCGATCGCGAGCGAGAGCTGGAAGTCGGGCACGAGGGCGCGCACGGCCTTGAGCTTCGCGTCGAGCACGAACGCGTCCGAGACCTTCGCGGGGCTCAGGGCGTTCGCGACGAACGTCGCGAGGTCGTCGGAGTAGTCGACGATGTCGATCTTCTCCTCGCCGAGCTCCGACTGCACGGCGCGCACGCGCGAGCCCATCTCGCCGATCGCTGCGCCCTTGGCGTTGATGCCGGGGGCCTTCGCGATGACGGCGATCTTCGAGCGGTGGCCGGCCTCGCGCGCGATGGCGACGATCTCGACCTGGCCGCTCGCGATCTCGGGCACCTCGTGCGCGAAGAGCTTGCGCACGAGCGCGGGGTGCGTGCGCGACACGGTGACCTGCGGGCCCGTGCGGCCGCGCTCGACCTTCGTGATGAGCACGCGCAGGCGCTGGCCGTGGCGGTACTCGGCGCCCGGGACTCGCTCCTCGGGCGGCATGATCGCCTCGATCTCGCCGATCTGCACGTAGACCATGCGCGGGTTCGGGCCCTGCTGCACGACGCCGGCGACGATCTCGCCCTCGCGGCTCTTGAAGTCGCCGAGGATCGACTCGTCGGAGTGGGCGCGCAGGCGCTCGAAGATGACCTGCTTCGCTGCCGACGCGGCGATGCGACCGAAGTCCTCCTGCGCGACGGGCGACTCGCCGATGACGTTGCCGTCCTCGTCGACCTCGGTCTGGAACACCTGCACGAGACCGGACTTGCGGTCGATCGTGACGCGCACGCGGGGCGCGTCGGCGGCGCGGTGCTCCTCGGAGCGCAGGTACGCCTGCAGGATGGCCTGCTCGGTGATGACGATCAGCTCGTCGAACGGGACCTCGCGCTCGCGCTCGAGGTGCTTCAGCACGCTGAGATCGATCTCCATGGGGCGCCTCCTGTATGCAGTTGTGGTCGGGCAGACCTTCGAGGATACCGGATGCGGCGGGCACGGCACGCGGGCGCCGTCGGGCCGGGGACGACCCGCTCGCGCGACCGGATACCGTCGAGTCGTGCGCTCCCGACTCATCCCCGCCGCCCTGCTGCTCTCCGCCACGCTCGCGCTCGTCGCGTGCTCGACCCCCGACTCCCCCGCGTCCCCGTCGACCTCCGCCGGCACCGCGACCGACGGCTGCGCCTACGTCTCCGACGGCAGCGGCGCCGTCGAGGCCCCGCCCGCCGAGCCCGCGGTCTCGGGCGAGGTCGCCGTGACGCTCGAGACGAGCGCGGGCGCGATCGGCATGACCCTCGACGCCGACCGCACCCCGTGCACGGTCGGCAGCTTCACCTCGCTCGCCGACCAGGGCTACCTCGACGGCACGCAGTGCCACCGCCTCACGACCGAGGGCATCTTCGTGCTGCAGTGCGGCGACCCGACCGGCACGGGCCGCGGCGGGCCCGGGTACTCGTACGCCGACGAGCTCGACGGCACCGAGACGTACTCGGCAGGCACGGTCGCGATGGCGAACGCCGGCCCCGACACGAACGGCTCGCAGTTCTTCCTCGTCTACGAGGACTCGCCCCTGCCGCCGTCGTACACGGTCTTCGGCACGATGGACGAGGCCGGCCTCGCCGTCGTCGCCGCGATCGGCGCGGCAGGCGTCGCAGGCGGCGGGCCCGATGGCGCGCCCGCCGACGACGTGACGATCGCGTCGGTCGCCATCGGCTGACCCGCCGACGAACCACGAAGGGCCGGACGCGCATCGCGTCCGGCCCTTCGTCGTGGCGGTCAGCCCTGCTGCAGGCGCGCGACGACCTCGTCGAGGCGCACCTCTGCGCGCTCGCCCGTCGCGCGATCCCACAGCTCGCCGAGGCCCTCGACGGCGCCCCGGCCCACGACGACGACGCGCGGCACGCCGATGAGCTCGGCGTCGCCGAACTTCACGCCCGGGCTCACCTTCGCGCGGTCGTCGAAGAGCACCTCGAGGCCGGTCGCCTCGATGTCGGCGACGAGCTGCTCGGCGATCGCGAAGACGGCCTCGTCGCGGCCCGTGGCGACGACGTGCACGTCGAACGGCGCGATCTCGCGCGGCCACACGATGCCCTTGTCGTCGTGGTGGCCCTCGACGATCGCCGCGAGGTTGCGCGTGACGCCGATGCCGTACGAGCCCATCGTGACGGTCTGCAGTCGGCCGGACTCGTCGAGCACCTGCAGGCCCAGCGCCTCCGCGTACTTGCGGCCCAGCTGGAAGACGTGGCCGATCTCCATGCCGCGCTCGATCGTCACGGGACCCGAGCCGTCGGGCGCGGGGTCGCCCTCGCGCACCGACGCGACCTCGACGGTGCCGTCGCCGACGAAGTCGCGGCCGGCGACGAGCCCGAAGACGTGCCTGCCGTCCTCGTTCGCACCCGTGAGCCACGTCGTGCCGTCGACGACCCGGGGGTCGAGCAGGTAGCGGATGCCGGTGGTCGACTGCTCGCCGAGCACGGCGCCCGCGGCCGACCAGGGGCCGATGTAGCCCTTCACGAGGCCGGGGTTCGCGGCGAAGTCCGCCTCGGTCGCCGACTCGACCTCCGCCGGCTGGAACGCCACCTCGGCGCGCTTCTCGTCGACCTCGCGGTCGCCGGGCAGGCCGACGACGACGAGCTCGCGCGAGCCGTCGAGGTGCGTGAGACGCAGCACGACGTTCTTCAGCGTGTCGGCGGCCGTCCACGGCGTCGCGCGCGGCTGGTGCTCGTTGGCGTGGGCGACGAGGGTGTCGATCGTGGGCGTCGCGGGCGTGTCGTGCACGACCGCCGCGGGGGCGTCGTCGAACCCGATGGCGTCGGGCACGAGCGTCGTGAACGCCTCGACGTTCGCGGCGTACCCGCTCGCCGAGCGCACGAACGCGTCCTCGCCGATCGCCGTCGGGTGCAGGAACTCCTCCGACCGCGAGCCGCCCATGGCACCGGCGTCGGCCGCGACGATGACGTAGTCGAGGCCGAGGCGCTGGAAGATGCGCTCGTACGCGTCGCGCTGCGCCTGGTAGCTGGCCGCGAGGCCCTCGTCGGTGATGTCGAACGAGTACGCGTCCTTCATCGTGAACTCGCGTGCACGCAGCAGGCCCGCGCGGGGCCGCGTCTCGTCGCGGTACTTGTCCTGGATCTGGTAGATCGTCAGCGGCAGCTGCTTGTACGACGACACGACGTCCTGCACGAGCAGCGTGAAGACCTCCTCGTGCGTCGGCGCGAGCAGGTGGTCGGCGCCCTTGCGGTCCTGCAGGCGGAAGATGCCGTCGCCGTACTCGGTCCAGCGCCCCGTGCGCTCGTACGGCTCGCGCGGCAGCAGGCCAGGGAAGAGCACCTCCTGGGCGCCCGCTGCCGTCATCTCCTGACGGACGATCTCCTCGATGCGGCGGCGCACCCGCAGACCGAGCGGCAGCCACGCGAAGAGGCCCGACCCCGCACGGCGGATGTAGCCGGCACGCAGCAGCAGCCGATGGCTGACGGCGTCGGCCTCGGCCGGATCGTCGCGGAGGGTCGTGAGGAAGAGCTGGGAGAGCCGGATCACCCCACGATCCTACGAGCCGCGACGAGCCGCGTCGGACGCGGCACGACCCGAGGCGTCACGTCACCAGGGCTGCTCGACGCCTCCGCTGCCTTCCTCGCCCTGCTGCTGGTTGTACTCGTCCTGCTGCTGCTGCTGCTCCTGCGCCTGCTGGTTCTGCTCCTCGAGCTGCTCCTGCTGCGTCTGGGGCTCCTGACCCTCCGCCGGATCCTCGGACTCCGACTCCTCGCCCTCCGACGGGTCCTCGGAGTCGCCGCCGCCGCCCGACTCGTCCTCGATCTTCTCCTCGATGCGCGGCACGGCCTGCTCGAGCTGCTCGCCCGTGTCTGCCTGGATGATCGTCGGCTCGGCGAAGCAGCCGTCGGGCGCCGCATCGATGATGCCGAGCGCCTCGGCGTAGAGCCCGTTGGCGGTCTGCACGTCGTCGGCCTCGCGCGCCTGGTCGCCCTGCTTCTCGACGACGTAGACGATCGACACGAGGATGATGCAGTACTCGTTCGAGCCCTCCTGGCCGTTGAGCGCCAGCGACTCCTCGAGCAGCGTGCGCGCCTCGACGAGCTGCTCGGGGCTCCCCTGCATGCCGAGCGCGACGCCCACGTCGTACGGCGCCTTCCACGGCTCGAGGAAGTTCCACCACTGCAGGCCGCGCGCCTGCATCTCGGCCTCCTGGTACGCGCGACGCTCGAACGCGTTCTGCGACGCGTCCGCGAAGGCGTTGACGCTCACGAGCTTCGCCGAGAGCACGAGCCCCGCGATCGTGATGGGCGCGAGCACGAGCATGAGGATGAGGCGCAGCCTGCGGCGCGCGTCGTCGGTCCAGCGGCGCCGCCTCGGCGGCGGCGGCACGTGCGGCGGCGCCGACTGCGCGGGCGCGGCATCCCTCGTGAGCGTGTCGGTCATCATCGCCTCCTCGCGCCGGAGCGCAGTCGCAGCGCCCCCGCGAACACCCACAGCTCCCACATGAGCAGCAGGAACAGCGGCACGGCGAGCACCCAGTACAGGTCGAGCCTCGCCTCCTCGGTCTGCGACAGGTCGACCTCGCCCTGCTGCGACGTCATGGCGTCGAGCGACGGCGCGAGGTCGACGTCGGCCGTGCGGTGCAGGTAGCTGACGCCCATCTGCGTCGCGATCTCCTGCAGCGCCGCCTCGTCGATGCGGCTGATGGCATCGCCGCCCGCCGGATCCTGCACGTAGACGGGCTCGGTCGGCTGCTCGAACGACGACTCCTGCATGCGGCCGCCCTGCTCGGTGCCGTAGCCGAGCACGAAGCCCGCGTCGACGAGCGGCGCGACCGTGTCGAACGACTGCGGCGGCGCCTCGGCCGTCTGCTCGCCGTCGCCCATGTAGAACACGAGCGTCGGCGCGCCCGGATGCGCCGCATCCGCCCGCTCGATCTCCTGCTGCAGCATGTCGCGCGCCGCCGAGATCGACGAGCCCTGCGAGAAGAAGCCGATCTCGGGCTTCAGCGCGTTGACGAGCTCGATGACGGCCGAGCCGTCGTCGGTGAGCGGCACGCGCAGCTGCGGCTGCGAGTCGAACGTGATGACCGAGATGTTCGAGCCGGCGAACGCGTAGGCGACGTCGCGCACGTCGTCGCGGATGCCCTGGATGCGCGCCTCGCCCTGACCCCAGTCCTCGGCCGCGATCGACTGCGACGTGTCGATGACGAGGAAGACGTTGACGTTGATCGAGCCCGTCGGCACCTCGCCGCCGGGCACGCCGGGACGCGCGACCATCGCGATGACGACGATCGCCATGAGCGTGCGGCGGATCCAGTGGATGCGTCGGCCGCGCTCGGCGATCAGGCGCCACACGCACAGGCCCACGAGCGCGAGGCCCACGATGCCGAGCACCGCGATGGGGATGTCGGGCAGGAACGTCACAGTCGCACCCTCCACGCCACGACGCACACGCCGATGACCAGCATCATGAGGATCGGCAGCAGCGGCCCCGGCCTGTCGACGATCTGCACCTCGGGTGGCGTCTCGATGTAGCCGGCCTCGATGGCGTTGACGCGTTCGACGATGCTCGAGACCGTGTCGGCGAAGTCGAGCGCGAAGTACGCGCCGCCCGTCGTCTCGGCCACGTTCTGCAGCTGCGCCGACACGGGATCCCCACCCCAGTCGAACGGGTTGATCGCGTACACGCGCACGTCGTTGTCGATGGCCAGCTGGCCCGCCTGCTCGAGCGAGAAGATCTGCTGGCCGTTCACCATGTTGTCGGTCGCGAGGATGATCGAGCGCGGCCGGTCGGTGTCGTCGGTGTCGGCGAAGTCGAGCGCGCACGACGCGAGGCCGTCGCCCACGAGCGACGCGCCGTTGCCGTTCGACGTGCCCGCCGCGTAGCTGAACTGCTCGTCGGGGCCAAGGTTGCCCTGGAACGCCCGCTGGTATCGCCCGAGCTGCTCGACGATGTAGTCGTAGTCGCTCGTGAGCGGGAACGCCATGACGCTCGACGCGTCGAAGATGCGCATGCCGATGCGCTCGCCGTCGAGGCCCTGCGCGATCTGCTGGAAGACGCCGAGGATCTCGGCGTCGACGTCGACCATCGAGCCCGACACGTCGAGGCACAGCAGGATGTCGCGCTTGAAGTCGTCGTTCTGGTTCGCGTTCACCGCGGCCGGACGCGCGGCGATGAACGCCGTGCCGACGCCGCCGACGATGAGCACGACGAGACCGAGCGCCGTCCACGCGCGGTACCTGGCGAACGCCGCCCTGTAGCGCGGCAGCGCCGTGAGGCGGTCCATGTGCGCCACGGGCTTGCCGCGCTCGGCGCGACGCCTGCGCACGACGGCGAGGACGCCGACCACGCCGCCCACGATGAGCAGCGCCGGCAGCATCCACCACCACAGCAGCAGCCCTACATCCACGTCGACACGACCTTCCTGGCGATGTCGATCGCGCCCTCGGGGTCGTGCTTCGCCGTGCGGCGGAACGACGACGGGTAGTACTCGGCGACGGCGCCGTGCACCGTCGGCAGGTCGGCGTCGGCGAGGTCCTCGAGGGTCATGACCTCGGCGACGACGCCCGTCGACTCGTGCGCGAAGAAGCGCAGCACGAGGCTCAGGCGCTGCGACAGCCTGCGCGCATCCAGCTCGCCCGCCTCGTGCTCCTGGGCGACCTCGTCGATCATGCCGAGGTACTTCTGCTTCAACGAGCGCACGTCGACCTTGCGCGGCGGCGGAGGCGGCGGCACGAGGATGCCGCGCGGCCGCGTGCACAGCCACACGACGTAGTACGCGCCGGCGAGCGCGACGACGAGCAGCACGCCGGGCACCCACCACGGCTGGTACTGGAACGGCCCGTACAGGTCGGGAGCGTCAACGGCGAACACGACGATGCCTCTCGAGCAGCCGGAACAGCGCCGGGATGACCTCGTCGGACGACGGGATGCGCTCGGCCGCGACGCCCAGCGACAGCAGCTCCTGCTGCAGCGTGCGGCGACGCTGCGCGATGCCCTCGTCGAACGCGCGCATGAGGCGCTTGTCGCGTCGCACGTAGTCGGGCAGCGGCGCGTCGCCCGCGACGCCGAAGATCTCGGGCGCCTTCGCGTCGCGCGCCATGAGGTCGGCGTCGCCGATCGAGATCCACAGCACCTCGTGCCGCACGTGCAGGCGGCCGAGCACCTGGTCGAGCTCGCGCGTGTACGCGAGGTCGTCGGCCACGATCACGACGAGCGAGCGGCGCCGCACGCTCTTCGCCACCTGCTCGAGCACGTGCTGCAGGTCGCTGTCGGGCGCATCGAGCGAGATCTGGTCGTCGAGCATGCGCAGCATGCGCTCGAGGTGCGCCTCCGAGCCGCCCTCGGGCGTGAAGCCCGTGTGCTCGGCGTTGCCCGCGTACATCGCGACGCGGTCGCCGTGCTTGATCGCGAGGTACGAGAGGATGCCGATCGTCTGGATCGCGACGTCCTCCTTCGACTCGCCGCTCTCGGCCGTCGCCGCCATGTTGCGGCCCGTGTCGACCACGACGATGACGTTGTGCTGCCGCGAGGCGATGTATCGCTTCACGAGCGGCGTCGTCGAGCGCGCCGTCGCCTTCCAGTCGATGTCCTTCACCTCGTCGCCCGGCGCGTACTCGCGCAGGTCGTCGAAGTCGTGGCTGCGGCCGTGGTGGATCGACTGGTAGTTGCCGTCGAGCAGCTCGAAGGTCCGACGATGGGCGTGGATCGCCATCTTCGTCTTGACCTTCTGGAGCCTGCGCTGCATGACGACCCCTACGGCGTGCGCACGGCGTCGAAGATCGCGTCGACGACCTGCTCGCTCGTCACGCCATCCGCCTCCGCCTCGTAGCCGAGGATGATGCGGTGGCGCAGGATCGAGTGGCGCAGCGTCTTGACGTCCTCGGGGATGACGTAGTCGCGGCCGCGCACGAGCGCGAGCGCCCGCGTCGCCTGCGTGAACGCGATCGAGCCTCGCGGGCTCGCGCCGTACTCGATGTAGCCGGCGAGCTGCGCGCCGATGTAGTCCTTCGCGTGGCGCGTGACGTACATGAGCTGCACGACGTAGTTCACGATCGCCTGGTCGACGTAGACGCGCTTCGTGAGCTCCTGCAGGTACTGCACGTCGGCGACCGACGCGACGGGCGTCGTGTCGGACTCGAAGACGCCGGACTCGATGCGGCGCACGATCTCGGCCTCCTCCGTCGGCGACGGGTAGGTGAGGATCTCCTTGAGCAGGAAGCGGTCGAGCTGCGCCTCGGGCAGCGTGTACGTGCCCTCCTGCTCGATGGGGTTCTGCGTCGCGAGCACGAGGAACGGCTTCGGCAGCGGGTGCGACTCGCCGCCGATCGACGTCTGGCGCTCCTGCATCGCCTCGAGCATCGCCGACTGCGTCTTGGCGCTCGAGCGGTTGATCTCGTCGAGCAGCACGAAGTTCGCGTGCACCGGGCCCAGCTGCGTGCGGAACGTGCCGTCGTGCTGGTCGTAGATCTGCGTGCCGACGATGTCGGACGGCAGCAGGTCGGGGGTGCACTGGATGCGGTGGAACGTCGCGTCGACCGCGCGCGCGAGCGTCGCCGCCGCCGTCGTCTTCGCGAGGCCCGGGACCGACTCCATGAGCACGTGGCCGTTGGCGAGCACCGCGACGAGGAGCGACTGCAGCAGGTCGGCCTGGCCGACGACCTTCGACGCGAACGACTGCTGCACGGCCCGGATCACCTGCCCGCCGCGTGCGAGCTCGTCCTTCGTGATGGGCGCGCGGCCCGGCACTGCGTTCACGGATGGTCCTCCAGAGGTCGGCGAGGTGCGCCATCGACGGTAGTCGCATCGCGCAGCGCCCCGCTGGGTGCATCCTGCACGGGGCCTGACGTCGACGTGGCGGTCGGCTGGGGCGCGCGGTCGCGGCCCGGGCGCGTCGCGGCGATCGCCGCGACGCAGCCTGCGACGACGAACGCCGCCATCGCGAGCGAGAGGCCCGCGTAGCCCGCGAGGCCCAGGATCGGGCCAGCGATCGCGCCCGCCGCGGCGCCCGTGAGGCCCTGCACGAGGTCGGAGCGGCCCTGGATGCGCGGGCGAGCGCGATCGGGCGCCGACTCGCTCACGAGCGTCGAGCCCGCGACGGTCGCCGCGCTCCAGCCGAGGCCGAGGAGGGCGAGCGACAGCGGCGCGAGGTCGGCGGGCAGCGCGACGTTCACGACGATCGAGCCGACGAGCAGCGCCTGCCCCACGAGGATCGTCTGCACCCTGCCCATCCGGTCGGCGAGGACGCCGAAGACCGGCGACAGCGCGTACATGCCCGCCGTGTGGGCGCTCATCGTGATGGCGATGCCCGTGAGCGAGTGGCCGGCGTGCTCGAGGTGCACGGGCGTGAGCGCCATGATGCCGACCATCGTCGCGTGCGCGCTCGCCACGACGACGATCGCGAGCAGGGCGCGGGGGTGGTCGAGGAGCCGGGTCTTCGTCGCTGCGGCGGTGCTCGTTCCGGGCTCGTCGCCGCGCATCGCCTGCGCCGTGAGCAGCGGATCCGGGCGCAGCCCGATCGCGAGCGCCGCAGCCGTCAGCGCCTGCATCGCGCCGACGATCACGTACGCGCCCACGAGGTGCGGCAGGCCCAGCGCGACGCCGATCGCGTCGCCCGGCGGGATGAGCTGCGGACCGGCGACGACGCCGATCGTCGTCATCCACACGACGAGCGACAGGTCGCGGCCGCGCCGCGAGCGCACCGACAGGTCGGTCGCCGCGAAGCGCGACTGCAGGTTCACGGCCATGGAGGCGCCGAGCAGCAGGAAGCCGGCGAGCGCGATGGGCCACGCGTCGAGCGTGCCGCCGACGACGATCGTCGACGTGCCGGCGAGGCCGATGAGCGCGCCCGTCGTGAGCGCCGCCCTGCGCCCCCTGCGCGTCGCGAGGCGGGCGAGCGGCACGGCCAGGATCGCGCCGCCGAGCGTCAGCAGCGTGGCCGCGAGGCCCGCGAACGCCGCATCCCCCGTCACCTGCTCCACGAGCAGGCTGCCGACGCCCACCGCGACGCCGTTGCCGACACCGCCGAGCGCCTGCCCGATCGACAGCACCACGAGGGTGCGGCGCTGCGCGGGATGCTGGATGAGGCGGGGCTTGGGCACTGGCTGCGTCACGAGCCCGACGTGACGACGGTCGGCTCGCCGGCCGGCAGGTCGGGGTTCTCGGCGGCGATGCGTCGCGCCTCCTCGATGAGCGTCGCGACGATCTCGGCCTCCGGCACGGTCTTGATGACCTCGCCCTTCACGAAGATCTGCCCCTTGCCGTTGCCGCTCGCGACGCCCAGGTCGGCCTCGCGCGCCTCCCCCGGACCGTTCACGACGCACCCCATCACAGCGACGCGCAGCGGCACCGTGACGTCCTTGAGGCCCTCGGTGACCTCGTCGGCGAGCGTGTACACGTCGACCTGCGCGCGGCCGCACGACGGGCACGACACGATCTCGAGGCGGCGCTCGCGCAGGCCGAGGGACTGCAGGATCTGCAGGCCGACCTTGACCTCCTCGGCCGGCGGGGCCGACAGCGAGACGCGGATGGTGTCGCCGATGCCCTCGCTGAGCAGGATGCCGAACGCCGTCGCCGACTTGATCGTGCCCTGGAACGCCGGGCCCGCCTCCGTCACGCCCAGGTGCAGCGGCCAGTCGCCCGCCTGCGCGAGCAGCCGGTACGCCTGCACCATCGTGACGGGGTCGTTGTGCTTCACCGAGATCTTGAAGTCGTGGAAGTCGTGCTCCTCGAAGAGGCTCGCCTCCCACACCGCCGACTCGACGAGCGCCTCGGGCGTCGCCTTGCCGTGCTTCTGCAGCAGGCTCGGCTCGAGGCTGCCGGCGTTGACGCCGATGCGCAGGCTCACGCCCGCCGCCTTCGCCCGCCTGGCGATCTCGCCGACCTGGTCGTCGAACTTGCGGATGTTGCCCGGGTTCACGCGCACGGCGGCGCATCCCGCGTCGATCGCCGCGAAGACGTACTTCGGCTGGAAGTGGATGTCGGCGATCACCGGGATCTGCGACTTCCTCGCGATGATGTGCAGCACGTCGGCGTCGTCCTGCGTCGGCACCGCGACGCGCACGATGTCGCAGCCCGTCGCCGTGAGCTCGGCGATCTGCTGCAGCGTGCCGTTGATGTCGGTCGTCTTCGTCGTCGTCATCGACTGCACCGACACGGGCGCGTCGCTGCCCACCGCCACGCTGCCCACGCGGATCTGCCGGGTGCGCCGCCTGGGCGCGAGCGTGCGCACCTCCGGCGTGCCGAGGTTGATGGCGGCCATGGTCACCACCCTACGGCGGCCGTCCTCCCGCTTCGCCGTCCTTGACTGGTCACAGTTGCACCCCGACTGGTCGCAGTTGCACCTGACTGGTCGCACTTTCGATTCGACTGGTCGCAATTGCACCGCACTGGTCGCTGTTTCGGTGCAATTGCGACCAGTCACGCGCTGGAGCGGCAGGCGCGTCCCTCACAGGTCCGCTGCGTCCACAGGCCGCGCGACCGCGGCCCGACATCGCGGCGGAGGCGAGCATCCTCCGCCCATGAGCCATCTCCTCCCGCCGAGCCCCGACCACCGCGCATTCAGCGTCGCCGACGCGCTCGCCGACGGCGCGACGCGTCGCGAGCTCGCCGGCCACGGCTACCTCGCGCCCGCCTACGGCACGCGCATCCAGCGTTCGGACGATGGCACCATCACGCGAGCGCAGTTCCTGGATGCGCTCAGATCGGTCGCGCGCGACGACCAGTTCCTCTCGCACGCCACCGCGGCGCTCGTGCACGGCATGCCCATCCCGCTCGCGTTCCAGACCGGCCCCGTGCATCTCGCGTCGCCCACGCTCGGGCATCGCATGCGACGCCCGGGCGTCGTCGGACATCGCCTCAAGGCCGAGATCGTGGAGGTCGACGGGATCCGCGTCGAGCATCCGCACGACGCGTTCATCCATCTCGCGACGCTGCTGCCGCTGCATCCGCTCGTGGCCGTCGCAGACTGGCTCCTGCAAGAGCGCAACGGCGTGCCGACAACGAAGCAGGCGCTCGTCGAGCGCCTCGATCACTTCCGCGGTGCTCGTGGGCTGTCGCTGCTCCGTCGAGCGATCACGCTCGCACGGCACGGCGTCGAGTCGCCGCGAGAGAACGAGTTGCGACTGCTCGTGACAGCCGCCGGCCATGCCGAGCCCGTCTGCAACATCGACGTCGTCGACGTCGATGGCCGGTTCCTCGCGCGCGTCGACATGGCGTGGCCGGAGCTGCGGATCGCCCTCGAGTACGACGGCGAGCAGCATCGGCTCGACGACCGGCAGTACGCACGGGACATCGAGCGATCCGCGATTCTCGAGCAGCACGGATGGATCGTCATCCGCGTGACGAAGCAGCACATGGCGTCGCCGGCGACACGGGTCCTCCCGCGCGTCGCGGAGGCCTTCGCCCGCCGACGTCTCCAGGGCTGACTGGTCACAGTTGCACCGAAACTGCGACCAGTGCGGTGCAATTGCGACCAGTCGAATCGGAACTGTGACCAGTCCGGTGCAACTGCGACCAGTCCCGAGCGGGACGAGTCAGGGGAGGATCGAGATGGGGTTGATGATGTCGGCATAGATGAGCAGGGCGCTCATCAGGCCGAGCACCACCGTGACCGCGAGGGTCACGGGCACCCAGCGGGCCGTGTCGATCGGGCCGGGATCCGGCTTGCCGCGCAGGCGGGCGAAGCCGCGGCGGATCGCCTCGAGCACCGCGCCGAGCACGTGCCCGCCGTCGAGCGGCATGAGCGGCACGAGGTTGAAGACGAACAGCGCGACGTTGAGCGACGCGAGGATGCCGAGCATCGACGACGCGCGCTCGGCGATCGGCACCTGGTCGAGCGACGCGATCTCGCCCGCGATGCGACCGACGCCCACGACGGAGATCGGCCCCTCGGGGTCGCGCTCGCCGCCGCCGAACGCCGCCTGCGCCACCTCGACGAGGCGCACGGGCAGCGTCGCGATGACCTGCGCCACGCGCACGACGTTGTCGCCGACCGCGACGGGCACCTCGGCGATCGACTGCTGCACGATCTCGTACTGCGGCCCGATGCCGATGAACCCGACGGTCTCGACCTGCGGCTCGCCGTCGACCTCGACGATCTGACCGTCGGCATCCGTCACGTACCGCTCGGTCGCGAGCGGCGTCACCTGCAGGTCGACCTCGGCGCCGTCGCGCTCGACCGTGAACGTGAGCTCCTGACCGGCGTCGTCGCGGATGCCCGCCTGCACGTCGGCCCACGACGCGATGGGCGCGCCGTCGATCGCGACGATGACGTCGCCTGGCTCGATGCCGGCAGCGGCGGCCGGCGCCGCGGGGTCGGACGCCTCGCACGTCGTGCGGTCCTGGCTCGCCGGGATGACGCACTCCGACAGCGACGAGATCGTCGTGCCCGGCTGCGCGACGCCGAAGCCGCACAGCACGATCGCGTAGAGCACCGCCGCGAGCAGCAGGTTCATGAACGGCCCGCCGAGCATGATGACGATGCGCTTCCACACCGGCAGGCGGTAGAACGTGCGGTCCTCCCCCACGCCCTCCGCCGACTCCGCGGACACCTCGCGCGCATCCTGCACGAGCGTGTCGAAGAAGCCGGTGGATGCCGTGCGGGCCGCCTCGCCCTCGCGGCGCGGCGGGAACATGCCCGCCATCGAGATGTAGCCGCCGAGCGGGATGGCCTTGAGGCCGTACTCCGTCTCGCCCTTCCTGCGCGAGAAGAGCGTCGGCCCGAAGCCGATCATGTACTGGCCCACGCGCACGCCGAAGCGCTTCGCCGGCACGAGATGGCCGACCTCGTGGAGCGCGATCGAGGCCGCGAGGCCGACCACGAGGATGACGACGCCGAGGACGTAGAGCAGGACCGAATCCATCGCCTGCCGATGCTACGCGGCGATGCTGTGGGTCGCGCCACGCGTCGGGCATGGCTCGCCCATGGGCTGCGCGCCTAGCCTTGCCGGGTGCCCGCATCCACCCGCTCCCGACGTGCGCCCGCGCGTCGGCGGTCGAGCGGTGCTCGGAAGCCGAGGTCGGCGGCGGCTCGCGCGCGCCTCGCAGCGCAGGATCGGCGCCGCGTCGGCATCGCGACCGGCCTCGTCGCGGCAGCGACGGTCGCGATCGTCGTGCTCGCGTGGGTGCTCCAGCCGCGCATCGAGCCGTGGGAGCAGACCGCGACCGTCACGGGCGACGTGCCCTCGGGCGTCGCCGGCTGGGATCGCGAGCAGCTGACGAACGCCGCGATCATCCTGCAGGCGGGCGCCGACCTCGGACTCTCGGACCGCGACCGCACCATCGCGGTCATGACGGCGATGGGCGAGTCGAGCCTCATCGTCGTCGACTTCGGCGACGACGCCGGCCCCGACTCCCGCGGCCTGTTCCAGCAGCGCACCGGATGGGGCCCGTACGAGGTGCGGATGGATGCGTACGGCTCGGCCGTGCTCTTCTACCAGGCGCTCGACGACGTGGCCGCGCGCGACGGCATGGCGCCGACGATCGTCGCGCACACGGTGCAGGTGAACCAGGATCCGTACCACTACGAGTCGTACTGGGACGACGCCGTCGCGGTCGTCGCTGCGCTGGATGCGGCGCAGATCGCCGTGGAGGTCGCGCCCGCCTGAGGCGCTGTGGCCGGTCCTCGACTGGTCACAGTTGCACCGAAACGGCGACCACTCTGGTGCAACTGCGACCAGTCGGAGCGAAACTCTGACCAGTCAGGTGCAACTGCGACCAGTCCAAGTGCAACTGTGACCAGTCGGCGCGGACAGCGGGTCAGGAGGACGCGGCGGAGGCAGCGATCTGGGCGTCGGCGGCGGAGCGAGCCCACGACTCGGCGGCGGCGATCGCAGCGAGGGTCGCGGGGACGGCGTCGTGCGCGTCGAGCACGCGCTCGACGACGGCGAGGACGTCGAGGAAGCCGATGCGACCGTCGAGGAAGGCGTGCACCGCCTGCTCGTTCGCCGCGTTCAGCACCGCGGGCGCCGTGCCGCCGCGCGCGGCCGCGGCGCGCGAGAGGCGGATGCCCGCGAGCGGGCCGTCGTCGTCGACGGGCTCGAAGGTCCAGGTGGATGCGCGCGTCCAGTCCAGCGGAGCGACCGCATCCGGCACCCGCGCGCCCCCGTCGAGGGCGAGCGCGATCGCGAGCGCCATGTCGGGCGGCGAGCACTGCGCGATCGTCGAGCCGTCGACGAACTCGACCATCGAGTGCACGATCGACTGCCGGTGCACCGTCACGGCGACGTCGTCGAGCGGCACGCCGAAGAGCGCGTGCGCCTCGATGACCTCGTGCCCCTTGTTCATGAGCGTCGCCGAGTTCGTCGAGATGACGCGCCCCATCGACCACGTCGGATGCGCGAGCGCATCCGCGGGCGTCACCGAGGCGAGCCGCGCGCGATCCCACCCGTGGAACGGCCCGCCGCTCGCCGTGAGCACCAGCCGCCGCACCTCGTCGGCGCGGCCTGCGGCGAGGCACTGCGCGATCGCCGAGTGCTCCGAGTCGACCGGCACGATCTGCCCCGGCGCCGCCGCAGCCATCACGAGCTCGCCGCCGACGACGAGCGACTCCTTGTTCGCGAGCGCGAGCGTCGCCCCGGTGCCGAGCGCCGCGAGCGTCGGCGCGAGCCCCGCCGACCCCGTGATGCCGTTCACGACGACGTCGCACTCGACGTCCTCGATCAGCCGCACGGCATCCGCGGCGCCGAGCGCCGTCGCCGAGGCGGGCACGCCCAGCGCCTCCGCCTGCGCCGCGAGCCCGCCGGCATCCGAACCCGCCGCGAGCCCGACGACCGAGAACCGGCCGGGATGCGCGCGCACGAGCTCGATGGTCTGCGTGCCGATCGACCCCGTCGATCCGAGCAGCAGGATGCGTCTCACGCGTGCGCGCCGGCGTCGCCGCCCGGCTCCCCCGCCACGAGCACGCCGTCGTGCCAGATCGTCGGCGCGTGGTCGACGGGGAACGCGACCGACGACGCGATGAAGCAGTCCTTCGACGCCTGCAGGTGCGCCTCGAGCGCGACCGCGGCCATGTCGGCGTCGCGCACCGTCACGCGCGGCCGCAGCACGACGCGCTCGAACGCGCCGCCCGTGCCCTGCGTCACCATGAACCCCTCGGCGACGTCGTCGTACGCCGTCACGACGACGCCGCGCGTCACCGCCTGGTGCAGGTACGACAGCATGTGGCACTGCGCCAGCGCCGCCACGAGCAGCTGCTCGGGATTGTGGCGCGTGCGGTCGCCGCGGAACGTCGGATCGGCCGAGCCGAGGATGTCGGGCAGCCCGTCGACGCGGATGACGTGGTCGCGAGCGTACGAGCGATAGCCCTCGGTGCCGACGTCGCCGGCACCCGTCCACTCCACCCCGACGCGGTACTCATGGCGCATGCCACCCAGGCTAGCCAGGCACGCGGGTCGCCCGCCGGGCCGCGCGTAGGATCGAGAGCATGACCGACGTGCTCGCACCCCAGTCCCGCTCCGTCACGACCCCCATCCCGGGTCCGCGCAGCCAGGAGCTGCTCGCGCGCAAGGCGAAGGTGGTGCCGCAGGGCGTGCCGAGCCAGCTGCCCGTCTTCATCGCCTCGGCGCACGACGCGATCATCACCGACGTCGACGGCAACCGCTTCATCGACCTCGGCTGCGGCATCGGCGTCACGACCGTCGGCCACACGAACGACGCCGTCGTCGCCGCCGTGCAGGAGCAGGTCGCGCGCCTCACGCACTCGCTGTTCGGCACGACCCCGTACGAGTCGTACGTGCGCGTCGCCGAGCTGCTCGCCGAGCTCACGCCCGGCGACTTCGAGAAGCGCTCGTTCTTCGTGAACTCGGGCTCGGAGGCCGTCGAGAACGGCGTGAAGATCGCCCGCCGGTACACGCGTCGCCGCGCCGTCGCGGTGCTCGAGCACGGCTACCACGGCCGCACGAACCTCACGATGACGATGAACTTCAAGCCGGCGCCGTACGCGACCGGCATGGGGCCGCTCGCCTCCGACATCTTCCACGCGCCCGGCTCGTACCCGCTGCGCGACGGCCTCGACGGCGCCGCCGCCGCGAAGCGCACCATCTGGTACCTCGAGAAGCACGTGGGCGTCGAGGACCTCGCGTGCCTCGTCGTCGAGCCCATCCAGGGCGAGGGCGGCTTCATCGTGCCCGCCGACGGCTACCTCCCCGCCATGCAGGAGTGGTGCACCGCGAACGGCGTCGTCATGATCGCCGACGAGGTGCAGTCGGGCGTCTGCCGCACCGGCAAGACGTTCGCGGCCGAGCACTTCGGCTGGGTGCCCGACCTCGTGCTGTCGGCCAAGGGCATCGCGGGCGGCATGCCCCTCGCGGGCGTCACGGGCCGCGCCGACATCATGGATGCGGTGCACACGGGCGGCATCGGCGGCACGTTCGGCGGCAACCCCGTCTCGTGCGCCGCAGCCGTCGCCGTGCTCGAGCAGGTGCAGTCGTCGGACCTCAACGGCAAGGCGCAGCGCATCGAGGCCGTGCTGCGGCCGCTGCTCGAGGCGCTCGCCGCGAAGCACGACGTCATCGCCGAGGTGCGCGGCCACGGCGCCATGCTCGCGATCGAGCTCGTCGACCCTGCCACGGGCGACCCCGTGCCGTCGGCGCCGATCTCGAAGGCGGCCGGCGAGCAGGGCGTGCTCGTGCTCACGGCGGGCACCGACTACAACGTGCTGCGCTTCCTGCCGAGCCTCGCGATCACCGACGCCCAGCTCGAGGACGCGATCGCCGTCATCGACGAGGCGTTCTCCGCGCTCTGATGCGGGTCGCCGTCGTCGGGCTCGGTGCCTGGGGCTCGATGACGGCGTGGCGCCTCGCCAGGGCGGGCGCCGACGTCGTCGGCTTCGAGGCCGGCGTGATCGGACATGACCACGGGTCGTCGCACGGCGCCACGCGGCTGTACCGGCGCCTGTGCGTCGAGCACGCCGGGCTCGTGCCGCTCGCCGAGCGGTCGGCCGAGCTGTGGCGCACGCTCGAGCAGGAGGCGGGAGAGCCGTTGCTCACCGTCACGGGCGGCGTCTCGATCGGTCCCGCCGACTCGGCGCTCGTGCACGACTCGCTCGCGGTCGCCGCGGCGACGGGCGTCGCGCACGAGGTGCTGGATGCGGAGGCGATCCGCGCGCGCTGGCCCATGCTGCGCATCGCCGACGATGCCGTCGGCATCGTCGACCCCGCGGCGGGCATCCTCGCGGCCGAGCCCTCGGTGCTCGCCGCCGCCGCGGCCGCCAGGCGTGCGGGCGCGACGCTGCACGATCGCACGCGCGTCGACGTGACGGATGCCGCCGACGGCATCGTGCGCGTCGACGGCCGCGAGGAGCGGTTCGACCAGGTGATCGTGGCCGCAGGCGCCTGGACGGGCGAGCTCGTGCCCGGACTCGGCGTCACGCCGACGCGCACGCTCGTGACGTGGTTCGCGCCGCGCCCCGGCGAGGAGGCGCAGCACTCGGCCGAGACGCTCGGCGTCGTCGTCGTCGCCGTCGAGGATGCGTGGATGTGGGGCCACGGCGCGCTGCCGGGCGGCCTCGTGAAGCTCGGCCCCGCCGACGACCCCGCATTCGTGCCCATCGGCCCCGACGCCCTCCCCGGCAGCAGCGACCCGCGCGACGGTGCGCTCGTGTCGCGCCTGGCCGCCGCGGCGCTGCCGGGCCTCGATCCGACGCCGACGGGCATGCGCCCCTGCATGTACGGCCGCACGAGCGACCACCAGTTCGTCATCGGTCGCATCGGCGAGCGGCTGACGGTCGCCGGCGGCTGCAACGGCCACGGCTTCAAGCACGCGGCGGCGATCGGCGAGCACCTCGCCGAGGTCGCGCTGGGCACCGAGCCCACCGTGCCGCTGCCGTTCGCCGACCCCGTGCGCTTCGCCGCTGCCGCCGCCTAGGCGAGCCGGCTCGCGACGCCGCCGACGAGCATCCAGCGCCGCTCGCCGCGCAGCACGGGCGACAGCGGCGCACCCCGCAGCACCTGCCGCGCGACACGGTCGTCGACGCCGAGCACGAGGACGGGCCGGTCGACCCGCAGCCGATCGAGCGCGCCCCATGCGGCCTCCCATTCGCCCACGGTGCCGATCGTGACGTCGCCCGGCGCCGCCGGCTTGCCCGTGGCGCCGAGGCCCCGCGGCACGTCGTCGAGCGTCGCCGCGACGATCGCGAGCGGCCCCCGCGGCATCGCGACGCGCTGCGGCGTGCGCGGCACGGCCATCGCATCCGCGATCCCCAGCTGCACGCGCTCCCCCGCCACCCACGCGGCGCCTGGCGGCATCGTGGCGTCGTAGCGATCCATCGCCCCACCGGCCAGCGCGTGCTCCTGCCGCGACGCGAGCCGCAGGAGCACGCGCGTGTCGGCGAGCGGCGCGAGCTGCCCCATCGCCGCCGTCGCCCGCCTCGCGGTGAGCGCGACGGCGTGGCCGACGCCCGCCCCCTCGCGCATGCGGCGCGCGAGCAGCGCCGCGACCTCGTGCGCGTGCTCGTCGTCGAGCCGGGCGAGCAGCGCGTCGACGTCGTCGATCGCGAGCACGCCGGGCGCGATCGGCTCGTGCACGGCATCCCACAGCGACTCCTCGTCGCGCACGACGTCGGCGCCGGCGGTCGCGAGCAGGTCGACGAGCGCGCTCTTGCCGCTCGCGGCGGCGCCGAGCGCGAGCAGCGGCCCGTCGACGGCCGGCCGCCAGACGAGCGGGTCGACGCGCTGGCTCGACGGTCGATCGACGAGGCCGAGCACGATGCCGCCGGGCTCCCGCGCCACGGGCAGCGCGTCGATCGGGATGCGGGCGGGCAGCGGATCGCACCACGGCCTGCGCGGTGCCGCATGCACCTGCGAGTCCGCGACGAGGCGCGCGAGCAGCGCAGGCTCGGCGAGCGCCGACTGCGCGTGCACCGTCGCGTGCCCCGCGATGCGCACGACGCAACGGCCGCGCTCGTCGAGCCGCAGCCGCGCGGCGTCGGGCACGCCCGTGACGGCGATGGCGTCGGCGTCGTCGGGGACGCGCAGCGAGATGCGCACGCCGCAGTTCGCGAGCACCGCGTCGCGCACGGCCTCGGCGGGCCGCTGCGTGCAGAGGATGAGGTGCATGCCGAGGCTGCGCCCGCGGGAGGCGACGTCGGCGAAGAGCCGCAGCAGGTCGGGCTGCTCGTGCAGCATCGCCGCGAACTCGTCGACGACGATCACGAGCCTGCCGAGGCCCGTCGCCTGCTCGATCGACCGCACGCCCTGCGCGTGCAGCACCCGTTCGCGGTGGCGGATCTCGGCGCGCAGGCTCTCGATCGCGCGCGTGGCGCCGTGCTCGTCGAGGTCGGTGACGACGCCCACGCAGTGCCGCAGCTCGCGCAGCGCCTCGAACGACGCCCCGCCCTTGAAGTCGACGAGCAGCACCGCGAGGTCGGCGGGGTCGTGGCGGCGCGCGAGGGCGGCGATCCACGCGACGAGCAGCTCGCTCTTGCCCGAGCCGGTCGTGCCGCCGACGACGGCGTGCGGGCCGTCGACCGCGAGGTCGATCGCGAGCGGCTGCGGTGCCGCGAGGAACGTCGCGGGCAGCACGCCGGGCGCGTCCTGCGCGAGGTCGGCGAGTGGCACGAGCGCGGGCAGCACCGCGGCGCCGCCGATGCCCGCATGCGTCGCTGCCTCGGCGAGACGCGCCGCCGCCGCGACCGCCTCGAGCGTCGAGACGAGCGCGGGCACGCACGACCGCTCCCCCACGCGCACGCCGTCGAGCCGTGCCTCGACCACGACGCGGCAGTCGCGGGGCAGCCTCTCGGCCGTCGGCCCGCTCGCGATCGTGACCTCGAGGTCGTCGCCGAGGATGCGCACGAGCACGCCGTCGTCGACGACCTGCCGGTCGACGCGATGCGGCACGGCGTCGATCCACGCCCACGTCGCGTCGGCCTCGACGACGACGGCGACGTCGCGCGGCGAGAGCTGCGCGAGCACCTGCAGCACGAGGCTGCGCGCGTGCGCGTCGCCGACGCCAGGTGCCGCGACGACGCCGATGCCCAGCCGGGCGTCGACGACGAGCGGCGCCTCGACCTCGGCGGCATGCGCACGCAGCGCATCCGCGCGCCGCTGCACGTCGTCGGCCTGGCGATGCGGGTACCCGTCGAGGGCCGACGACGACGCGACGGCCCCGACGCCGAGCGTCACGGGCACGGGCTGCCCTGCCGCGTGCCGCCAGCGGTGCGGATGGTTCGCAGGCGCCTCGGCGCACGCGCGCGCGTCGGGATGCGCGTCGGCGATCGCGAGCGCCTCGTCGGCGTGCGCGGCGCGGATGCGGTCGTCGAGCGCGTCGCAGTCGCGTGCGAAGCGCGCGGCCTCGCGCCGCCTGGCGCGGCGTCGCTGCATGCGCCCGTCGCCGAGGCTCGCGATCGCGATGACGGGGCCGAGCAGCGCGAAGAGCAGCATGCTCGAGAGCTGCGTCACGAGCCACAGCGCGCCGGCGCCGACGACGGGCGCGAGGCTCGCGAGCACGGGGAACGACGCGGCGGGCGGCTCGGCGGGCGGCGTGGGCAGCTGGAGGCGATCGGGCACGCAGGCATCGTGTCCCGCACCACCGCGCCGAGCGGCGGCCCATCCGAGCCCTGTGGACGACGAGCGCCTGTGGAGCCTCAGCGCCCCCGCAACGACCGCAGCGACAGCCGGGCCCGCAGCCGTTCGAGCCACGAGCGGTCGCGGTCGAGCCCGGCGACGAGCTCGCCGCCCGCCTCCCACGCCGCATCGGCCGCGGCGTCGTCGGGATCGACGCGACCGAACAGGGCGCGATCGATCGCCGTCGCGAACGCCACCTCGCGGTCGCCGCGCGCCGTCTCGAGGCGCGTCGCCCCCGGCCGTCGCGTGCGGCCGCGATCGACGGTCGCGTCGACGAACTCCTTCCACGCCCCCTCGACGCGGTCGGCGCGCGACGACGCGCGCCTGCGTCGGCGGCGCCGCAGCAGCTTGGCGCCGAGGATGACGAGCACGGGCGAGGCGATCAGCAGCATGCCGCCGAGCGTCGCCGCGACGATGCCGAGCACGGTGCGCAGCACGCCGTCCTCGGCTGCCTGCGCCGGCGGCTGCACGGGGTCGGCGGGCTGCTCGCCGCGGTCGACGCCTCCTTCGGGCAGCACGGGCGCGGCCGGCGGCTGCGGCTGCGTCGACGGCTGCGGCGCCGTCGACTCCTCCTCGGGGATCGGGCGCGACTCGGGCGTCACGCCGATCGCGACCCAGCCTGCCTCCTGCGTCGACACCTCGACCCACGCGTCGAGGTCGCCCGCGACGACCGTCGTCGGCTCGCCGTCGACGATCGACTGCGGCACGTAGCCGACGACGATGCGCGCCGGGAAGCCCAGCTGCTCCGCGAGCAGCGCGGCCGCGACCGCGTACTGCTCGCCGTCGCCCACCATGACGCCGTCGAACAGCTCGGCGATGCGTGCGACCGAGTGGCCGGCGCGGGAGGCGGGATCCCCCTCGACGCCGTGGCTCAGGTACCCGTCGGCCGCGAGCCCCGCGACGAGCGCCGCGAGCCGCTCGCCGGGCGTCGTCGCGTCCTCGGTCCAGCCCGAGAGCCACGCGACGGCGTCGGCGGGCGGCACGACGTCGAGGCGCGGCGAGCCCGCGGGGCTCAGCGTCGCGAGGTCGTCGACGACCGGCGATCGCGAGAACGACACCTCGTACGCGTCGCCCGAGTCGATGCCCGCCGTCGCGAGCAGGTCGCCCGTGTCGGCGTCGGCGTGCAGCGATGCCTGCAGCACCGCGGCGCGCGAGCCGACGAATCCGACCGACTCGGGCGTGCCGACGTGCGGCAGCCACGGCCCCTCGAGCGCCTGCACCGCGACGCCCAGCACGTCGTCGCCCGTGGGCGGCACGGCGGGCATGCGCACGAACGCGGCGTCGCCGACGCCCGCGACGACGCCGTCGTACGCGTCGAGCACCGCGAGGGCGAGGCGGTCGCCCTGCTGCATGCCCGTGGCCACGAGCACCGTCTCGTCGCGGCGATCGGGGTCGTGGGATGCGCGGAACGCCGAGAGCGGGCTGTCGAGGTCGCTCGTGTCGAGCACGACGGGGTCGGTGCGCAGCACGACGCGATCGCCCACCATGGCGGCGCCGCCCACGATGCCGCAGCCGATCGCCGCCGCGGCGACCGTGAGCGACGCGATCGAGCGGCGCCACAGCGTCGAGAGCGTGCGCGGCGCGGCGCGGCGACGGCGCGCCTGGCGCACGATCGACACGAGCACGACGACGAGCGACATCACGAGCACGGCGTGCAGCACGGGCGACCACGGGTCGGCGGGTCCGAAGAGGATGGTCCAGGCCGCGATCGCGACGGGCACGAGCCCCGCGAGCTCCGCGCGGTGCGCACGCAGCACGATCGACGACGAGATGGCCGAGCCGACGAGCACGAGCAGCAGCGGCGCCACGAGCACGCCACCGCCGACCCCGACGGGTGGCGCGATCGTGAGGATGTCGCGCCACGACTGCCAGATGGCGGGCACGACGATGCCGTACGCGTCGAACGTCGGCAGGATGCCCGCGAGCGCCTCGGGCGCCGCGAGCGGCGGCGCGACGACGACGAACGCGGCGATGCCGACGAGGATGAGCCACAGCGCGGGCCAGCGCCGCCACCAGCCGAGCAGGCCGATGCCGGTGCCGACGAGCAGCGCCGTGGCGACGACGGGCACGATGCGCGTCGAGCCGAACAGCGCGCCCATCGGCAGGCACGCGGCGAGGATCGCGAGCACGCTCGTCGTGAGCGCCGCGAGCCGCCACTGCGTCATCCGCGCACCTCCCGCCTCACGATCGCGCTCATGCGAGCGCCTCGGAGCGCAGGCCGCGCGCGAGGTCCTCGAGCAGCCCGACCGTCAGCACGGGCACGCGCGCGAGCCTGCCGACCGACGGCGGCGCGAGGGCGTCGGCGCGCAGCACGATGGGGGCGACGTCGGGCGGCAGCAGGCCCGCGGCCTCGCGCAGCCGGCGCGGCGCAGCGGTGCTGCCGACGACGATCCACGCGACCGACGCCTGCGGCGACAGCGCGATCGACCGCACGACGTCGACGATGCCCAGCCTCCGGTCGGTCGCGAGGTCGGTGAGTCCGTCGAGCAGGCGGTCGCGCGTGCGAGCGTCGATCGCGGCGGGGTCGAGCCTGCCGCTCGCGGGGCTCTCGACCACGCGCACGCGACGCCGTTCGGCGATCGCGCCGGTCGCGATGGTCGCGACGATCTCGAGCGCGAGCTCGAAGTCGTCGGCGCCGTAGTCCTCGGGCGACGTCGACACGCACACGAGGGTGTCGCTGCGCTTCGACGGCTCGAACTGCCGCACGAGCAGCTGGCCCGTGCGGGCGGTCGACCTCCAGTGCACGTGTCGCGGCTCGTCGCCCGGGTGGTAGTCGCGCAGGCTGTGGAAGGCGACGTCGTCGGCGGTGAGCTCGGCGGCCGACTCGCCCTCGAGGTCGCGCACGAGACCGGCGGCGACGGCGGGGATGCGGGCGATGCGCGGGTGCACGACGAGCTCCGACGCGACCGTGAGCACGTGGGTGCGCTCGAGGATGCCGAACGGATCCGTGCGCAGCACCGTCGCGGGGCCCACGACGACACGGCCGCGCCTGCGGGTGTCGAGCACGAGCCGCTGCGACGACTCGTCGCCGGCGTCGAGCCGCGGCAGGTCGATGCGGTACGTCACGTCGCCCACGAGCACGTCGATCGCGCGCGGCGCGAAGATGCGGCCCGGCCGGCGCACGACGAGCGTCGCATGCGCGGGCTGCCCGACGGGCACGCGCTCGGCCGACAGCGCCAGCTGCACGTCGACGTCGCGCTGGCCGACGACCCACGGCAGCGCTGCGAGCACGAGCAGCGCCGCCGCCGATGCGGCGACGACGAGCTCGACCCAGCCGAGCGCGACGCCGACGGGGCCGCCCACGATCGCGACGCCCACGAGCGTCCAGCCCCATCCGGTGACGATCGCGGCCCTGCGCCGCAGCCGCTCGATCACGAGCCGTCGCGCCCTCGCGGCGGCGGCGTCGAGAGCATGAGCTGCTGCAGGATCGTCTCCTGCGTGATGCCGTCGAGCTCGGCCTCGGGCTCGAGCACGATGCGGTGCGCGAGCACGGGGATCACGAGGGCCTTCACGTCGTCGGGCGTCACGTAGTCGCGGCCGTCGAGCGCCGCGTACGCCCGCGCGGTGCGCACGAGCGACAGGGCGCCGCGCACGCTGACGCCGAGCCGCACCTCGCCCGACTGGCGCGTCGCATCCACGATGCGCGCGACGTAGTCGGCGACGGCGGCGTCGACGTGCACCGTCGCGACGACGCCGATGAGCTCGATGAGCCGCGCCGTGTCGACGACGGGCGCGAGCGAGCCGGGATCGATGGGCTCGGCGGAGCCCTCGAGGATGCGCAGGGTCGACGCGTGGTCGGGGTAGCCGATGGAGGTGCGCAGCGCGAAGCGGTCGAGCTGCGCCTCGGGCAGGCGGTACGTGCCCGACTGCTCGATGGGGTTCTGCGTCGCGACGACCATGAACGGCGTGGGCACGGCGTTGGGCTTGCCGTCGATCGTGACGCGACCCTCCTGCATGACCTCGAGCATCGCCGACTGCGTCTTGGGGCTCGCGCGGTTGATCTCGTCGGCGAGCACGACGTTCGCGAAGACCGGGCCCTCGTGGAAGGTGAAGCGACCGGTCGACTGATCCCAGATGCTCACGCCCGTGATGTCGCCGGGCAGCAGGTCGGGCGTGAACTGGATGCGCGACGCCGAGCCGTCGATGCAGGCGGCGAGCGCACGCGCGAGCGAGGTCTTGCCCGTGCCCGGGTTGTCCTCGACGAGCAGGTGGCCGCCCGAGAGCATGGCCGCGAGCGCGAGCCGCACAACGTGGCTCTTGCCGACGAGCACGGGCTCGATGGCCTCGGCCATGCGGTCGCCGAGCTCGCGGATGGCGGTCACGTCGTCGGTCATCTCGCTCCTAGATCTGGCAGCCGTAGGCGGGCGGGTTGGCGTGACGAACTGGGTCCGGTCCGATCAGCGCTGTCGAGGCTACCTCGCCGATGACGCGAACCTCTTGGACGCCGAACTCCACGGGCGTGCCCGGCTCGTACGCGACGGGATCGCTCCACTGGCTCCCCGTTCGGAACGAGACCAGCACCCGGTCCTCGAACGCCCCCGCATTGGCTGGCGCCACGAGCAGGAGCTCCTCGCCATAGCGGCACATCTGACCCTGCTGCATCGAGGCCGCAAGCGTCAGAGGCGTCCGGGTGCCGACGGTCGTCGCACTGCTGCACGTGAGCGAACCACCATTCGATGCGCACTGCCGAGCCTCGACCCGGTACTCCTGGCCGTAGGTGACGGCGACGGGGTCAGGAGTGAGGAACATCGGGGCAGCCGTCGTCGGCTGCGCGACGGCCGTCCATGCGCTCGTCAGCCCGGAGCCGACGACCCGCACCTGCATCTGGAGGCCCGACGCCGGGGCCGAGCTCGTCACGGCAAGGTCGAGCGCAGCTCGACCGCCGGCCTGGCTCGTCGTGATGCTCACGCTCGACGCCGCAGGCGCGTCGGGCACGCCGTAGACGACCTGGCTCGTCGACGACGAGCAGAACCAGCCGTTGTCGGCGATCACGACGACCTGCACGCGCGCGTTCGCGTCGACGCGCGCGGTGCCCGACGTGTCGGCGGAGCCGCCACCGCCGGGCGCGCACGTCGGCGGCTGCTGACCGGCGGGCACGGTCGTGATGCGGTAGCGCAGCGCCGCGCCGCCCGTCGAGGGGGCGGCCCACGTCACGGTGGCGCGCGCGGCCGCCTGGTCGTAGCCCGTCAGCAGCACCGTCGTCTGCCCGGGAGGGCCGACCGCCGTGAAGTCGAGGGGCGTCGAGTACCGCCAGGCGCCGTCGCCGACGCCGGCGTCGTTCGTCGCCGCCACGTCGACGCGGTACGCCTGACCTGCCTGCAGGCCCGACACCGTCGACTCGCGGGCGGAGGCGTCGAGGCGCTGCACGACGTCGACGCCGGGGCCCTGCACGCGCACGAGGTAGCCCGTGATGCCCGTCGCGCCCGCAGGCACCGTCGCCGCCTGCCAGCGCACGACCGTCGTGCCGGCCGTCGTCGTCGGCGACGTCGTCACGCCCGTCACCGGCGCCGGCAGGCGGTCGGCGTGCATGGGCTCGGAGGGCGACGACCGCTCGCTCTCGCCCACGGCGTTGCGGGCGACGACCTGCAGCCGCACGTCGAGGCCGACGGGCAGGTCGGTGATCGTGCACGTCGTCGCGGGGCCGCAGTCGTGCCGGTAGCCGTCGGGGCCGAGCAGCGTGTAGCCCGTGATGGGGCTGTTGCCGTCGCCGGGTGGCGTGATGCGCACGACGAGGCCGCCGTCGACGTGCACGTCGGTCGCCTGCTGCGGCGGCGCCGGCCGATCGGGCACGTCGTGCACGACGATCGTGAGGGTGCTCCAGACCGCACGGCGCGGATCCCCCGTCTCGTCGAGCACCTGGTACCGCACCGTCGTGGTGCCGACCTGCGCGAGGTCCGACGCCTGGATCGTGATGGTGCTCGAGCCGGGGTCGCGCTGCAGCGCCACCCCGAGCGGCACGCCCGACTGGTCGATGGCCGAGAGCACGAGCGGCGTCTCGGGGAACGGGTTCGTGGCCTCGTCGTTCGCGAGCACGTCGATGCTCGCCGAGCCGCCGCGGACGACCTCGAGCCTGTCGGGCTGCGGCTGCGCGAGCGGCCTCGTCGACGAGATCGTCGCGAGCCGCAGCGTGCCGGGCACGCCGTCGCCGTTCGGCCCCGACACCGAGACCTCGAGGTCGCCCACGTCGCCGACGGCCGCGCCGGTCGCCTCGACCGTGAGCACCGAGCCCGTGACGGATGCCGTGAAGCCGTCGGGCACGGGGCCGAGCGACCACGTGAAGTCGACGACGGCGGCCGGATCGGGTGCCGTCGTGATGCGCGTGAGGTCGAGCTGCCGCGACCCGCTCTGCTCGAGCTGCAGCGTCGTGCCGAGCACGCGGCCGGGCAGGCCCTCCCCCGGCTCGACCGTGATCGGCAGCACGATGGGCGCGACGCGGCCCTCGGGATCGTTCGGCGAGTCGCCGTCGGTGACCTCGAACGCGATGCTCGCGAAGCCGAAGAAGCCGGGCGCCGACGTGAAGCGCAGCGTCTGCGAGTCGACGACCGGCTGGCCGTCGTCGGAATGCTCGGCGCGCACGCTCGACGCATCCGTGAGCATCACCGGGTCGCCGTCGACCGCGACGACGTAGTCGTCGATGTCGATCTCGATGGTCTCGCCGGAGGCGACGACGATCGGCGGCGCGTCGGGTCGCAGCTGCGGCAGCGCATCCTCCGTGCCCGGCACGACGACGAGCGCCGACGCCGACGCGCCCGTGTCGGCGCGCGTCACCGTGTACGGCACGATGCGCGTCCGCGGCGCGACGTCGACGCGGATCGAGCCGTCGGCCGCGAGCGCGGCGCCGGCGACGTCGAGCGGCAGCGTGACCTCGAGCTCGTCGACGGCGCCGTCGGCGATCGTCACGGCATCCATGGGGTCGACCGCGATCTCCTCGCGATCGAGGATCGACGTCACGGGCACCCGCACGTCCTGCGCGCGCGGCGCGGGAGGCTCGGCGTCGGCGTCGACGACGACGCGCAGCCAGCCGACGGCCTGCGCGCCGCGCGACGACTCGATCGTCACGACGACGCCGAACTCGCCCTCGTCGGCGCCGGCGGTCACGAGCACCTCGCCGTCCTCGACGCGTGCCCCGATCGCGCCCTGCGCGTCGGCACCCACGACGTCGAGCGCGAGGCCGGCCGGATCGAGGTCGTTCGCGAGAACGTCGACCGTCTGCGTCGTGTCCGGCCGCATCGTGACGAGGTCGGGCTCGGCGACCGGCGGCGAGACGGCGCCGTCGGGTGCCGCGACGCCGATGCGCACCGTGCCCTGCGCCTGCGCGCCGAGGTCGTCGGCGACGACGTACGCGAGCGTCTCGGTGCCCGCCGAGTAGCCGCCGGCCTCGTAGCGCAGCGTGCCGCCGTCGACGATCGTGACGCTGCCGAGGCTCGCGGGCGTCGCGAGGCCCACGAGCGCGACGCCGTCGCCGTTGGGGTCGGCGGTCGTGAGGTCGATGGGGATGTCGACGGTCTCGCCCGCGACGACGCGCGCGTCGACCGTCGGCGGCGAGGGCGCGACGTTCGTCGCCGCGTCGGAGTCGGCGACGACGATGCGCACGGTCGCGAACGCGCTCTGCCCGTCGGGGCCGCGCACCTCGTACGTCACCGAGACCTCGCCGGGCTCGTCGGGGGCGACGAAGCGCAGCCGGTCGCCGTCGACGAACGCGAGCCCCGCGGCGGCCGGCTCGAGCAGCGTCGGCACGAGCGTCAGCTCGGCGCCGTCGGGATGCTCGTCGTTCGCGAGCACGGGCACGTCGACGGCGCCGCCCGGTCGCACGCGCACGGCGTCGTCGCGGGCGATGGGCGCCTGCATCGCGTCGTCGCGCTCGACGACGTCGATGGTGCCCTCCGCCGACGAGACGCCGTTCGCGATGCCGTAGCGCACGGTCGCGGCGTCGTCGAGCGGGCCGACGAGCTCGATGCGCACGCGATCCTGGTCGACGACGTCGACCCGCACGGCATCCGCGTCGGTGCGCGCACCGGTCACGACGAGCACGCCGCCGGCGGGGTCGACGTCGAGGTCGGCGACCGGCACCTCGATCGTGCCCCCCACGAGCACGCCGACCGCGTGCTGCGTCGGCTGCGGCGGCGTCGAGGCGTCGACGGCCGGCAGCGCCTGCACGCGCACCTGCCCCGTCGCGGTCTCGGCGCCGTCGCTCACGACGTACGTGAACGTCGTGGTGCCGACGGCGTCGGGCGTCACGGCGATGGTGTCGTCGACGTAGCTCGCCGAGACGATGCCGGCGGGGCCGTTGACGTTGTGCAGCGCGAGCGACGCGCCACCGCGGGCCGAGAGCAGCGGCTCGAGCGTCGTCGTCTGCCCCATGCGCGTCGTCGCCGTGACGGTGCCCGCGACGAGCGGCGGCGTCTCGACCGGCACGAGGCCGATGGTGCCGCGCACGGTCGTCGTGCCGTCGGAGACGGCGATCGCGAGGTCGCGCACCGTGCCGGCGCCGCCGTCGGTGATCTCGATGCGGCCGTCGGCGCGGAACCGCACGACGTCGCCGGCGTCGCTCGACGCCTCCACGAGCACGAGCGCGTCGCCGTCGGGGTCGATCCAGTGGTCGAACGCGTTCGCGACGACGGTCTCGCCCGGCGCGATCTCGAGCTGCACCGAGCGCTGCGGCGACGGCGGGTCGTCCTCCTCTGCCGTGCGCACCGTGACGGTTGCCGTCGCGACGTCCTCGCCGCCCGCGCCGTCAAAGATGCGGTACGTCAGCGCGACCTCGCCCGTCGCATCCGCGGGCAGCGCGAGGCGGATGCTGCGGCCGTCGGGCGCGATGGATGCGGCGGGATCGCCCTGCACGTCGACGACCGTGAGCACGTCGCCGTTCGGGTCGACGTCGTTCTCGAGCACGGGCAGCAGCACGACGCGGCCGGGGCGGGCGCCGAGCTCGTCGTCGTTCGCCGTCGGGGGCAGCTGCTCGGGGTCGTCGTCGCCCGCGCCCGGATCCTCGGGCTCCTCGCCGCCAGGCGCGACCTCGGGCGGCGTCGGCAGCGACCAGTCGTCGACGAGCGCGCCATCGCGCGTGATCGTCCACGCGTCGCCCGATGACGCGTCGGCGAGCACGACGGCGTCGCCGCGGGCCGCGAGCGCGAGCTGCGCGCCCGAGCCGACGCCCTGCAGGTCGAGCGCGACGTCGTCGGTGCCGCAGCCGCGCCACGCCATGCCCGACGACCACGCGCCGTACGCGCAGCCGTCGCGCACGAGCGGCCGCGACGGCGTGCCCGAGAGCCCCGAGACGACGTTCTCGACGGTCTCGACGCCGAGCTCGCGCGCCTCGATGCCCTGCTCGGTCGCGATGAGCACGCGACCGGATGCGGGCCCGGGCAGCTGCAGCGCCCCGCCCTGCGACGTCAGCCGCGTCTGCCATCCGTTGCTCGAGAGCACGTTCGACGTCGCATCGAGCAGCACCCAGCGCGAGCCGACGGCCGTGAGCTGCAGGCTCGGCTGGTCGGGCGACATCGGCGCCTCCGACGACGCCGTCGTCTCGCCCGTCGCGACGTCGATCTCGAGCACGCGCCCGAGGCCGGGCGACGCCGCGAACAGCACCGTCGAGGTGAGGGCGGCGACGGCGCCGCGTCCCAGCTGCACGACGGGCTCGCCCAGCTCCTCGCCGCCGCGCACGGCGTCGACGTCGGTCACCCACACGTCGCCGCTCGACGGCGACACGATCGACACGGCCGAGCCCGCGAGCTGCACGTCCGACCCGGCGGGCACGAGCACGGCGGGCCCGCGCTCGAGCGTCGACGGGTCGATCGCGCGCACGACGCTCGCCGCGCGATCCACCACGAGCACGCCGCCCGATCCCTGCACGACCTCGCTCGCGGCGCCGCCGGGCGCGACGATCGACTCGAGCTGGTCGGTCTGCGTGTTCACGACGCCCACGAGGTCGGCGGATGCGTTCGCCACCCACACGCTCGACGCGTCGAGCTGCGGGTCGAGCGCCGCGTTGCCCTGCCAGAGCGTCGCAGCGGTCACGACGGCGACGGCGAGCGCGCCTCCCAGCGCGATGCCCCCGATCCGCGTCGCTCGACTCACGGCACCTCCGCGCACGCCTCTGCGCCGTCGCCGGAGCGACCGTCGCGATTCACGGCCACCGTGACGCACAGCTCCTCGCCGCTCGCGCCCGACAGGCGGAAGGTCGTCGCGCGCTGGATCACGGCGTCGCCCGCCGCGGTCGTCACGAGGTACGAGTCGGCGTCGACGAGGCCAGGATCGGTCCACGTGAACGCGATGCCGCCGTCGACGGGCTCGGCGACGACCTCCTCCACGACGGGGATCGCGCCCTGGATCGTCGTGACGGCGACGGCGACGATCGCGACGGCGCCGAGCACGACGGCGGTCGCGGCGCCGACGAGCACCGACACGAGGCCCTTGCGGCTCGGCGGCGTCGCCGCCTGCGTCGACGACGAGATGTCGATCTGCTGCGCGCCGCGCATCGGCGCACGTCGCCGCGCAGCGCGCACGCGCACGGGCAGCTCGTCGGCCGGCTCCTCGACGCCCGTGTCGAGGTCGCGCGACCACGGGCGCTCCTGCAGGTCGATCGGCGTCACGGGCACGCCCATCTCCTCCTGCACCGCCTGCAGGTCCTCCACCATCGGCAGGATCGAGAGATACCGGTCGGCGGGGTCCTTCGCCAGCGCCTTCCGCACGATCGTCGCGAGCGTGCGGGGCGCGTCGACGTCGAACGGCTGGATGTCGTGGGCGAGGATGCGCGCCGACAGCTCGTCGGTGCCGTTGCGGCCGCCACGGATCTCCGCCGGGCTGCGCCCGGCGACGAGCGAGTACAGCGTCGCGCCGAACGACCACACCTCGCTCGCGATCGTGCCCGCCGTCTCGTCGCGCAGCACCTCGGGCGCCGACCACGGCACCGAGACGCCCGCGGCCTCGTGGTCGCCGAGGTGCATGTTCGCGGCGATGCCGAAGTCCGACAGCACGGGATGCCCGAACGCGGTCGTGAGGATGTTCGCGGGCTTGATGTCGCGGTGCAGCGTGCCCGCGCGGTGCGCGGTCTCGAGCGCGCCGCCGACGCGCACCATGATCTCGAGCGCCTCGTCGAGCTCGAGCGGGCGCTGGCGGAAGCGGTCGCCGATCTCGGTCGAGCACAGCTCCATCACGAGGTACGGGCGGCCGTCGCCCGAGACGCTCGCCGAGTAGACGGTGAGGATCGAGGGGTGCGCGCTCAGCCGCCCCATGAGGTTCACCTCGGAGCGGAAGGCGCTGCGCACGCGGTCGTCGACGAGGTCGGCGTGCATGACCTTCACCGCGACCGGGCGGCGCGGCAGGTTCTGCTCGTACAGGAAGACGTCGGCGAACCCGCCCTTGCCGAGGATGTGGACGTGCGTGAACCCAGGCAGCACCGGTGGTGACGACGGCAGCCTGGCGGCCACGATCAGTCCTCGCGCAGCGTCGCCCGTGGCACGGTGCGGTCGACGTCCTCGACCTCGGGCGCGCGCAGCACGTCGACGACGACGACGGTCACGTTGTCGCGCCCGCCGGAGTCGAGCGCGGCGTCGATGAGCGCCTCGCACGCGGCGAGCGGCTCCTCGTGCTCGCCGAGGATGCGCTCGATGTCGACGTCGTGCAGCTCCTTCGTGAGCCCGTCGGAGCACACGAGCAGCCGCAGCCTCGGCATGATCGGCAGCAGGAAGTAGTCGGGCACCGGGTCGGCGTTGAAGCCGACGGCGCGCGTGACGACGTTCGCCTCGGGGTGCGACTCGGCCTCGTCCTCCGCGAGCAGGCCCGCGTCGACGAGCTCCTGCACCACCGAGTGGTCGACGGTGATGCGCGTGAGGCGCTCGCCGAGCATCGCGTACGTGCGCGAGTCGCCGACGTTGAAGATCGCGAAGTACGGCTCGCCGTCGTGCTCGGCGAAGGCGCAGCCGGTGACGGTCGTGCCCGTGCCGGCGTCGGCATCGCCCGCGAGGCGGGCGATGTCGGCCGTGGCCTCGCGCAGCGCCTCGACGACGTCGGAGGGCTCGACGCGGTCGCGTCCGCCCAGCTCGCCGAGGCGCTCGACGACGACGCGGCTCGCGATGTCGCCGTGGCTGTGGCCGCCCATGCCGTCGGCGATGGCGAAGACGGGAGGCTGCGTGACGAGGCTGTCCTCGTTGTGCGCCCTGCGCAGGCCGACGTCGGTCGTGCCCGCCCAGCGCACCTGGAACGTCTGGCTCGCCGGCCCCTGGCCCGTGTGCTCGCCGACAGGCGCTCCGATGTGCGTCACACGCACCAGTCTCCCAGATGCGCGCCCCAGTCGCGCACGTCGAGCGCACGGCGCGCCCCACGACGAAATCCGTCATGCACATCGATGTCGAACGACGGAATCCCTTGCGGCGAGCCTCTCGATCGGTCAGGATCGCATGCATGTCCGATCGAAGGAACCCTGCGCTCGATGACGTGTCGAAGGCGATCATCGAGCGGCTCCAGCGCGACGGCCGCAGGTCGTACGCCGACATCGGTCGCGAGGTGGGCCTCAGCGAGGCCGCCGTGCGCCAGCGCGTGCAGCGCCTCACCGAGTCGGGCGTCATGCAGATCGTCGCCGTGACCGATCCGCTGCAGCTGGGCTTCCGCAGGCAGGCGATGGTCGGCATCCGCGTGCAGGGCGACACCGTGAAGGTGGCCGAGCGCCTCGCCGAGCTGCCGCAGATCGACTACGTCGTGATGACGGCTGGCACCTTCGACGTGATCGCCGAGGTCGTCTGCGAGGACGACGACGCGCTGATCGAGCTGCTGAACACCGAGGTGCGCACCATCGAGGGCGTCGCCGCGACCGAGACGTTCCTGTACATGCGACTGGTCGAGCAGCGCTACGACTGGGGCACCCGCTAGGAGGGCATGACGATGACCGAGCTCAACGACCTGCAGACCAAGGCCGCCGACCATCTCTGGATGCACTTCGCGCGCCAGTCGGCGCTCGAGGCCGGGCAGACGCCCATCATCGTGAAGGGCTCCGGCCACCACATCTACGACGACGCCGGCAAGGAGTACATCGACGGCCTCGCGGGGCTCTTCGTCGTCGCCGCCGGCCATGGGCGCGAGTCGCTCGCGGAGGCTGCGGCTCGGCAGGCGAAGGAGCTCGCGTTCTTCCCGCTGTGGTCGTACGCGCATCCGCCGGCCATCGAGCTCGCCGACCGCATCGCGTCGTACGCGCCCGGCTCGCTGAACCACGTCTTCTTCTCGTCGGGCGGCGGCGAGGCCGTCGAGTCGGCGTTCAAGCTCGCGAAGCAGTTCTGGAAGATCCAGGGCAAGCCCATGAAGCACAAGGTCATCTCGCGCGCCGTGGCGTACCACGGCACGCCGCAGGGCGCCCTGGCCATCACGGGCATCCCGTCGCTCAAGCAGATGTTCGAGCCGCTGGTGCCCGGTGGCTTCCGCGTGCCCAACACGAACCGGTACCGCGCCGAGGAGTCGGGCTTCACGGGCACGACCGACGAGGAGTTCGGCATCTGGGCCGCCGACCGCATCGAGGAGATGATCCTCTTCGAGGGTGCCGACACCGTCGCCGCCGTCTTCCTCGAGCCCGTGCAGAACGCCGGCGGCTGCTTCCCGCCCCCGCCCGGCTACTTCCAGCGCGTGCGCGAGATCTGCGACCGCCACGACGTGCTGCTCGTGAGCGACGAGGTCATCTGCGCCTTCGGCCGCATCGGCCACATGTTCGCGTGCGACGCCTACGGCTACGAGCCCGACATGATCACGTTCGCGAAGGCCGTCACGAGCGGGTACGCGCCGCTCGGCGGCACCGTCGTGAACGACCGCGTCTACGAGCCGTTCCGGCAGGGCGACGCCATGTTCAGCCACGGCTACACGTTCGGCGGCCACCCGGTGTCGACGGCCGTCGCGAACGCGAACCTCGACCTGTTCGAGGACGAGGGCCTGCTCGAGCGCGTGCGCACGAACTCGCCGCTGTTCCGTGCGTCCCTCGAGTCGCTGCTCGACCTCGACATCGTCGGCGACGTGCGCGGCGACGGCTACTTCTTCGGCATCGAGCTCGTGAAGGACAAGGGCACGAAGGAGTCGTTCGACGGCCCCGAGTCCGAGCGCCTGCTGCGCGGCTTCCTGTCGAAGGAGCTGTGGGAGGCGGGGCTGTACTGCCGCGCCGACGACCGCGGCGACCCCGTCATCCAGCTGTCGCCACCGCTCACGATCGGCGAGCCCGAGTTCGCGGAGATCACGGGCATCCTGCGCGACGTGCTCACGCGGGCGCAGGCGCAGCTCTAGCCCGTGCTGACGAGACCCGAGCTGCACGGCACGGTCGGCGCCGTCGCGTCGACCCACTGGCTCGCCTCGAGCGCCGGCATGGCCGTGCTCGAGCGCGGCGGCAACGCGGCCGATGCTGCGGTCGCCGCCGGCTTCGTGCTCCACGTCGTCGAGCCGCACCTCAACGGACCCGGCGGCGACCTGCCGGCGATCGTGCACGTGCCCGGCTCCGAGCCGCGCGTGCTGAGCGGTCAGGGCCCGACCGGCGCTGGCGCGACGATCGCGGCGCATCGCGCGCTCGGCGTCGACCACGTGCCCGGCACGGGTCTGCTCGCCGCCGTCGTGCCCGGCGCCGTGCCCGCGTGGCTCACGCTGCTGCGCGACCTCGGCACGTGGTCGGTCGCCGACGTGCTGGCGTTCGCGATCGACCTCGCCGAGCGCGGGCACCATGTGCTGCCGCGCGTCGCCGCGACGATCGGCGCGAGCGCCGAGCGCTTCCGCAGCGAGTGGCCGACGTCGGCGGCGCTGTGGCTCGCCGACGGCGTGCCCGAGCCGTGGCAGCGCATCCGCAACCCCCTCCTCGCGCAGACGTACCGCAGGCTCGCGGATGCGGGCGCCGGGCTCGGCCGCGACGCCGCGTGCGATGCGGCGATCGCGGCGTGGAGCGAGGGCTTCGTCGCCGAGGCGATCGACGCGCACGTGCGCGTGCCGGTCGTCGACGCGACGGGCGACGCGCACCCCGGGCTGCTGCGCGGCGAGGACATGGCCGCGTGGCGGCCGACGTGGGAGGCCCCGCTGGGCCTCGACTGGCGCGGTCGCCGCGTGCTGAAGTGCGGCGCGTGGACGCAGGGGCCCGCGCTGCTCGCGCAGCTCGGCATCCTCGAGCCGCTGCTGCCGACGCGCGCCGACCGCTTCGACGCCGACCTCGTGCACCTCGCGACCGAGGCGGCGAAGCTCGCGTTCGCTGACCGCGACGCGTGGTTCGGCGACGGCGCCGACCTCACGGGCCTGCTCGACGAGCCGTACCTCGCCGAGCGTCGTGCGCTCATCGGCAGCGAGGCGTCGCTCGAGCTGCGCCCCGGCGCGCTGCACGGTGCGCCGCGGTTCCCGGTCGTGCAGGTCGAGGGCGCCGAGCGCGCCGCCGGCGCGGGTGAGCCGACGCGCGGCGACACGTGCCACCTCGACGTCGTCGACGCCGACGGCATGGTCATCTCGGCGACGCCGAGCGGCGGCTGGCTGCAGTCGAGCCCTGCGATCGAGGGCCTGGGCTTCTGCCTCGGCACGCGCGCGCAGATGCTGTGGCTCGAGGAGGGCCTCGCGACGTCGATGGCGCCGGGCATCCGCCCGCGCACGACCCTCTCCCCGTCGATGGCGCTGCACGACGACGGCACGGTCGCGGCGTTCGGCACCCCCGGCGGCGACCAGCAGGACTCGTGGCAGCTGTCGATGCTGCTCGGCATGGGCGTGCTCGGCCTCGGCCCGCAAGCGGCGATCGACGCGCCCGCGTGGCACACGACGCACCTCGTGTCGTCGTTCGACCCGCGCGTGTGGGAGCCGGGCGGCCTGCACGTGGAGTCGCGCCTCGGTGCCGACGTCATCGACGAGCTGCGCCGCCGCGGGCACCGCGTGACCGACGTCGGCGAGTGGAGCCTCGGCAGGCTGAGCCTCGCGAGCCGCTCCCCCGACGGCACCGTGCGCGCCGCGGCGAACCCCCGCGGCGAGCAGGGCTACGCCGTCGTGCGCTGAGCGCGTCACGACACGGCGGCGCGCTCGGCGGCCACCCACTCGGGCAGCATGCCCGCGTGCAGCACCGTGGCCATGAGCAGCGCCATGCCGAGCTCGGGGTCGTCGCGCAGCGAGGCCTCGACGCAGGCCGCCGCCGTGCCGGATCGCCCCAGCAGCCAGTGCAGCGACGCGAGCATGACGAGCGGGGCGGCGCGCATGCCCGTCGGCGCGACGGCGACGACGTGCTCGAGCAGCCCCACGCCGCGCTCGACGCGGTCACGATCCGGCGCGGGGCCGACCCCGAGCATGCGGTCGGCACCGGCCGCCGATCCCCCGGTGCGCTGCAGCGCGTGCGCCTCGACGCCCGCGGCGATGCCGTCGAGCAGCTGGCACGTCGTCGCGTCGCGGATGGCAGGACGCTGCACGAGCGCGAGCACCGTCGCCGCCTGCTCGGGCGACAGCACCGCGGCCTGCAGCGCGAGCTCGACGGGCACGACGGGGTCGTCGAGCGCCGCGCGCATCGCCCCGGACGTCACGATCGCGTCGAGCGCGTCAGCGACGGCGGCGCACCGCGAGGGCGACGCGGGCTCGGGCACCCGCGGCGCGGGCGTCGGCGCGAGGAACGGCAGGCCCTCGGTGACCTCGAGCTCGGCGAGCGGGCCCCTCGCCGCCTGCGGCTGCGCGTAGTCGCCCCACGCATCCGCCGACTGGCACAGGCGAGCACGCACGGGCACGCGGGCGCGGCGGCACGCGGCGACGAGCGCACGCACGAGCGCGCGGTGCGGCAGGGCACCCGCGCCCACGATGCGGTCGGTCACGACCGCGATGGCGACGCCGTCGGGCTCGGCATCGAGCACCGACCCCACGACGTCGTCGGCCCACGGCACGAGCGCGCCGCGCGGCAGCACGGGGATGTCGCAGCGCAGCGCCATGCCCGTGCGCGATCCGTGGAACGGCACGACGAGGATCGAGCGGGCGATGGCTGGGCCCGCGAGGTGCGGGAGGGCGAGCAGGAGCTGCTGGGGCGACGAGGCGCGGACGATCTGCATGCCCGGGAGCATGCGCGGCGCCGCCGACGGTCACGCGCGCCGCAGACGCGACCTGTGGATCGCGACGTTCGAGCGAGCGTCGTGGAGCCTCGACTCCCCCGCGCTCGCGGGACGCGCTACGAGAAGAGGTCGGAGATCGCGGCGACGACGTCGGCGCCCATGCGCGCCTCGCCAGCGGCGACGTTCTGCGCGATCTGCTCGGGCTTCGTGGCGCCGGCGATGACCGAGACGACCGGCTCCTGCGCGAGCAGCCACGCGAACGTCGCCTCGAGCATCGTGAGGCCCGCGTCGCGCGCGACGCGGTCGTACTCCTCGAGCAGCGTCCAGTCGACGCCCTCGAGCAGCTGCGGCTTGATGCGCGTGAGCCTGCCGTCGTGCGGCTGCTCGGTGCGCGTGTACTTGCCCGAGAGCAGGCCGTTGTACAGCGGGAAGTACGGCAGGAAGCCCAGCCCCGCCTCGCGTGCGGCGGGCAGCACGTCGGCCTCGACGCCGCGCGCCAGCAGGCTGTACTCGTCCTGCGCCGTCACGAAGCCGTTCGGCGACTGCACGGCGGCGGCCTCGCGGATCTGCTCGCCCGACAGGTTCGAGTGCCCGTACGCGCGGATCTTGCCGGCCTCCACGAGCTCGTCGAGCGCGTCGATCGTCGTCGCGATGGGCGTCTCGGGGTCGGGCGTGTGCAGCTGGTACAGGTCGATCCAGTCGGTCTGCAGGCGCGTGAGCGACGCGTCGACCGCGTTGCGGATGTAGCGGCGCTCGCCCTTCGGGCCCCAGTCCTCGCTGCCGGGGATCGGGAAGTCCTGGTGGCCCCACTTCGTGGCGAGCACGACCTGGTCGCGCTTGCCCTTCAGTGCGTTGCCGAGCAGCCGCTCGCTCGTCGTCGGCGGCACGCCGTACATGTCGGCGGTGTCGAGCAGCGTGATGCCGTGGTCGACGGCCGCGTGGATGAGGCGGTCGGTGCCCGCCTGCTCCTCGGTCGCGGTGCCGGGCCGGCCGAGGTTGTTGAGGCCGAGGCCGACCGGGCTGACGACGATGGCACTGGTTCCGAGGGTTCGGCGCATCTCATCAGCCTAGGCGCGTCTCGCCGGTGGCAGTCGCGCTCTCAGCGAAGCGGGATCAGCCGAGCCCCGCGGCCGTCGCCGTGAGCTCGAGCCGGTCGTCGGCGATCGCGCGCAGGCGGATGCCCCGATCGGCCGCCCACGCCGCGAGGCCGTGGGCGCCGCTCGCCGCGAGCCCCGCCTCCGCCATGCGCCGCACGAGCGCGCCCTTGGCGTGCTTGTTCCAGTGGTTGAGCGCCGCGCCGTCCTCGCCCACGACGTCGACGGCGATCGCGCCGGGCACCGGGGCCACGTGGACGTACGCCTTCGAGCGCAGGTCCACGACCGTCTCGTCGGCGAGCAGGGCTCCGGCATCCGACCACGCGCCGCGCAGCGGACCCTTGAGGTCGCTCGACGAGCACCGGTACGACGGGATGCGGTCGCTCGCGCGCACGAACCCCCACAGGGCCGAGCCGATGAGCACGTGATGGTCGACCCACGCGCGCGCCGAGGGGTCGAGCGACGCGGCGCCGAGGCCGTCGTACAGCACGCCCTCGTAGCGCTCGATCGCCGGCATCGTCGGCGACGAGCGCAGCACGCGATCGTCGTCGATCCAGCGCTGGCGCGCCGGCGTCGCAGCGGGCGGCGCCGCGACGGCCTTCGCGATCGTGACGTCGAGGACGCGCTCGCGCGTGGACGACAGGGGCGGGAACGCCAGTGCGCCGAGGTCCAGCATGGACCCCGGCGCACCGCCCGCCGCCTTCGTCTCGGAAGGGGGCAGGATGACGATCACGCGAGCTGTGCGTGCCTGGCGACGATCTCGACCCGGTCGTGGTCGACCGACAGGAAGCCGTCCGCGGCGTCGACCGCGATGGGGGCTCCGTCGATCGGCGTCACGCGCACCTGCCCCTCGGCGAGCACGGCCAGCACGGGCTCATGACCCGAGAGGATGCCGATCTCGCCCTCGACCGTGCGTGCGGAGACCTGGCTCGCATCGCCCGACCAGACCTCGGCCTCGGCGGAGACGATGCTGACGGCGAGTGCCATCAGCCGTTCTCCTTCTGGATCTGCGCCCACTTCTCCTCGACGTCCGTGATGGCGCCGACGTTGAAGAAGGCCTGCTCGGACACGTGGTCGAACTCGCCCTTGGCGATCGCGTCGAACGACTCGATCGTGTCCTTGAGCGGCACCGTGGAGCCCTCGACGCCCGTGAACTTCTTCGCCATGTACGTGTTCTGCGAGAGGAACTGCTCGATGCGACGTGCACGCGACACGACGATCTTGTCCTCCTCGGAGAGCTCGTCGACGCCGAGGATCGCGATGATCTCCTGCAGCTCCTTGTTCTTCTGCAGGATCTGCTTCACGGTCGTGGCGACGCGGTAGTGGTCCTCGCCGATGTAGCGCGGGTCGAGGATGCGGCTCGTCGACGTGAGCGGGTCGACGGCCGGGTAGAGGCCCTTCGACGCGATCGCACGGCTCAGCTCCGTCGTCGCGTCGAGGTGCGCGAACGTCGTGGCGGGGGCCGGGTCGGTGTAGTCGTCAGCGGGCACGTAGATGGCCTGCAGCGACGTGATCGAGTGACCGCGCGTCGAGGTGATGCGCTCCTGGAGGAGGCCCATCTCGTCGGCGAGGTTCGGCTGGTAGCCCACGGCCGAGGGCATGCGGCCGAGCAGCGTCGACACCTCGGAGCCCGCCTGCGTGAAGCGGAAGATGTTGTCGATGAAGAGCAGCACGTCCTGCTTCTGCACGTCGCGGAAGTACTCCGCCATCGTGAGGGCCGACAGGGCGACGCGCAGACGCGTGCCCGGCGGCTCGTCCATCTGGCCGAAGACGAGGGCGGTCTTGTCGAAGACGCCCGCCTCCTCCATCTCGTGGATGAGGTCGTTGCCCTCACGCGTGCGCTCGCCGACGCCCGCGAACACCGACACGCCACCGTGGTCCTGCGCGACGCGCTGGATCATCTCCTGGATGAGGACGGTCTTGCCGACGCCCGCACCGCCGAAGAGGCCGATCTTGCCACCCTGCACGTACGGCGTGAGGAGGTCGATGACCTTGATGCCGGTCTCGAAGAGCTGCGTCTTCGACTCGAGCTGGTCGAACGCGGGCGCCTTGCGGTGGATGGGCCACCGCTCGGTGACCTCGATCGTCTCGCCCTCGGCGAGGTTCAGGGCCTCGCCGATGACGTTGAAGACCTTGCCCTTGGTGACGTCGCCGACGGGCACCGTGATGGGCTCGCCGGTGTCGCGCACCTCCTGGCCGCGGACGAGGCCGTCGGTCGGCTTGAGGGCGATGGCGCGCACGAGGTCGTCGCCGAGGTGCTGCGCGACCTCGAGCGTGATCGTCTGCGTCTCGGTGCCCTCGCCGAACGACACGTCGGTCTTCAGCGCGCTGTAGATGCCGGGGATGGCGTCATGCGGGAACTCGATGTCGACGACCGGGCCCGTGACGCGCGCGATGCGGCCGACGGCTGCCTGCGTGGCTGCTGCTTCCGTGATGGTCATGCTTCCAGGTGCCTTTCGTGGCTTACTTCGCCGAGCCGAGGGCGTCCGCGCCGCCCACGATCTCGGAGATCTGCTGCGTGATCTCTGCCTGACGCGCGTTGTTGCGGAGGCGCGTGTAGTCGGTGATGAGCGTGTCCGCGTTGTCGGATGCCGACTTCATCGCCTTCTGCGTCGCGGCCTGCTTCGAGGCTGCGGACTGCAGGAGGGCGTTGAAGATGCGGCTCTCGACGTAGACGGGCAGGAGCGCGTCGAGCACGCGGCCCGGCTCCGGCTCGAACTCGTAGAGCGGGAAGTGCTCGCCGTCGGTCGCGTCGTCGGCTGCGTCGACGATCTCGAGGGGCAGCAGACGCACGGTCTGCGGCTCCTGCGTCATCATGCTGACGAAGCGGTTGTAGACGACGTGGATCTCGTCGACGCCACCGTCTGCCGAGCCCTTGACGTACGACTCGATGACGGCGTCGGCGATCTCCTTGGCCAGGTCGGCCGTGGGCACGTCGGTCTCGCCCGTCCAGTCGCGCACCGCGGCACGGCGACGGAACTGGAAGTACTGCACCGCCTTGCGGCCGACCAGGTAGTGCTCGACCTCCTTGCCCTGCGCCTCGAGCTGCGCGCGCAGCTCGCCGGCCTCGCGGAGGATCTGCGAGTTGAACGCGCCGGCGAGGCCGCGGTCGCTCGTGAGGACCACGATCGCGCTGCGGCGGATCTCGTCGCGCTCGAGCGTGAGGTCGTGGACCTCGTTCGAGTACGTCGCGACCGCGCTCACGGCACGCGTGATCGCGCGTGCGTACGGCGAGGAGGCCTCGACCCGCGCCAGCGCCTTCTGGATGCGCGACGCGGCGATGAGCTCCATCGCCTTCGTGATCTTCTTGGTCGTCTGCGCAGACTTGATCTTCTGCGTGTAGACCCTGAGCTGGGCTCCCATGAGGCTTAGCGCTTGCCCTTCACGATCTGCGCCTGGTTGACGTCCTCGAGCGGCATCTGCTCGGAGGAGTCGTCGCCCAGGATCGAGTCGGACTCGTCGGCGACGAAGCCGGCGGCGAACGCGTCGACCTCGGACTCGAGCGTCTTCAGCGTCTCGTCGTCCAGCACGTTCGTGTCGCGCAGCGTCGTGAGCACGGTGGAGTTGCGACGCAGGTGGTCGAGCAGCTCTGCCTCGAAGCGCAGCACCTCGCTCACGGGCACGTCGTCCATCTTGCCGTTCGTGCCCGCCCAGATCGAGACGACCTGCTCCTCGACCGGGTACGGCGAGTACTGCGGCTGCTTCAGCAGCTCGGTGAGGCGTGCGCCTCGAGCGAGCTGACGACGCGACGCGGCGTCGAGGTCGGATGCGAACATCGCGAACGCCTCGAGCGAGCGGTACTGGGCGAGCTCGAGCTTGAGCGTGCCGGAGACCTTCTTGATCGACTTGACCTGCGCGTCGCCACCGACTCGCGAGACCGAGATGCCGACGTCGACCGCGGGACGCTGGTTGGCGTTGAAGAGGTCGGACTGCAGGAAGATCTGGCCGTCGGTGATCGAGATCACGTTGGTCGGGATGTACGCCGAGACGTCGTTGGCCTTCGTCTCGATGATGGGCAGACCCGTCATCGAGCCGGCGCCGAGGGCGTCGGAGAGCTTGGCGCAGCGCTCGAGCAGACGGGAGTGCAGGTAGAAGACGTCGCCGGGGTATGCCTCGCGGCCCGGCGGGCGGCGCAGCAGCAGCGACACGGCGCGGTAGGCCTCGGCCTGCTTCGACAGGTCGTCGAAGATGATCAGGACGTGCTTGCCCTCGTACATCCAGTGCTGGCCGATGGCCGAGCCGGTGTACGGCGCGAGGTACTTGAAGCCGGCGGGGTCCGACGCGGGAGCGGCGACGATCGTCGTGTACTCCATGGCGCCGGCCTCCTCGAGCGCACCCTTGACGGAGGCGATCGTGGAGCCCTTCTGGCCGACGGCGACGTAGATGCAGCGGACCTGCTTCGAGACGTCGCCCGACTCCCAGTTGGCCTTCTGGTTGATGATCGTGTCGATCGCGATCGCCGTCTTGCCGGTCTGGCGGTCGCCGATGATCAGCTGACGCTGACCACGGCCGACGGGGATCATGGCGTCGATCGCCTTGATGCCGGTCTGCATGGGCTCGTGGACCGACTTGCGGTCCATGACGCCTGCAGCCTGCAGCTCGAGCGCACGACGACCGGTCGACGCGATGTCGCCGAGGCCGTCGATCGGGGCGCCGAGCGGGTCGACGACGCGACCGAGGTAGCCGTCGCCGACGGGGACCGAGAGGACCTCGCCGGTGCGGGTGACCTCGAGGCCCTCGACGATGCCGCCGAACTCGCCGAGCACGACGACGCCGATCTCGGTCTCGTCGAGGTTCTGGGCGAGGCCGAGCGTGCCGTCCGCGAAGCGGACGAGCTCGTTGGCCATGACGCCGGGAAGGCCCTCGACGTGGGCGATGCCGTCGGCGGCGTCGGTGACGCGACCGACCTCGCTCGTCGACGACGCCTTGGCCTCGTACGAGGCCACGAAGTCGCTCAGCGCACCCTTGATGTCATCGGGGCTGATGGTGATCTCTGCCATTGCTTCTCCTCGTGTGACCTAGCCCAGCTGCAGCCGGAGGTCGGTGAACTTCGAGCGGATCGTGCCATCGATGACGTCGTCCGCGACCGCGACCCGGAGGCCGCCGATGATCTGGGGGTCGACGACCTGCTGCACCTGCAGGCGTCGTCCGTAGCGCTGCGTCAGGCTCGCCTCGAGCCTGCGCAGCTGCGTGTCCGGCAGGGGCACGGCGGTCGTGACCGTCGCGATCCCGGCGCCGGCGGCGTCGGCGACCGTCTCGGCGGCCTGCGCGAGCAGCGCGCCGATGCGGCGGCCGCGCGGCGAGCGCACGAGGTGGTCGAGGATCACGAGCGTCGCCTCCGAGGCCCGTCCGGCGAGCAGACGCTCGACCACGAGGGCCTTGTCGTCGGCCTCGCCGAGCAGACCACCGAGCGCGAGCTCGAGGTCCGCGTCGCCCGCGACGATCTCGCGGAACTGGTGGATCTCGCTCGCGACGTCGGCGTCGGCCGCCGTCGCCGCGAGGCGGATGCCCGCGTCCTCGAGGCCGGCGAGCAGGTCGGCGCCCGAGGACCAGCGCTGCGCGGCGGCGACGCCGAGCAGGCGACGTGCCTCGGCGCCGAGCGAGCCGAAGACGCGCGCGACGATCGCGTCGCGGTCGGCGCTCGTGCCGTTCGTGTCGACGAGCGCCGCGAGCAGCTGCGGCGTGCGCTCGATGGCGCGCGCCGCCTGCAGCACCTCGCGGGCGTCGGAGACGCCGGCGCCCGACGACGCCTGCACGGCGGTCGTCAGGGCGCCGAGCGCCTCACGGGTGGCGGACCTCACCGGCGACCAGCCTCCTCGGCCTCGAGGTCCGCGAGGAAGCGGTCCACGATGCCAGCGGCACGCTGCTCGTCGAGCGACTCGCCGACGACCTTCTCGGACAGGTCGAGCGCGAGCACGCCGACCTCCTGGCGCAGCGACTGCACGGCAGCCTGGCGCTCGGCCTCGATCTGCGCGCGGGCGGTGGCACCGACGCGGTCGGCCTCCTCCTGCGCTGCGACCTTCAGCTCCGCGAGGATCTGCGCACCCTCGGCGCGCGCCTTCTCGCGGATCTGCGACGCCTCGGCACGAGCCTCGGCGAGGATCGCGGCGTTCTCCTCGACGGAGGCCTTCGCCTTCGCCTCGGCGGCCTCGGCGCGCTCGAGCGCACCCTCGATGGCGTCGCGACGTGCGTCGAGCGCCTTGTTCAGCTTCGGGACGAGCCAGAAGAAGAACGCGAGGACGATCGCGAACACGACCAGCGACCAGACGATGTCGTAGATCGCCGGGATCAGCGGGTTCGAGGGGCTGGCCTCGCCGTGCTCATCCGCCGTGACGACGGGGAATGCGAGCTGCATCCCTACTCCTTTGCTGCTTGGAGACCGCTAGGCGGTCGGCGATCAGGCCGGGGCGGTGAACGGGATGAAGCCCGTGGCGATGGCGATGAACGCCAGTGCCTCGGTGAAGGCGATGCCGAGGAACATGAGGCCCGTCAGGCGGCCCTGGAGCTCGGGCTGGCGAGCGACCGACTCGATCGTCTTGCCGACGATGATGCCCACGCCGATGGCGGAGCCGATGGACGCGAGGCCGAATGCGATCGGGGCGAGGTAGCCGACGATGTTCATTGGTGCGGTTCCTTTCTGGAGGTTGCTGTACGACCGGGTTGGGGTCGGACGATCAGTGCTCGTCTGCCAGCGCGAGCTGGATGTAGACGGCCGTGAGGTAGGTGAAGACGTACGCCTGGAGGACGGCCACGAGGATCTCGAACAGCGTGAACGCGAGGCCGAAGGCCAGCGTGCCGACGCCGAGGAGCCCGAGGAAGTCGCCGTAGGCGAGCATCGAGAGGAAGAAGAAGTGCGTCGCCGCGAAGCACAGCACCAGCAGCAGGTGGCCGGCGACCATGTTCATGAGGAGTCGCAGGGCGAGCGTGACCGGACGCAGGATGAACGTCGAGAGGAACTCGATCGGCGTCACGATGAAGTAGATCGGCCACGGCACGCCCGACGGGAAGAGCGAGTTCTTCAGGAACGCGCCGGGGTGCTTCTTGAGGCCCGCGTAGATGAACAGCACGTACGCGACGAGCGCGAGCACGAGCGGCATGCCGATCACCGAGGTGCCTGCGATGTTCAGGAACGGGATGATGCCCGTGATGTTCATCGCGAGGATGCCGAAGAACATGGCCATGAGCACCGGCATGAACCGGCGGCCGTCCTTCTCGCCGAGCGTGTCGATGATCACGTTCTGGCGCACGAAGCCGAGCAGGAACTCGGCGCCGGCCTGGAAGCGCGTCGGCACGATGCGCATGTTGCGCACGGCGAGCCACAGGATCAGCATCATCACGGCGACCGCGAGGAAGCGGATGAGCATGATGCGGTTCAGGCCGAAGATCGGCTCCTCGGCGCCCGAAAGGCCCACGGCCGTCGGATCCGTGAGGAGGAAGACCTCAGGGAAGAACTCCGACAGGCTCGGCGGGTGGAACGGCTCGGGCTCGGGAGCGGCGGCGGAAATGGCCAGCAGGGGAAGCGCGCTCAGCGGGGTCTCCGTCGGTCACGGCGCGTCACGGCGCCATAGGTCGTCGTCGTACAGATCCTGGCCCCGGATCGGGTCCCGATCGCTCGCGCGCCACGAGGGCACGGAGGATGAGGGATCAACCTGGGGGATCACTCGAAGCCTAGCAGAAGCCAGGGCGTCAGCGGCGTGCTGGCCGCCCCTGGGTCTCCTCCTCGGCGGGCTCGTCGACCGTGGGCTGCCGCGAGCGGCCGATCACGAGCACGTCGACGACGAGGGAGCCGAGCACGGCGGCGAGCATCGTGCCGAACACGACGCCTCCCGCGAGCCACGGCTGGCCCTGCAGCCACATCATGAAGACGAGGAAGAGGACGAACTTCAGCATCATGCCGCCGAGCAGCACGCCGAAGAATCCGACGTGCAGCAGCTCGCCGCGCGAGACCTTGAAGCCCACGATGACCGAGACGGCCGTGAGCGAGAGGAAGGCGATCGCGATGGCGGTGCCGACGAGGGCGCTCACGACGCCCGTCCATCCGGCCACCGCGAATCCCACGATCCCGCCGATGACCGCGATGGCGAGGGCCAGCAGCCCGCCGTACGCGAGCACGCGGCGCATGACGTCCTGGATGGTCATCGTCGCTCCCCTGCCTCGACCTTGCTCTGCCTCCTGCTGCGCGCCCGGCGCTCCGCCGCTCGCAGCCTCGCGAGGCGCCTGGCGGAGTGCCAGACCCGACGGCTCACGGGCAATGCCGTGAGGACCGCGCAGACGAGGAAGCCGAGAGCGATGATACCGGCTGCGACCCACTCGTCGAGGAACAGGAAGAGCAGGCAGCCCACCGAGACGACGATCGTCCACGAGTAGAAGATGAGCACGGCGCCGAGGTGCGTGTGCCCCATGTCGAGCAGTCGGTGGTGCAGGTGCTTGCGGTCGGCGGCGAAGGGGCTCTGGCCGTTGAGCAGCCTGCGCAGCACCGCGAGCACGAAGTCGAGCAGCGGCAGCGCGAGGATCGCGAACGGCAGCAGCACGGGGATGAAGGCGGGGAGGATCTGCGAGCGGCCGCCGAGCACCGTGAGGTCGATCTGGCCCGTGACCGAGATCGCCGCCGTCGCGGTGAGCAGGCCCACCATGAGCGCGCCGGCGTCGCCCATGAACATCTTCGCCTTGTGCCAGTTGAGCGGCAGGAAGCCGACGCACGCGCCCACGACGACGGCCGTGATGACGCTCGCGGTCGAGAAGTACGCCTCAGCCTGGCCGAGCGAGCGGCTGATGATCCAGATGTACGCGAAGAACGCGGCGGAGCCGATGATCGTCGTGCCTGCGACGAGCGCGTCGAGGCCGTCGATGAAGTTGACGGCGTTCATGACGAGCACGATCGTCACGACGGTCAGCACGATCGACATCTGCGACGACCCCACCGCGATGCCGCCGAACGGGTTGGGCGTCGACGTGATGCGCACGACGAAGAACGCGATGACGCCGGCGGCGACGAGCTGCGCGCCGAGCTTGAGCATCCAGTCGAGGTCGAGCAGGTCGTCGAGCACGCCGACCGTGACGATGAAGCCCGTCGCGCACAGCAGCGCGACGATCTTGTGCGGCTCCGCGTAGGCGGCTTGGAACTGCGGGATGAACGCGCCCGCCGTGAGCGCGGCGACGACGCCAGCGAACATCGCGACGCCGCCGAGGCGCGGCGTGGGCTTGGCGTGCACGTCGCGCTCGCGCACGGGCGGATGGATGCCGCGGGCGAGCGCGAAGCGCAGCGTGCCGAGGCTCATGAGCCAGGTGACGACGGCGGCGAGCAGCGCGACCGCGACGAAGAGGGTCATGGCGCGAGCGCCTCGCCCACGACCTCGGCGATGCGCTCGCGCGACAGCACGCCCTGGCGCACGATGCGGATGCGCTCCCCCGTCGCGTCGACGATCGTCGACCCGTTCTGCGCCCGCTCGCCGTCGGCGTGGGGCTCGTAGCCCTCGCCCACCTCGCCGGCGTCGAGCACGACGGCGACGGACTCGGCGAGCGCCTCGGCGGGTGCGGCGGCGGACGTGGAGGCGGGCTCGCCGTGGCGGTTGGCGCTCGAGACGGCGAGCGGGCCCGTCTCGGCGAGCAGGCCGAGCGCGACGTCGTTCGCGGGCATGCGCAGCGCGACGGTGCCCTTCGTCTCGCCGAGGTCCCACGACAGGCTCGGCTGCGCGCGCACGATGATCGTGAGCGGCCCCGGCCAGAACGCGTCGGCGAGCGCGCGCACGTCGTCGGAGACGCGCTCGGCGAGCGCCGTGAGCGTGGCGACGTCTGGCACGAGCACCGGCGGGGGCGACTGGCGATCGCGGCCCTTCGCAGCGAGGAGACCCGCGACGGCCTCGGGGCTGAACGCGTCGGCCGCGATGCCGTAGACCGTGTCGGTCGGCATGATCACGAGGCCGCCGGTCTGCAGCGTCTGCCGCGCCGCGCGCACCCCGGCGAGGAGGCTCGTGGGCACGCTGCAGTCGAAGGTCTCGGGCACGCCTCCATCGTACGGTCGCGTGGCCGCGCCGGGCGTCAGGCGGCCCGCGGCGGCCGCGACCTCAGCGGCGCGCGGTCGTGATGCGGTCGCGCCCCGTGAGGTCGGCATGCGTCGCGGCGTCGTGCCAGCCCGCGGCGGTCAGCACCGCGCGCACGCCCTCCCCCTGCTCCTCGCCGTGCTCGAGCGCGATGCCGCCGCCTGCGCGCACCATCCGCAGGCCCACGTCGGCGAGGGCGCGCACGACGTCGAGGCCGTCGTCGCCCGAGTACAGCGCGAGCGCCGGGTCGTGCAGCCGCACCTCGGGGTCGCGCGGCACGGCGGCGACGGGCACGTACGGCGGGTTCGACACGAGCACGTCGACGGCGCCTGCGACGTCGGGCAGCAGCGCGTCGAGCGCCGCGACGTCGCCCTGCACCACGTGGATGCCGGGCGCGAGCGCGTCGACGTTGCAGCGCGTCCAGGCGATCGCGTCGCCCGAGAGCTCGACGGCGTGCACGCGCGTCGCCGGCCGCTCGGTCGCGATCGCGATGGCGACGGCGCCCGAGCCCGCGCACGCGTCGACGACGACCGGCGCCGGGCCCGCCGCATCCACCATCGCCAGCGCGTGGTCGACGAGCACCTCGGTCTCGGGCCGCGGCGTGAAGACGCCGGGGCCGACCGCGAGCGTCACGTGGCGGAAGTGCGCCTCGCCCGTGAGGTGCTGCAGCGGCTCGCGCTCGCCGCGACGGGCCACGAGCCCACCGAGCCTGCGGGCGTCCTCGGGGCCGACCTCGGCGCCGCGCAGCATGCGCATCCGCAGGTCGCCGAGCGACGTCTCGAGCACGTGCGCGGCGAGGATCTCGGCGTCGGGACCGACGACCCCGACCCTCGCGAGGGCGTCGCGTGCGGCGGTCACGGTCGCGCGGAGGTCGGGCACCTCGGCACCGTACCCTGAAGGCATCCCCATCCGTGCACGCGGTCAGGGTCGAACGGCTAGCATCATCACGACTGCTTCTCCCCCGTGAAAGGCTTACCTATGGCTCGCATCTACGACGACGTGACGGCCACGATCGGCGGCACGCCGCTCGTCCGACTGCAGCGCGTCGACGACACCCACGCGACGATCCTCGCGAAGCTCGAGTACTTCAACCCGGGCGCCAGCGTGAAGGACCGCATCGGCAAGGCGATCATCGAGGCCGCCGAGGCCTCGGGCGAGCTGAAGCCGGGCGGCACGATCGTCGAGGGCACGAGCGGCAACACCGGCATCGCGCTCGCGCTCGTCGGTGCCGCGAAGGGCTACCGCGTCATCCTGTCGATGCCCGAGACCATGTCGGTCGAGCGTCGCGCCGTGCTCAAGGCGCTCGGCGCCGAGCTCGTGCTCACGCCCGGCTCCGAGGGCATGCGCGGCGCCGTCGAGCGCGCCGCCCAGATCGTCGAGGAGACGCCCGGCGCGATCCTCGCCCGTCAGTTCGACAACCCCGCGAACCCCAAGGTGCACCGCGAGACGACGGCCGAGGAGATCTGGGCCGACACCGACGGCGCCGTCGACATCTTCGTCGCGGGCATCGGCACGGGCGGCACCGTCACGGGCGCGGGCGCTCGCCTCAAGGAGCTGAAGCCCGAGGTGCAGGTCATCGCCGTCGAGCCGATCGACTCGCCGCTGCTCACGCAGGGCACCGCGGGCCCGCACAAGATCCAGGGCATCGGCGCGAACTTCGTGCCGTCGATCCTCGACCGCGAGGTCTACGACGAGGTCGTCGACGTCGCGCTCGACGACGCCGTGCGCGTGGCGCGCGAGCTGTCGGCCGAGGAGGGCATCTTCTCGGGCATCTCGTCGGGCGCCATCGTCTGGGCCGCCCTCGAGGTCGCACGTCGCCCCGAGAACGCTGGCAAGACCATCGTCGCCATCATCTGCGACACCGGCGAGCGCTACCTGTCGAACCCGATCTACGCCGACCTGGCCTGATCGAGGTGCTGGGGATCCGCGAGGACATCCGGAACGCGCAGCTGCGCGATCCGGCGGCTCGCGGCGCCCTGGAGGTGTGGCTCACCTACTCGACGCTGCACGCCGTGTGGGGCCACCGCTGGCACCACTGGCTCTGGCGGCGCGGGCTGCGATTCGCAGCCCGCGCCGGCAGCCAGTGGATGCGGTTCATGACCGGCGTCGAGATCCACCCGGGCGCGACGATCGGTCGGCGCCTGCTCATCGACCACGGCATGGGCGTCGTGATCGGCGAGACCGCGGTCGTCGGCGACGACTGCCTCATCTACCACCAGGTGACGCTCGGCGGCACGAGCTCCGGTGCCGGCCGCAGGCACCCCGTGCTCGGCGACCGCATCACCGTGGGAGCCGGTGCGAAGATCCTCGGCCCCATCGTGCTCGGCGACGACGTGAAGGTCGGCGCGAACGCCGTCGTCGTGCGCGACGCCCCCGCAGGCGTGACGCTCGTGGGCGTGCCCGCCTCGGTCGCCCGCTCGGGCTCGATCGAGTACCAGATCTAGGCGGTCAGCCCGTCGTCAGCGTCCACGCATCGGACGCGCCGGATGGTCGGCGACGATGGCGGGATGCGGATCTCCCACGTGCCGAGGGCCTATTGGGCGGCGCTCGTCGTCTCGGCGCTCGGGTTCGTCGTGTCGATGTCGTCGACCACGATGGGGTCGCCGGCGGCGGCCGGCACCGTCACGGCGTGCTCCTTCCTCGACCTCGGACCGCTCGTCGCGGCCGCCGGGTCGGTCGCCCTCACGCTCGTCGCCCTCGGCGAGCGCCGTCGGCAGCACGTCGACGCCCGTGCATCCGTGCCGTGGGTCCTCACGGGCGTCGCGGTCGTCGCCGCGCTGGCGGTCGTCCACGTGCTGCGCGGCCTCGGCGTGCTCGGCGGACCGTGCTGACCGACCGGCTCAGCCGGTGACGACGACGCGCGCGTGCTCGTCGGGATGCGGCGGCTCGACCGACGCGACGTACGCCTCGAGCGCATCGCGATCGAGCGTGAACGCGTTGGGGCCGTCGCGGCCCGCCCGCTGCTGGATGCGCGCCCACAGCACGTCGGTCGGCGCCGTGAGCACGACGAGGTCGACGCTCCCGCCCGCCGCCTCCGCCGCCGCGCGCCACGCGTCGCGGAAGTCCCGCGTCGTGAGCGACAGGTCGACGACGACGGAGCGGCCAGCCTCGACGGCATCCGTCATGCGCTGCTTCAGCTCGGCCTCGAGGCGCTCGATGACCTCGACCGGAGGGAAGGCCCCGCGGTAGCCGGCGGCCCACTGCGCCTCGTCCATCGACAGGCGCAGCGCGCCCGCTGCCTCGAGCGCCTGCGCCATCGTGGTCTTGCCGGTCGCGGTCGGACCGCTGAGCAGCGTGACGAGGGGCATGCGCCGAGCCTATGCGGCGGCGTGCGCGCTGCGGGATGCTGGGGGCATGCGGGTGGTGCTCGACCTCGTCCTCGACTGCGACGTCGAGCGCGCGTGGGCGCTGCTGCACTCCCCCGCCGCGATGCGGTTCGCGATGGCGCCCGTGCTGGCGCCGACGCCCGTCGACGGCGCGTGGCCCTCGACGTGGCCTGCGGCGACGGCGGTCGCGCTCGACACGCGGATGCTCGGGGTGCCGTCGGGCCGCATGACGGTGGAGCTGCACGACGAGGTGCGCGGCGACGTGCGCATCGTGCACGACCGCGGCGGCCCGCAGTCGGGGCCGCTCGACGCGCTGTCGTCGTGGCGGCATCGCATGGCCGTGTCGCCGCTGCCCGACGGCCGGTGTCGCTTCCGCGATCGGCTCGATGTGAGCGGCGCCGCCGCCCCGGCGATGTGGCCGACGCTGTGGGCGCTGTGGCAGTGGCGCGGGCACCGGCTGCAGGTGCTGGCGCGACGGGAGGGCTGAGCGGAGCGCATGCGGGCGCCCGTGCGCCAGCTGGTCGAGGAGCGCGCGAGCGCTGGGCGAGCACGCGTCACGAGACCACGCGACCGCCGCTCCTGCCCGATCATGCGCGTGGCCGCGTCGAGCGGGCACGTCGCGAGGTCTCGTGACGGCTGCAGCCTTCGGCTGCGGCCTCCTCGACCAGCGGCTGGAGCGTGGCGGGGCCGGACGACGCTGCTCAGAACGCCGGCCAGGGCACCGCGGGCAGCCCGGCGACCGGCGCGGGGAAGGCACCCCGCGCGAGCAGCGCCTCGCAGCGGACGGCGAGCGCGTCCACCTCGCTGGGCTCGAGGAGCGCGCCGAGCACCTCGCCCAGCTCGCCGTCGAGCCCGGCCAGCACGCGCCGCATCCCCGCGACCTCCTCGTCGACGAACGGCTCGTCGATCCATCCCCACAGCACCGTGCGCAGCTTGTGGTCGACGTGCATCGTGAGGCCGTGGTCGATGCCGTGCCGGTGGCCGCCGGCGACCTCGAGCACGTGCCCGCCCTTGCGGTCGGCGTTGTTCGTGACGAGGTCGAGCACGGCGATGCGCCGCAGCGGCGCCGAGTCCTCGTGCACGAGCGCGATCGGCTCGTCGTCGGCGCCGACCCCCTCGAGCACGTGCAGCATCCCGTCGGGCACGTCGCCGGCCGGCACGAGCGCGACGGCCTCCTGGTCGGCGTCCGCCTCGACCCACCGCTGCAGCATGCCGACGCCGTACGGGCCGTCGACGAGGCGCGTCTCGGGCACGACGTCCCACCCCGTGGCGTGCGAGACGGCGTAGGCCGCGACCTCGCGCGCTGCGAGCGTGCCGTCGGGGAAGTCGTGCAGCGGACGCTCGCCCAGCACGGGCTTGTAGACGACCGCGGCGCCGTCGAGCTCGCCGACGAGCACGGCGTTCGACGCCGACACGACGCGGCCCGTGAGCACGAGCCGGTCGCCGAGCGCCTCGGGCTCGGCGATCACGTCAGGTCGTCGGGCACGCCGCACGCGTGGCTGCCGTCGGCATCCATCGGCTCGCCGCACAGCGTGCAGATCGGCCGGCCCGCCGAGACGACCTCGCGGGTGCGCAAGGCGAACGCGCGCGCCGAGCCGACCGGGATGCGCACCACCAGGCGCTCGTCGGGCTCCGCGACGTCGAGCGCATCCTCGTCGTCGTCCTCGTCCTCGACGACCAGCGGCAGCGCCTCGATGACGATCTGCGCCGTCGAGGGATCCCAGCCGAGCGCCATGCGGCCGACGCGGAAGCGCTCGAGCACGGGCGCGTCGAGGGGCTCGTCGTCGCGCAGCTCGTCGGCGGTGCCCTCGGGCACGTGGAACGGGTTGCCGTCCTGCGTGCGCAGCTCGTCGAGGATGCGGTCGATGCCGAGCGCGAGCTGGGCGGTCTGCTGCTTCTCGAGCGCGACGCTCACGACGTCGCGGCCGTCGCGCACCTGCAGGTAGAACGTGCGGTCGCCGGGCTCGCCGACGGTGCCCACGACGAATCGGTCGGGCCAGTCGAAGCCGTGCACCACCGGGGTCATGCCTCCATGCTACGAGCGCGGGCCGGCGCCGCCGCCGACCACGGCATCGTCGCTCGCCGCACTCGCCGCATCCTCGACGCGCGGCCGCAGCCACGACAGGTCGCCGGCGTGCGTGTTCGACCCCAGCACCTGCGGCCTGCCCGTGCCGTACCGCACGATCGAGACGGAGGCGGGGTCGACGTGCAGCCGCTGGAAGTGGTCGAGGTGCATGCCGAGCGCGTCGGCGAGGATCGCCTTCAGCACGTCGCCGTGGCTCACCGCCACCCAGACGGCGTCGGGTCCGTGGTCGGCGAGCACCTCGGCATCGATGCGCCGCACGGCCTCGACGCCCCGCGCATGCATGGCGAGCATCGACTCCCCGGCGGGGAACGTCGCCGCCGACGGCGTCGACTGCACGACCTTCCACAGGTCCTCGCGGGCGAGCTCGGCGAGCGGGCGGCCCTGCCAGTCGCCGTAGTCGCACTCGCTCAGGCCGGGCTCGATCGCCAGGGCCGGTGCGACCTCCTGCGCGGCGAGGATCGCATCCGCCGTCTCGCGGCACCGCTCGAGCGGGCTCGACACGACGCGCGCGATAGGCGCGGCGGCGATGCGCTCGCCGGTGGCGGCCACCTGCCGGCGGCCGACCTCGTCGAGATGCACCCCCGGCATGCGACCGGCGAGCACGCCCGACGCGTTGGCGGTGGTGCGTCCGTGGCGGACGAGCAGCACGGTGGGCATGCGTCGAGCCTAGGCGGCGTGCGGCGCGTCAGGCGGGCGCGCGGCCGCCGAGCGACGCCGTGACGCCCTCGGCCGCGTCGACGACGGCGTCGACCATCGACGCGCACACCTCGAGCGGCATGCGCAGCGTCGGCCCCATGACCGTGAGCGCGCCGACGACCTGCGCGTGCGCGTCGAAGACGGGCGCCGAGACGCCCGACGCCGCCTCGACGCGCTCGCCGATCGTGATGGCGTAGCCCTGCGCGCGCGTCTCGGCGGCGACGGCGCGCAGCGCATCCGCCTCCGTGATCGTCGCGTCGGTGAGCGCAGGCAGCGGTCCGGCGGCGACGGCGTCGAGCAGCGCGGCGTCCCACGCGAGCAGCACGCGGCCCGCGCTGCCCACGTGCAGCGGCTGGATGCGGCCGACGTACATCTCGCGCTTGAGGCCGTGGCGCGTCTCGGCGACGCCGATGCACACGCGCGAGCCCTGCTCGGCGCGGAAGCAGCACGCCGTCTCTCCCGTCGCGTCGCGCAGTGCCTCGAGCTGCGGCGCGAGCAGGTCGACGAGGTCGCGCGCCCGCGTCGCCGGCCCCGCCCAGTACGCCATGCGCGCGCCGATGCGGAAGGCGTCGCCCTGCCGGTCGAGGAAGCCGTGCTCGACGAGGTTCAGCAGGAGCCGGTGGGCCGTCGACGACGGCAGCCCGGTCGCCTGGCGGATCTCCGCCGCGGTGCGCACGGGCGCCGCGAGCGTGAACGCGTCGAGGATGCTGCGGATCTTGCCCAGCACGAGGAGCGGCTGCTCTGCCATGGGGCCGATCGTACGCGGCGACACGCCGCCGGGCTATCCATCTGGTGGGATGCATGCCACGATGTGGCAATCGCGATGGCCGCCATCGCGTGCTGTGCGCTCGACGAGGAGCGCCGCATCCCTCGACGAGGAGGAACCCAAGTGCCCGACTGGTACACGCTGACCGTGGTCGGCGCCGTCATCCTGGCGGTGGTCGTCGTCATCGTGCGATTCCGCATCAACCCCGTCATCGCCCTCGCGCTCGGCGCCGCCGCCATCGGCCTGCTCACGGGCCTCGGCCCCGTCGACACCGTCTCGGTCATGACGCAGGGCTTCGGCGACGTGATGATGGAGGCCGGCCTGCTCATCGCGTGGGGCGTGCTCATCGGCTCGATGCTCAACGAGATGGGCGCCATCACGCGCCTCGTCGAGACGCTGCTGCGCGTCTTCGGCAAGCGGGGCGTGCCCTACGCGCTCGGCCTGTCGTTCGCGACGTACCTGCAGACGATCTTCGTCGACGCCATGATCGTCATCGCCGCGCCCCTCGCCCGCCGCATCGCGCCGCGCCTGGGCAAGGCCGGCACGGGCATCATGGCCGCGACGTTCGCGATCAGCCTCGAGGTCGGCATCGTCATGATGGTGCCCGGCTTCGCAGCCGTCGCCCTCGCGGGCCTGCTGGGCGTGCCGCTCGGCATCATGCTGCTCGGCGGCCTCGCGGTCGTCGTGCCCACGGTCATCCTCGCGATCCTCGTGACGAGCGTGCTCTTCCGCCTCGGCTTCTGGAAGCCCGAGAGCGACGAGCAGCAGCTCATCAGCGACGGCGAGGATGCGGTCGCGGTCGGTGCGAAGGGCGGCGAGCGCTCCCAGGCGTTCGGCGGCGACGACGACGAGCGCGCCGCCGCGGTCGCGACGGCCGAGGCATCGACGACGAGCACCGAGCGCGGGCCGCGCGACCCCGCATCCGTGCCGCTGCTCGTGCTGTTCGGCCCCATGCTCGCGGCGCTCGCGCTCATCGCCGTGCAGGCGGTGCTCACGGTGATCGAGATCGAGCTGCCCGCGATGCAGTTCCTCGGCAATCCCGTCATCGCCCTGCTGCTCGCCGTCATCGCCACGGGCCTCGTGGGCCGCGCGACGGTCGGCACGCCGCGCGTCGAGCGCGCGCTCGTGCGCGGCTTCCAGGACGGCGGCCAGATCTTCGTGCTCACGGGCGTCGGCGGCGCCCTCGCCGCCGTCATCGCCGAGGGCGACCTCGGCGCGATTCTGCAGGGCTACTTCTCGGCCACGACCGTCGCGCCGCTGCTCGTCGTGTGGGTCATGGCGGCCGTGCTGCACATCGCCGTCGGCTCCGTCACGCTCTCGGCCATCACGGCAGCGGGCATCCTCGGCCCCGTCGCGGCGACCCTCGGGCTCAACCCGCTGCTCATCGCCCTCGCGGCCGGCGCGGGTGCCCTGTTCTGCATCCACGTGACGTCGAACACGTTCTGGCTGCTGCAGTCGTTCCTCGGCCAGTCGGTGCGCGGCGCGCTGAAGTCGGTCACGGTCGGCGTCTCGATCGCCTCGGTCATCGCCCTCGGCATGACCCTGATCCTGTCGATCTTCGTCTCGTGATGGACGCGGGGAGGGATGCAGCGACGGGCCCGCTCGCGGGCGTGCGGGTCGTCGAGCTCGGCAACTACATCGCGGCGCCCACGACAGGTCGCCTGCTGGCGGACTTCGGCGCCGACGTCGTGAAGGTCGAGCGGCCGCGCACGGGCGACGAGCTGCGGCGCTGGCGGCTGCGGTCGGGCACGACGTCGATGCTGCACCGCACGATCAACCGGTCGAAGCGCTCGATCGTCGCGGACCTCCGCAGCGACGAGGGCCGCGAGCTCGTGCTCGACCTCGTGCGCCGCTCCGACGTGCTGCTCGAGAACTTCCGCCCCGGCACGCTCGAGCGCTGGGGACTCGACGCCGCGGCGCTCGAGGCGGCGAACCCCGACCTCGTCGTCGTGCGCATCTCGGCGTTCGGGCAGACGGGGCCGCTCTCCCCCAGGCCGGGCTTCGCTGCCGTGGCCGAGGCGGCCGGCGGCTTCCGCGAGCTCGTTGGCGAGCCCGGCCGCGCCCCGAGTCGCACGGGCGTCTCGATCGGCGACACGATCGCGGGCCTCTACGGCGCGTTCGGCGCCGTCATGGCGCTGCTCGAGCGCGAGACGACCCGCGCCGCCCGAGGCGAGTCGCACCTCGCGATCGATCGCCGCACGATCGACGTCGCGCTCAACGAGGCGATGCTGTCCGTGACCGAGTCGCTCGTGCCCGAGTGGTCGGCGTACGGCGTGCGGCGCGAGCGCACCGGCGGCCGCATGGAGGGCATCGCGCCGTCGAACGCGTACCTGTGCGCCGATGGTCGCAGCATCGTCGTCGCTGGCAACGGCGACGGCATCTACCAGCGCTACATGCGCGCGATCGAGCGCCCCGACCTCGCCGACGACCCCGCGCTGCAGACGAACGACGGCCGCTGGGCGGCGCGGGATGCGCTCGACGAGGCGATCGGCGCCTGGGCGGGCGCGCGGTCGAGCCGCGAGGCGCTCGCGGCGCTCGACGCCGCCGACGTGCCGTCGGGCCCCATCGCGACGGCCGAGGACCTGTGCGCCGACGAGCAGCTCGCGGCGCGCGGCATGATCCAGCACCTCGACGTCGACGACGGCGAGCGCGACCTGCCGGCGACGGCCTTCCCGGGCGTCGTGCCCGTGCTGGGCGAGCGATCGCTGCCCATCCGCCATGCGGGTCCCGACCTGGGCGCGCACACGGGCGAGGTGCTGCGCGAGCTGGGATGGAGCGACGACCGCGTCGCCGACTACGAGGAGCGGATGCGATGACGGTGCAGATCCGAGACGTGACGCTGCGGGATGGCCTGCAGCTCGTGGGGCGACCCCTGCCGACGGAGCGCAAGGTGCGCCTGGTGCGCGAGCTCCTCGCGCTCGGCGTCGAGCACGTCGAGGTCGGCTCGATGGCGAGGCCCGACCTCGTGCCGACGCTCGCCGACACGCTCGACGTCGTCGCCGAGCTGTCGGACGAGGAGCGCGACCGCGCGTGGGTGTGGGTCGCGACGCCGCGGCACGTCGAGCGCGCCGCCGCGGCGGGCGTGCGCCGGTTCCAGTACTGCCTGTCGGCGTCGGATGCGCACAACCGCGCGAACGTGGGGCGCGACGCGGAGGCGTCGGTCGCAGCGTTCCCCGACGCGCTCGCCGCGGCGCAGGCGGTCGGCGGCACCGTGCAGCTGTGCGTCGCGACGGCGTTCACGTGCCCGTTCGACGGCGAGGTGCCCATCGAGCGCGTGCTGTCGATCGTCGACGACCCGCGCACGGACGGCGCGGTCGACGTCGTGATCGCCGACACGCTCGGGCAGGCGCATCCCGGCGAGGTGCGCCGCCGGATCGCCGAGACCGCCAGGCTGCGGCCAGGGCTGGGCCTCGTCTTCCACGGTCACGACACGTGGGGCAACGGCGTCGCCAACGCCCTCGCAGCCGTCGAGGGCGGTGCGACCGTCGTCGACGGCGCGCTCGGCGGCCTCGGCGGCTGCCCCTTCGCGCCCGGCGCCTCCGGCAACACCGCCACCGAGGACCTCGTCTTCGGCCTGCGGCCCTCGTGGGCGACGCCCGAGGCGTTCGGCGAGCTCGTGCGCCTCGGCGAGGAGGTCACGACGACCCTCGCCGAGCCCGACCGCGCCCGCTCGCAGGCGGGCGCGCGCAGCGGCGCGCACGCGTTCGGCTGGGTCGTCGACGACTGACCCCGGCGGATGCGCTCGCGGGCGCATCCCAGCGGAGGCTGCGACGATCGCGGTCGTGCCCCGACTCCGCCTCGCCGCCGCCACCGCCGCCGTCTGCCTCGCGCTCGTGGGATGCAGCGGCAGCGCCGACCCGGTCGCGAGCGATGAGCCGTCGACGCCGGCCACGTCTGCGGCGCCCGAGCCCACGGCGTCGGAGGCGCCGGCCGAGTCCGTCGCCGAGTGCACCGACGTGCTGCTCGACCCCGCGTCCACGGTCGCGGGCGACGCGCTCGGCGGGTGCGTCGCCGCCGCCATGGTCGCGGTCGGCACGGGCACGCAGCGCGTCGACTCGTCGGACGGGCAGTCGACCGTCGTCGACTTCCAGTGGGATCCCGACTTCTCGATGCACGCGGCGAGCGACGACATCGGCATCGTGATCGACGGCGACCGCGGCTGGGCGCTCGTCGACGGCGCCTGGGTCGAGGGCGATGCCGGCTCGAGCGACGGAGCCACGGCGATGGCCGGCATCCTCGTCGAGGCGACGCGCGCCGCATCCGATCCCGCCACGATCGCGGGGCTGCTGTCGACGTCGCCGACGTGGACCGTGCAGGATCAGCAGGCCGTGCCCGTCGGCGACTCGGTCGCGGAGTCCGCATGGCTGCTGACGCCCGATGCGCCCATGTCGATGCTCGGGGTGACGCTGACCGACGTGCAGCTGTGGCTCACCGACGCGCACCTCGGCGCCTACTTCGTCGGCACGGGCAGCGTCTCGGGCGTCACGGTGACGACGAGCAACACGTTCCTGCAGTGGGGCGGGCCAGTCGACATCCCGCAGCTGGGGTAGCCGGCAGTCACTGCTGCGGACGCCATCCACCCGTTCCCTGAGGTGCGAGCCCGAAGGGCGAGCCTCGACGGGTCACGACCAGGAGTTCCTGGCCGCGGCTCCTTTCGAGGCTCACTTCGTTCGCACCTCAAGGAGCGGTCTTGGGAACGGTGCCCGAGAGGAGGTCAGGCGTCGGCCGACGCCGCCTCGGGCTTCGGCGCCGTCACCTTCAAGCCGATGACGCTGCCGACGATGCCGGCGACGAAGAGCACGGTCCACCACGAGAACGCCTCCGCGCCCGTCACGATCGCCCACGTGACCGTGAGGGCGGCACCGATGCCGACCCACACGGCGTAGGCCGTCGCGATCGGGATGGTGCGGGCGGCGCGTTCGAGGCCGATCATCGACAGGATGCAGCCGACGACGAACACGATCGACTCGACGGGGCGCGTGAAGCCCTCCGATGCACCGAGCGCCGTCGCCCAGACGGCCTCGAGCACGGCGGAGGCGAGCAGCACGATCCAGGCCATGGCTACGCCACCACCTTGAGGCCGACGACGCAGCCGACGAGCACGGCGAGGAGCACGACGCGCGACACGGTCGCCCGCTCGGCCTTCGTGACCATGGCCCAGACCGCCGTGGTGACGGCACCGATGCCGACCCACACCGCGTAGGCGGTGCCGGTCGAGATGGTGAGCATCGCGATCGCGAGCCCGACCATGCTGCCGACGATCGCGACGCCGAAGACGACGGTCGGCTTCCAGCGCGTGAAGCCCTTCGTGCGCGAGAGCGCCGTGGCCCAGACGGCCTCCAGCAGCCCCGAGACGACGAGGATGACCCAGTCCATGACAGACCTCCGATGTGGTCAGTCTTGTCGCTGTGCGGGTACTGCGCCCTCGTCCGCACGCCTGCCCCGGCGTGCTTCCAGGGTAGCAAGGATGGCCACCCGTGGCACGGGTGCAGCCCGCAGGCTCAGAGGTCGAGCGCGCCGACGACCTCGCCGAAGAGGATCTCGCCCGTCTGCACGAACCCGAGGCGCAGGTAGAAGCCCTCGGGGCCGTCGTCTCCGGGCTCCCACAGCACCGTGATCCGCTCGATGCCGCGCCGACGCGCCTCCTCGGCGACCTGCTCGACCGCGAACCGACCGACGCCGCGCCCCTGCGCCGACTCGGCGACGTCGAGCCGCCACACGCCGGCTCGGAACGCCTCGAGCTCGTTCTCGGGATCCCAGCTCGCCATGACGAAGCCCACGACCTCGTCGCCGTCGAGCACGACGCGCGGCCACGCCGACGGCGTGACGTATGCCTCAGCGATCGAGAAGACGACCGGCGCGACGTTCGCCGGCTCGCCCACCGCGGGTGGCAGGCGCACGGCGGCACCGAGGGTGTCGGGGGTGAGCTCGGCTAGTCGCAGGGTCATGCGGCAGAGGCTAGGCGCACGCTCCGACGTCGGTCAGGACTCGTCGGCGAGCGCCGCGAGCCTGGCCTCCTCGTCGGCCGAGATGCACGAGTCGATCACGGCCTGCAGCGCGCCATCCATCACGGTGTCGAGGTTGTACGCCTTGAAGCCCGTGCGGTGGTCGGCGATGCGGTTCTCGGGGAAGTTGTACGTGCGGATGCGCTCCGAGCGGTCCATGCCGCGGATCTGCGAGCGACGCGCGTCGGAGGCGGCTGCGTCGAGCTCCTCCTGCTGCTTCGCGAGCAGGCGGGCGCGCAGCACGCGCATGCCGGCCTCGCGGTTCTGCAGCTGCGACTTCTCGTTCTGCATCGACACGACGATGCCGGAGGGCAGGTGCGTGATGCGCACGGCGGAGTCGGTCGTGTTCACCGACTGGCCGCCGGGACCCGACGAGCGGAAGACGTCGATCTTCAGGTCGTTCGGGTCGATCTGCACCTCCTCGGGCTCGTCGACCTCGGGGAAGACGAGCACGCCGGTGGTGGAGGTGTGGATGCGGCCCTGCGACTCGGTCGCGGGCACGCGCTGCACGCGGTGCACGCCGCCCTCGTACTTCAGCGACGCCCACACGCCCTGCGCGGGGTCGGACGCGGAGCCCTTGATGGCGACCTGGACGTCCTTGTAGCCGCCCATGTCGCTCGTCGTGTGCTCGAGCATCTCGGTCTTCCAGCCGCGGCTGGTGGCGTAGTGCTCGTACATGCGCAGGAGGTCGGCTGCGAAGAGCGCCGACTCCTCGCCGCCCTCGCCGCCCTTGATCTCCATGATCACGTCGCGGCCGTCGTCGGGGTCGCGTGGGATGAGCAGGCGCCGCAGGCGCTCCTCGGCCTCGTACGCACCCTGCTCGAGCGTGGGCACCTCGTCGGCGAACGCCTCGTCCTCGCGGGCGAGCTCGCGGGCGGCGGCGAGGTCCTCCCCCGCCGCCGTCCACCGCTCGTGCGCCGCCTTGATCTGGCTGAGCTCCGCGTAGCGGCGGTTGACGCGCTTGGCGCGCCCCGCATCCGCGTGCAGCGCAGGATCCGCGAGCTGGTGCTCGAGGTCCGCGTGCTCGCTCAGCAGCGCCGAGACGGATTCGAACACGTGAGTCAGGCCTGCTCGCCCGGCGTCGACTTCGAGACCTTCATGAGGAACTCGACGTTCGACTGGGTGTCCTTGAGGTTCTTGAGCACGAGCTCCGTCGCCTGCTGCGGGTCGAGACCCGCGAGCGCACGGCGCAGCTTCCACATGACCTTGGTCTCCTCGGTGCCGAGCAGCATCTCCTCGCGGCGCGTGCCCGATGCGTTGACGTCGACGGCCGGGAAGATGCGCTTGTCGGCGAGCTGGCGCGAGAGGCGCAGCTCCATGTTGCCGGTGCCCTTGAACTCCTCGAAGATGACCTCGTCCATCTTCGAGCCCGTCTCGACGAGCGCCGTGGCGAGGATCGTGAGCGAGCCGCCGTGCTCGATGTTGCGCGCGGCGCCGAAGAAGCGCTTCGGCGGGTACAACGCGCTCGAGTCGACGCCACCAGAGAGGATGCGACCCGACGCGGGCGTCGAGAGGTTGTAGGCGCGGCCGAGGCGCGTGATGCCGTCGAGCAGCACCACGACGTCCTTGCCGAGCTCGACGAGGCGCTTCGCGCGCTCGATCGCGAGCTCCGCGAGGGTCGTGTGGTCCTCGGCGGGACGGTCGAACGTCGACGCGATGACCTCGCCCTTGACGGTGCGCTGGAAGTCGGTGACCTCCTCGGGGCGCTCGTCGACGAGGACGATCATGAGGTGGACCTCGGGGTTGTTCTCGGCGATCGCGTTCGCGATGGCCTGCATCACGAGCGTCTTGCCGGCCTTGGGCGGCGAGACGATGAGGCCGCGCTGGCCCTTGCCGATCGGGGCGACGAGGTCGATGACGCGCGTCGAGAGCTTGCCGGGCACGGTCTCGAGACGCAGGCGGTCCTGCGCGTAGAGCGGCGTGAGCGACGAGAACTCGGGACGGTTCGCGGCCTCCTCGGCGGGCAGGCCGTTGATCGAGTCGACGCGCACGAGCGCGTTGAACTTCTGGCGGCCCTGCACGCCCTGCGCCTCGCCCTCGCGGGGCTGCTTGATGGCGCCGGTGACGGCGTCGCCCTTGCGGAGGTTGTGCTTGCGCACCTGGCCGAGCGACACGTAGACGTCGCTGTTGCCCGGGAGGTAGCCCGTGGTGCGCACGAAGGCGTAGTTCTCGAGCACGTCGAGGATGCCGGCGACGGGCAGCAGCACGTCGTCGTCGAGGATCTCGGGCTCGAGGTCGTCGCCGCGGCCCTGGCCGCGACGGCGGTCGCGCGTGCGGCCGCGGCGCGACTCGAGGTCGACGTCGTTGCCACCGCGCTGGTTGCGGCCGTTGCCGCCCTGGCCGTTCTGGTTGCCGTTCTGGTTGCCGTTCTGGCCGTTGCCGTCCTGGCGGCGACCGCGACGGTTGCCCTCGGCGGGCTGCTCGTCGTCGGCGTCGTTCGCCTGCTGCTGCTGCTGGCGGCCGCCCTGCTGCTGCGGCTGGTCGCCCTTGTCCTGCTGGTCGGCGTTCGCCGCGCCCTTGCCGCGGCCACGGCGGCGACGGCTCGTGCGGGGCTCGCCCTGCTCGGCGTCGTCGGCGGGCTGCTCGGCCTTGGGCTCGTCGGCCTTGGCGCCGTCGGCCTTCGGCTCGTCCTTGGCCTCGCCAGCGGCGTCGCCGGCCTCGGGGGCGGCGTCGGCAGCGGGTGCCTCGGCCGGCGTCTCGGCGGCAGCGTCGGCGACGGGCGCCTCGGCAGCCGGCTCCTCGGCAGCGGGTGCCTCGGCCTCGGCGGCCGGGGCCTCCTCGACCTTCTTCTTGCGCGGCGCGCGCTTGCGCTTCGGCGCCTCGACGGGAGCGTCCTCGCTCGCGGCGGGCGCCTCGGCGGCAGCCTCGGCGGGCGCGGCCTCGGCCGGCGCCTCGTCGACCGGCAGGTCGAGCGTGGCGGCCTCGGGCGCCGCGGCGGCGCTCTGCGCACGGCGCGAGCGACGCGCCTTCGGCGGCGCGGCAGGGGCCTCGGTGGCGGGTGCGGCGTCGGGCTGCTGCGTGGGCTCTGCGGCCTCTGCGGCGGCAGCGTCGACGTCGGTGGTCTCGTTGGTCATCGTTCTCCCTTTCCGGGGAAGGCCGTGGCGGACACGGCCTCAGATGCACGGACCCATCGCGCGGCGTGGAAGGACATCGCCGATCGATGGGGCGGTGCTGCGACTGGAGTCTCGTGATCCCCCGCAGGCGGACACGGATCGTGGCCGGGACTAGCGGGGATTGCCCTCGACTGTACCACCCTTGATGTCGACGGCGAGCAGATGGGATTCCCAGGAATCCTCCTGCGCCGCGACGATCTCGGCTGCGGCGAGGCGCTGCTCGGGGTCGCTCGACAGCACGAGCACCGAGGGTCCGGCGCCCGAGACGACGGCCGCGTGGCCCGCGGCGCGCAGCGCCTCGACCAGTCGGCTCGTCGACGGCATCGCCGATGCGCGGTAGCGCTGGTGCAGGCGATCCTCGGTCGCTGCGAACAGCAGGCCGGGCGTCTGCGTGAGCGCCGCGATGAGCAGCGCGGCGCGCGAGAGGTTGAACACGGCGTCGGCGTGCGGCACGTCGGCCGGCTGCAGGCTGCGCGCGAGCGACGTCGACATGCGCTCCTGCGGCACGGCCACGAGCAGCGAGACGCCGCGGTGCACCGCGAGCTCCGTGTGGTGGGGGCCGTCGTCGTCGACCCACGCGATCGTGAGGCCGCCGAAGATGGCGGGCGCGACGTTGTCGGGGTGACCCTCGAGCTCGGTCGCGAGGCGCAGCACGGTCGCGTCGTCGACGTCGACGTCGTCGCCGACGAGGCCGACGGCCGCGAGCACGCCCGACACGATCGCGGCGCCCGACGAGCCCATGCCGCGCGAGTGCGGGATGGCGTTGCGGGCGTGGATGCGCAGGCCCGGCGCGGGCACGCCGAGGCGATCGAACGCGTGGAGGGCCGCGCGCGCGACGAGGTGGGTCTCGTCGGTCGGCACCTCGCCGGCGCCGACGCCCTCGACCGTGATCTCGACGCCCGACTCGATGGCCTCGACGTCGAGCTCGTCGTGCACGTTGAGCGCGAGGCCCAGCGTGTCGAACCCGGGGCCGAGGTTGGCGCTCGTCGCGGGCACGCGCACGCGCACGCGACGACCGACGAGCGTCACGCGAGACCCAGGAGGCTCGCGACCTCGCTCGTCTCGGCCTTCACGACCTGCGGCGACGCATCCGTGCCGTCATCCGACTTCAGACCCCACTGCGCGTCCTTGAGGCCGTGGCCCGTGACGGTGAGCACGACGGTGGAGCCCTTGGGCACGTCGCCGGCCGCGTGGCGCTCGAGCAGGCCCGCGAGGCTGATGGCCGAGGCGGGCTCGACGAAGATGCCCTCGTCGCGCGCCAGCAGGCGCTGCGCCGCGAGGATGCGCTCGTCGTCGATCGCCCAGAAGCCGCCCTGCGACTCGTCGCGCACCGCGAGGGCCTGCTCCCACGATGCGGGGTTGCCGATGCGGATGGCCGTGGCCACGGTGTCGGGCTCGCGCACGACCTCGCCGCGCACGATCGGCGCGGAGCCGAGCGCCTGGAAGCCGAGCATGCGGGGCGTGCGCGTGGCGTCGCCGCGCTGCGCCGCCTGCGTGTAGCCGCGCCAGTAGGCCGTGATGTTGCCGGCGTTGCCGACGGGGATGAAGTGCAGGTCGGGCGCGTCGCCCAGCACGTCGACGATCTCGAACGAGGCGGTCTTCTGCCCCTCGATGCGGTCGTCGTTCACGGAGTTGACGAGGTGCACGGGGTAGTGCTGCGACAGCTCCTTCGTGATCTCGAGGCAGTCGTCGAAGTTGCCCTGCACCTGCAGGATGCGCGCGCCGTGCACGACCGACTGGGCGAGCTTGCCCATGGCGATCTTGCCGTCGGGCACGAGCACGGCGGCGGTGATGCCCGCGTGCGCCGCGTAGGCGGCCGCCGAGGCCGACGTGTTGCCCGTCGACGCGCAGGCGATGGCCTTCGCGCCCTGCTCGACGGCCTTCGTGACCGCCATGGTCATGCCGCGGTCCTTGAAGGATCCCGTTGGGTTCATGCCCTCGAACTTCACGAAGACGCGAGCGTCGACGCGTGCCGAGAGGTGCGTCGCCTCGATGAGCGGCGTGCCGCCCTCGCCGAGCGTCACGATGGGCGTCGAGTCGGTGACGTCGAGCCGGTCTGCGTACTCGCGGATGACTCCGCGCCACTGGTGTGCCATGCGTCCCTCTCCCCCGCTCAGGCCTGCGCCTCGATGCGGATGACGTGATCGATGCTCGCGACGTCCTCATGCGTGCGCAGAGCGTCGACGACCTGCTGCAGCCTGCCCTCGGGGGCGGCGTGCGTGCCGAGCACCAGGCTAGCCGTCGGTCCATCCGCCACGTGCTGCTCGATGGCCTCGATCGACACGTCGTGCTGGCCGAGGATCGTCGCGATGGCCGCGAGCACGCCCGGGCGGTCGGCGACGGCGAGGCGCAGCTGGTAGCGGGTGGGCACGTCGGCGATCGGTGCGATCGGCAGGTTGGCGTGGCTCGACACGGCAAGGCCCGGGCCGCCGATGACGTGGCGGCGGGCGATCGAGACGAGGTCGCCGAGCACGGCCGACGCCGTCTCGGGGCCGCCGGCGCCCGCGCCGTAGAACATGAGGTCGCCGGCTGCCTCGGCCGTGACGAAGATGGCGTTCTTCGCCTCGTGCACGGCGGCGAGGGGGTGGTCGCCGGGGATGAGCGCCGGGTAGACGCGAGCGGAGACGCGCTCGCCGTCGGGGCCGTCGAGGCGCTCGCAGATCGCGAGCAGCTTCACGACGCGGCCGTCGCGCTCGGCCTGCTGCACGACCTCGGCCGAGATGTCGAGGATGCCCTCGCGGTGCACCTGCTCGACGGGCACGGTCGTGTGGAACGCGAGCGACGCGAGGATCGTGGCCTTCGACGCGGCGTCGTAGCCCTCGACGTCGGCGGTCGGGTCGGCCTCGGCGTAGCCCAGGCGCGTCGCCTCGGCGAGCGCATCCTCCATGGTGGCGCCCTCGCGGTGCATGAGGTCGAGGATGTAGTTCGTCGTGCCGTTGACGATGCCCATGACACGCGTGATGCGGTCGCCCGCGAGGCTCGCCTCGAGCGGACGGATGATGGGGATCGCGCCGCCGACGGCGGCCTCGAACGCGAGCTGGCCGCCGACGCGCTCTGCGGCGTCGAAGAGCTCGGGGCCGTGCGCGGCGACGAGCGCCTTGTTCGCCGTGACGACGTCGGCGCCCGCGTTCAGCGCGTCGAGCACGAGCGTGCGCGCGGGCTCGATGCCGCCGAGCAGCTCGACGACGATGTCGGCGGATGCGGCGAGGCGCGCGAGGTCGGTCGTGAGCAGCTCGCGGGGCAGCTCGACGTCGCGCTGGGCGTCGACGTCGCGCACGCCGATGCCGACGAGCTCGATGCGGGCACCGGCGCGGGCGGCGAGCTCGTCGCCGTGCTCGAGCAGCAGGCGCGCGACCTGCGAGCCGACGCTGCCGGCTCCGAGCAGCGCGACCTTGAGGCTGCGGTAGGCGGTCATGCGGTTCCTCCCAGGCCCGCGTCGCGCGCGAGCAGGTCGTCGATGGTCTCCCGACGCACGAGCACGCGCGATGCGCCGTCGGCAACGGCGACGATCGGCGGGCGGGGCGTCATGTTGTAGTTCGAGGCGAGGCTCGCGCAGTACGCGCCCGTGGCGGGCACCGCGAGCAGGTCGCCGGGCGCGACGTCGCCGGGCAGGCGCACCTCGTCGACGACGATGTCGCCCGACTCGCAGTGCAGGCCCACGACGCGGGCGCGCACGGCATCCGCATCCGACGACCGGCTCACGACGCGTGCCGTGTACTGCGCGCCGTAGAGCACGTGGCGCGGGTTGTCGCTCATGCCGCCGTCGACCGACACGTACACGCGCTCGCCATCGGCGAGCTCCATGCGCTTGATCGTGCCGACGCGGTAGATCGTGACGCCCGCGGGGCCGGCGATCGAGCGGCCGGGCTCGATGGCGACGCGCGGCATCCCGATGCCCTCGCGCTCGCACGCGGCACGCAGCGCCTCGGCGAACGACGCGGCGATCTGCTCGATCGGCTGCGGGTCGTCGGCCTCGGTGTAGGCGATGCCGAAGCCGCCGCCGACGTTGAGCTCGGGCAGCGGCCCGCCGGGCAGCAGCGACGCGTGCAGCGCCACCATGCGGTCGAACGCGGCCGCGAAGCCGGCGCCGTCGAAGATCTGCGAGCCGATGTGCGTGTGCAGGCCGCGCAGCTCGAGCACGTCGTCGGCGCGGATGCGGGCGACGAGCGCGGGAGCGTCGGCGATCGGCACGCCGAACTTCTGGTCCTCGTGGCTCGTGGCGAGGAACTCGTGCGTCGACGCGTGCACGCCCACGTTGATGCGCAGGCGCATCCCCTGCCGCACGCCCGCCTCGGAGGCGACGCGCGTGAGGCGCTCGAGCTCGAGCTCGGAGTCGACGACGATCGTGCCGATGCCCGCGGCGACGGCGACGCGCAGCTCGGCCTCGGACTTGTTGCTGCCGTGGTAGCCCACGTGGGCGAGGTCGACGCCGGCGGCGCGCACGAGCGCGAGCTCGCCCGCCGAGCACACGTCGACGCCGAGCCCCTCGGCCGTGACCCACCTGGCGACGTCGGCCGTGAGCAGCGCCTTGCCTGCGTAGTAGACGATCGGGTCGTCGAGCACGGCCGAGAACGCGGCGCGGATGCGGCGGGCACGGCCGCGCAGCTCGCCCTCGTCGAGCAGCATGAGCGGGGTGCCGTGCTCGGCGACGAGCGCGTCGACGCTCGTGCCGCCGACGTGCACGACGCCGTCGACGCGGTGGGCGCTCGCCGGCCAGATGGCGGGCTGGAGCGCGTCTGCTTCAGGGGAATGGGTCATGTCGGTCCGTGGAGGGTGGGGATCGCCTGCGGTGCGAGCGCGGGCCTGCGGCACGACGCGCTCGGATCAGCAGGCGAGCGGACCCGGCTTGGCCCCTGAAGCCTGACCCGGCCAGCCTAGCGGGCGCGGCATGGCGCATCCGCCCCGCTCGTCACGCGGCGACGCGCGTCAGCCGGAGCAGGTGCCGTGCGGCGACTGCAGCTGCAGCACCGAGCGCTGCTCGATCGCGAAGACCAGCAGCACGGCGCCGTTCGACACGCGCACGTCGGCGATCTCCATCGTCGTCGGCACGGAGTCGGCGACGCAGAACCCCGTCTGGTCGAACAGCGACGACGTGGGCACGCCGAACCGCTGCTCGAACTCCGCCGGCGCGAGGCGCGACGCCCCGACCTCGATCGACTGCGGCACGAGCACGATGCGCGACCCACGCGTCACGGGCTCGACGACGACCGTGACGTCGGTCGGCGACGACCGCGTCGGCAGCTGCGCCTCGAGCTCGACGCGCAGCGCCGGCGGCTGCAGCGTGACGTCGACCACGGGGGCGTCCACGAAGTCGCCGGTCAGCTGCACGACCGACTCGTGGTCGAGCGAGATGTACGAGTACACGCGCGGGATGGGCGTGAGCGGATTCGTCGGCAGGTCGTAGATCTCGGCGTGGAACGTGCCGTCGGCGACGCCGAGGTCGAGGTCGGCGACCGTGATCGCGACGTGGTCGACCGAGCCGAGCAGCAGCTGCAGGATGGCGCTGCCGCCCTCGATCTCGGCCTCGACGTCGTTCGGGTCGTCGAGCTCGAGCGCGACCGCGATCTCCTCGCGGGCGATGCGCTCCATCTCCTTGCGCACGACGAGGTCGGCGATGACGGTCGCGCCGACGAGCGCGCCGATGCCTGCGAGGCCCATGGCCACGCGCACCAGCCGCCGCGGCATCCGCTACATCCGCTCGGGAGCGCTCACGCCGAGGGTGCCCAGGGCGGTGCGCAGCACCTGGCCCGTGGCGTCGTTGAGCCACAGGCGCGAGCGGTTGACGTCCTCGATCGGGTCGTCGCCCTGCGGCACGACGCGGCACGCGTCGTACCAGCGGTGGTAGAGGCCCGCGAGCTCCTCGGCGAAGCGGGCGACGCGGTGCGGCTCGCGCAGCTGCGCCGACTGCGTCAGCACGCGCGGGAAGTCGGCGAGCGCGCCCAGCAGCGCCGCCTCGGTCTCGTGGTCGAGCGTCGACGCGTCGAACGCCGAGCGGTCGACGCCCGCCGCCGATGCGTTGCGCGCGACCGCCGACGTGCGCGCGTGGGCGTACTGCACGTAGAAGACGGGGTTGTCGTTCGACCGCTTCTGCAGCAGCTCGAGGTCGATGTCGAGGGGCGTGTCGACGCTCGAGCGGGCGAGCGAGTAGCGGGCGGCGTCGACGCCGACGACCTCGACGAGGTCCTCCATCGTCACGATCGTGCCTGCGCGCTTCGACATGCGCATGGGCTTGCCGTCGCGCACGAGGTTCACCATCTGGCCAATGAGCAGCTCGAGGTTCACGTGCGGCTCGTCGCCGAACGCGGCGCACATCGCCATCATGCGGCCGACGTAGCCGTGGTGGTCGGCGCCGAGCATGATGAAGCACTGCTCGAAGCCGCGCTCGCGCTTGTTGAGGTAGTAGGCGAGGTCGCCCGAGAAGTACGCGGGCGCGCCGTTCGAGCGCACGACGACGCGATCCTTGTCGTCGCCGAGCTCGGTCGAGCGCAGCCACGTCGCGCCGTCCTGCTCGAAGATGTGGCCGCGCTCGCGCAGACGCTCGATCGCGCGCTCGACGTCGCCGTTCGCCTGCACGTCGTGCTCGTGGAAGAACACGTCGAACACGACGCCGAAGTCGGCGAGCGACTGCTTGATCTCGCCGAACATCAGCTGCACGCCGTGCTCGCGGAAGTGCTCCTGCAGCGCGTCGTCGTCGAGGTCGAGCAGGTCGATCTCGCTCGCCGCCTCGACGCGCGCGGCGATGTCGGCGATGTAGTCGCCGCCGTAGCCGTCCTCGGGCGTCGGCTGCCCGCGCCATGCGGCGACGAGGCTGCGCGCGAAGCGGTCGATCTGCGCGCCGTGGTCGTTGAAGTAGTACTCGCGGGTCACGCGCGCACCCTGCGACTCGAGGATGCGGGCGAGCGAGTCGCCGACGGCGGCCCAGCGCGTGCCGCCGAGGTGCAGCGGCCCCGTGGGGTTCGCCGACACGAACTCGAGGTTCATCTGGATGCCCTGCATCGAGTCGCCGCGACCGTACGCGCCGCCGGCCTCGACGATCGTGCGGGCGAGCTCGCCCGCGGCAGCGGCGTCGAGGCGCAGGTTGAGGAAGCCGGGGCCGGCGACCTCGACGCCTGCGACGCCCGGGATCGCCTGGATGCGCTCCTGCAGCTGCGCGGCGAGGTCGCGCGGCGGCATGCCGACGCGCTTCGCGAGGCGCATGGCCGCGTTCGTCGTCCAGTCGCCGTGCTCGCGGCTGCGCGGCCGCTCGAGCACGATGTCGGTCGCCGCGACCTCCGCGCGGTCGCCGACGACCGCCTGCACGGAGGCGAGGAGGGCTTCGGAGAGGGCGGCGGGATGCATCCCTCGATCCTATGCTGGCCGCATGCCACGCTCTCGCGCCCTCGTCGCCGTGCTCGCCGTCGCCGGGGCGCTCGCGCTCGCCGCCTGCACGCCCGGTGCGCTCGGCGACGACGACGCGCCGAGCACGAGCCCCACGCCGACGCCGGCGCCGCCGCCCTCCGACGCGCCCGCGGATCCCGACCCCTCCGGCTTCGACCCCGCACCGTCGGAGGCTCCCGTCGTCGGCCCCGTCGACGGCGACCTGGACCTCGCGTGCGGCGACCTGCTCACGCCGCAGCAGGTGTACGACTTCAACCCCGAGATGCTCGCGACCGACGCCCCCACGGGCGGCCTGCCCGCCGGCTTCGCCACCATCGTCGAGGTCGGTGGCATCGTCTGCGCCTGGCAGCACGCGACGAGCGGCGACGTGCTGCTCGTCGGCGTCGCGTCCGTCGAGGCCACGGAGGGTCACGACGGCTGGGACTGCACGCCCGTCACGTGCGCCGACGCGGTCGACGGCGACACGTACGTGCTCGTCGGCTCGCTCTACTTCGAGGGCGCCGAGGACCAGGGTCGCGAGCTCGCGAGGCTCGTCGCGGACAACGTCGGCTGACGCCGAGCGACGCCGCGGCCGAGCGGCTCACGCGAGGCGCACGCGCTCCCGCGGGTCGTCGGCGGCATCCTCGGCGAGCGCATCGTCGGCCGCGGCGACGACGAGCCGCTCGAGCGTGACCCAGCCGCGCGAGTTCGTCGCCCACGCCGTCTCCTCGGCGTCGATGCCCGTCGCGATGCGCACCATGCTGCCGCGCGGCGCGAGGTGCGTCGCATCCACGACCCACCACTCCCCGTCGAGGTGCACCTCGGCGACGGCGTGGAAGTCCGGCGGCTGCAGCGCGGGTGCGTAGACGGATGCGTAGCGCGCGGGGATGCCGAGCGCGCGGCACAGCGCGATGACGACGTGCGCGTAGTCGCGGCACATGCCGCCGCGCTTGCGCAGCGTCGCGACGGCGCCGTCATCGAGCGCGGAGCGCATCATGTCGTACTCGAGGTTGCGGGCGACGTACTTGACGATGGCGTCGACGGCGGCCCAGCCCTCCGCCCGACCGAAGCGCTCGGATGCGAGGTCGCGCAGCTGCTCGACCTCCGCGTAGCGCGACGCGGCGAGGTAGCGACTCGGGTCGTCGTCGACCGCCGACGACGCACTGCCCTCGATCGATGCGTCGAACGTGCAGGAGAGCCTGCCGGGACCGGCGGCGAAGCGCAGCTCGCGCGTGCCGTGACGGCCCTCCTGCTCCCTCGAGTCGACAGGCTGGCCGTCGAGGGCGAGCGTCAACGACTCGTCGATCGCGTGGCCCCTCGACGGCAGCAGCAGCAGCACGAAGTCGGCCTCCTGGTCGACGTCCATGGCGAACTGGGCATGCACGGTACGCGTCACGGCGACTCCTCGCATCGGGGGGGGTGGGATGGCTGGACGGCGCATGCGCGCCCGGGTGCTAGCCTCGTGTCATCCCTGCCTTCGTAGCTCAGGGGATAGAGCGTCTGCCTCCGGAGCAGAAGGTCGTAGGTTCGAATCCTATCGAGGGCACCACAGCCGGTGGACCGCGTGTCGCGGACCGGCTCGCTCCCGCCAGGCGGGCTCAGATCGCGGCGGCACCCGCGACCGGCGTCGGCGTCGCCGCCGCGCGGAACGCGGGATGCGCGAGCGACAGCGCGAAGGCGCCGACGAGCACCGCGCCGAACGCGATGAGCGGTGCCATCGTGCCGATGCCGAGCAGCACCGTGCCGACCGGCGGGCCGACGACGACGCCGAGCACCGTCATGGTGCCCATGAGCAGCTGCGTGGTCGACCGGTCGCGCGTGACGGCACCCGCCGCGCGGGCGATGCCCGGCAGCGCCAGCCCGACCCCGACGCCCGAGAGCACGATCGCGGCCAGCACGGCGAGAAGACCGTCGGCGATCGCCAGCCCGCCGACGCCGACGGCCGCGAACGCGAGGCCGACGCGGACGAGCACGGCACCGCGGCGAGCGACCCGCGCGATGCGCGTCTGGGCGACGACCGCGGCGAGGCCGCCGGCCAGCAGCACCCATCCCGTCGCGAATCCCGTCATGGGCGCGTCGAGGTCGAAGCGCTCGTGCAGCACGAAGCCGAGCACGATCTGCACGCACGCGACGCTCGCGAGCAATGCGAGCGCCGCGACCGCGAAGGGCCACGTGCGCGCATCCACCAGCGAGCGCGCCGACTTCGTCGCGGGCTCGCCCGCCGGCGCGGCACGGATGCCGCGAGGTACGCCCAGCGCGACGGCGAGGGCGCCGATGCCGAGCAGCAGCGGGGATGCCGCCACGGGCACCAGCGCGCCGAACGACGACAGGCCGCCGCCGAGACCGACGCCGACGACGATCGAGATGCCCTGCACGGATGCGATGCCCGCCAGGCCTCGCATGCGCCATGCGTCGTCCTGCGTCGCGTCGATGACGAGGCGGGCGGCGGGCACGATCGCGGCGATGCAGGCGCCGAGCGCCAGACCGCGCAGCGCGACAAGCGCGATGACGACGACCCAGGTGGGGATGCCGACGCGCGGCGCGAGCATGACGAGCACTGCGACGACCGTCATGGCGGCGGTCGCGATGAGCATCGCCGAGACGATCGGGCCGCGGGCACCGTGGCGGTGCACCACGCGCATCCACGTCGGCGCGGCGACGAGCATCATCGCGGCGGACGCAGCGACCGCGACGCCGACGTGCCAGGGCTCGAGGCCGAGCTCGAGCACGAGCGGCGCCGTCGCGGGCTGCATCGTCATCTGCGCGAACGATGCGAGCAGCACGGCCGCGAGCGCGGCGGCGAGCGGCGCGCGACCTCCCACGGAGCTCGGAGCGTTCATGGAGCCTGCACTCTCGGACGAATGGTAGAACGACGTTCGAATGCAGGCTACCGCGTCGAAGCGCTTGCGTCACTCCGTCGCGAGCCGAATGCGGCACACTGGGCGCTGACGACGGGGAGGGTGATGATCGACGACGCGCCCTTCCACGTGGGCCTGACGCCCGAGCGCATCGTCGCGGAGGCGGTCGCACTGACGCGCGAGACGCACCTCATGGGGTGGTCGGTGCGCGATCTCGCCCGCCGGCTCGACGTCGCCGCATCCGTGCTGTACCACCACGTCGGCGGCAAGGACGTCATCGTGCGCCGCGTCGTCGAGCATGTGCTCGACCAGACTGCGATCCCGGACCCGACCCTCGCGTGGCAGGACTGGTTCCGTGCCGTGATCCTGCCCTCGCGCGACATCATCGCGGCCCACCCGGGCGTCGCGCAGTGGCTGCTGCTGCACGGACCCTCGCTCACGCTGCTCGAGCCGTCGGTCGAGGCGGGCGTCGCGACGCTGCAGCGTGCGGGCTTCGGCGACCGCGCGGCGCTCGCCTACGCCGCGCTGCTGAACAACACCCTCTCGGCGGTCGCGATGGGCGACGAGCGCAGGCTCATCGCCGGCGACGAGCCCGAGGACCACGCGGCGATGCTGGCCGACCTCCAGACGAGCGACTCCGAAGCGATCGCGCTCATCGGCGCGACGCTCGTCGAGCCGTTCATCGGCGACGCCCAAGCCGTACGCGCCGCAGACGCCGCCTACTTCTCGTTCATCCTCGAGACGACGATCGCGGGCCTCGAGACGCTGCTCGACCCAGAGCCGTGACGCGGCCCGACCGCGCCTGGCTCGCGCGCGACCCCGTCGTCGTCGCTCCCCTGCTGCTCGGCGCGACGCTCGCGCACGACACCGCCGAGGGTCGCGTCGCGATCCGCATCACCGAGGTCGAGGCGTACCGCGGCGCCGACGACCCGGGCGCGCACTCCTTCCGCGGCCGCACGGCGCGCAACGCGACGATGTTCGGCGACGCCGGGCACCTCTACGCGTACTTCACCTACGGGATGCACCACGCGATCAACGTCGTCGCGGGCGAGCGCGAGGGCTTCGGCATCCTCGTGCGCGCCGGCGCGGTCGTGGAGGGCGAGCCGCTCGCTCGGAGGCGGCGCGAGGCGAAGCCGAGGCGCTCGCCGATCGTCGAGCTCGCGCGCGGACCGGGCAACGTGGCGCAGGCGCTCGGCGCGACGCTCGCCGACGACGGTGCCGACCTGCTGGGCGACGGCCCGTGGACGCTCGCGGTCGACGGCCCGCTGCCGACGCATCCGCTGCCCCACCGCACGGGCCCGCGCGTCGGCGTCTCGGGCGACGGCGGCGACGGCACGCGGTTCCCGTGGCGGTGCTGGCTGCCCGACGAGCCGAGCGTCTCGGCCTACCGGGCGGCGACGCCCAGGCGGCGTCAGGCCACGTAGACCTTCGTGAGGGACTCGTGCACCGTCCACTCGGTGCGCTCCCCCGCGTCCAGCGTCACGAGGTCGCCGGCTGCGACGTCGATGGCCTCGCCATCGGCGAAGCGGATGCGGGCGCTGCCCGAGAGCACCACGAACGCCTCGTCGACCTCCACGTCGGTCGCGACCCCCGCCGTCATGCGCCACACGCCGACCTCGACCTCGCCGATCGTCGCGAGCGCGACGGATCCCGCCGACGGCGCACCCTCGACGACATCCGTCGCAGGCAGCGGCTCGAGCGGCACGGCGACGTCGGCGAGCCGCACGACGCGGCTCACGAGTCGAATCCCAGGCCGAGCGCGTCGAGCGTCTGCAGCAAGGCGTTGCGGCGGCCGCCGTTGTGGTCGGCACGGTCGAGCGACCAGCGCGTCGCCTGGATGCCGGCCGACGCGAACGGCTCGGGCGGGAACGGGATCGACGGCTGCCGCACCATCTGCAGCTGCGTGCGCTCGGACTCCACGCCCGTGAGCCGGTCGAGGCACACGTCGGCCGCGAAGCGCGTCGCCGCGACGCCGAGGCCCGTGAACCCGTTGGCGTAGGCCACCTTGCCGCCGCGCGCGAGCCCGTACTGGGCGCAGAAGCGCGTCGACGTGTCGATGACGCCCGCCCAGCGGTACGCGAAGCGCACGTCCTCGAGCTGCGGGAACGTCGTGAGGAAGTGGGCAGCGAGCCGGTCGAACGACGCCTGCCGACGCTCGTGGTGCGGGCGGATGCGGCCGCCGTAGAAGTAGACGGCGTCGTAGCCGCCCCACACGATGCGGTCGTCGGCCGTGAGCCGGTAGTAGTGGAACTGGTTCGCCGCATCCGAGATGCCGCGGCGGTTGCCCCAGCCGATCGCCGCCTTCTGCTCGGCGGTGAGCGGCTCGGTCGCGAGCACGTAGTCGTAGACCGGCACCGTCGAGAGGCGGTCGCGCTTCAGCAGGCTCGGGAAGGCGTTGGTCGCGAGCATCGCGCGCGGCGCGCGCACGCTGCCGCCGCCCGTGTGCACCGTGACGCCGTCGTCGTCGGAGTCGATCGAGATGGCCTTGGTGCGCTCGAACAGCTCGACGCCGCGGTCGGCGCACGCGCGAGCGAGCTCATGCACGAGGCGACCGGGATGCACGAGCGCCGTGCCGGTGCGATCGAGGTAGCCGCCGAGGAACGTGGGCGAGTCGAGCTCGGCGCGCGTCTGCTCGGCGCTGAGGAAGACGCCACGGTCCTCGATCGCCTCGGTGCGCAGCCAGTCGACCTGGTGCGGCTCGGTCGCGACCGTCAGCGAGCCCGTGCGCTCCCACTCGACGTCGAGGCCGAGGCGCTCGATGTCCGCGCCCATGCCGTCGAGGTTCCCGATGCCGAGGCGCTCGAGCTCGTCGAGCTCTGCGGGCCAGCGGGCCTCGCCGTTCGCGCGGCCGTGCGTGAGGGAGGCGTCGCAGAAGCCGCCGTTGCGGCCCGACGCCGCCCAGCCGAGGCGATGCGCCTCGACGACGACGACCTTCGTGCCTGGCTCGCGCTCGACCGCCTTCAGCGCCGTCCAGAGCCCCAGGTAGCCACCGCCCACGACGACGAGGTCGGCGCGCACGTGCGACGTGAGCCGCGGATGCCGCTGCGACGGCATGTCGAGCCACACCGAGCCCTCCTGCGCGGGGGCGAGGGCGCGAGCGACGAGCGCGGGATCGACGGATGCGTCGAACGTGGTCTCCATGAGCGGAGCCTAAGACAGCTGCGCTGCCTGCGGGTGAGGGCAGGTCACGCGGGCGGCAGCAGCGTGCCGCTCGGGGCCGGCGACAGCGGGATGCGGGCCAGCAGCAGCGCCACGACGGTGCCGACGACGCCCGCGGCGGCGAGCGGGAGGTCCATGCCGAACGTCATGATCGCGAACGGCGGCGCGATGAACACCACGATCGCGACGATCGTGCGCCACGCGGGCGGCGACTCCCCCAGCGCCTGCACGCGCTCGAACCGCGTGAGCGGGATCGACAGCAGCGACACGAGCACGAGCACGAGCAGGAAGAACGGGATGCGCTCGAGCCACCACTGCGCCGTGCCGGGCGTCGAGAGCGGGAAGGGCAGCACGAGCTGCACGCCGATCATCACCATGATGAGCGGCAGGTGCCACAGGTACACCGTCATGAGACGCGACCCCATGAGCAGCACGAAGCCCTGCGCGGGTCGCAGCCGCATGAGCGCCGTGAGCGGGCGATGCAGCAGCTGCAGCAGGCACGCCTGCGCGATGCCGAGCAGCAGCAGCGGCACCGTGGGCGGGAACTGGTTCGACAGCATGTTCGTGGAGTAGTCGCCCACGCGCACGACGACGAGCAGGATCGCGTACGCGACGACGACGACGAGCGCGAGCTGCCACCAGCGGCGCGCGGCGAACCAGCCGTCGTGCATCCAGAATCCGAGCTGCTGCACCGCGAGCCACACGAACGCGACGTTCGGCAGGCCCGCGAGCGGCTCGTCGACGAGGATGCGCACGAGGTCCGTGAGGCACGCGGCGGCGATGAGCACGGCCAGCGTGGTCTTGGGGCGACGCTCGTGCCACTCGATGAGCACGGGCGCGAGCGCCTGCACGAGCATGTACGACGCGAGGAACCACAGCGGCGAGCCGACGCCCACGGCGACGCCGTCGACGAACGCGGGGTCGACGGGCAGCAGCGCCGCGACGCCCAGCACGATCGTGAAGAAGACGAACAGCGGCAGCGACGGGCGTGCGAGGCGGGCGAGGCGCACGCGTGCGAACTCCTCGGGGTCGCCGCCGCGGCGCCGCGCGCTGCGGAAGCCCGCGGCCGACGCGAAGCCGCCGACGACGAAGAACAGCGGCATGATGAGGCCGAACCACGTCGCCGCGGGGAACCACGTCTGCAGCTCGAGCGTGCGCTCGAGCGAGATGCCCTCGTCGCTCACCGAGACGCCCGCGAAGAGCAGGTGCACGACGATGACGAGCAGCACGCACACGACGCGCGCGAGGTCGAGCGTGAGGTCGCGCTTGGCGAGCTTCGCCTCGGCGGCGGCGCGTGCGTCGGTGGTCACGCGGTCACTGTACGACGCCGCGTGCGCGGAACCTGGGATGTCGACCCTCGCGCGAGGCCCGCATCCTGGACTCGACATACCCCCAAGGGGTATGGTGGGCGGCATGGAGCAGCACAGCCACGGCTACGCCGAGGACAAGCAGGCGATCCTCCGCAGGCTCAAGCGAGCCGAGGGCCAGGTGCGCGGCATCGCGCGCATGGTCGAGGAGGACACGTACTGCATCGACATCCTCACGCAGGTCTCCGCCGCCACCAAGGCGCTCGAGACCGTCGCGCTGCAGCTGCTCGACGACCACCTGGCGCACTGCGTCGCCGAGGCCGCGAGGTCCGGGGGCACGGTCGCCGACGAGAAGATCCGCGAGGCGAGCGAGGCCATCGGCCGGCTCGTCCGCTCGTGACGAGAGGAATCCCCATGCAGCAGGACGTCGAGATCACCACCGCCCCGCAGGCGCCTGAGCAGTCCGGATGCTGCGGCGGAGGATGCTGCGGTGGCGGCGCCGCCGAGACGGCAGCCCCCGCGCAGACCCAGGACTTCGCCGTGACCGGCATGACGTGCGGCCACTGCGTCTCGTCCGTGACCGAGGAGCTCGGCGCCATCGCCGGCGTGCGCGGCGTCGAGGTCGACCTCGTCGCGGGCGGCACCTCCACCGTGCGCGTCGACGCCGACGGCCCCCTCGACGTCGCGGCCGTGCGCGCCGCGGTCGACGAGGCCGGCTACACGCTCGTCGGCTGATGCCCGCCGAGGTCGTCGACCTCGAGATCCAGGGCATGACGTGCGCGTCGTGCGCCGCTCGCATCGAGCGGCGCCTCGGCCGCATGCCCGGCGTCGAGGCGACCGTGAACTACGCGACCGAGGTCGCGCACGTGACGCTGCCCGCGGGCACGAGCGCCGCCGACGCCATCGCGACCGTCGAGGCCACCGGCTACGGCGCCTCCCTGCCCGAGCCCGACCGCGAGCGCTCGGACTCGCCGCTCGTGTGGCGGCTGTTCGTCGCCGCCGTGCTCGGCACGCCCGTCGTCGCCATGGGCATGGTGCCCGCGTTGCAGGTCGAGGGCTGGCAGTGGCTGTCGCTCGTGCTCGCGACGCCGATCGCCGTCTACTCGGCGTGGCCGTTCCACCGCGCCGCCGCCCTGGCGCTGCGCCACGGCGCGACGACGATGGACACGCTCGTCTCCCTCGGCGTCACCGCCGCCTACCTCTGGTCGGTGTGGGCCCTCGTGTGGGGCGGCGCCGGCGAGATGGGCATGCACATGGAGGGGCTGCTCTCGACCGGCGAGCACGCGGGCCTCTACCTCGAGGTCGTCGCGGCCGTCACGGCGTTCCTGCTCGCGGGGCGCCTCATCGAGCATCGCGCGCGCCGCGGCTCCGTCGACGCGCTGCGCTCCGTCGCACGCCTCGGCGCCCGCGAGGCCACGCGCCTCACCGACGCCGGCGAGGAGCGCGTGCCCGTGGATGCGCTCGTGGTGGGTGACCGCATCCGCGTCGTGCCCGGCGAGAAGATCGCGGCCGACGGCGTCGTCGTCGAGGGCGCCTCCACCGTGGATGCGTCGCTCGTGACCGGCGAGTCGATGCCCGTCGAGGTCACGTCAGGGTCCGCCGTGATCGGCGCGACCATCAACGGCTCCGGCGTGCTCGTGGTGCGCGCGACCGCCGTCGGCGGCGACACCGAGCTCGCGCGCATCGCCCGCCTGCTCGAGCAGGCGCAGGAGGGCAAGACGGCGGTGCAGCGCATCGCCGACCGCATCTCGTCGGTGTTCGTGCCCGTCGTCGTCGCGCTCTCGGTGCTCACGCTCGTCGGGTGGATCGTCGCGACCGGCGACGTGCAGCGCGCCTTCACCGCCGCGATCGCCACGCTGATCATCGCCTGCCCGTGCGCGCTGGGCCTCGCGACCCCGACGGCGCTGCTCGCGGGTACGACCACGGGTGCCGAGCTCGGCATCCTCATCCGCGACGCCCGCGTGCTCGAGGCCGCGCGCCGCGTGCGCGTGCTGCTCGCCGACAAGACCGGCACCATCACCGCCGGGCGCATGCGCCTCGAGGCGACGACGGTCGCCGACGGCGAGGACGCCGAGCGCGTGCTGCGCGTCGCCGCGGCGCTCGAGCGCGGCAGCGAGCACCCCATCGCGAAGGCCATCGTCGCCGCTGCGCCCGACGCGCCTGCCGCGGCGTCGGTGCAGGCGGCGGCCGGCTTCGGCATCCACGGCGTCGTCGACGACGTCGCGGCGCAGGCCGGCTCGGCGGCGTGGATCGCGGATGCGTGGGCCGCTCCCCTGCCCGCATCCCTCGCCGCCGCGCTCGACGAGGCCGAGGCGCGCGGCGCCACGACCGTCGTCGTCGCATGGGACGGCGCCGCCCGCGGCGTGCTCGCCGTGCGCGACGAGGTGCGCCCCACGAGCGCCGCCGCCGTCGCACGCCTCGCTCGCATGGGCGTGCGCGTGGGGATGGTGTCGGGCGACAACCCGCGCGCGGCGCACGCCGTTGCCCGCGAGGTCGGCATCGACGACGTCACCGCCGCCGCGACGCCCGCCGACAAGGTCGAGGCCGTGCGCGCCGCCCAGGCCGGCGGGTCGGTCGCGATGGTCGGCGACGGCGTCAACGACGCCGCAGCCCTCGCTGCTGCCGACCTCGGCATCGCCATGGGCACCGGCACGGATGCGGCGCAGCACGCCGCCGACGTCACGCTCGTGCACGGCGACCTCGAAGCCGCCGCCGACGCCATCGCCCTGTCGCGCCGCACGCTCGCGACCATCCGCCTCAACCTCGTGTGGGCGTTCGCCTACAACACGATCGCGATCCCCGTCGCGATGGCGGGCCTGCTGACGCCGATGCTCGCGGGCCTCGCGATGGCGCTGTCGAGCGTGCTCGTGGTGGCGTCGTCGCTCACGTTGCGGCTGTACAGGCCGCGGCGGTAGGCGCCAGCTGCCGATCTGCGCTCGACTCCCCACCAGCTGGTCGAGGAGCGCGCGAGCGCAGCGAGCACGCGTCACGAGACCACGCGACCGCCGCTCCTGCCCAGCCATGCGCGTGGTCGCGTCGAGCGGGCACGTCGCGTGGCCTCGTGACGGCTGCAGCCTTCGGCTGCGGCCTCCTCGACCAGCGGTTGTGAGGCGGGCCCGATCGAAGACTCGGCGGAGCGCTAGGAGCCCAGCTGCGCCAGCAGCTCGTCGACGCGCACGCGGATGCGGTCGCGCAGCGTGCGCACGGCTCCCGAGCCGAGCCCCGCGGGGTCCTCGAAGTCCCAGTCCTCGGTGCGCTGCCCGTCGTGCAGCGGGGGCGGGTCGCACAGCATCGTCACGACGACGTCGGCCCGCGAGAGCACCTCGGGCGTGAGTGGCTTCGGGAAGCCCGGGTGGGCGACGCCCACCTCGGCGAGCGCATCCGCCACCGAGCGCAGCACGGTCGCGACGGGTCGCACGCCCGCCGACGACGCGAGCACGGGCGCACCCGAGGCGCGCACGAGCGCCTCGGCGAGGATCGACATGCCGTCGTTGCGCGTCGACAGGAACAGCACGCGCGGCACGCCGGGCGACACCGTGGCGTCGAGCGCGTCGAGCCGGGCGGCGGCGAGGTCGACGGCGCGCTGCTGCAGGCGCTCGTGGCCGGCGTCGATCGCGGCGAGCAGATCGCGCGAGTGGTGCACGAGCGTCGTCACGGTGCCTGCGTCGAGCGTGGGGTGCGCATCGACGAGCGCGACGGCGGCGTCGTCGAGCGACACGGGCTCGTCGCCCTGCCTGCCCCGCCTGCCGCGCATGCCTCCCAGCATGGCCTAGGCGCCCATCCGAGCGCTGTCCGCGTCGGCCTCGTCGGGCGCGTGCCGCTCGAGGAAGTCGTACAGCTCGGCGTCGTCGACGCCCGGGAAGGTGCCCGACGGCAGCGGCGCCAGCGTGTGCTGGTGCATGCGCGCCGACGCCCACGCGCTCGTGCGCCAGCGGTCGGCGATCTCGGGCGCCGGCTGCGAGCAGCACGTCTTGTCTGGGCACCGCGACTGGTCGCGGCGCTGCGTCGACGAGCCGCGGAACCACTTCGCCGTGTCGAACGGCACGCCCACGGTGATCGAGAACTCGCCGTCGGTGCCTGTGCCGGTCTGCGACGAGCACCAGAAGGTGCCGACGGGCGTGTCGGTGTACTGGTAGAACTCCGTCGTGCGCGACGCGCGGTCGAAGGCCGTGCGGGCGGCGAAGTGCCTGCACACCACCTGTCCCTCGATCGCTCCCGACGCATCCATGGGCAGCGGCAGCCCGTCGTTCTCGTACGCGCGCATGAGGGCGCCGTCGTCGCCGACGCGCAGGAAGTGCACCTGCAGGCCGAGGTCGACGGTCGCGAGGTTCGTGAAGCGCATGGCGGCGGACTCGTGCGTGACGCCGAACGCGTCGCGGAAGTCCTCGACGGCGATGTTGCGCTCCTGCTTCGCCCGCCGCAGGTACTCGACCGACGCCGTGCGCGGCATGAGCGTGGCGGCGGCGAAGTAGTTGATCTCGAGCCGCTGCTGCAGGAACTCCCGGTACGACGTCGGCTCGGAATGGCCGAGCAGGCGGTGCGCGATCGCCTGCAGCGCCATGGAGCGCAGGCCGTGGCCGCCGGGGATGGATGCGGGCGGCAGGTAGATGCGGCCGTGCTCGAGGTCGGTGACCGAGCGCGTGGAGTGCGGCAGGTCGGTGACGTAGACGAGCTCGAAGCCGATGCGCGTCGCCATGTCGGCGACGGCGCGGTGCGTGAGGGCGCCGCGCTCGTGGCCGACGGCGGCGAGCTGCTCCTCGGCGAGCGCGTCGAGCTCGGGCATCGCGTTGTCGGCCTGCTGCATCTGCAGGCGGATGGCGGTGGAGTCGCGGCGCGCCTGCTCGGGCGTCGCGATCGCCTCGCGCGAGCGGCGGTCGAGCTCGCGCTGCAGGCCGACGAGCGAGCGCAGCACCTCGTCGGGCATCGTCTTCGACGCGCGCACGTGCGGCAGGCCGAGGCGCGAGTACACCGTGCCCTCCTGCAGACGCTGCAGCTCGAGCTCCATGCGGGAGCGCTCGGTGGGCGGCTCCTCCGACAGCAGGTCGGTCGTCGTGACGTCGAGGGCGGCGGCGATGGCCTGCAGCTGCGACAGCCGCGGCTCGCGCTTGCCGTTCTCCATGAGCGACAGCTGGCTGCCCGCGAGGCCCACGAGGTCGCCGAGCCCGTCGAGCGTCAGGCCCGCGCGACCGCGGTAGTGCCGGATGCGGTGGCCGAGGACTGCAAGATCGCTCACACCGGCAGCGTAGCGAAAGAAGCGGCGAACATTCACCCCGCAAGTGGGCGATTCGGCCGGAAAGTCGGCGCAAGGTGGAAGACATGACGATCCTTCCTCCGCCTCCGACGGCCGGCGCCTCCGCCGCGAAGGCCGCGCGCACGCTCATCGGCGCCCCCGACGGCACCGCCCCGTCGGTCGTCGAGTGGGTCGCGAGCGTCGCTCGCCTCACGGAGCCCGCGCACGTGCAGTGGTGCGACGGCACCGACGCCGAGTTCGGCTCGCTCGTCGAGACGATGCTCGACGCCGGCACGATCGTGCCCGTGCCCGCACGGCCCGGCAGCTACCTCGCCCGCAGCCACCCCGACGACGTCGCCCGCGTCGAGGACCGCACCTTCATCTGCTCCGTCGACGACGAGGATGCGGGCCCCACGAACCACTGGCGCGACCCCGAGTCGATGCGCGAGACGCTCGGCGGGCTCTTCCAGGGCGCGATGCGCGGCCGCACGATGTACGTCATCCCCTTCTCGATGGGCCCCGTCGGCGGCCCCATCTCGAAGCTCGGCATCGAGCTCACCGACTCCCCCTACGTCGTCGCGAGCATGCACGCCATGACGCGCGTCGGCACGAACGTGCTGGATGCGATCGCCGAGGGCGAGGACTGGGTGCCCGCCGTGCACTCCGTCGGCGCCCCGCTCGCGGCGGGCCGGGCCGACACCCCGTGGCCGTGCAACCCGACGAAGTACATCTCGCACTTCCCCGAGACGCGCGAGATCTGGTCGTTCGGCTCGGCGTACGGCGGCAACGCCCTGCTGGCGAAGAAGTGCTTCGCGCTGCGCATCGCCTCGGTGCAGGCGCGCGACGAGGGCTGGCTCGCCGAGCACATGCTCATCGTGCGCATGACGCACGACGACGGCCGCCGCCTGCACCTCGCCGCCGCGTTCCCGTCGGCGTGCGGCAAGACGAACCTCGCGATGCTCAAGCCATCGATCCCCGGCTGGAACGTCGAGACGATCGGCGACGACATCGCCTGGATGCGCACGGGCGCCGACGGCAGCCTGCACGCCATCAACCCCGAGAACGGCTTCTTCGGCGTCGCCCCCGGCACGTCGGAGGCGACGAACGCGACGGCGATGGCGATGCTCGACCGCGACACGATCTTCACGAACGTCGCGCTCACCGACGACGGCGACGTGTGGTGGGAGGGCATGACGAAGCACGCCCCCGAGGGCCTCACCGACTGGCGCGGCGAGCGTTGGACACCCGAGTCGGGCCGCCCGGCAGCGCACCCGAACGCGCGCTTCACGGTGCGGGCGACGCAGTGCCCGTCGATCGCCGACGACTGGGATGCACCCGAGGGCGTGCCGATCGACGCGATCGTGTTCGGCGGCCGCCGCCCGTCGCAGGTGCCGCTCGTGATGCAGGCGCGCGACTGGGAGCACGGCGTCTACGTGGGCGCGACGATCTCGAGCCAGCAGACCGCCGCGGCCGAGGGTCCCGTCGGCGCGATCCGCCGCGACCCGTTCGCGATGCTGCCGTTCTGCGGCTACGACATGGGCGACTACTTCCGTCACTGGCTCGACATCGGCCAGCGCCTCGGCCGCAACGCGCCCGCGATCTTCAGCGTCAACTGGTTCCGCCGCGACGCCGACGGCGGGTTCCTGTGGCCCGGCTTCAGCGAGAACGCGCGCGTGCTCGAGTGGATCGCCGGCCGCGTCGCCGGCACCGCCGACGGCGTCGACACCGCGATCGGCGTGCTGCCGAGCGACGGCGCGCTCGACGTGTCGGGCCTCGACCTGCCCGAGGGCGTGCTCGACGAGCTGCTCGAGGTCGATGCGCCCGCATGGCTCGCCGAGCTGGTCGACGTGGATGCGTTCTTCAGCCAGTTCGAGCGCCTGCCGTTCGGCCTGCGCCGCCAGCTGAACCACGTGCGCTGGCGCCTCGAGCAGCAGACGGCCGCCGAGCCCGACGCCGCGCTCGCCGCCGCGTAGGCGCGAGCGCCCACCAGACCCGGAGCCCCGACCGCGCGACACGGTCGGGGCTCCGTGGTGTGCGGGGCGCATCGCCTGCGCCGCGGCGCGGATCTGTCTTCACCCACCCTCGCTCCTCGCCCTCCCAACCGCTCCTCGAGGTGCGAACGGAGTGAGCCTCGAAAGGAGCACCACCGACGTCCTTCGCCGGGCTCGCTTCGAGGCTCGCTGCGCTCGCACCTCAACGAGCGGTCTTGGATCGTGCAGCCGTGACCGCGACCAGCGACGCCGCGGCGGACCGCCGCCGGTCGGACTTCGGATGCGAGGATCGACGCATGCAGCCGAACCCGCAGTACCGCGTCGACGACCCCGCGTTCGTGCGCACGCTCGTGGGCACGCATCCGTGGGCGACGGTCGTGAGCCACGTCGGCGACGCTCCCGTCGCATCGCACACGCCCCTGCTGCTCGACGAGACGCCCGGCGCGAACGACGGCGACGCCCTCGCGTTCGTGACGCACCTCGGCCGCGCCGACGCGCGACTGCACGGCCTCGTCGGCGGTGCCGCCACCGGCCGCGGCACGATGCTCGTCGTCATCCAGGGCGACCACGACTACGTCTCGCCCTCGTGGTACCTCGGCGCCGACGACGGCCAGGTGCCGACATGGAACTTCGAGGCCGTGCACGCCGTGTGCGACGTCGAGGTCGTGTCGCACGACGAGAACGTCGCGACGCTCGAGCGCCTCGTCGCCCACTTCGAGGGCGACCGCCCCGGCGCGAAGCGGCTCGACGTCGACGACGAGACGAACCTCGGCCTCTCGATGGGCACGACGGGCCTGCGCCTCACCGTGCGGTCGTGGTCGGCGAAGTCGAAGATGTCGCAGAACAAGTCGCCCGAGACGCGCGCGAACGTGATCGCGCACCTGCGCGGCATCCATCCCGGCCTCGCCGACCGCATGCAAGCGTCCCTCGACGCCGATCTCGCGGCGACCCCAACCGATCCGGTCACCTCTGCGTCGTAGGGGGTAGAGGGATGGCTGCGCACTGGGAGACCGTCGTGACCCGACTGGTCGCGGAGCGCGGTGCTGCCCTCACCCGATACGCCGCGCTGCTGTGCGGCGACGACGAGGAGGCGAGGGACCTGGTGCAGGATGCGCTGGCCGCGACGTTCGGTCGACTGCGGAACGGCTTCGAGGTCGAGCAGGCGGAGGCGTACGTGCGGCGTGCGATCGCGAACCGCTTCCTCGACCGCGCGCGCAGGCGGCAGCGGTGGCAGCGCATCCGCCCGCTCGTCGTGCCGCACGAGCGCATCGACTCGGGCTCGACGCTCACGGGCGCGCACCTCGACATGGCGGCGCGGCTCGAGCGGCTGAGCCCGCGCGAGCGCGCCTGCGTCGTGCTGCGCTACTACGAGGACCGGTCGGTCGACGAGACGGCGAAGGAGCTCGGCATCGCGGCGGGCTCGGTGAAGCGGTACGTGAGCGACGCGATGGCGAAGCTGCGCGAGCAGATCGCGACCGAGGACGCGGAGGGGGCGCGGTGAACGACGACGAGCTGCGGCAGCGGCTGCAGGCGATGCCCGAGCCGACGACGACGATCGACGTCGACGCCGTCGTGGCGGATGCGCGCCGGCGCCGCCGCCCGAAGGTGATCGGCACCGGCGTCGCCGTGGGTGCCGCGTGCCTCGCGTTCCTCGCGCCCGTCGTCGTGCCGGGGCTGCTCGGTCCGGACCCCGTGACCGCGACGCTGCAGGAGCAGGGCGTGGCGGAGCAGGGCGACTCGGGCGCGCAGCCCGAGGCGCCCGCGCCCGCGGCGACCGACGAGTCGGCGCCGACCGCGGGCGACGAGCCCGACGCGACGACGTTCACCGACGGCGATGCCGCCGAGAGCGCCGGCGCCGCCGCAGGCGCGTGCGCTGCCGTGCCTGCGGCGCAGGTCGCCGACGGCCTCTCGCTCACGTTCCTCGCGCAGCCCGTCGACGGCGAGGCCACGCTGCTCGTCGCGAACGCGAGCGACGAGACCCTCGTCGTGCGCATCGGCGACGTCGGCATCGCCGCCATCGAGGGCGACGGCGTGCTCGCCTCGGCCGCGATCGACCCCGCCTCCGCGCTCGCGGGATTCCGGGCGCAGCTCGCGCCCGGCGACGTCGAGCGCGTCATCGTCGACGTCGCGACCGACCTCGCGCCGTGCGCGGCGGGCGACTCGGTCGACGGCACGCTCGTGCCCGTCGTCGCGGTCGCGATCGGCGCGAGCGCCGAGGTGCGCGGGCCCGCGCTCGGCGACCCCACCGCATCCTGAGCGTCGTTCGCTCAGAGCACCCCCGCATCCCCGCATTCCCAAGGTTCCCGCGTAGACCCGCCGGGTAGGCTCGCGCCGAAGCGACCACCCGAGGGGGATGGATGCCCACCAGCATCGTCAGAGGCATCGTGGCGGCCGGCATCGCGGCCGCTGCGGGGCTCGGCCTGAGCGCGGGGGCGCTCGTCACCGAGAATCCCGTCGACCTCGGCGGCGAGGTGTTCGTCGACGAGACCGGCCAGTTCGACGTCGCCGAGGTCACGGCGGCGCTGGAGGCGGCGAACGCGGAGTCCGACGTGCAGGTGTACGCCGTCGTCGTGTCGTCGTTCGACGGCCTCGCCCAGGGCGACTGGTCGAACCAGGCTGCCACCGCATCCGGGCTCGGCGCGGACTCGGTGCTGCTGTCGATCGCGATCGACGACGGCCAGTACGGCACGTCGACCGGATCGGGCGTCGACCGCTCGGCCGAGCAGATCGACGACGCCGCCACGAACTTCCTCGCGCCCGCGCTGAACGACGGCGACCTCGAGGGCGGCATCGCCGCGTTCGCCGACCGCATCGCCGAGGATGCACCGCCGCCGAGCCAGGTCGCGCTGCAGACCGGCGGCGCCGTCGTGGGCGGCATCGCCGTGCTCGGCGTCGGCGCGGGAGCGACGGCGCTGCTCGTGCGCCGCAGCCGCAAGAGGAAGGCGGCGCGGGCCGAGGTCGAGCAGCAGCAGCTGAGCCTCGACCAGCTGAAGCAGCGCGCCGACATCGCACTCGTGCAGCTCGACGACACCGTGCAGCAGTCCGAGCAGGAGCTGCAGTTCGCCGAGGCGCAGTTCGGCGACGAGCCCGTCGCGCAGTACGCGCAGGCCGTCGAGCGCGCGAAGGGCGGGCTGCGCGAGGCGTTCCAGCTGCAGCAGCAGCTCGACGACGCCTTCCCCGACACCGACCAGGAGCGGCACGACTGGTCGAGCCGCATCCTGCAGATCGCCGAGGGTGCCACTGCCGAGCTCGGCAGCCAGGCGAAGGGCTTCGAGGAGCTGCGCGACCTCGAGCGCACCGCGCCGCAGGCGCTGGAGGCCGCCGCGAAGGCGCGCACCGAGCTCGACGCACGCATCGCGAACGCCAAGCAGATCCTCGACCGCCTCGACGACCGCTACACGGGCCACTCCATCGCGCCCGTGCAGCAGAACATCGCCGGCGCCGAGCGGCTGCTGCCCGCGATCGACGAGGCCGTCGCGAACGGCCGCGGCGCGCAGGCGGGCCAGGCGGCCGTCGCCGTGCACGCCGCCGAGGCGGCGCTCGCGCAGGCGCGCTCGCTGCTCGCGGGCGTCGAGCGCGCGGGCGACGACCTCGCCGCGACCGAGCAGCAGGTGCGGGCGCTCGTCGACGACACCGTGAACGACGTCGCGGTCGCGAGGTCGCTGCCGCGCGGCGCGACCGACCTCGCCCCGATCATCCAGCTCGCCGAGCAGGCCATCGCCGACGCGCGTCGCACGCCCGTCGACGTCGCCGAGGTGCTGCCGCGCCTGCAGCGCGCCAACGACACCCTCGAGCAGGCCACGGGGCAGTCGCGCGAGGAGTCCGACCGGCACGGCCGGGCAGCCTCGTCGCTGCAGGGCTGGCTCACGTCGGCGCGGCAGAACATCGACGCCGCCGAGCAGTTCCTCTCCACCCGCCGCCTCGCGGTCGGCTCGCACGCGCGCCAGATGCTCGCGCTCGCGCAGGAGGACCTCGCGCAGGCGCTGCGCATGCAGGCGACCGACGTCGCCGCCGCGACCGACGCCGCCCGCCGCGCCTCCGAGCGCGCCGAGCAGGCGATGCGCGACGCCGACGACGACGTGCGCGGCTACGGAGGCGGCGGCATGGCCGGCGGCTTCGGCTCGCGCAACCCCTACTACCGCGGGCGTCGCGGCGACCGCGGCGGCTTCGACGGCGGCGACATCGGCGGCGGCCTCGGCAACGTCGGCGGCGCCGTCATGGGCGGCGTCCTCGGCTCGGTGCTCGGCAACATCCTCATGGGCGGCTCCCACCACGGCGGTGGCGGCGACTGGGGCGCCTCGGCATCGGGCGGCGACGGCGGCGGCTTCTTCGGAGGCTTCGGCGGCGGCGACGGCGGCGGCTTCACGGGCGGCGGGGGCGACTTCGGCGGCTTCTTCGGAGGCGGCGGCGACTTCGGCGGCTTCGACGGCGGCGGCGGCGACTTCTGAGTCGGCGCGCGCCCCGACCCACCTCATCCATCCAGCATCCAGACCACACGGCACTCGAAAGGGAGACCATGTCCAAGCAGTCCATCTTCGGTCGCATCGCCCAGCTCACCCGCGCGAACATCAACGCGCTCCTCGACCAGGCCGAGGACCCCGCGAAGATGCTCGACCAGCTCGTGCGCGACTACACGAACTCCATCGCCGAGGCCGAGCAGGCCATCGCACAGACCATCGGCAACCTGCGCATGCAGGAGCAGGACTACCAGGAGGACGTGCGCGCCTCGCAGGACTGGGGTCGCAAGGCGCTCGCCGCGAGCCAGAAGGCCGACGACCTGCGCCAGCAGGGCTCGCCCGACGCCGACAAGTTCGACAACCTCGCCAAGGTGGCGCTGTCGAAGCAGATGCAGTCGGAGTCGGAGGCGCGCTCGGCCGAGCCGTCGATCCGCCAGCAGACCGAGGTCGTCGACAAGCTGAAGAGCGGCCTCGACACCATGAAGCAGAAGCTCGACGAGCTGAAGTCGAAGCGCTCCGAGCTCATCGCCCGTCAGAAGACCGCGCAGGCGCAGGCGCAGGTGCACGACGCGATCACGTCGATCGACATCATGGACCCGACGAGCGAGATCGGCCGCTTCGAGGAGAAGATCCGCCGCGAGGAGGCGAAGGTGCTCGGCCAGCAGGAGCTCGCCGCCTCGAGCCTCGACGCGCAGTTCGAGGCGCTCGAGAACCACGACCGCGACATCGAGATCGAGGCGCGCCTCGCCGAGCTGAAGGCCGGTCGCCAGCAGGCCGTCACGTCGGGCCAGCAGCAGTCGGCCGTGACCGACGGCACGGTCGACGCGGAGGTCGTCGACCGCTGATCCGCGGCACGGATGCGAGGGGGCGCGCCTGCGGGTGCGCCCCTTCGTCGCCTCCTGGACGCTGCTCCGCGAGACCCTTTCGAGGCTCGCTTCGCTCGCACCTCAAGGGCCGGTGGGGAGGGCGCGCCGCGACGAGGCGTCACCAATGACCGCTCCTTGAGGTGCGAACGGAGTGAGCCTCGAATGGTGCCCACCGATGACTTCGGCGGATGAGCCCCGAGCCCTCAGTCGGCGCCCAGCGCCCGGTAGACCTCGTCGAGCCGCTCCGCCGACGCCTGCCACGTCCTGCGCTCGACCTCGATGCGCGCGGACGCCGACAGCTCCGACAGCGCGACGGGGTCGTCGATGAGCCGCCGGCACGCCGCCGCCCACGCCGCCGGGTCGCGCCCCTCGACGAGCACGCCCGTCGACCCGTGCGCGACCGACTCGGGCAGCCCGCCGACGTCGGCGGCGACGACGGGCGTGCCGCACGCGGCGGCCTCGAGCGCGACGATGCCGAACGTCTCGGCTCGGCTCGGCACGACCACGAGGCTCGCGGCCCCGAGCAGGCGCGCGAGGTCGGGGCGATCGAGCGAGCCGATGCGGCGCACGCGATCCTCGACGCCCAGCTCGACCGCGATCGCCACGAGCTCGTCGACGAACGACTCGTCGCCCGGCGGCGCCTCGCCCGCGATCGCGAGCACGGCGTCGTCGAGGTGCTCGAGCATTCGCACCGCGAGGTCCTGCCCCTTCGTCGACTGCACGCGACCCGCGACGACGACGAGCGCCTCGTGGTCGCGCACGCCGAGCCGCGAGCGCACGTCGTCGCGCACGTCGAACCCGGGCGGCGTGAACGCCTCGACGTCGACGCCGGGCCGCACGAGCCAGATGCGCGACGCGTCGACGTGCAGGCCGTCGATGAGCGTGTCGGCCTCGGCGTTCGACACCGCGACGACCGCATCCGCCTCGAGCCCGAGGTAGCGCTCGGTGAGGCGACGACGCTCGGGCTCCACAGCGCCTCCGGCCGTCTTCTGCACCGCGAGCGTGTGGAACGTCTGCACGAGCGGCACGCCCAGCGCGAGGCTCACGGGCAGCGCCGCGAGGCCCGAGAGCCAGTAGTGGGCGTGGATGACGTCGTACGGCTCGTCGGCGTCGACCGCGACGCGCTGCAGCTGCTCGCCGAACTCGTCGGCGAGGTTCGGCAGGTCGTGCTTGCGCACCGCGCCCCCGCCGGTCTCGAGCGCGAACAGCGTGACGCCGGCCGTGAGCCGCTTCGTCCACCGCGTGCCGGCCGCGCGTGTGAACAGGTCGACGCGATGCCCGCGAGCCGCGAGCGCCTTCGCCGTCTCGAGCACGTACACGTTCATGCCACCGGCGTCACCCGACCCCGGCCGGTCTGCGGGCGACGTGTGCATCGACACCATCGCGATCCGCATGGGCGTCAGCGTAGCCCGTGCTGCACGCGACCCGCACGGATGCTGGGCGCAGCAGCGTGCATCCGAGTACCGTCGCAGCCATGGGACTGCGCTCCATCGGTCATGCCACGGGTCGCGCCGCGCACACGGCGCTCCAGCCGGTGCAGCGCGCGCTGTTCTCGCGCCCCGTCGCCGTGCCCGGGTACCACCTGGCGACGCAGGCGGCGCTCGCGTGGGGTCGCCTGCTCGGTGGCGAGGTGCGGCGCGAGGGCGAGCTGCACGTCGTCTCGGGGCTGCCGACGTGGGCGTTCGGCCGCGGCGGCACGACCGTGGGCGCGACGTTCCTCACGCATGCGAACGTGTCGGCCGACGTGCTCGCGCACGAGGAGGTGCACCGGCAGCAGTGGCTGCGGTACGGCCTCGCGTTCATCCCCATGTACTACGCCGCCGGCATCGACGCGCTCACGAACCGGTACGAGATCGAGGCGGGCCTCGAGCTCGGCGGCTACCTGCCGAAGCAGCGCGCGCCGCGTCCGCGCCGCAAGCCCACCGCCTCCTAGGCCTTCGGCTGCTGCAGCTGCACGAGGTTGCCGCACGTGTCGTCGAAGACGGCGATGAGCGCCATGCCGACGTCGGTCGGCGGCTGCGTGAAGACGACGCCCGCGGCCTCGAGGCGCGCGTGCTCGGCGGCGAGGTCGTCGACCTGCAGCACGAGCAGCGGGATGCCGTCCTCGCGCAGCGCGTCGCGGTACGGCGCGACCGCGGGGTGGCCGCTGGGCTCGAGCAGCAGCTCGATGCCGCCCTCGTCGCCCGGCTCGACGAGCGTGAGCCACGCGTCGGCGCCCAGCGGCACGTCGTGCTTCACGGCGAAGCCGAGCGTCTCGGTGTAGAACGTGCGGGCGGCGGCCTGGTCGTCGACGAAGACGCTCGTCAGTCGGATCCTCATGGTGCGGTCCTCTCGGAGTCGGTGGATGCGGGGATGCGCCACCGCTCGACGATCTCGGCGAGCGGAGCGGGGTCGAACGTGTGCACCTTCGTGCGGCCGCGACGCTCGGCGCGCACGAGGCCGGCCTCCTCGAGCACAGCGAGGTGCTGCGAGATCGCCTGCCGCGACGACGTGAGGCCGTGCCGCATCGCGAGCGCGCCGCACAGCTCGAAGAGCGTCTGCTCGTCGCGCTCGCTCAGCAGGTCGAGCAGCAGACGCCGGGTCTCGTCGTCGATCGCGCGGTAGACGTCGGGCACGGGATCGACGATATGCAAGCGTTGGGTTGCATGTCAAGGGCAAGCGACGAGTTGCATGTCTTCGACGCTCCTACGCCGCGAAGCGCCTCCGGCCGACGTGCTCCCATGGGATGCGGCGCTCGAGCTGGCGGCCGATGGCGAGCAGCGTCGCCTCCTCGCCAGGGCGCCCGATGAGGTGCGCGCCCATCGGCAGCCCCTCGGCGGTCTCGTGCACCGGCAGCGTGATGGCCGGCAGGCCCGAGACGTTCACGAACGACGTGTGCGGCGTGTGGCGCACCTGCTGGCGGAACGACTCCTCGGGGTCGTCGCCGTACCAGTCGAGCGGGCGGGCGGGCAGCGCCGTCGTGGGCGTGAGCACGGCGTCGTACGGCGCGAACGCCGTGACGACGGTGCGCTCGTAGGCGGTGAACAGGGCCACGCCCTGCGTGACCTGTCCGGGCGTGAGCGCGCGCCCCGCATCCGCGAGCCACGCCGTGAGCGGCTCGACCCGCTCGCGCTGCGCGTCGGTGAACGGGATGCCGGCGGCGCCGAACTGCCAGAGCGTGCGGAACGTGTCGGCGTAGCCGGGCAAGGCCGGCATCGCGAGGTCGTCGACGTCGTGGCCGAGCGCCGAGAGCTCGCGCACGGCGACGGCGACGGCGTCGCGCGCGTCCTGCGAGATCGCGACGTCGACGGCGTCGTCCCACGGCGTGCCCTCGAGCACGGCGATGCGGAACCGGCCCTCGCCGCGCGTCGCGGCCGCGAGCAGCGAGCCGCCGTCGAGCTCGGGCGAGCGCAGCGTCGTGCGGTGCGGCACGACGCCGTTGACGCGGCCGAGCATGGCCTCCATCAGCAGCGCGGCGTCGCGCACCGTGCGCGCGATGGGGCCGGCGACCGACAGGCCGCCGATCTGCCCGAGGCCCGAGTGGGCCGGCACGCGACCGCGCGACGGCTTGAGGCCCACGAGGCCGCAGACGGAGGCGGGGATGCGGATGGAGCCGCCGCCGTCGCTGCCGGGCGCAAACGGCAGCAGACCCGCGGCGACTGCGGCGGCCGCACCGCCCGACGAGCCGCCCGCACCGAGGTCGGGGCGGCCGGGCAGCGTCGTGTGGCCCGTGAGGGCGCTCGACGTGTGCCCCGAGAAGCCGAACTCCGGCGTCGCCGTCTTGCCGAGGCTCACGCCGCCCGCGGCGTCGAGCACGTCGACGATCGGATCGGAGACCGAGGGCACGAAGCCCTCGCGTGCGCGCGAGCCGAACTGCGTCGGCACGCCGGCGCGCTGCACGAGGTCCTTGTCGGCGAACGGCAGGCCGAGGATGACGGGCGTGCGGTCGTCGGCGGCGTCGATCGCATCGGCGCGGGCGAGCGCGGCATCGACGGTGACCGTGACGAAGGCGTTGGACGCGTCGCGCTCGATGCGGGCGAGGTAGTGCTCGGCGACCTCTCGGGCGGAGACGCGCCTGCGATGCAGGGCGTCCCAGAGGTCGAGGGCCGTGAGCTCGTGCAGCGCCGTCACCGTTCGAGCCTAACGACCCGTCGGCGACGCTCCCCCACCAGCTGGTCGAGGAGCGCGCGAGCGCAGCGAGCACGCGTCACGAGACCACGCGACGTGCGCGCTCGACGCGACCATGCGCATGGCTGGCCAGGAGCCGCGGTCGCGTGGTCTCGTGACGCGTGCTCGCCCAGGGGCTCGCGCGCTCCTCGACCAGCTGCGGGACCTACGAGTACCGACCCGCCCTGCGCTGCTGCCGCATCCGCTCGGTGCGCTCGCGCATCTGGTCGCGGGAGACGTAGTTCGTGAGCTCCTTGAAGGGGTCGCGGCCGACGAAGCGCGGCACCTCCGCGCGCAGCGCGGCGACGGCCTTCGCGAGCTCGAAGTACTCGCCGATGCGCGTGCCGTGGCCCGGGTCGATGTGCCGCAGCCGCGCCTCGAATCGCTCGGTGCCCTGCACGACGATGCGCCGCACGGTGCCGCGACTCACGCCCGCGACCGACACGAGCCACAAGCCCTCGCCGAGCGCCGTCACGATGGCCTGCGTGCCCGCCGCCTGCGCAGCCGCGACGGCCTTCGCCTCGGCCTCGATGCGGGCCGCCTTCCACTCGTCGTACGTCGCCATGGCGCGAGCATGGCACCGAGCACCGACACGACCCGCGCCTCCCCCGGGATGCCCCGGTACCGGCGCGCGTCCACCCGGGGTACCACGGCATCCGCGGCAGGTTCCTCCCCTGCGACGACGCGGCGACCCGCCCCGCACGGGCACGGTGGATGCATGATCGTTGCAGAGCACCTCACCAAGCGCTACGGCGCGAAGGTCGCGGTCGACGACGTCGGCTTCGAGGTCCGCCCGGGCCTCGTCACCGGCTTCCTCGGCCCCAACGGTGCGGGCAAGTCCACCACGATGCGCATGATCGTCGGACTCGACCGCCCCGACGCCGGATCCGTCACCGTCTCCGGCGTGCCCTACCGCGAGCTGCGCTCGCCGCTCACCGAGGTCGGCGCGCTGCTCGACGCCAAGGCGTGGCACCCCGGCCGCACCGCGGAGCGGCACCTGCTGGGCCTCGCCGCCACGCACGGCATCGGCAAGGACCGCGTGCGGGAGGTGCTCGAGATCACCGGTCTCGAGTCCGTCGCCCGCAAGCGCGTCGGCGGCTTCTCGCTCGGCATGGGCCAGCGGCTCGGCATCGCGTCGGCGCTGCTCGGCGACCCGCACACGCTCATCCTCGACGAGCCCGTCAACGGCCTCGACCCCGAGGGCGTCGCCTGGGTGCGCCGCCTGCTGCGCGGCCTCGCCGCCGAGGGTCGGGCCGTGCTGCTGTCGTCGCACCTCATGAGCGAGATGGCGCAGGTCGCCGACCGCGTCGTCGTGCTCGGCAAGGGCCGCGTGCTCGCCGACCAGTCGATCGACGAGATGCTCGGCGTGCAGGGCGGGCCCGTCGTGCTCGTGCGCGGCACCGGCGTCGACCGCCTGGCGCACCTGCTCGCATCCGACGACGTCACCACGACGCAGATCGCCCCCGACGCCGTCGAGGTGTCGGGCGTGCCCGCGCCGCGCATCGCCGAGGTCGCAGTGGGCGCCGGCATCGGCATCGAGGAGCTCGCGCCCCGCAAGGCGACGCTCGAGGAGCGCTACATGGCGCTCACGAGCGACGCCGTCGAGTACAGGACGGAGGCGGTCCGATGAGCACCGCAGCAGCCACGACCGACGCGCCCGACGTGCGTCGCGCCACCTACCGCGAGACCCCGCACCACGTGTCGTTCGGCGGCGTGCTGCGCTCGGAGTGGATCAAGCTCACGAGCGTGCGCTCCATCGGATGGGCGATCGCGATCGCCGTCGTCATCACCGCGGGCCTCGGCGCCCTCGCGACGCTCGCGACCCTCGCGACGGCGCCCGAGGACATGCCGCTCGAGGCGCTGTTCGCGCAGGTGCCCATCGCATCCCTCGGATCGTCGGGCCTGCTGGTGTCGCAGCTCGTGTTCGCGATCATCGGCGTCATCGCCATCACGGGCGAGTACGGCTCGGGCCAGATCCGCTCGTCGTTCACGGCCGTGCCGTCGCGCCTGCCCGTGCTGGGCGCGAAGGCGCTCGTGCTGGGCCTCATCGCGTTCGTCGCGAGCGGCCTCGCCCTCGCCGTCGGCATGGCCTCGACGATCGGTGTCGCCGCATCCTTCGGCGTCGCGATCGATGACATGGGCATCGACGCGTCCGTCGGCTACGCCGTGCTCGGCGGCGCCGTGTACCTCGCGCTGCTCACGGTGTTCTCCCTCGCGGTCGGCGCCCTCGTGCGCTCGGGCGCCGGCGGCATCGCGATCGCGCTCGGCGTGCTGCTCGTGCTGCCCGTCGTCATGGGTCTCATCCCGTTCGAGTGGGTGCAGGATGCGTCGCCGTACCTGCTGTCGAACGGCGGCATGCAGCTGTCGCTGCCGGGCCTCGAGCCCACGAGCGACTTCTGGCGCGGGCTCGCCGTGACGGCCGCGTGGCCGGCCGTCGCGCTCGTCGGCGCAGCGGCCGCACTCGTCAGGCGCGACGCGTAGGGTCGAGCCTCGTGACGACCGCGCACGGCACCCCCGACGTCCGCGTCGGGGGTGCCGTCGCGCTGCCGCGTCCGCCCGGCGTGCTGCGCCGGTTCACGGCCAGGCATCCTCGGCTCGTCGACTGGACGCTCGCGATCGGCACGCAGCTGCCGGTGCTCGTCATCGGCGTCATCCTCGCCGCGTTCGACGCGACGCAGCGCGTCGACGGCCTGCTCATGGCCGGCGTCGCGCTCGTCGCGGGCGCCGCGCTGCTGTGGCGTCGGCGCTGGCCGCTGCTGCCGACGCTCGTCTGCGCGGCGCTGCTCACCATCCCATCCGAGCTCGCCGCCGGCGGCTGGCTCGCGATCTACGTCGCCCTCTACTCGGTCGGCGCGTACGGCAAGCCGCTGCACGTGTGGATCGGCGTCGCCGCGGCCACGGCGGGCTCGCTCGTCGGCACCCTCGTCGTCCCCTCGCTCGAGCCGCTGTCGATCGGCCCGGTCGTCTCGATCAACCTCGTCGGGCTCGCCTCCTACGTCGTCGCCGTGCTGCTCGGCACGTCGGTGCGCGGCCGGCGCGCGTACGTCGCGGCGCTCATCGCCCGCGCCGACGACCTCGCCCGCGAGCGCGAGAAGCAGGCGCAGCTCGCCGTTGCCGCCGAGCGCTCCCGCATCGCGCGCGAGATGCACGACGTCGTGAGCCACGGCCTCACCGTCATGGTCACGCTCGCCGAGGGCTCCGCGGCGCAGGCGGCGCGCGACCCCGAGCGCGCCGCCGACACCATGCGCCGCGTCGCCGACACCGGCCGCGACTCCCTCGCCGAGATGCGCAGGCTGCTCGGCGTGCTGCGCGAGCCCGGCGACGCCGCCGACCGCGCGCCGCAGCCCGCCGCCGGCGACCTGCACGCGCTCGTCGCCTCGTTCCGCGACGTCGGGATGCCCGTGCGGCTCACGACGTCGGGCGCGGCGATCGCCGACCAGACCCTCGCGCTCACGGTGCACCGCATCGTGCAGGAGGCGCTGACGAACGCGATGCGGCACGCGTCGGATGCCGCGCGCGTCGAGGTCGACGTGCGGCACGGCTCGGGCGTCGTGCGCGTGGAGGTCGTCGACGACGGCACCGGGGCGCCCGCCGCCACGACGGGCGCGGGCCGCGGCCTCGTGGGCATGCGCGAGCGCGTCGCCCTCTTCGCCGGCGACGTCGTCGCCGGCCCGCGCGAGCCGACGGGTTGGCGCGTCGTCGCCACCCTCCACGAGACCCCCACCGCCGAGCAGGAGCCCGCATGACCATCCGCATCGCCCTCGTCGACGACCAGGAGCTCGTGCGCCTCGGCTTCCGCATGGTGCTCGAGGCCGAGCCCGACGTCGAGGTCGTCGGCGAGGCCGGCGACGGCGCCGCCGGAGCCGCGCTCGCGGCGCGCGGCGACGTCGACGTCGTGCTCATGGACGTGCGCATGCCCGGCGTCGACGGCATCGCCGCGACCGAGCGCATCACGGCCGCCGCGACGCATCCGAAGGTGCTCGTGCTCACGACGTTCGACCTCGACGAGTACGCCTACGCCGCCCTGCGCGCCGGGGCGAGCGGCTTCCTGCTGAAGGATGCGCGCCCCGCCGAGCTCGTCGCCGCCATCCGCGCCGTGCACGCGGGCGATGCCGCGCTCGCGCCCACGGTCACGCGGCGCATGCTGGACCACTTCGCGACGTCCGCGCCCGTCGAGACCGACGCATCCGCCCTCGAGGTGCTCACGCCGCGCGAGCGCGAGTTCCTCGTGGCGATCGCGGAGGGCCTCACGAACGACGAGCTCGCGCGCCGCTTCGTGCTGTCGGAGTCGACCGTGAAGACCCACGTCGGCCGCCTGCTGCGCAAGCTCGACGCCCGCGACCGCGTGCAGCTCGTGATCCTCGCCTACGACCTCGGTCTCGTGGGCCGCTGACGCCCTGGGGTCGCTTGCGTGTTGCAGGCGATTCCGCCTTTCGAGGGAAGATTCCCCTCAAGACCCGGAATCGCCTGCGAAACGCGACCAGGGGCGTCAGGGGCGCGGCGGCTCGGCGCCCGCGACCATGCGGGCGAGGTCGGCGCGCGAGACGCCGAGGCGCGCACCCTCGGCGCGCAGCTCGTCCACGAGCTCGTGCAGGCGCACGCCCACGGGGCGGGCGTCGGTGCGGATGCGCGCACCGGCCCCGCGGCGCAGCTCGACGAGGCCGAGGTCGCGCAGCGACTGGTAGCCGCGCAGCACCGTGTGCATGTTGACGTCGAGCGCGTCGGCGAGCTCGCGCGCGGGCGGCAGTCGCTCCCCCTGCCGCAGCTCGCCGGCCTCGAACGCCGCACGCACCTGCCGGGCGATCTGCTCGTGCAGCGGCTCCGCGCGCGCGGGGTCGACGACGAAGCGCATCAGCCGCGCGGGCGCTGCGCGCGCAGCGACTCGAGCACGGCCGCCGCGAGGTCGGGCCGGTCGGCGGTGACGACGACCATCGACCCGTCGGTGCGCGTGACGATGAGCGCCGCGCCCGAGCGGTGGATGATCGTCGTGAGCTCGCGGTCGGCCGTGCTGCCGACCTGGCCCCACTCCGTCTCGTCGATGAGCGCGGCGGTCGCCGAGGCGATGCGGTCGAGCGGCACGGTGACGAGCGGGATGCCGAGGATGCGCGAGCGGATGCGCAGCCCGCGACGGTCGGCGGTGATGCGGACGGTGAACGACATCGCTGAGAGCAGCGCGAGCGCCGCGAGCGGGAGCAGCCACACCCAGACGCCCGACTCGAAGCCCACCGCGACGAAGAAGATCGCCGCGAGGCCGCTCAGCACGAGCAGCAGCACGGTGTAGGTGGTGTGCGTGACCGTCTCGCTCCACGCGCTGCGCGTCGTCGGCGACGCGGCGGGCGGCGCCGGGCGCACGAGCGGCCACACGACGCCGAAGCGCAGACCACCGACCCACCACGCGAGCCAGAGCCCCGTGAACGTCGCCACGACGATCACGACGATCGCGGCGGACGACCATGCCACTGCGTCGCGATCCATCGTGGACACGGCGGCGCCGACCGCCCAGGCCGCGGCGCAGAGCGTCGAGGCCGCGTGGCGACTCCAGCGCGCGATCGGCGGGAACGCACGCACGGCGAGGAGCATCCACACGACGAGGGTGAGCGACCAGCTCGGCAGCACGCTGACGCTGACGTCGACGCCGACGCCGACGCGCAGCGGCGCGACGAGCACGACGACGAACGCCACGACCGCAGGCAGCATGGCGACGAGGATGAGGAAGACGCGGCGCCGCCAGGACGTCGCCCCGTGCACGTGCACGGTCGGCAGCGCCAGCGTCGGCGCAGCGGTCGGGTTCGGCACGGTCACGACGCGACTCCGCTCGCGCGCAGCGCCGCGAACGTCGCGACCGCCTCGTCGGGGCGGTCGACGTTCACGACGACCTGCGTGCCGTCGCGTCGGGTCACGAGCACCGCACCGCCCTCGGCGCGCAGCACCGACGTGACGCCGCCGTCGACGACGCATCCCGTGCCGCCCCACTTCCTCGGGCGCACGGTGCCGGCCTCGACGTCGTCGATGTCGGCGAGCGGCACGCGCACGAGCGCACCGGGCAGCAGCAGCGTGCGCACCGCGAGGCCCGTGCGGTCGAGCGTGACGCGCAGCATCCACGGCACCGCGCCGGTGAACCACACGGCGGCGGCGAGCAGGTACCACCAGCCCATGGGCCCGGTCGTCACGGCCGTGAAGGCTCCGATCGCGGCGAAGCCGACGCAGCCCAGGGCGATGAGCACGGCCCTCGTGGGATCGGCGGAGGTCTCCGAGAACGCGACGGCACCCGCGACGTCGAGGTCGCGCTCGACGCGGTCGCGCGGGGCGACGGTGCGGCGCACGGGTCGACGCAGCGCGAGCACGACGGCACCGGCGAGCGCTGCGAGCACGAGCGCCGGCAGCGGCAGCTGCAGCCCGAGCACGAGCATCGCCCACGCGAGCGCCGCGGCGACGGCCTCGAGCCGGGCGGCGATGCGCGCGAGCGGCAGGATGGCGCGGGCGAGCAGCGTGAGCCAGATCGCGCACATCGCGGCACCCGTCCATCCCGAGAGCGACCCGGGCTCGCGGCCGGGGTCGACGACGCCCGCGAGGTCGGCGACGAGCAGCACGAGCGCAGGTGCCCCGATGAGCAGGGCGACGAGGATGCGCCGCCACCACGGTGCGAGCGCCGACGGCACGAGCTCGAGCGGTCGGTCATCCGCTGCGGACTCCGGGCGGGACACATGCACCTCCAGCACTTGTTCTAGTCGACGCTAGAACAACTGCAGCGCATCCGCCACCCCCGCATCCGCCCCGGATGCGTTTCGCAGGCGATTCCGCCTCTCGAGGGAGCATTCCCCTCAAGACCCGGAATCGCCTGCAAAACGCAATCCCCAGGTGTCAGCGGCGGCGCTTCTTCAGTCGCCTCGTCATCGTGATCGTGCCGAGCCAGCGGTCGAACTTGAAGCCGACCTTGCCCATCCGGCCCGTCTCGCGGAAGCCGAGGCGCTCGTGCAGCGCGACCGACGCCTCCGCCTTCTCGTCGGCGATGACGGCGATCATCTCCTTGCAGCCGGCGTCGGTCGCGGCGTCGACGAGCGCGACGAGCAGCGCCTTGCCGAGGCCTCGGCCGGTGGATGCGGGCGCGAGGAAGATCGAGTGCTCCACGATCGTGCGGTACGCGCTGCGCGGCTTCCACGGCTCGGCGAGCGCGTAGCCGAGCACCGTCTTCGTGCCCGACTCGGCGACGAGGAACGGCAGCCGCAGCCGCTCGAGCCCGTCGAACGTGCGCCGCCACTCCAGCAGCGTCTTGGGCCGATCCTCGAGCGTCACCGACGAGTTGAGCACGTAGTGCGCGTGGATCGCGCGCACGGCGGCGATGTCGCGCACGGTCGCGGGGCGGATGACGAAGGAGAACTCGGGCTCGGCCCGCACGGGCCGCAGGTGGCGCGGCAGCGAGCGACGCTTGTCGTACTCCTCGGGCAGCATGCCTACTCCAGTCGCCAGTCGATCGGTGGGGCGCCCTGCTGCTGCAGCAGCTCGTTCACGCGCGAGAAGGGGCGCGAGCCGAAGAAGCCGCGGGATGCGGACAGCGGCGACGGATGCGGGCTCGCGACGATGGGCGTGCCGGCGAGCAGCGGCGTGAGCTGCTGCGCCTTCGCACCCCACAGCACGGCGACGAGCGGCTCGGGTCGACGCGCGAGGGCTGTGATCGCGGCCTCGGTCACGTCCTCCCAGCCCCAGCCCTTGTGGGCGTCGCTCGTGCCAGCAGCGGTCGTGAGCACGCGGTTGAGCAGCAGCACGCCCTGGTCGGCCCAGCGGCTGAGGTCGCCGTGGGATGCGGGTGCGATGCCGAGGTCGGCCTCGAGCTCCTTGTACATGTTCTGCAGCGATCGCGGCACGGGCCGCACGGCGGGGTCGACCGAGAACGACAGGCCGACGGCGTGGCCGGGCGTCGGGTACGGGTCCTGGCCGACGATGAGCACGCGCACGTCGGCGATGGGCCGCTCGAACGCGCGCAGCACGCGCGCGCCCTCGGGCACGTAGCGGCGCCCCTCGGCGATCTCGCCACGCAGCCGCTCCCCCAGCTGGCGGATCGTCGGCTCCACCGGCGCGAGCGCTTCGGCCCATCCGGGGTCGACGAGCTGCGCCAGCGCCGCGGTCATCGGCCGCCCAGCACCGCGACCTGCACGTGGGGGCCGTCCTTCGTGCACACGAACACGTTGCCCTGGCCCGCGGCGGCGAGGCCCTGCTCGCCGACGACGAGCGACGTGCGCTCGTCGATGGCGACGGTGCGCTCGACGAGGTCGGCGTCGACGATCGCGATGGCGCGCGGCAGGGTGCCGTACTGGGTGGCGTGCACGTCGACGACGACGTCGACGAGGCCGACGCCCTCGGCGAGCGTCACGTCGTCGAGCCCCTCGGAGGCCTCCTCGCGCGTCACCTCGACGCCGCCGATGCGCCAGCCGCCGAGCAGGGCGACGTCGCCGGCGATCATCGCGCCTGCCGAGAACCCGGCGTAGGGCGTGCCGTCGGCGACGAGCTCGCGGATGGCCTGCGCCGCCGGCATGACGGCCGCGTGGTAGCCGGGCGTGAGCCCGCCGCCCACGAAGATGCCGTCGGCGCCGGCGAGGTCGGAGGCGTCGAGCTGCCGGTCGGCGGCGAGCTGCACGAACCGCACCTCGCAGTCGTGCTTGCCGAGGTCGTCGCGGTAGTCGGCGTGCCACGCCTCGCCCTCTGCGACGGTCGGCGCCCACAGCACGACGGCGATGGTCGGGCGGCCGTCGGCGCGCTCGCGCGCCTCGTCGACGAAGCGGCCGGTCCAGGCCGACTCGTCCTCCGCCCATCCGCCGCCGATGAGGTGCACGCTCACAGGCTCGCTCCGACCTCGGCGAACGCCTCGTCGTAGATCGCGAGCGCCTGCTGCGCCTCGTCGTCGGTGACGACGCACGGAGGCACGACGTGGATGCGGTTGTCGGCCGCGAACGGCAGCAGACCGCGCTGCAGCAGCGCACCCTTGAGCGCGCCGATCACGGGGGCGCCGACCGGCTCCCGCGTGCCGGGATCGGTCACGAGGTCGAGCGCCCAGAAGACGCCGACGCCGCGCACCTCGCCGATCAGCGGGTGCTTGGCGGCGAGCTCGGCGAGCCCGGGGCCGAGCACGTCGGCGCCGATGCGGCGCGCGTTGTCGACGATGCCCTCCGACGCCATGGCGTCGAGCGTCGCGACGACCGAGGCGGCCGCGAGCGGGTGACCCGAGTAGGTGAGGCCGCCGGGGAACACGCGGCCCGAGAACGTCTCGTGGATCTCGGGGCTCACGATGACGCCGCCGATGGGCACGTAGCCCGAGTTCACGCCCTTCGCGAAGGTGATGAGGTCGGCGCGCACGTCGTGGTCGTCGTGCGCGAACCAGGCGCCGGTGCGGCCGAAGCCGGCCATGACCTCGTCGAGGATGAGCATGCAGCCGAAGCGGTCGGCGAGCTCGCGCAGGCCCGCGAGGTAGCCGGGCGGCGGCACGATGACGCCTGCGGTGCCGGGGATCGACTCGACGAGGATCGCGGCGACCGACTCCGGCCCCTCGGCCTCGATGACGCGCCGCATGTGCTGCAGGGCGCGCTCGCACTCCTGCTCCACCGACTGCGACCAGAACTCGCTGCGGTACGGGAAGGGTCCGAACGCGTGCACGTGGCCGCGCGCGTACTCGTTGGGCACGCGGCGCCAGTCGCCCGTCGCGACCACGGCCGCGCCGGTGTTGCCGTGGTAGGAGCGGTAGTGCGAGACGACCTTGTCGCGGCCCGTGTGCAGGCGTGCCATGCGGATGGCGTTCTCGTTGGCATCGGCGCCACCGTTCGTGAAGAACACGCTCTGGAAGCCGGGCGCGTGCGCCAGGATGGCCGCGGCGGCCTCGCCGCGCACGAGGTTCGTCGTGGCGGGCGCGACGGTCGTGAGGATGTCGGCCTGGGCCTTGATGCCGGCGACGACCTTCGGATGCTGATGCCCGATGTTCGTGTTCACGAGCTGGCTCGAGAAGTCGAGGTACTCGCGCCCGTCGTGGTCCCAGACCGTCGTGCCGAGGCCTCCCGCGATCGCGAAGGGATTCGTCTGCCCCTGCACCGACCACGAGTGGAAGACGTGGGCGTCGAGCGCGCGGGCGCGGTCGCCTGCGGCGGGGTCGGATGCGTGCTCGACGTGGTCGTTCAGCACGGTCTCGCTCATGGGAGGCTCCTTCGGCAGTGCAGGAGAGGCGGAGCGAAGTGCTCCGCCTCTCCCACGCTAGGGCACCGCAGGGCGCGGTGCGGGTGCGATGCGGCCTACTGGCCGCCCTCCGTCAGCTCGACCTCGATCGGCGCGTAGTCGGTGCCGTGCACGTCGACGCCCGCCTCCTCGAGGTTCGCGAGCGCCTGCTCGACGTACGTCATGTCGTAGGCGGTGTCCGGCGGATCCTGCGTGATGACCGTCGAGCCGTCCTGGTTGGGCGTCGACAGCGAGATCTCGACCGTCTGGTCCCACGCATCCTGGTCGATCATGCCGATGCCGTCGGGCGACGGCCAGATGAGCGCGTTGACCTCGTTCACCATCCACAGCTGGTGGCTCGCGCCGAGCTGGCTGCCGGCGTCGACGACGATCTGCGCCGCCTCCTCGGGGTTGTCGCGCGCGAACGCCCAGCCCTGCAGCGACGCCTCGAGGAACGCGACGGTCGTCTCCTGGAACGACTCGTCCTGCAGCGCCTCCGTGTTGGCCCAGATCGCGTCCTGCAGCATGGCGACGCCGACCTCGTTCCAGTCGATGACCGTGAAGTCGTCGGCCGTGTACAGCTCGCCCGTCTCGGGGTCCACCGTCTCGAGCAGCTGCGCGTACTCGTTGTACGACATGGCCTGCGCCGCGTCGATGTCGCCGGCGAGCAGGCCCGACATGTCGAACGCCTGCTGCACGAGCGTCACGTCGCTCATGGGGTCGAGGCCCGCCTCGCCCATGCCTGCGAAGAGCTCGAACTCGTTGCCGAAGCCCCACGAGCCCACGTTCTCGCCCGCGAGGTCCGCGGGTCCCTCGATGCCGGAGTCGGCGAACGACACCTGGAGCGTGCCGGAGCGCTGGAAGATCTGGCCCACGTTCGTGATGCCCGCGCCTGCCTCGATCGAGGCGAGCGCCTTCGGCACCCACGCGATCGCGAAGTCGGCCTGGCCGTCGGCGAGCACCGTCTGCGGCACGATGTCGGCGCCGCCCTCGACGATCGTCACGTCGAGGCCGGCGTCCTCGTAGAACCCCTGCTCGACGGCGGCGTAGTAGCCGGCGAACTGGCCCTGCGCGAACCACTGCAGCTGCAGGGTCACGGGCGTGAGCCCGTCCGCGCCCTCCTCGGGAGCGTCGCCGCCCCCTGCCGAGCAGGCGCCGAGCGCGAGGGCCGCCGCGGATGCGGCGGCCAGGACGCCGAGCGCCCTCCTGTGTGTGCGGTGCATCGTGAATCCCCTCTCTCAGGTGCTGGACGCTCGAGCTCGGGAGCGCTCGAGCGCCAAGGTGGCGACGTAGAAGATCAGGCCGAGCACGACGGCGGCGAGCACGTAGCTCCACGCGCGGGCGTACCCGGATTGGGCGGCGGCGGATGCGATGCGCGAGCCGAGGCCGTTCTGCAGGCCGCCGAAGTACTCGGCGACGACGGCCGAGATGACGGCGAGCGACGAGGCGACGTTGAGGCCCGTGAACACGTACGGCAGCGCGCCGGGCAGCGTGAGGTGCCACGTGACCTGCCACCCGGAGGCCCCGTTGGCGCGCATGAGGTCGCGGTGCACGGGGTCGGCGCTGCGCAGGCCGCGCAGCGCGTTCACGAACACGGGCACGAACGCGGCGATGCCGACGACGACCTGCCTGGGCGTCTCGCTCGCAGCGCCGAACATCGTGCCGAGCACGGGCGCGAGCGCCACGATGGGCACGACGGCGATCGCGGCGACGAGCGGCTCGACGATCGACTGCAGCCAGCGGATGCGCGACGCGAGCGCCGCCAAGACGATCGCGAGGATCGCGCCGCCGACGAGGCCGACGAGCGCGTTCGTGCCGGTCGCGAGCGCCGCGGCGACGAGGCCGGGCAGGATGATCGCCACCTGCGCGCCGATCGCCGACGGGGCGGGCAGCAGGTACGGCGGGATGTCGAGCAGCGCGACGGCCGCCTCCCACACGACGAGCAGCAGGACTCCCAACGCGATCGGCGCCAGCACCCGTGCTGCCGTGCTCATCGCGTCTCCACCCCGCGGGCGGACGATCCATCCGGAGCCGAGTCGCCGTGGAGCGCCTCGCGCACGGCCGTGACGGAGGCGAAGAACGCGTCGGCCTCGCGGATGTCGGTCTCGGCATCCATCCCGTGCCGCTGCACGTCGACGATCTGCGTGATGCGGCCCGGCCTGGGCGACATCACGACGACGCGGTCGGAGAGGTAGACGGCCTCGGGGATCGAGTGCGTCACGAACACGACGGCGGCGCCGGTCTCGGCGACGATGCGGCGCAGCTCGCCCTGCAGGCGCTCGCGCGTCATCTCGTCGAGGGCGCCGAACGGCTCGTCCATGAGCAGCAGGCGCGGATGCTCGGCGAGCGAGCGCGCGATGGCGACGCGCTGCTGCATGCCGCCGGAGAGCTGGTCGGGATGCTGGTCGGCGAAGTCGGCGAGCCCCACGAGGTCGAGCAGCTCGGTCGAGCGGGCACGGCGGGCAGCGGCGGCGACGCCGTGCAGCTGCAGCGGCAGCTCGACGTTCTGCCGCACGGTGCGCCACGGCAGCAGGCCCGCCTGCTGGAAGGCGATGCCGTACGCGTGGTCGAGCCGAGCGGCCCTCGCCGTCTGCCCGAAGACCGACACGTCGCCGGCCGTGGGCTCGTCGAGGTCGGCGATGAGCCGCAGCAGCGTCGACTTGCCGCAGCCCGACGGGCCGATGAGCGACACGAACTCGCCGTCGGCGACCTCGAGGTCGACGGCGTCGAGCGCGCGCAGCTCGCCCTTCCTCGTCGCGAACACCTTGGTGGCGCCGCGCACCTCGACCGCGGTCATGCTGCCTCCAGCCGTCGGTAGCGCGAGAGCGCGAGCCCCGCGAGGGCGACGAGGCCCGCGACCGCGAGCCCCATGATCACGGCGCCGAAGATCGGCGACCAGCCGCGCGCCGGATCCGACGAGCCCGCCTGCGCGTACTCGACGATGAGGCGGCCGATGCCGCCGCGCGAGCCGGTCGACACCTCGGCGACGACGGCGCCGACGATCGCGGCGGCTGCCCCGAGCCGAAGCGCGTTGAGCGCGTACGGCACCGCAGCCGGCAGCCGCAGGAAGCGGATGGTCGACCACCACGAGGCGCCCTGCGACCGCAGCAGGTCGACCTGCGCCGCCGTCGGCGACTGCAGGCCGCGCAGCGCGCCCACGGCCACGGGGAAGAACGCGAGGTACGACGCGATCACGGCGACGCTCATCCACCGCTCCCACCCGTCGATGCGGCCGCCCCACGACACGACGATGGGCGCGAGCGCGATGAGCGGCACGGTCTGGCTGAGGATGAGCCACGGCAGCATCGCCGCCTGCGCGATCGGCAGCGCCTGCATGAGCAGCGCGAGGCCGAAGCCGACGAGCGCGCCCACGAGCAGGCCGACGAGCGCTGTCGCGGCCGTCGTGAGGCACGCCGCGAGCACCGCCTGCACGACCAGCTCGTCGGAGCCGTTGCGCACGGGCGCGAACGCCCGGCCGAGCATGTCCCACACGTGCGGCATCGCGAGGTCGGTCGTGCGCGGCAGCACCGACACGTCGCCCACGCGCCACCCCTCGGCGGGACCGAGCGCCTTGTACGCCTCCCACAGCACCGCGAGCGCCAGCGCGCCGACGAGCCCCAGCAGCAGGGAGCGGGCGAACCGGCGCGCGCGGATCACGACTTGGCCGTCACGTGCTCGGTGAGGGCGGGGATGATGCGCTCGCCGTAGAGGCGCAGCGTCTCCTCCTTGTCGTCGTGCATGACGTACGCCGCGAACTGGTCGACGCCGATGTCCGACAGCGCCTTGAGCTTCGCGATGTGGTCGTCGACGGTGCCGAGGATGCAGAAGCGGTCGACGATCTCGTCGGGCACGAAGTCGACGTGGTCGTTCTCGGCGCGGCCGTGGCTGTTGTAGTCGTAGCCCGTGCGGCCCGCGATGTAGTCGGTGAGCGCCTGCGGCACGGCGCCGGAGTCGCCGTAGCGGGCCACGATGTCGGCCACGTGATTGCCGACCATGCCGCCGAACCATCGCGACTGGTCGCGCTGGTCCACCAGGTCGTCGCCGACGAACGCCGGGGCCGCGACGCAGATCGTGATGTCGTCGGGGTTCCGGCCCACGTTCACGGCGGCATCTCGCACGGCCTGGATCATCCACCTCGCGATGTCGACGTCGGCGAGCTGCAGGATGAACCCGTCGGCCACCTCGCCCGTGAGCTGCAGCGCCTTCGGCCCGTACGCCGCGACCCACACCTCGAGCTCCGAGCCCTTCGACCACGGGAACTGCAGGCGCGAGCCGTTGTACTCGACGGCGCGCGACGAGCCGAGCTCGCGGATGACGTGCACGGCATCGCGCAACGTGGCGAGGGTCGTCGGGGCGCCGTTCGTGACGCGCACCGCCGAGTCGCCACGGCCGATGCCGACGACCGTGCGGTTGCCGTACATCTCGTTGAGGGTCGCGAACACGCTCGCCGTCACGGTCCAGTCGCGCGTCGCGGGATTCGTGACGAACGGTCCGACCGTGACCTTGCGGGTCGCGCCGAGGATGGCGGAGTGGATGACGTACGGCTCCTGCCACAGCAGGTGGCTGTCGAACGTCCACACGTGGCTGAACCCGTGCGCCTCGGCGAGCTGCGACAGCTGCACGACGCGCGCCGAGGGCGGGTTGGTCTGGAAGACGGCTCCGAAGTCCATGGCTCCCCCTCCCCTACGCCAGGTACTGCGACAGGCCGCGCTTCACGAAGCGCCCGTCGCCCTTGGATCCGAGGTACTCGCCACCGTCGACGATGACCTTGCCGCGCGCCATGACGGTGTCGACGTGGCCGTCGATCTCGAACCCCTCCCACGCGGAGTGATCCATGTTCATGTGGTGCGTCTCGTCGACGCCGATCGACGTGTGCCCGTTCGGGTCGTAGAGCACGATGTCGGCGTCGGCGCCGGGCTGGATGACGCCCTTCCTCCCGTACATGCCGAACATGCGCGCCGGCGTCGTCGACGTGAGCTCCACCCAGCGCTCGAGGGTGATGCGGCCCGTCACGACGCCCTGGTACATGAGATCCATGCGGTGCTCGATCGAGCCGATGCCGTTCGGGATGGCGCGGAAGTCGGTGAGGCCGAGCTCCTTCTGGTCCTTCATGCAGAACGGGCAGTGGTCGGTCGACACCATCTGGATGTCGTTCGTGCGCAGCGCCTGCCACATGTGGTCCTGGTGGCCCTCCTCGCGGCTGCGCAGCGGCGTCGAGCACACCCACTTCGCGCCCTCGAAGTCGCCCCACTCGCTGCCGCGCGCGCCCAGCTGCTCCTCGAGCGAGAGGTACAGGTACTGCGGGCACGTCTCGCCGAAGACCTGCTGGCCCTGGTCGCGCGCCCACGCGAGCTGCTGCACCGCCTGCTTCGCGCTCACGTGCACGACGTAGAGCGGTGCGCGCGTGTAGTTCGCGAGCATGATCGCCCGGTGCGTCGCCTCCTCCTCCATCTGCCACGCGCGGGCGATGCCGTGGAAGTACGGCGCCGTCTTGCCCTGCGCGACCAGCTGCTCGGCGATGACGTCGATCGCTGGGCCGTTCTCGGCGTGCATCATCGTCATGAGCCCGGTCTCGGCCGACACCTGCATGGCCTTGAGGATCTGCGCGTCGTCGGAGTAGAAGACGCCCGGGTAGGCCATGAAGAGCTTGAAGCTCGAGATGCCCTCGTCGACCAGCCCGCGCATCGCCTGCAGCGAGTCGTCGTCGACGCCGCCGACGATCTGGTGGAAGCCGTAGTCGACGGCGCACTCGCCCGCCGCGAGCTCGTGCCACGCGGCGAGGCCGTCCTGCAGGCGCTCGCCCGTCTTCTGCACCGCGAAGTCGACGATGGTCGTCGTGCCGCCCCACGCCGCGGCGCGCGTGCCGGTCTCGAACGTGTCCGACGCGAACGTGCCGCCGAACGGCAGCTGCATGTGCGTGTGCGCGTCGATGCCGCCCGGGATGACGTACCTGCCGGTCGCGTCGATCACGCGATCGACGGATGCGGCCAGGTCGTGCCCGAGCAGCGTGGAGCCGGGCGCGAGCACGGCCCGGATGGTCTCGCCGTCGACGAGCACGTCGGCGGGCGCACGGCCCGTCGACGAGACGACGGTGCCGCCGGTGATGAGCGTCGTTGCCATCGTGTCCCTCTCCCCTACGGCTGCGCGATCCGCGTGTACGAGTCGGGGCGGCGATCCCGGTAGAACTGCCAGTCGTCGCGCATCTGCTGCACCATGTCGAGGTCGAGGTCGCGCACGAGCAGCTCCTCGTGCTCGCCCGAGCCGCGCTCGCCCACGAAGTTGCCGCGCGGGTCGATGACCTGGCTCGTGCCGTAGAAGTCGACGGCGAGGTCGCCGTACTCGTTGTCCTCGCGGCCGACGCGGTTGGGCTGCAGCACGAAGTAGCCGTTCGCGACCGCGGCGGCGGGGCCCTCGACCTCCCAGAGGCGGTTCGAGAGACCGGGCTTCGTCGCGTTGGGGTTGAACACCATGTGGGCGCCGTTCAGGCCCAGCTCGCGCCACCCTTCCGGGAAGTGCCGGTCGTAGCAGATGTACGTGCCGACCTTGCCGACGGCGGTGTCGAAGACGGGATACCCCTGGTTGCCGGGGCGGAAGTAGAACTTCTCCCAGAACCGGTCGAGATGCGGCAGGTGGTGCTTGCGATACGTACCGAGGATCGAGCCGTCGGCATCGACCACGACGGTCGTGTTGTAGTACACGCCCGTCTGCTCCTCCTCGTAGATCGGCAGGATCGTCACCATGCCGAGCTCCTTCGCGATCGCGGCGAAGCGCTGCACGATCGGGCCGTCGACCGGCTCGGCGTAGCGGTAGTACTTCTGGTCCTGCGTGATGCCGAAGTAGGGGCCGTAGAAGAGCTCCTGGAAGCAGATCACGTCCGCACCCTGCTCGGCCGCCTCGCGTTGGAACGCCTCGTGGCGATCCAGCATGGACTCCTTGTCGCCCGTCCACGTCGTCTGGGTGATGGCTGCTCTGACCGTGGTCACGTGATCCTCCGCTCCCTTGCGTTGACTCTGAGGGTCGCGCGTTTCGCACGCGTTTCGCCAGGGTCACGATCCGGATCGTGACGGATTCGTGCCCCGCGCTGCGGGATCCGCAGCATCCGTGCGCGGGCTGGAGGCGACGGCTCCCCAGCAGAGGGGTGCGCTCCAATGACCGGCCCTTGAGGTGCGAGCGAAGCGAGCCTCGAAAGGGTCACGCAGATCGGGTCGGCTCCTTTCGAGGCTCACTCCGTTCGCACCTCAAGGAGCGGTTGGAGAGGCACGCTCGGTAACGCCAGCGAACTGCGGTGAGAGCAGTGGGGAGGGCACGGTGCGCTCCACGAACGCGACTAGGCTGATCCATGCGCCGGGCACCATCTCCGCGCGCGAACCCGATTCCCAGTTCGCGCCAGCATGCCCGGAAGGTCCCCGATGCGCCGCTCCATCCCCGCCGTCGCCCTCGTCGCCGCCCTCGCCCTCGCAGGGTGCTCGTCGGCCGACGCCCCCGCATCCTCGTCGTCGCCCGCGCCGACCGCATCCGCCGACGCCGGCGTCACCGTGTCGAACTGCGGCTTCGACGCCACGTTCGAGACGCCGCCCGAGCGCATCGTCACGATCAAGTCGACGACGACCGAGGCGCTCATCGCGCTCGGCCTCGGCGACCGCATCGTGGGCACCGCCTTCCAGGACGGCCCGCTGCCCGACGGCCTCACCGTCGACGAGCCGCTGCCCGTCATCGACGAGCGGATGCCCGGCGCCGAGTCGGTGCTCGAGCTCGAGCCCGACCTCATCTTCTCGGGCTGGGAGTCGGCGTTCGCCGCCGACGCCGTGGGCACGCGCGACGAGCTCGCCGAGCTCGGCGTCGGCACCTACGTGTGGCCCACGGCGTGCATGAGCGCCGACGCGCCCACCGAGGTGACGTTCGACTCGATCGCCGCCGAGGTCGAGCAGCTCGCCGACATCTTCGACGCCGACGCGTCGGGCGTCGTCGCCGACCAGCAGGAGATGCTCGACGGCATCGTCGCCGACGACCGCGGCCTCTCGGCCCTGTGGTGGTCGTCGGGTACCGAGACGCCCTACGTGGGCGCCGGCCAGGGCGCGCCCGAGCTCATCCTCGAGACCGCTGGCCTCACGAACATCGCTTCCGACCTCGAGGGCGGCTGGGCGCCGTACGGCTGGGAGTCGGTGCTCGCCGCCGACCCCGACGTGCTCGTGATCGTCGACAGCGACTGGAACACCGCCGAGCACAAGATCGAGTACCTCGAGGCTGACCCGACGCTCTCGCAGCTCACGGCCGTGCAGCAGCACCGCTACGTCATCGTGCCGTTCGCGGCGTCGGAGGCCGGCGTGCGCACCGCCGAGGCTGCGCAGTCGGTGGCGCTGCAGGTCTCCGAGATCGAGCTCTGACGCGCTGACGCTCTGACGGCGGTTCTCGGGTGCGGATGACGGCGAGGCGCCGACGCGTCGCGATCGGCGCGATCGTGCTCGGCGTCGCGACGCCCGTGCTCGCCACGTTCGCGGTCGTCTTCGGCGCCGCCGACCTGTCGTTCGGCGACGTGTGGGCCACGATCGGTGCGCACCTCGGCATCGGCCAGCCGGTGCTCACGCCCATCGAGGACGGCATCGTGTGGCAGCGGCGCGTGCCGCGCGTGCTGGTCGCCATCGCCTGCGGCGCGGGCCTCGCGGTGTGCGGCGCCGTCATGCAGTCGGTCACGCGCAACCCGCTCGCCGACCCGTACCTCCTCGGCCTGTCGTCGGGCGCATCCCTCGGCGCCGTGTGCGCGCTGCTGCTCGGCATCGCCGTGCCGCTGCCCATCGCGGCGTTCGCGGGCGCGGCGCTCGCCCTCGCGATGACGGTCGGGCTCGCGACCGCCATCGGGCAGGTGACGCCGACGCGCACGGTGCTCGCGGGCCTCGCAGTGTCGTCGATGCTCGGCGCCGTCACGAGCCTCATCATCTTCTGGACCGTGACCGGCGACTCGTATCGCGAGATCCTCGGCTGGCTCATGGGCACGCTCGCCGCCGCCCGCTGGCCGGCCGTGTGGCTCACGTGGGCGGGCCTCGTCGTGATCGTGGTGCCGATCGTGCTCGTCGCCAGGCGTCTGGATGCGTTCGCGTTCGGCGACCGGCACGCGGCGTCGCTCGGCATCCACCCGGGTCGCACGCGTCTGCTGCTGCTCGGCGCGACGGCGCTGCTCACCGGCATCCTCGTGTCGGTGTCGGGATCGATCGGCTTCGTGGGGCTCATCGTGCCGCACGCCGTGCGGCTGCTGACGGGGCCGGGCCATCGGGCGCTGCTGCCGCTCGCGGCGCTCGCGGGCGGCATCGTGCTGCTCGTCGCCGACACGATCGCGCGCACGGCGTTCGAGCCGCGCGAGCTGCCCGTCGGCATCGTCACGGCGCTCGTCGGCGCGCCCGCGTTCGCGCTCATCCTGCTGCGGCAGCGGAGGTCGGCATGAGCGGCGGTCTCGCGACGCAGGGGCTCGTCGTCGAGGTCGACGGCACGCGCATCCTGCATGGGATCGACCTCGCGGTGCCCTCGACGGGGCTCACGGCGCTCGTCGGGCCGAACGGGTCGGGCAAGTCGACGCTGCTCCGGCAGCTGACCGGCGTCGAGTCGCCCACCGCCGGCGCCGTGCTGCTCGACGGCGGCGACCTGCACGCGCTCGGTCGCCGCGAGCGTGCCCGCCGCATCGCCGTCGTCGAGCAGGAGGCGGCGAGCGAGCTCGCGCTCACGTGCCTCGAGGTCGCGCTGCTGGGGCGCATGCCGCACCAGGGCCTCCTCGGGTCGACGAGCCGCGAGGATCGACGCGTGGCCGAGGATGCGCTCGAGCGCGCGGGGGCGTCGGCGTGGGCGGATCGGTCGTTCGCGTCGCTGTCGGGCGGCGAGCGGCAGCGGGTGCGGCTCGCGGCAGCGCTCGCGCAGGAGCCGAGCATCCTCGTGCTCGACGAGCCGACGAACCACCTCGACGTGCGCGCGTCGCTCGAGACGATCGCGCTGCTGCGGTCGCTGGCCGACGACGGCGTCACGGTGATCGCGGCGCTGCACGACCTGACGCTCGCCGGCTGGGCCGACCACGTGGCGCTGCTCGCCGACGGCCGCCTCGCGGCGGCGGGTCCGGTGGCGGAGGTGCTGACGGCCGAGCGCATCGCCGCCGTCTACGACGTGCGCGCCCACGTGGGCCCCGACCCCCTGACGGGCAGGCTCGCGGTGACGGTGGCCCTCCCCTAGCGTCCCCAGCAGCTGGTCGAGGAGGCCGCAGCCGCAGGCTGCAGCCGTCACGAGACCACGCGACGTGCCCGCCCGACGCGACCACGAGCGTGGCCGGGCAGGAGCCGCGCTCGCGTGGTCTCGTGACGCGGGCTCGCCCAGGGGCTCGCGCGCTCCTCGACCAGCTGGCGGGACGGCACCGCCGCAGTCGGCTCGGTCAGACCAAGGCGTCGTCGTCGGACCTGTCCCGGCGCCAGACGCGGATGAGGCTCGGCGGGGCGAGGGCTCGCAGCAGGCGCTCGCTGCGCGGGATCGTGCGGCGGATGCCCACGATCACCGCGCGCGCATCCTTGCCGTGCGCCGTCGACGGCTCGCCCGCGAACCGCTCGCGCTCCGCCGCGTCGCGCAGCCGCTCGAGCGCATGCCGCTCCCGGTCGCGCAGCGGCAGCGCCGCGACGGCCGCCGCGATCTCGCCCGGCGTGCGCGACGTCGGCACGCGGTGCCCTGCATCCGCGAGCGTCGCCTGCACCTCCCACAGCGCACCGCCGGCGCCCTCGGCGATGCGTCGCCGGCGCAGCACCTCGCGCACCGTCGCCGGCGTCACGAGCACGAGCAGCAGCGCCAGCACGACGAGCGCGGGCCGCAGCGCGCGATCCCAGCGGATCGACTCCCCGGGCGCCGGCGGTCCCGTCGCGGTCGGCACGGCCCCCGGGTCGGCCGACGTCGACGGGCTCGGCGACGCCGACGGGCTCGCGCTCGGCGACGGCGCCACCGCTGTCGGCGACGGCAGCGTCGGCTGCTCCGTCGCGCCCGCGTCGTCGTCGTCCTCCGCCGACGCGACCGTGCCGCCCGAGGCGATGCCCGGCGTCGTGTCGAACGGCACCCAGCCGTAGCCGTCGAACCACAGCTCCGCCCACGCGTGCATGTCGTTCGTCGACACCGTGTACGTGCCGTCGGCCTGCGGATCCGTGCCCGGCAGGAACCCCACCGAGATGCGGGCGGGGATGCCGGCAGCGCGCGAGAGGATCGCGGTCGCCGACGCGTAGTGCACGCAGTAGCCCGAGCGCGCATCCATGAACCGTTCGAGCGCCGACCACTGGCCGCCGCTCGTCGTGCCGAAGCCCTGCAACGGCACCGTCTCGGAGTAGTCCCACGACCCGTCGGTCATGTACGCCTCGATCTGCTGCGCGCGCTCGAGCGGCGCGGCGTCGGCGTCGACGATCTCGCCGGCGAGGTCCGCGAAGAACGCGGCGTCGTCGGGCACCTCGAGCGCCTCCTGCGCACCCGTCGAGTCGGGCGACTCGCCCTCGGGGATGGGCGTGGGGCGCACGCTCGCGACCGTGTAGGTCTGGTCGTTGAGCGACACGAGCCGCTCGGGGTCGGTGAAGCCGATCGACTGCGACGCCGGATCCCACCGCCACGTGCCCGAGAAGTCGGCCGTCGACGTCGCCTGCACCGGGATGGGCACGTTGCCGATGAACGCGCGCCCGAGGGTGAACTGCGTCGTGATGGCGTCGCCCGACGCCGTCGCACCCATGTCCTCGAACGACGTCGTGAGGTCGCCGCGCTCCTCGACGAAGCCGTCGGGACCGATGCCCTGCAGCGACGTGAGGCGCGTGAGCATGGGCAGGCCGTCGCTCGGGGTGTAGTCGAAGATGCGCACGGGCGATCCGCGCCGCAGGTCCTCGGCGAGGTCGATGCCCGTCGACAGCTGCGGCGGGCCCGACGCGATGCCGCCGCTCGCGGGCCCCTGCATCCATCGCGGCCACGCGATGTCGGCCTCGCGCGGTGCGGGCATGACCGCGGGCGCGACGATGGCCGCGAGCACCACGACGACGCCCGCGGCGAGCGCGCGCCGCCGCGACGGCTCGCGGCGACCGAGCACGAGGAACGCCGTCATCGCGATCGCCGCCGGCACGAGCCGGATGGGGTCGAGCTCGATGCGGTACGCCATCGTCATGATCGCCGGCAGCAGCAGCGGCGTCGCCGCGAGGGCGGGCACGCCGAGCGCGAGCAGGCCGTCGACGAGGACCCACAGCAGCAGCGCCGCCAGCAGCAGCACGCCCACGACGTCGGGCGTCATCGGCACGGGCGGCCCGGGCGTGAACAGCAGCTGCGTCACGCCCTCGACGATGGATGCGCCGGACGCGGCGAGCGAGGCGCGCGTGGGGATGAGGCCGGCGATGGCCTCCTGCGGCGCCGTCGCGAGCGTGAGCCACGGCACGGCGACGAGCACGGCCGCGAGCGGCGCGAAGATGCCGGCGCCCAGCAGCCGCGCGATGGTCGTGACGCCGACGAGCGCGAGCACGAACGCCACGACGACCGTCTGCCAGCCGCCGTCGAGCAGGTCGAGCCACGGCACGAGCGACAGGCAGATGCCGCCGGCCACGAGCAGCGCTCGCATGCCGATGCCCGCGACCTCGCTGCGATGCTGCGGCGCGCGGCGCTCCTCGACGGGCGCCTGCTCGACGGGCGCGACGAGCTCGGGTGCGCGGGTCATGCGGGCCGCCGAGCGTCGTACGGGTGCCCGCCGTTCCAGCGCACGTGGCGCACCATCCGCCCCACGGTGCGGGGGTCGTCGGTCACCGACCACACGGTCGAGCCGGGGTCGAGGTCGGCGAGGATGCGCTGCATCGGCGGGCTGCCGAGCCCTGCCACGACGATCGTCGGACCCTGCGTGCCCCGGTCGACGCCCATGCGCGCGACCTCGAGGCGCGCGCACGCATCCAGCAGCGCCGTGCGCGACGCGAGCAGGCCGTCGCCGAGCTGCGCGACGCCCGTCTCCTGCACCTCGACCTGCAGGCCCTGCGACGCGACCGCCATGCACAGCGACGCGAAGGCGCGCACGCCCTCGTCGAACTCGTCGTCGTCGCGCCAGCCGTCGGCGAGCGTGTCGAGCACGATGACGACGCGCGGCGTCGCCGGCGGCTGCTCCTGGCGCACCATGAGGTCGCCGTGCCTGGCGGTCTGCCGCCAGTGGATGCGCCGCACGGGGTCGCCCGGTCGGTAGTCGCGCACGAGCTGGTCGACGAGGTCGCCCTGCCCGACCCTGCTCACGGCGGCGTCGATGCCGTGGCCGAGCACCGCCGACGCCTGCAGCGGCGTGACACGCGGGCCGACGACGAGCTCGCCGAGCGTCTCGAGCCGGCGCGTCGACAGCCATGCGCCCAGCGGATCCTTGCGTCGCGCGCGCACGGGCCCGAGGCGGTGCACGCCGCGATGCGGGGCGTAGACGCGCAGGTGCGTCGCCGACGACTCGAGCCGATCCCACGAGAACGTCACGGGGTCGAGCGACGTCTGCGGCCGCCACCAGCCGCCCGCGTACGCATCCGGCAGCCGCACGGGCACGTCGAGGTCGACGCCCTCGACGGCGACGGTCGGCGGACGCCACACGACCTCGGTGCCGGCCGGCGCGAGGAGGAGCAGCAGCAGGCCGGCGACGACGATGCCGCCCGCGAGCACCGCGGGCACGAGGAACGCGCCCTGCAGCGTCCAGTACGCGGCCACGCCGAGGCCGATCGCGGCGCACGCGAGCGCGACCCCGCGCACCGTGAGCCGCAGCCGCATCAGCGCGCCCTGGGCGCCGGCGTCGTGTCGAGCACGCGATCCACGACCTGCAAGGCGTCGTCGATCGTCGCCGCCTGGTCGTGCAGCAGGATGCGGTGCGGCAGCACGCGCCGCGCCAGCAGCTTCACGTCGTCGGGCGAGAGCCAGTCGCGGCCCTCGAGGTGCGCGCGCGCCTTCGCCGCGCGCAGCAGCTGCAGCGTCGCGCGCGGGCTCGCGCCGATGCGCACGTCGGGCCGGTCGCGCGTCGCGCGCACGAGGCGCACGGCGTACTGCTCGACGAGCTCGTGCGCGCGCACGGCGTGCGCCGCGTCGATCTCGCCCTGGAACGCCTCGCTCGACACGACCGTGTGCAGGTCGGTGAGCGGCGTGTGGGTCTTGCGCGCCTGCACCATGCGCAGCTCGGCATCCGCATCCGGGTACCCGATCTGCAGGCGCACCATGAAGCGGTCGCGCTGCGCCTCGGGCAGCGCGTACGTGCCGTCCATGTCGATGGGGTTCTGCGTCGCGATCACCATGAAGGGGCGCGGCAGCTGGTGCGTGACGCCGTCGACGGTGACCTGGCCCTCCTCCATGCACTCGAGCAGCGCCGACTGCGTCTTGGGGCTCGCGCGGTTGATCTCGTCGGCGATGACGATGTTCGAGAACACCGGGCCGGGCGTGAACTCGAAGCGGCCCTGGCGCTGGTCGTAGATCGAGACGCCGGTGATGTCGCTCGGCAGCAGGTCGGGCGTGAACTGGATGCGGTGCACGCTGCCGCCGATCGCGGCGGCGAACGCGCGTGCGAGCTGCGTCTTGCCGACGCCCGGCACGTCCTCCAGCAGGATGTGGCCCTCGGCCAGGAGCACCGTCAGCACGGTGCGGATCTCGTCGGGCTTGCCGTCGATGACGGTGCCGACGGCACCCTCGATGGCCTCTGCGAGCTCGGTCATCCCACCCCCTATGGTCCGGGCAGTCTCGCACGTCGCCCTATGCGGGCCTGGGGTCTTCCTGAGCGTGCGACGGCGTGTCGCTGCTGTGCTCCGTCGGCGCCGCGACTCGGGCTGCCGTGAGCCCCGCCGCGTAGCCCTCGGCGAAGCCCTCCGCGTGTGCCTCCGCCGACCCGAGTCGGAACATGTCGCTGTCGGCATCCCGCACGAGCGCGCGGGCGCCGGGCTCGTCGAGGCCCAGCACGTGGCGGCCCAGGCCGCGCACGATCGTCACCGGGCGACCGCTCGTCTTGCCCGCCACGAGCTCGGCGGTCGACGCGATCTCGTCGGCGACCGCGGCCGCGCTCACGACGAGCGGACGCCCATGCGTGTCGACGCTGCCGGCGAGCGGCTCGATGACGCGGATGCCCGCCGCACCGATCGCCACGTCGGTCTGCCCGGCGCGCCACGGCCGACCGAACGTGTCGCTCACCACGACGCCGATCGCCACCTCGAAGCGGTCGCGCAACGCCGTCGCGAGCGCGAGCGCCGACGCGTCCGGGTCGACCGGCAGCAGCAGGATCGTGCCCTCTGGCGTGTTCGACGCATCCACGCCCGCCGCCGCCATCACGAAGCCGTTGCGGTCCTGCACGATGCGCGTGACGCCGCCGGGATGCGCGCGGCTCGCGACCACCCGCACCGTCTCGTCGGTGATCGCCTGCTCGCGGTCGGCTGCGTGCCGCATCCGCCCCTCGGCCTTCGACACGATCTTGCTCGTGACGACGACGACGTCGCCCTCGGCAGGCGCATGCGGGGCGATGGCGTCGCCCACGATGCGCGCGAGGTCGTCGCCCGCGACGATCTCGCCGATGCCGTCGACCGACCAGGCCTCCAGCCGGCTCATCGGCCGCGCGTCACTTGCGCTGCAGGAACGTGGCCACGGCCCGCGGCACGTACGGGCTCACGTCGCCACCCAGCTCGGCCACCTGGCGCACGAGGCTCGACGACACGTGCGCGTTCTCGGGGTTCGGCAGCAGGAACAGCGTCTCGATGCCCGCGAGGTCGCGGTTCACGATCGACATGGGCGTCTCGTACGCCAGGTCGATCTGCGAGCGGATGCCCTTCACGAGCACGTCTGCCCCCACCTGCTGGCAGTAGTCGACGAGGAGGCCCATCGACCACGTCGCGACGGTGAACTGTCCCTCGACGCGCGCCTCCTCGAGCGACCGTTCGATGAGCAGCTGCCGATCCGGCGCGGGCAGGAACGCGTTCTTGTCGGGATTGTGCACCACGAGCACGTGCACCTCGTCGAAGATGCGCGCAGCGCGAGAGATGACATCCAGGTGACCCAGGGTGACGGGGTCGTAGGAGCCGGGCACGACGGCGATGCGGGGCATGGGAAGAGTGTATCGAGGGTGACGTGTCGGTCATGTTTCGGGGGCGTGCGGTGTGTCCGTCCGTGTCGTGGATGGTGGGGGTGTCTCACCGAGGATCCGTCGCAGGGCCATGGATGCGGTGCGCGCGTTCGCTGATCGGCTGGAGCCGGTGCCGCGCGGCAGGTTCGTGGCCCGCGCCCTCCGGCCGGCCCGACGCCGGCAGGTGATCCCGTTGCGAGGTGGACTTCTCGTTGTCAGGTGCGCTTCTCGAGTTGAGGTGCGCCTCTAGCCGCACCCCAACGGGAGAAGCGCACCTCGCAACGGGAACCGCACCCCAACGCGAGAAGCGCACCTCGCAACGGGATCCCCCGTCCCCAGCTGCGGCGCTCGCCGCAAGCGACGGCTGCCGCGTGACCATGTCGTCCCTGTGCTCTTCCTCGTCGCGAGGAACACATCTCGCCGGCGGCCGCGCGCCGTCAAGACAGCCGCCCGCTCCCGAGGTACCCCTCTCGCCGCCCGGTACCGCAATCGCCGTGCCTGCCCGCGCGATGCGTACCTCGCAACGATCGACTGCGCCGCTCCCCTACGCCGACGTCAACGCCGCACGCGCGTCGGGGTCGAGGCGCCGATGCACCGCGAGCCGCAGCGCGCCGTGCCGCTCGAGGCGCGGGTCGGCGGCGAGCACCGCGAGCGCTGCATCCCGCGCCTGCTCGATGATCGCCCGGTCGCGCGTGACGCGCAGCAGCCGCAGGCTCGACCGCCCGCCCGACTGCGTCGTGCCCAGCACGTCGCCCTCGCGGCGGTGCTCGAGGTCGACCTCGGCGAGCGCGAACCCGTCGAGCGTCGCGGCGACCGCATCCACCCGCTCGCGGGCGAGGGTGCCGTCCTCGGCCGTCGTGCGCAGCAGGCACAGCCCCGCGTGCGCACCACGTCCGACGCGGCCGCGCAGCTGGTGCAGCTGCGAGACGCCGAAGCGGTCGGCGTCGTTCACGACCATCGTGGTGGCGTTCGGCACGTCGACGCCGACCTCGATGACGGTCGTCGCCACGATCACGTCGACGTCGCCCGCGACGACGGCGCGCATGACGGCGTCCTTCTCGTCCGACGCCATCGCGCCCGTGAGCGACTCGATGCGCGCGCCACGCAGCCGGTGGTGCGTGCGCAGCCGGCGCGTCCACGTCTCGACGTCGGCGAGCACCTTCGGCCCGCCCTCGTCGGACTCGTCCTCCGACGGCATGCCGCGCTCGACGTCGCCCGGCGCGATCGCCGGGCACACGACGAACGCCTGCCTGCCCGCATCCACCTCGTCGGCCACCCGATCCCACACGCGGTTCGCGACGGCCGGCGACGCCTCGGGCCCCACGACGTGGGTCTGGATGGGCGAGCGGCCGGGCGGCAGGGTGCGGATGGTCGACACGTCGAGGTCGCCGAACGCCGTCATGGCGATCGTGCGCGGGATGGGCGTCGCCGTGAGCACGAGCGTGTGCGGCGCGACGCCCTTCTGCCGCAGCGTCTCGCGCTGCTCGACGCCGAAGCGGTGCTGCTCGTCGATGACGACGAGGCCCAGGTCGGCGAACGTGACGCGGTCGGCGAGCAGCGCGTGCGTGCCGACCACGATGCGCGACTGCCCGGCCGCGATCGCGAGCAGCGCGCGCTTCTGGTCGGACGTCGACATCTGCCCCGTGAGCAGCACGGGATGCAGCTCGGCGGCGAGGTCGGGCCCGAGCGTCGCGACGATCGAGCGCAGGTGCTGGCTCGCGAGCACCTCCGTCGGCGCGAGCAGCGCCGACTGCCCGCCCGACTCGGCGACGGCGAGCATGGCGCGGATCGCCACGAGGGTCTTGCCCGAGCCGACCTCGCCCTGCACGAGCCGGTGCATCGACGTGCGGTCGGCGAGGTCGGCCTGCACCTCGTCGCCGACCGTGCGCTGGTCGGGCGTGAGCTCGTACGGCAGGGATGCGTCGAGCCTCGCGAGCAGCGCACCCGCAGGCCTCGGGGTCGACGGCAGCGACTGCATCCACGCCCGCGTCGCCAGCAGGTACGTCTCGAGCAGGAACGCCTCGTGCCACCGCAGCGTGTGCATGGCGACGCGGCCGGCCTCCTCGGACTCGGGCGCGTGGATGCGGTCGAGCGCCGTGCGCAGCGGCAGCAGTCGGTGCTCGCGGCGCACGTCGTCGGGCAGCGGGTCGGCGACGGGGCCGAGGTCGGCGAGCACCTGCTGGATGAGGGCGCGCAGATCCTTGGTGGGCAACGTCGCCGTGGCCGGGTAGACGGGGATGACCTCGGCAGCCCACGCCGTGGGGTCGGCCCCCTCCTCCTCGAACGTCTCGTACTCGGGATGCGTCAGCTGCCGCTGGTCGCGGAACACGCTCACGGTGCCCGAGAACATGCCCGTGACGCCGCGGTGCAGCTCGTTCGTGATCCACGGCGAGTTGAAGAAGGTGAGGTGCAAGGTGTCGGTGCCGTCGGAGATCGCGACGCTCGTGATCTTCAGCGGGCGGCCGCGGCGATCGCGCTTGCCGGTCTCGCGCGTCTCGATCGAGCGCACCTCGGCGACGACGGTGACGTGGTCGCCGACCTGCAGCTCGGAGAGGTCGGTCAGCTCGCCGCGCGTGACGTAGCGTCGCGGCACGTGCATGACGAGGTCGCCGACGCGCTCGTAGCCGAACGCGCGCTTGAGCCGATCCGCGGTCTTCTGCCCGACGGCGTTGCGCAGCGACCGCTCGAGCCCGTCGGGCACGGCGCCGTCGGCGACGCCAGCGTCGTCGGCGGGGCGGTCGGTCACGGCAGCCAGCGTAGGCGACGCGTGCGACGCGCTCGGCCCGTCATCCGTCGAATCCGCACGCGACAGGCACCTCGTGCGCATCCTGCACCGCCGGCCGCTGTGGCGTGCGATTCGACGGGCGGCGTGCGCGAGGATGGACGCGTGACGCGCATCATCGCCGGAGTGGCCGGGTCGTTGACCCTCAAGGTGCCCGACGCGGGCACGCGTCCGACGTCGGATCGGGTGCGCGAGTCGATCTTCTCGGCGCTCGACGCCCGCGGCCTCTGCGACGGCGCGCACGTGCTCGACCTCTTCGCCGGCTCCGGCGCGCTCGGGCTCGAGGCGGCCAGCCGGGGCGCGGCATCCGTCGTGCTCGTCGACTCGGCGAAGCAGGCGGCGAAGGTCGCGCAGCGCAACGCGGATGCCGTCGCGAAGGCCGGCGCCGAGCGTGCGCTCGTCGTGGCGCAGACGGCGCTCGCCTACCTCGGCCAGACCACCCGCACGTTCGACCTCGTCTTCATCGACCCGCCCTACGACCTGCCGCCCGCGCAGGTGTCGGCGGTGCTGCAGGCGCTGGTGCCGACGCTCGTCGACGATGCGGTCGTCGTGCTCGAGCAGGCGACCCGCACGGGCGAGCCCGAGCTGCCGAGCGACCTCGAGCTCGAGCGCACGAAGAGGCACGGCGACACGGCGGTGCACTGGCTCGGGCGGCGTCCCGCCGTGGGCTGACCTTCCGGGCCCTGCGTTCCGAGGGACGCGTCACGCCTTCGAGAGCCCCGTCCAGTCGATGTCGTCGGAGGGACGCGGAGGTCGCGGATGCGCCTCGGGGTCGAACGCGTGCAGCCGGTCTCGGATGCGCGCGGCGAAGGCGAGCGCACGGCTGGGCGTCTGCCTGAGCTGCGGCGGCTCGTCGCGGAAGGCCGTCGGGATGAGCCGCACGACCGGATCGCCGGAGACGACCGGGTCGAGGTCCACGTACGCGCCGCCCTCGCGCACCACCGCATCCGCGACGTGCGCCCACGAGCAGCGCACGACCTCGACCGGCTGCCCGCGCCGTACGTCCCAGAGCGCGTACCCGACGGGGTCGTCGACGAGCACGAGGTACGACGTGAACCAGCCGCGCGTGCCGAGCCACCAGGTCGCCTGCCGCTCCTGCACGGCCATGAGCATCGCGGTCTCGTCGACGTCGATCGTCGCCTCGACCGCCTGGAGCCGCGCACGCAGTCGACGCGGCCGCTGTCGGGCCATGAGCACGAGGCCGGGCGCGGCGATGATCGGCCAGATGACGAGGTACGACGAGCGCCACTCGGGGGCCAGCACCCAGATCGCGACGTATGCGCCCATGACCGCGAGCACGATCGCCGTGCCGATCGCGAGCGCGATGCGGCGTCGGCGGCGCCAGGTCGTCGCATCCATGCTCTGAGCCGACCACAGGCCTGCCCGCGGCGAAAGGCCTTGCGCGATGCGACGCCTCGTCGCCACCGCGTCAGGCGAACGGATCCCAGCCGCGCGCCTCGAGCGGCTCGCCGTCGAGCGTCACGCCGTCGCCCGCCTCGACGACGCCGATCTCGAGCACGCCGTCGGGCAGCGCGGCGGATGCCGGCAGCGTCGCGAGCAGCGCGTGGTCCTCGCCGCCGTGCAGCACGCGGTCGAGCGGCGCAGGGAACGACCGCAGCGGCGCCGCGCGCAACGCGAGCCGCACGCCGGATGCCGACGCGATGCGGGAGGCGTCGAGCGCGAGCGCGTCGGAGACGTCGAGCATCGCCGTCGCGCCCGCATCCGCGAGCACCGGACCCATCGCGACCGGCGGCAGGGGCGCGAGCTGCGCCATCACCGCACGAGGGTGCTCGATGCGCAGCCGCTGCGCCTCGTCCGCCGACTCGACGCCGTCGACGATCGCCTCCGCGAACAGCAGCGCCACGCCCTCGCCCGCCGAGCCGAGGTCGCCGGCCACGACGACGCGGTCGCCGACCTGCGCGCCCGAGCGCAGCACGGGCGAGCGGCCATCGAGCGACCCGAAGGCCGTCACGGCGATGACGGTGCGCTCGGAGGTCGTGAGGTCGCCGCCCACGACGCCGCAGCCGGGCGCGAGGGATGCGACGGCCGCGGCGAGCGCATCCGCGAACGCCTCGAGCTCGGCGACGGGCGTCGAGCCGGGCACCGCGAGCGCGACGACGAGCGCGGTCGGGCGCGCGCCCATCGCGGCGACGTCGGCGAGGTTCGTCGCCGCCGCCTTCGCGCCGAGGTCGGCCCACGTCGACCATGCCGCGCGGAAGTCCGGCCCCTCGAGCATCGTGTCGGTCGTCACGACGAACGAGCCGTCCGCGCGCACGACCGCGGCGTCGTCGCCCGGCCCCACGAGGGTGTCGTCGCCGCGCGGCAGGCGCGGGATGATGCGGGCCAGCGCGCCGCGCTCCCCCACCTGCGCGACCGTCGCATCCGCATCCGCAGCGGGCGTCGGAGCGTCGGTCGCAGGCACGCCACGACGATAGCCTGGAGGCGATGCGCCGCCTCACGACCGCCCTCGCCCTCGCCGGGCTCGCGGCGGCGACGCTCACGGCGTGCGCCTCCACCGTGTCGCTGAGCGCGGCGCCCGACGCCACGAATCCGCAGTGCGCCTCCGTGATCGTCGCGCTGCCCGACGTGCTCGCCGAGGGCCAGGTGGGCGGCCCGCTCGCCGAGCGCCCGACCGACGCGCAGGCGACGGCCGCGTGGGGCGACCCGACCGCCGTCACGCTGCGCTGCGGCGTGCCCGTGCCCGACCCGTCGACCGCGACGTGCCTCACCATCTCGGGCGTCGACTGGATCGACGTCACCGAGGAGGGCTCGACGGCCCAGACGTACGTCACCTACGGCCGCGACCCCGCCGTCGAGGTCGTGCTCGACCCCGAGGTCATCTCGGGCGGCACCGTGCTGGGCGAGCTCGGCTCGATGGTCGACCGCACCGACGAGGTCGGCGCGTGCATCTCGCCGGCCGACGCGCCGTGACCCGGCGCGCATCCCGACCCGCCGCCGCTCCTCCCCGCCGCTGTCTGCGGTCGCTGGGAGGCTGACGCCATGGCGATCGACTTCACCGCGATCGACTTCGAGACCGCGAACGGCTCGCCCGCATCAGCCTGCTCCGTCGGGCTCGTGAAGGTGCGCGACTCGCGCATCGTCGATCGCGCCTCCTGGCTCATCCGGCCCCCGATCGGGCACGACGAGTTCTCGCACTGGAACGTGCGCATCCACGGCATCCGCGAGGTCGACGTCGCGCACGCGCCGCGATGGGTCGACCAGCACGACCGCCTGCTCGACTTCGTCGGCGACGACGTGCTCGTGGCGCACAACGTGGGGTTCGACAAGGGCGTGCTCAAGGCGGCGTCGCTCGCGAGCGGCCTCGTGGTGCCCGAGACGCGGTGGACGTGCTCGCTGCGCATCGCGCGCAAGACGTACCACCTCGACTCGTATCGCCTGCCCGTCGCGGCGATGGCGGCGGGGTTCGAGGACTTCGCGCACCACGATGCGGCGGCGGATGCCGAGGCGTGCGCCACGATCGTCACGCACGCGGCCGGGCGCCACGGCGCGAGCGACCTCGAGCACCTCGCGCGCATCTGCGCGACCCGCATCGAGCACCTCGGCCCCGACGACGACCGCCGCCTCGCGCGCGAGCCCGCCGAGGCGTGGTGGAGGCCATAGGGGGCTGACGGCCCGGCGCGTCGCCCGCCGCGACGGCGCGGCAGCGACCCCGTGTCGGTGGTGCTCGCCACACTGGAGCCATGGACCTCGGCATCGCCCTCGCACTGCTCGTCGCCCTCCTCGTCGGAGCCGCGGCGGGCTGGTTCGCGTCCGTCCTCGTCGCTCGCGCCAAGGCGGGCGAGGCGACCCTCGCCGCGCAGCAGGCCGAGCAGGCGCAGGCGCTCGCCGACCAGCAGTCCTCGCAGCAGGAGGCGTTCGCGCGCCAGCAGGAGCTGCACGAGCGCGAGCGCGTCGACGCCGAGCTCGCGGGCCTGCACTCGGCGCACGAGTCGCTCGCGGCGCAGCACCGCGACGCCATCGACGCGCGCGACGCCGCCCAGCGCGAGCGCGCGAGCCTCTCGGCCACGGTCGAGGCGCTGCGCGAGCGGCTCGAGGTCGCGAAGTCCGCCGCCGACGAGTCGACCGAGCGCGAGCGCCGGGAGTCGCGCGTCGCCGAGCAGATCGCTCCCATGAAGGAGGCGGTGACGAAGCTGCAGACGCAGCTCGTCGAGCTCGAGCGCCAGCGCAGCGAGCAGCACGGCTCGATCGCGCAGCAGCTGCAGCAGTCGCTGCAGTCCGAGGAGCGCCTGCGCGCCACCGCCGACTCGCTCGCGAGCGCCCTGTCGTCGAACTCGACCCGTGGCGTGTGGGGCGAGACGCAGCTGCGTCGCGTCGTCGAGGCCGCCGGCCTGCTCGAGCGCGTCGACTTCGACACGCAGACGTCGTTCACGACCGACGACCGCCGTCAGCGTCCCGACATGGTCGTGCACCTGCCCGGCGGCAAGCACCTCGCGCTCGACGCCAAGGTGCCGTTCCGCGCCTACCTCGAGGCGTCGCGCATCCCCCTCACGGCCTCCGACGAGGAGCTCGCGCGCCGTGCGTCGCTCATGCAGGAGCACGTGAAGGCGCTGCGCGCGCACGTCGACCAGCTCTCGAGCAAGCAGTACTGGGCGGGCATCGCCAACAGCCCCGAGTTCGTCGTGGCGTTCATCCCCTCGGAGTCGCTCGTCTCGGCGGCGCTCGAGGCCGACCCCGGCATCATGGACTACGCCTTCGGCAAGCGCGTCGCGCTCTCGAGCCCCGTGTCGCTGTGGTCGCTGCTGAAGTCGGTCGCGATCACGTGGAGCCAGGCTGCCGTCGCCGAGGATGCCGCCCGCGTGCACGAGCTGAGCCAGGAGCTCTACGACCGCATCGCCACGATGGCGGGCCACGTCGAGAAGGTGCGCTCGTCGCTCGAGTCGTCGGTGAAGCACTTCAACGCGTTCTCGTCGTCGCTCGAGTCCCGCGTGCTCGTGTCGGCGCGCAAGCTCGCCCGCCTCGACGCGCCGAAGCAGATCGTCGAGCCCAGCGAGATCGACCACGCCCCGAAGCCGCTCACCGCGGCAGAGTTCACCGACCTGGCGATCGAGGCGCCCACCACGTCGACCGAGGAGGTCGTCGACGGCGAGCTCGTGGATGCGGAGGCCGGCACGGATGCCGACGCACCCGCCGAGCAGGAGACGCCGCGCACGCACGCCGACCTCGCGATCGACGAGCTGCTGCGCGACGAGTCGACGCGCTCCGCAGCCCGCGACGACGACGCCTCGGAGTCGCGCGCCGGCTGAGTGCCCGTCGCGCCGGAACCGCGAACGCCGCCCCACCGAGCAGGTGGGGCGGCGTTCGTCGTGACGGCTGACCTCAGTCGATGCGGCCGATCGCCTGGCCCTCGCGCACGGGCTGCCCCGCCGCGATCGTGCGCCGCAGCACGCCGGTGGCGGGTGCGAGCACCTCGATCTCGGCCTTCGAGTTCTCGACCTCTGCGACCGGGTGGCCCTCGGCCACGTGCTCGCCGTCGGGCACGTGCCACATGACGAGGCTGCCCTCCGTCTCGTCGCCGAGGAGTCCCCGAGTGATGACCACGTCCATGCCCGCTCCGTTCGTTCGTCGCTCGCAGCCTGGCAGCGCCCGATCGATGACTCCTGTGAGGGACTCGTCGCGCGTCAGCCAGCCGCTCGGGCGCGCATCGCCTCCACGATGCCTGCGAACTCCTCGACGCGCTCGAGGTGCGGGGCGTGGCCCACGCCCTCCCACGCGTGCTCCTCGACCCAGCCGCCCGCATCCGCGTACCGGCCGAGCACGGCGCGGGTCTGCGCGACCATCGGCTGCGGCGGGGCGTCGTCGTCGCCGGGCCAGCCGGGCACGACGCCCGCCTTGCCCAGCATGTTGAGGTCGAAGTACGACGCGTCGCCCACGATGGCGTCGAGCTCGCCGTGCACCCACGCGATGGGCGGATGCGCTGCCCCGTCGACGATGCCCGTGAGGTCGCTCACCGTGGGCGCCATCGTGTTGAGCACGCCGACGCCGCCGGGTGCGAAGCCCGGCCACGCCTCCGACGAGGTCGCGTCGCCCGGGTACGAGCCGGGTGCCGTCGACGTCGTGAGCATGGACGCGACCCACAGGTCCTCGAGGTCGCTCGCGTAGCCGGGCGCCACGTAGGCGGCGCGGAACACCGACCGCGGGCTCGTCGGAGCCTCGGTGGAGACGTCGCCCGCGGCCAGGCGCGCGACGAAGTCGGGGTTGGCTCCCCCGCCGCCCGTGCCCGGCGCATCCGGATGCACGAGCGAGCCGTCGAGGCGCGTGCCGCCGAAGCCGTAGGGCGAGACGGGCGACTCGAGCACGAGGCCCGCGACGAGGTCGGGGCGGTCGAGCAGCAGGCGCATGACGACGCCACCGCCCATGCTCCAGCCGACGAGCACCGCGCGCCCGATGCCGAGCGCGTCGAGCACCGAGGCGACGTCGTCGGCGTAGTCGCCGAGGCCGCGCGTCGCGTCGACCGGCAGCGTCTCGGAGTCGCCGAAGCCGCGCAGGTCGATCGCGACCGACGGGCCCGACAGGGCGAGCATCGTCTGCTGGTACAGGTGCGCCGACGACACGTTGCCGTGCACGAGCACGACCGGCAGCCCGGAGCCCGAACCGGCCGACAGCACGTTCGCCTGCAAGCGCGGCGTCGCCACGATCTGCGACGAGACGCCAGGCAGCAGCCACGGCCGAGCAGCGGCCGCCACGACCGACTCCCCCGCCGCTGCGGCACCCGAGTCGCTCACGCGAGGATCTCGGGCTCGGTCGCGGCGCGCACCTCGTCGAGCGTCACGCCGGGCGCGAGCTCCACGAGCCGCAGCCCCTCGGGCGTGACGTCGAGCACGGCGAGGTCGGTGATGATGCGGTCGACGACGCCGCGACCGGTGAGCGGCAGCGAGCACTCGGACACGATCTTCGCCGAGCCGTCCTTCGCGACGTGCTCCATGAGCACGATGACGCGCTTCGCGCCGTGCACGAGGTCCATGGCGCCGCCCGGCCCCTTCACCATCTTGCCGGGGATCATCCAGTTCGCCAGGTCGCCCGTGACCGACACCTGCATGGCGCCGAGGATGGCGGCGTCGATCTTGCCGCCGCGGATCATGCCGAACGACGTCGCCGAGTCGAAGAACGCCGTGCCCGGCAGCGTCGTGACGGTCTCCTTGCCGGCGTTGATGAGGTCGGGGTCGAGCGCATCCTCCGTCGGGTACGGGCCGACGCCGAGGATGCCGTTCTCGCTCTGCAGCACGACGGTGCGGCCCTCGGGCACGTAGTTGGGCACGAGCGTCGGCAGGCCGATGCCGAGGTTCACGTAGGCGCCGTCGTCGAGCTCCTGCGCGGCGCGGGCGGCCATCTCGTTGCGGGTGAGGGCCATGGTCATGCCTCCTGCACGGTGCGTCGCTCGACGCGCTTCTCGATGTCGGTGCCCACCTCGACCACGCGGTGCACGTAGACGCCGGGGAGGTGGATGCAGTCGGGGTCGAGCTCGCCGGGCTCGACGAGCCGCTCGACCTGCGCGATGCACACGCGACCGGCCATGGCGGCGAGCGGCGAGAAGTTGCGCGCCGACTTGTTGAAGATGAGGTTGCCGTGGCGGTCGCCGACCTCGGCGTGCACGAGCGCGAAGTCGGTGCGGATGGCCTCCTCGAGCACGAAGTCGCGCAGCTCGCCGTCGACGTCGAACTGCTGCACCTGCTTGGGCTCCGAGGCGACGGCGATCGTGCCGTCGGGGTGGTAGCGGCGTGGCAGGCCGCCCTCGGCGACCTGCGTGCCGACGCCCGTCTGCGTGAAGAACGCGGCGATGCCCGAGCCGCCGGCGCGCAGCCGCTCGGCGAGCGTGCCCTGCGGCGTGAGCTCGAGCTCGAGCTCGCCCGTGAGGTAGCGGCGCTCGAACTCCTTGTTCTCGCCGACGTACGACGACGTCATCTTGTCGATCTGGCCGGCGCGCAGCAGCAGCCCGAGCCCCCAGTCGTCGACGCCGCAGTTGTTCGACGCCACCTTCAGGCCTGTCACGCCGCTGTCGACGAGCGCCGAGATCAGCGCCATCGGGTTGCCGCACAGGCCGAACCCGCCGACGGCGAGCGTGGCGCCGTCGCCCACGTCGGCGACCGCCTCCGCCGCCGTCGCGACCGTCTTGTCGATGCTCATCGCATCCCCTCTCCAGCCGCCTCGTGCGCGGCCTGCTCGATGGTCTCGGCGACGGCGTCGATGCCGGCGCCGAGCAGGATCGTGTAGTGGTTCGTGCCCGGCACCTCGCGCGCCTGCACGGCCGGCACGCGGGCGAGCAGGTCGTCGAGGCGGCCGCCGTAGAGCCCGGGAGGCTCGGCGAGCAGCCCGAGCGGGCTCGTGAGCAGGCGGATGGGCGCCTGCACGGCATCGAGGGCGACGAGCGCGCCGTCGGCGTCGCCGAGCGCCAGCATCGCGACGCCCACGGCCTCGGGCAGCGCCGACGGCCGCAGCGCGCCGTCGACCGACGCGAGGTCGTAGTCGACGTACTCCTCGGCGAGCGGCGACCAGTCGGTGAAGGCCGGGTGCCGCTGCCAGAACGCTCGGTACGCCTCGTGCGACGGGAAGGTCATCGACAGGCGCTCGACGGCCGGACCGAGCAGCGCCTGCGGGTCGCCGACGGGCGCGAGCGGCAGGCCGCCGTCGACGAGCACGAGCGACGCGACGAGGTCGGGGCGGGATGCCGCGAGGCGCGCGGCGACGAAGCCGCCCATCGAGTGGCCGACGACGATGGCGTCGGCGATGCCGAGGGCGTCGAGCGCCGTCGCGACGTCGAGCGCGAGCGCGTCGAGGTCGTACGGGCCGGGCAGCGCGCGCGAGCGCCCGCGGCCGCGCAGGTCGAACGCGACGAGGCGCGCGTCGAGCCGCTCGGCGAGGCCGTGGAACGAGCGATGGTTGGCCGTGATGCCGTGCAGGCCCACGACCGCGCGGCCCGCAGCCGACGCCCGCCACTCGGTGCCGACGAGCTCGCCGCCCGCCACGGGCACCGCGAGGGCGCGCTCGGTCGCCGCAGCCGTCGCCGCCTCGCCCGTCATCGCGCGCTCCATCCACCATCCATCGTGTACGAGGCACCCGTCACCATGCCGGCGTGCGGCCCGGCGAGCCACGTCGCGAGCGACGCGACCTCGGCGGGCTCGACCATGCGCTTGATCGCCATCTCGGTGAGCATGATCTTCTCGACGACCTCGGACTCGGGGATGCCGTGCGTCCTCGCCTGGTCGGCGATCTGCCGCTCGACGAGCGCCGTGCGCACGTAGCCCGGGTCGATGCAGTTGCTCGTGACGCCGTGCGGCGCCCCCTCGAGCGCCGTGACCTTCGACAGCCCCTCGAGCCCGTGCTTCGCAGCGACGTACGCCGACTTGAACGCGGAGGCGCGGATGCCGTGCACGCTCGAGAGGTTGATGACGCGGCCGAAGCCGCGCTCGACCATGCCGGGCATGACGGCGCGCACGAGCAGGAACGGCGCCTCGAGCATGAGCTGCAGGATGCGGCGGAAGTCGGAGGGGTCGAAGTCGACGATGGGGCTGACGCGCTGGATGCCGGCGTTGTTCACGAGGATGTCGGCGTCGAGCCGCAGCGTCTCGAGCGCGGCGACGTCGGAGAGGTCGACGTGCCACGGCTCGCCGCCCACCTCGGCGGCGGTGCGCGCGGCGGCGTCGGCGTCGAGATCGGCGACGATCACGTGCGCGCCGGCGTCGGCGAACGCGTGCGCGATCGCGGCGCCGATGCCGCTCGCGCCGCCGGTGACGAGCGCCCTGCGCCCTTCGAGCTCGGTCATGCTTCCTCCTTCGCGGCGAGCGCCCCGCGGATGAGGCGCATCATCTGGTCGAACACGGCGTCGGGCACGCGCGGTGCCTCCTCGCCGTCCTGGTGTGGCCACAGCACCCAGCGCATGCCCACGAGCTCGCCGATGCCCATGAGCGCCCATGCGGCGACCTCGGGGTCGACGTCGCCGATCTGCCCGGCGACCTTCGCGCGCGTGAGCCCGTCGACGTAGCCCTCGACGATGCGCTCGTAGTGGCGGCGCATGGCGCCGGGCGCGACCTGCTCGGCCTCGCGCACCACGCGATAGAGCGCGGGATGCTCGGCCGTGAACGCGAAGAACGCGCGGAAGCCCTCGGCCTCCGCCTCCGCCCGGGTCGTGCCGCGCGCGGCGCCCTCGGTCATGGCGTGGCGCACGCGCTGGTTGAGGTCGTCGACGAGCGCCTCGAAGAGGTCGAGCTTCGACGCGAAGTACAGGTAGAAGGTGCCCTGGCCGACGCCGGCGCGCTCGGTGATGCGCGACACGGAGGCCTGCAGGTAGCCCTGCTCGCTGAAGACCTCCTCGGCGGCGGCGAAGATGCGCCGCTTCGTCTCGGCGCCCCTCGCGGTCCTCGGCTCGTTCACGACGCCTGATGCGCGCATGGGTCGCCTCTCGTCGTCGAGCGGATCACACCGGGCGTCTGGTGGCGTCTCGCCGACCTGACGCCTGGTTCAGGTCTTCCGACGAGGATGCCGCATGACGCAGGCAGGCGTCAACGCGCGACGACGGCGTGCGGTCAGGCGCGCCACGCGCAGGTCGCACCGAGCGCGTAGACGACCGCATCGCCGACGATGGTCGTCGAGCCCCAGCCGTTGGCGTACATCGCCGTGACGTCGAACGTGTAGGCGGTGCCGCCGCCGAGCAGCGCGAGCGACGAGTACGAGAGCCCTTGCGCGGGCGTGCGGGTCGCGGTCTGCACGATGGCACCGGTCGTGTCGCGCACGTGGACGAGGTAGCTCGTCGGCGCGGGGCTCACGCTCACCGGCGCGGTCCACGTGAAGGTGATGGCCAGCAGTCCGCCCGCGCAGGTGCCGGGCACCGCAGGCGCGACGCGGGCCGCGGTCACCGACGCCTGTGCGTACTCGGGATCCGACCACGCTGCGCTCACCGGCTCGACGGCGATCGCGACGGCACCCGCGACCACCGCAGAGGCGGCGACGATCGCGAGTCGAACCCGTCGGGATCGAGTGGACGGACGTCGGAGCATGCGCCTCAGGGATTCCAGGTGCACGACGCCATGCCGCCACCCGCGTTGGTCGTGAACGTGCCTGAGATCGCCGTGGAGCGCCAGGTTCCGGCGACGGCCTGCAGCCGGAACTCGTACTGCGTGTTCGCGAGGTAGCCGGCGAGGATCGACGAGACGATGTGCGACGTGTCGGTGGCGGGCAGCGTCGTCTCCGACCCGACCAGGACGTTGTTGCGGTAGATGCCGAAGACGTAGCCGGAGCGCGTCGCGGTGCCCGCGCCGTGCGCCCACGCGTACGTGACCGTGGTGCTCAGGCCTCCGACGACGCACTGCGCGCCCTTCGTCGGCGCCCCCACCGTCGCCGCCGTCGCGCTGGCCGTCGCGTACTCGGGATCGCTCCAGGCCGCCTCGACGGACTCCGTCGACGCGACGACGGGCAGCGCCACGACTGCGGCGAGCGCGACGATCACGGCGCCGAGGCGCATGCCGCCGATCACGACGCCACCTCCTCGCGGCGACGCCGGCGCGCGACGACGGCGACGAGCACGCCCGACGCGACGGCAGCACCCGCGAGCGCGAAGCCGAGGCCGGGCACCCCGAGGCCCGTGCGCGGCAGCTCGACGTCGCCGCCGCTCGCCACGTCGTCGCCCATCCCGAGCGCGCGGAAGACCAGGTTCGCGGCGTGGTCGCCGATGCCGATCACGAGCCGCACCTCGATGCGGTACCACCGCGACTCCCCCGCGGGCTGCTCGGCGAGCGTCAGCGCGCCGTCGGCGAGCGTCGCATCCGAGAGCAGCGTCGCGCCGGTCGCGCACCCGTCGGCCGTCCAGGCGACGGCGCACCAGCGCACCGTCGCAGCGAAGGCGTCGTCGGTGGCGTCGACCTCGAGGCGCACGGTGATGTCGCCGTCGGCGCGGTTGGCGCTCACGCCCACGTCCCACGCCGTGGGCACGCCGGGCACCATCGCACGCATCGCATCGCGGTCCTGGATCGAGACGAGGCGCAGCACGTCGCCCTGGATCGTCGTCTGCGACGGCGCGGCATGCGCGACGGGTGCGACGCCGACGATCATCGCGGCGGCGACGCCGACCGTGACGAGCGCGCGGCGGATCATGCGGATGAGGTCCCGGTCCAGGCCCACGTGACGTTGGTCGTGAGCCCCTGCACGGTCGAGGGGGCCGTCGAGAGCATCGAGATGCGGATGCAGTAGGTCAGCGGATTCGCGCCGAGGGTCGAGAGGGTCTGCGTGTTCGCAGGCACCGCGGTCGTGAGCGGCGTGTTCGTCGCGACGATCTGCGTGCCGGTGCTGTTGGTGAAGACGTTCGCATCGCACGTCGTGCCGAGCGGCACCGAGCGCACCGAGTACGTGAGCTGCGCGGCGAGCGTCGCGTCGGAGGGCGCCGACGACGTCGACATCACGAGCGAGCCGCCGATGTTGGTGAGTGCGGTCGTGCGCACGAGCACGGTCGTGTAGCTGCTCGTGCTCGGCGACATCGCCGACGTGACAGGCGAGAACACGAGCGTCGGGCCGGGGCTCGTCGCGTGCTCGGCGTAGCCCGTGCCGTTGATGTTGCCCTCGATGCCGAATCGGCTCGCGGTCACGGTCGCGGTCGCGTACTCCGAGTCGTTCCAGGCCGCGAGCGTCGCGGTGGTGCCGATGCCGAGCACGAGGCCGCCCGCGAGCACGGCGCGCAGCCGCACGAGCCAACGGCTCGTGCGGCTACGACGCTGTGCTGCGTGCCTGCCCATGTCGGATCGGAGACGAGGTCGACTAGATCGTCGACGTCGCCGTGAACTGCCAGACCGCGGTCGTCGCACCGCCCTGGGTCAGACCGGTGCCCGCCGTGACCACGAAGCAGAGCTGCGTCGCCGTGCCGGCTGCCGTCACCGGCGAGCCGTTGGGCAGGTTCGGCGTCGCGCCCGCGACGTTCGCGTTCGAGGCGAGCGTCGTGGCCGTGCCCATCACGACAGGGGTGCCGGTCGTGACGGTCGAGTCGCACGCCGCCGTGGCCCCGATGGCGTAGACCGTGTACGACAGGTTCGCCGAGTTCGTGCCCGGCGCCGTGTCGGTGGACGTGACGGCGACGAGGTCGAGCGTCGCGGCGCTCGTGGTGTTCGCCGCGAGGCGCACCCAGAACGGCGAGTACACGACCTGACCGGGCGAGAGGTTGTTGAAGGGCGCCGTGAAGTTCAGCGCAGCCGCGCCGCCCGACGACGTGTGGTCGGCGAAGCCGGCGGTCGCCGACGTCGTCGATCCCTGCATGTTGAACGTGCCGGCCGTGAAGGTGCCGGTCGCGTACTCGTTGTCCGTCCAGGCGGCGAGCGTGATGGCGGCACCGATGCCGAGCACGAGGCCGCCGGCGAGGACGGCGCGGATCTTGCGACTCCGCGAACGGCGGCGGTCGATCGTGGTGGGGGCCGCGACCTCCGCGGCGCTGTCGTGGGCATGCATGAGCGGACTCCGAACCGGACAAGAGACATGAGGACGTTTCAAGTGTCCTTGCTTGTCCCCCAAGTGTCAACGGCGCATGCCGCAATGCCCATGCGATTCGCAGGTTCGCGCGCACGTTCGATGCGCCGAGGCGCATCGGATGTGGGCTCAGCCGCGTGGACTGCCGCGGGGAGGGGACGTCAGTCGGCGTGCTGCGACGCCGCGACGGTCTGCGCTCGTTGATCGCGCGGCCAGAACGCCCACGTCACGAGCACGGTCGCGCCCAGCGTGATGCCGCCGAGCACGAAGGGGTTCTGGAACTGCACGATGACGTTCGCGAGCCCCGGGATCGACCACATGACGAGCCGCACGGTGGTCTCGACGTACGCCTCGGGGTCGGGCTGGTCGTTGTCGTCGCCCTGCATGCGGAAGATCACGGTGTCCTCCGACGCATCCACGATCTCGATCACACGGTGCGTCACGGGCAGCTGGTCGGACTCCGAGCGGTCGACCGTCACGACGTCGCCCACGGCGATCTCGGACGCCGGGATCTCGCGCACGAACGCGATGGATCCCGCCGGGATCGTCGGCGACATCGACCCGGTCGCGAACATGACGATCGAGATCTTGAAGAGGAACGAGGTGGCGACGAGCAGGATGCACGCGAGGCCCGCGAGCGCGAGCACGTCGAGCAGGATGCGGCCCACGACGCCGCGAGCCCGGCGCCCGATGCCGCGCCCTCGGGCGCGAGGCACGTACTCGGGCGCGGCGGCGTCGACGATCGCGTCGACGGGGCTCTGCGGCTCGGCGGGCGGCGCCCCGGCCGCGACCACGGGTGCCGCGACCGCAGCGGACGCTCGCGCCGGTGCGACGTCGCTCGCGGACTCGGTCGACGAGCTCGTCGCATCGGGAGCCGTGGCCGCCTCGAGGCCCGCGACGGCGTCGAGCCCGTCGTCGACGACGCGCGACGCCGATGCATGGCGTCCGCGTCCCGCGGCATGCTGCGGCGGCTGCTGCTCGTCGCTCACGGCAGACGTCGCGGCACCCTCGGCGTCGATCGCCGATCCGCTCGCGTCTCCCGCATGCCGCCTCACGCTACTCGTGCCTCCCTGGACCGACCGGCGTCGCGCACGTCGTCACCACGTGCATGACGCGATGGTCGCGTTCGTCGTGCCCATCGTGAAGCGGCCGACGATGATGGCCGACGACCACGTGCCGCTGGTCGCATTCACCCGGATCTCGTAGGTCGTGTTGGCGTTGAGGCCCGTGCCAGCGCTGACGGTCACGAACGTTCGGTCTGCGGCGATCGTGGCCGACTGCTGCGGCGTCGTCGCGCCGACGGCGTAGAGACCGACGAAGTAGCCGCTTCGCGTCAGTCCGGTCGCGGCCTGCGACCAGTTGAAGACGGCCTGCGTGTTGTTGGTCTGCCGCACGCACGTCGTGCCGACGGGTGCCGTGACGGTCCCGGCCGTCGCCGACGCCGTGGCGAGCTCCGGGTCGCTCCACGCAGCCGCGACGGGGTGGGCGGCGACGACGAGACCGAGCGCGGCGACGCCCCCGAGCACCGCGAGGCGGAGGCGGCCCAGCCGCGACCCGATCACGCGTCCACCTCGCGGCGACGTCGCGCGAGCGCCGCGAGCAGGATGCCGCCGCCCACGGCCATGATCGCGAGGCCAATGCCGAGGCCGGGCACGTCGAGGCCCGTGGGCGGCAGGCCGACGTCGCCGCCGCTCGCGACGTCGTCGCCGAGGCCCGTGGCGCGGAAGACGAGGTCGGCGCGGTGGTCGCCGAGGTCGATGTCGAGCACCACCGCGATGCGGTACCAGCGCTGCTCCCCCGACGGCTGCTCGCCGAGCACGACGACGCCGTCGTCGAGCGGTGCCTCGGCGAGGATGGCCTCGCCGGTGGCGCATCCATCGGCATCCCATGCGACGGCGCACGACGCGATGACGGTCGAGAACGCCTCGTCGGTCGCGTCGACCTCGAGCTGCAGCGCGATGTCGCCGTCGGCCCGCGAGGCGCTCACGCCCACGTCCCACGAGACGGGCACGCCCGGCACCATCGCCGCCATGGCCTCGACGTCCTGCACCGACTCGAGGCGCAGCACGTCGCCCTGGATGATCGTGCGCGCGGGAGCGGCGTGGGCGGCCGCGGGCACCCCGAGCGAGAGCGCGAGCGCGAGGGCGGCCGCGGTCGCGGCGCGCGGCATCACGCCGACGAGGTGCCGAGCCACTGCCACGTGACGTTCGTCGTGAGTCCCTGCACGCTGCTCGGCGCCGTCGAAGGCATCGAGAGCCGCACGCAGTACGTGACCGTGTTGCCGGCCGCGGCCGTGAGGGACTGCGTGTTGGCGGGCACGGCGGTCGTGAGGGTCGTGCCGTTGGGCACGATGATGTTCGCCGCGGTCGACGCCGCGTCGAAGACGGCCTGGTTGCAGGTCGTGCCGGCGGTGACGACGCGCACCGCGTACTGCAGCTGGGCGGCGAGCGTCGCGTCGGAGGGTGCCGACGACGTCGACATGACGAGGGATCCGCCGATGTTCGTCGTCGCGGTCGTGCGGATGACGAGCGACGAGAACGAGACGGTGTTCGGCGACATCTGCGACGTGACGGGGCTGAACGTCAGCGTGGGCCCGGGGCTCGTCGCGTGGTCGGTGAAGCCCGTGGCGTTGATGTTGCCCTCGATGCCGAAGCGGCTCGCGGTCACCGTGGCGGTCGCGTACTCCGAGTCGTTCCAGGCCGCGAGCGTCGCGGTGGTGCCGATGCCGAGCACGAGGCCGCCCGCGAGCACGGCGCGCACCCGCACGAGCCAACGGCTCGCGCGGGTGCGACGCGGTGCTGCGTGCCTTCCCATGCCCGGATGCGTTCGACTAGATCGTCGAGGTCGCCGTGAACTGCCAGGTCGCGGTCGTCGAGCCGCCCTGCGTGAGGCCCGAGCCCGCCGTGACGACGAAGCAGAGCTGCGTCGCGGTGCCGGCTGCCGTGACGGGCGAGCCGTTGGGCAGGTTCGGCGTCGCGCCGGCGACGTTGGCGTTCGGCGCGAGCGTCGTGGCCGTGCCCATGACGACGGGCGTGCCCGAGGTCACGGTCGCGTCGCACGCCGCCGTGGCCCCGATGGCGTAGACCGTGTACGACAGGTTCGCCGAGTTCGTGCCCGGCGCCGTGTCGGTCGAGGTGAGCGCGACGAGGTCGAGCGTCGCGGCGCTCGTGGTGTTCGCCGCGAGGCGCACCCAGAACGGCGAGTACACGACCTGGCCGGGCGAGAGGTTGTTGAACGGCGCCGTGAACGTGAGCGCCGCGGCGCCCGCCGCCGACGTGTGGTCCGAGAAGCCGGTCGTCGCCGAGGTCGTGGAGCCCTGCATGTTGAACGTGCCGGCGGTGAAGGTGCCGGTCGCGTACTCGTTGTCGGTCCAGGCCGCGAGCGTGATGGCCGCGCCGATGCCGAGCACGAGGCCTCCGGCGAGGACGGCGCGGATCTTGCGGCTGCGCGAACGGCGCTTCGAGGCCGTGGCCTCGGTCGGGGTCGCTGCCCCGGTGTCGATGGTGGGCATTCGGGCTCCTGTTCGGGGGAAGGAAGGATCGACGCATCTGCGCGCAGCCGTCCCCCATCGCCGCAACGACGGTGCACGGGATCGAGCCGTTGCGCGTGTTCGGTGCGGTCGAGCGAGACGGATCGCTCACATGCTGCGATCTGTCCCCCACACTGCACGATGCGTGCGCGAGATTCCAGAGATCCCAGTGATGGCGCGACCCCCGGCGCGCCAGAGCGTGCCGGGGGTCGTACGACGATCGAGGTATCTGGAGCGTCAGCCCGCGCGCTCGGCGTCGCGGTCGAGCCACTTCGACGCGAGGTGCTCGGCGATGACGCGGCGGGCGGTGCCGGTCTTCGAGCGCAGCACGAGCGACTCGGTGCGGATCAGCGGACCCTTGCGACGCACGCCGTCGAGCAGGCCGCCGTCGGTGACGCCCGTCGCGACGAAGTACGTGTTGTCGCTCGTCACCAGCTCGTCGACCGTGAGGATGCGGTCGAGGTCGTGCCCTGCGGCGAGCACCTTCGCGTGCTCGTCGGCGGACTGCGGGTTGAGACGACCCTCGACGACGCCGTCGAGCGCCTTGACTGCGCACGCCGTGATGACGCCCTCGGGCGTGCCGCCCGTGCCGACGCACAGGTCGATGCGCGACTCCCATCGTGCGGCGTTGATGCCGCCGGCGACGTCGCCGTCGAGCAGCAGCCGCGTGCCGGCGCCCGCGGCGCGGATCTCATCGATGAGCGCCGCGTGGCGCGGGCGGTCGAGCACGGCGACGACCATGTCGGCGACGTCCTTGCCCTTGGCCCTCGCGAGCTCGCGGATGTTGTCGCCCATCGACTGCGCGAGCGACACGACGCCCTTGCCCTCGGGGCCGCAGACGAGCTTGTCCATGTAGAACGCGTCGACGGGGTCGTACATCGTGCCGCGGTCGGCGACGGCGATGACGCTCAGCGCGTTCTGACGGCCGGCGGCCGTGAGCGACGTGCCGTCGATGGGATCGACCGCGATGTCGCACGACGGGCCGCGACCGTTGCCGACGTGCTCGCCGTTGAACAGCATGGGCGCCTCGTCCTTCTCGCCCTCGCCGATCACGACGACGCCGTCGAACGCGACGGTGCCGAGGAAGGTGCGCATGGCGTCGACGGCGGCCTTGTCGGCGGCGTTCTTGTCGCCGCGACCGATGAAGGGGACGGCGCGGATGGCGGCGGCCTCCGTCGCGCGGACGAGCTCCATCGCGAGGTTGCGATCGGGATGCTGGAAGACGGTCTCGGCCATCGTGTGGCTCCTTCGGCAGGGGTGGCAGGGGCCAGCTGCGTCCAGGCTATCGGGGTGCGCGCGCTCGCACCCGCCGCGGGCAGGGCTCGACGCCGAGCGCGGTGTCGCTGGACCCGCTCGGCGTCGAGGTCTGGGGAGGCGCGAGCGCCTCGGCTCAGTGCTGCGGCGCCGACTCCTCGAGGAGTGCGTCGGACTTCGCGCGGAAGAACCTCGTGGCAGCGAACATCGCGGCGGCGACGAACGCGAACACGCCGAGCGAGACGACGCCCCACGCGCCGCTGTCGGTCGGCGCCGCCTCGTTCACGGCGGTGCGCATGATCGGCGCGACGAAGCCGCCGAGGTTGCCGAGCGAGTTGATGAGGCCGATGCCGGCCGCCGCTGCCGCGCCGGTCAGGAACGCCGTCGGGAACGACCATGTGATGGGTCCGACCGAGAGGAAGCTCGCTACGGCGATCGTGATGCACAGGATGCCGATGATCGGCTGCTGCATGGCCCCCGCGAGCGCGGAGCCGAGGATGAAGACGCCCGTGAGCACGAAGAAGAGGGTGCCGTAGCGGCGGCGCCTGATGACCGTCGTGGCTCGACGGCCGAAGAGATAGCAGGCGAAGAGGCCGACGAGCCACGGGATGGCCGACACGAGGCCCACCTGCCACCCGACCGACTGCCCCAGCAGCCCAGCGACCTGCTGCGGGAGGTAGAAGGTCGTGCCGTAGACGGCGATCTGCAGGCAGAAGTAGATGATCGTGAAGTACCAGACCTTCCAGCTGGCCATCGCCTTCCAGATGCCGGTCGGGCCGTCGGCGCTTCGCACCTCGTCCTCCGCTGCCATGGCCCGTGTCAATGCGCCCTTCTCGTCGTCGTCGAGCCACTTCGCCTGCTGCGGCGAGTTCGTCAGGAAGAAGAGCGCGGCGATGCCGGCGATGACGGCCATCAGTCCCTCGACGAAGAACATCACCTGCCAGCCGTGCCACGGGGTGACCTGGTCCCCGAACGAGATGAGCCCGCCTGACAGGGGCGCGCCGAGCATCTGGGAGAACGGCTGCGCGAGGTAGAAGAGCGCGAACATCTGCACGCGCACCTTGTTGGGGAACCACTCCGCCAGGAACATGATCACGCCGGGGAAGAGCCCCGCCTCGGTCACGCCCAGCAGGAAGCGCAGGACGATGAACATCGTGTCGTTCGTGGTGAAGGCGAACGCCGACGCGACGATGCCCCACGTGATCGCGATGCGCGCGAGCCAGAAGCGGGCGCCGAACCGCTTGAGCAGCAGGTTCGACGGGATCTCGAAGATCGCGTAGCCGATGAAGAACACGCCGGCGCCGAAGGCGAAGGCCGCAGCAGAGATGCCGCGATCCATCTCGAGGGCCTCCTCGGCGAAGCCGACGTTCGTGCGGTCGAG